>NZ_JBQFSR010000007.1:0-228855 GCF_056538105.1 Ruegeria sp. BH6
TCTCCGCCGTCTCCAGCGTCCCAACACCGCCTCAGCAGCGCCGGTGAAGGGGGTTCTAAGGTTTACCCAAACAACCCGCAAGTGGAAAATTCGACAAACTCGAAAAAAACCGCAGATTTAAATTTTACCCATATAAATCATAATCTTAAACAACGACACACTCCACGAAACCCGCAACACACAGCGCATCCCACCTCGAATCTCAGCTTTTGAACAGGGTTACCCATAGACTCAGCGCCGAGTCAGATGGAATCGGCCTGACGCGACCGAGTCAACACACCGGATATAGGCAAACGCAGTAGCAACAGGCCGACGATTGCAGACAGATAGACCAGCGGTTCAATCTGGAAGCCCTTGGCCAACATGACATAGTGCAGCCCACCCAGAACCGCTGCGGGAAACACCAGGCGCTGCAAGCTGCGCCATCGCGGACCCAATTTCCGCACCGACAGATTGTTCGACGTCACCGCCAACGGCAGCATCAAGACAAAAGCAGCCATGCCGACCGTTATATAAGGGCGCTTAACGATATCCGCCCAAATCTGGCTGGGCACCTGCACATCCAACACAAGCCACACCAACAGATGCAGCGTAACATACGCAAAGGTCAGAACCCCAAGGGCGCGGCGGAACTTCAGCAGGTTCAGGCCAAGGAAACGCCGCAGAGGAGAAATCGCCAGCACACCAATCAGAAGCTGTAACGCCAACTCTCCGTACCGATGCTCCAACGCCTCTATCGGGTTTACACCCAATCCGCCCGTCAGCCCTTGGTAAAACAACCAGGGCGCTGGAAGCGCCCCAATCAGGTAGACCGCCCAAGCGGGAATACGGCGTAATATATGATTCACCTGCTGCATAGACTTAATAGTATTGCGAAAGATCCATGCCTTCGTACAGCCCGGCGACCTCGTTCTCATAGCCGTTGAACATCAGGGTTGGGATACGCTTGGCAAAGAGACCGCCGCCGATTTCACGTTCCGAGGCTTGCGACCAGCGCGGATGGTTCACGTTCGGGTTCACGTTACTATAGAAGCCATACTCACGTGGCGCCGACATGTTCCAGCTGGTGGCTGGCTCTTCTTCTGTCAGAGTGATCCGCACGATCGACTTGATCGACTTGAAGCCGTATTTCCACGGCACCACCAAACGCAGCGGCGCACCATTCTGGTTTGGGATCGGCCGATCATAAATACCCGTCGCCATGATGGTCAGCGGATGCATCGCCTCATCCAAGCGCAGACCCTCGCGGTAAGGCCACTCCAGAATCGGGTAGCGCACGCCCGGCATCTCATCGGGGATCAAGGCGGTTTCAAAGGCCACGTATTTGGCCCCTTCCTGAACACCTGCCATGTTCAGAAGATCAGCCAGTTCGAACCCGTTCCAGGGGATCACCATCGACCAGGCCTCGACACACCGGAAACGATAGATGCGTTCTTCGACCGTCATCTCGGATATGATATCCTTAAAGTCATAGTCGCCCGGATTGTCGACCAGACCGTCGATCTTAACACTCCATGGTTCGGTGGTCAGCGCACCGGCATATTTGGCAGGATCATCCTTGCCGGTCCCGAATTCATAAAAGTTGTTATAAGACGTGATCTCTTCCCAGGTGTTCGGCTCCAGCGCTTCTTGCGCCGCCGCGCCGCGCGCCATCCCCGCCAGTCCGACACCTGCCAGCCCGGCCATAACCTGACGCCGGTTCAAAAACGCCGCCCTTGGGGTGACGTCCGCATGTGTCAATGTATTGGTCCAGCGATGCGCCATGTATGTCTCCGTTGTCAAAACGCCTCGGGTATGAGGTAGATCGCTGATAGCACAGTGCCAAGGTAATGAGCGTCACGATTGAGCGACGAGATTGTAACGTAGTCGCCTGTTGGCGTGGACTTCAGAACGTTCCCAACCAAGCTAAGCTTTGCAATTCAGGCCCGGAACGTGCAGGCTTTGCAATGGATCGACAGACGTAGTGCGGTGTTTTTGGGGAAACCGTAAAAGCATACCTGCATCCATTAGATCCCTTGCGCCTGCTGACATTGCGATATCAATGGTATGAACCACAGAAAAAACAAACCTATGCCCGCCCCTGCCGCAATCAGTGCCAAGGCTGCATCTTATGCCGAACAAGCCGCAATTCGGGATCTAACGCAGCCTCTTCCCGAAATGCGGGCTATGTTGCGAGAGGATTACGCAGACAGTTGTACCGCAGCCGTAGAAATGTCCGGCGTTGCACTGTCCGATGAAACAATTGGCGGTGTGCGTTGCATGGTTATCACTCCTGCCGAACCGCGCCCTGGCCGCAGGTTGGTCTATCTGTTCGGCGGCGGCTTTACCCTTGGCAGCCCGTTTGAGGATTTGCCAATCTCAGCCTGGCTGGCCGCGAAGACCGGCGCGGTTGTGATTGCACCGGACTATCCCTTGGCCCCCGAAGCGCCATACCCGGCGGCCCTTGATGCCTGCACCGCAGTCATCTCGTCTGTACTGGCCGAAACGCCTGGGGCTTGCCTGTGCGGAGAATCTGCCGGGGGAAATCTTGCATTGGCTGCAGTCCACAGAATGCGCGCAAATGGCGTTCCGTTACCAACGGCACTGGCCCTGCTTTCACCTTTTGTCGACCTGCAGAACAACGGGGACAGCGGACTGGCAGATCGCGACCCGTTTCTAAATCAGTCTGAAATCGACTTTTTCCGTGACTGTTATGTTGGCAAAGACGTCGACCTGACAGCCCCCGACGTATCTCCGATTTACGGCCCCTTCGACGCAGACTTTCCACCCGTCTTTCTGACTTCGGGAACCCGCGATCATTTGTTGAGCGGTTGCGTGCGTCTGGATCGCCTGCTGCGACAGGCCGGCGCCGACTGCACCCTGCGTGTATGGGAGGGCATGTGGCACGTGTTCGAGTTTTACCCGGAGATACCCGAAGCCGATGCCTCGCTGACGGAAATCGCTGTTTTTCTGAACGGACATTTTGCCAAGGTGTAAAAATAAAAAGACCCGCCAGTTTGGCGGGTCTTTCTGGTTTCCAATCTCAGATCAATGCACCACGGCATCGTCCGGGCGGGGCCGATCTGACGTGCCCAGCCTGTCACCGATGACCAGACCTTCGGCTCCGGCAGTCACCGGGACAGTCTCGCCGTCCTTGATCTCGCCGGCCAGCAGGGCCTCGGCCAATGGGTTCTGAAGCGCGCGCTGAATCACGCGTTTCAGCGGACGCGCACCAAAGACCGGATCATAGCCTTCGTTCGCCAGCCATTCCTTGGCACCATCGTCCAGTGCCAGCTCGATCTTGCGGGCGGCCAGACGTTTCTGCAGGCGTGCCATCTGGATATCAACGATGCCATCCATATCGGCCCGCTTGAGCCGGTCAAAGATGATCGTTTCGTCCAGACGATTCAGGAATTCCGGCCGGAAATGCGCCCGGACCGCATCCATCACGTCGCGTTTGGCCTGCGCACTGTCCGCACCTTCGGGCAACTGGCTGAGCGCCTGAGAGCCGAGGTTCGACGTCAGAATGATCAGCGTCTGCTTGAAGTCCACGGTGCGTCCCTGACCATCGGTCAGCACGCCGTCATCGAGAACCTGCAACAACACGTTAAATACGTCCGGATGCGCCTTTTCGACCTCGTCAAACAGCACGACCTGATAGGGCCTGCGTCGCACGGCTTCGGTCAGCACACCGCCTTCATCATAACCGACATAACCCGGAGGGGCACCGATCAGACGGGCGACCGCGTGTTTCTCCATGAACTCGGACATATCGATGCGTACCATCGCGTTGTCGTCATCGAACAGGAAGTTCGCCACGGCCTTGGTCAATTCGGTCTTACCCACGCCGGTCGGTCCGAGGAACAGGAACGAACCCAGCGGGCGACCCTCATCATTCAGGCCAGCACGCGCACGGCGCACGGCGTTGGCCACGGCAGTCACCGCCGCATCCTGACCGATCACGCGGGAATGCAGATCGTCTTCCATCCGCAGCAGCTTCTCGCGCTCACCTTCCAGCATTTTCGAGGTCGGGATACCCGTCCAGCGTTCGACCACCGAAGCGATCTGTTCCGGACGCACCGTTTCTTCGGCCATCATGGCGTTGCTTTCGGCGTTTTCGGCCTCGGTCAGCTTTTTCTCAAGCTCGGGGATGACGCCGTAGGACAGCTCACCCGCCTTGGCGAGGTTGCCTTCGCGCTTAGCGATCTCCAGATCGGCCCGCGCCTTGTCGAGCTGCTCCTTCAGATCACGCGCACCTGCCAGCTTATCGCGTTCGGCCTGCCACTGGGCGGTCATCTCCGCGGATTTCTCCTGCAGGTCGGCCAGATCCTTTTGCAAGGTTTCCAGACGATCCTTGGAGGCTGCGTCATCCTCAAGCTTCAGCGCTTCTTCCTCGATCTGCATCTGCAGGATCTGACGATCAAGTTGATCGAGTTCTTCTGGCTTGGAGTCTACCTCCATCCGCAGACGCGACGCCGCCTCATCGACCAAATCGATAGCTTTGTCAGGCAGGAACCGGTCGGTGATATAGCGATGCGACAGGGTCGCCGCCGATACCAGTGCCGAGTCCGAGATGCGCACACCGTGGTGCAGCTCGTACTTCTCTTTAATACCGCGCAGGATGCTGATCGTGTCCTCGACCGTCGGCTCCTGAACCATCACTGGCTGGAAGCGGCGCGCAAGGGCCGCGTCTTTCTCGACGTATTTGCGGTACTCGTCCAGCGTGGTTGCACCGATGCAATGCAGCTCACCCCGTGCAAGCGCGGGCTTGATCAGGTTGGCGGCATCCATCGCACCGTCGGATTTACCGGCACCGACCAATGTGTGCATCTCGTCGATGAACAGGATAATCTCACCGGCGGCCTCGGTTACCTCAGTCAGAACCGCCTTGAGACGTTCTTCGAACTCACCGCGGTACTTCGCACCGGCGATCAGCGCGCCCATGTCCAGCGCCAGCAGTTTCTTGTCCTTCAGCGATTCCGGCACATCACCATTGATAATGCGCAGGGCCATACCTTCAGCAATCGCGGTCTTACCGACGCCGGGTTCCCCGATCAGAACCGGATTGTTCTTGGTACGACGCGACAGAACCTGCATCGAGCGACGGATTTCCTCATCCCGTCCGATGATCGGGTCGATCTTGCCCTCTGCCGCAGCCTCGGTCAGGTCGCGCGCGTATTTTTTGAGCGCGTCATAGCCCTCCTCCGCCGACGCGCTGTCAGCGGTGCGACCCTTGCGGATATCATTGATCGCCTCGTTCAGTTTCTGCGCGGACACAGCGCCGGCATCCAAAGCGTCCTTGGCTTTGGATTTCACCATGCACAGTGCCATCAACACGCGTTCGACCGGCACAAAGCTGTCGCCCGCTTTGGTGGCAATCTTGGCGGCCTCGTCCAACACCTTGGCGGTCTGGCCGTCCATGTAAATCTGGCTTGCGTCGCCGCTGACCTTCGGGATTTTGGCCATCGCAGCATCCAGCGCCTCGACCACACGGTTCGGCGCGCCACCTGCACGTGTGATCAGGTTGCTGGCCAGCCCCTGATCGTCATCCATCAATGCTTTCAAAATATGTGTGGGCTCCAACCTCTGGTGCCCCTCGCGCAGCGCAATCGTCTGCGCCGCCTGCACGAATCCCCGTGCCCGCTCGGTGAACTTGTTCAAGTCCATAGCATTCTCCTTTATCTCAAGCGCCCTGAATGTGATGCGCCCGCTTGGCGGCACGCGTCGGTCTGGGCCTCACATTCAATCTGGGAAATATCTTTGACGGTTCAAGAGGCTAAGCCGCAGATTCCGCACTTAACGGCGCGGTACGGAATAGACTGTATACCCTCCGGTTTTTGCGACTTGCCGTGCATTATACATGTCGACCAATGATTGCGCCGCATCGCTGCCTGAGGGGCAGGACACAAGATCAGCCGCGTCATCCAGAAAATCGACGGTAAAGGCCGTTTCGCCGGTTAACTGGCAATCATCGTCGGTCGAACGATAGCCGCGCACAAGGCGCAGGTCCTGATTGGTCGGGGATCTGATGACCGTATCTGCGGCCTCTGGCTGCAACGGCATTTGCTGACAGCCAACCAAAGACAAAACAAACCCCGCACCCGCAAACTGTTTCATGAGTCCCCCATCTTAAATGTTCTGTGTAATGGGAGGACCATAGCACACTCAGTCATGAGGAATGCGATTTCGATCAAACATCGGTCCTGCATGGACACAAGGCGCGGAACCCGTTAGGACGCAGACGTTTGCCAAAAAGGAGCTTGCCCCATGTCCGATGACCGCCTGATCGTTGCCCTTGATGTTCCAAACGCCTTGCAAGGTCTGGCCATGGCCGAGCGGTTGGGCGATGCCGTATCTTTCTACAAGATCGGGCTGGGTATGCTGACCGGAGGCGGGCTGGCCCTGGCTAATGAGCTGAAACAGGATCACGGCAAGCGCATTTTTCTGGACATGAAGCTGTTCGACATCGGCAACACAGTGGAAAACGCTGTGCGCGGGTTGGCACAGTTCGATCTGGATTTCCTGACCGTGCATGGTGATCCCCATGTGGTACGCGCCGCGAAAGAGGGTGCCTCGGGCAAGGACCTTAAAATCCTCGCCGTGACCATCCTGACCTCGCTGAACCGCGACGATCTGGATGCCAGCCTGCTGAAAGAGGGCAACGTGCAGGAACTGGTGGTCGAACGTGCGGCACGCGCGCTAGAGGCCGGGGCCGATGGCGTCATCGCCAGCCCGCAAGAGGCCGCGCTGATCCGCGCCCTGCCCCAGGCCGAAGGTCGTCTGATCGTTACTCCAGGTGTCCGACCAGCAGGCGCAGCATTGGGCGATCAGAAACGTGTGGCCACCCCGGCCAGTGCAATCAGCGACGGTGCCGATCACATCGTTGTTGGCCGCCCGATCTATCAGGCACAGGACCCAAAAGCCGCAGCCCAGGCGGTTCTTGCTGAGTTAAATTCCTTGACACATCACTGACAAGTGCCACCAAATCAGCAAATTTCCGCGCAGAAACGGCTTGCAACCAGTTGACCTAACGTCACTTTCCGGCCCAACCGTGCCAAATCGCCGCTGTGCCCCAAAACACACATGAAAAATACGAGTTTCTCATGTGTGACCTCGGTCCTATCGAAATTGGCGGTTTTGCGCGATTCTAGGGGTGTGATACTCCCCGCGGACCCTCTCTTCCTGAGGTCCGTCACCTCCCCCCGCCACTTCGCGGGGGGTCTTCTTTCGGACATGACCCTGCTTTCAGTAATCGCTGGCATTTCGTGCCACAGCTGGGGCTGGTATAAGGAAACCACTAATTGAATCGCATGAAAGGCGGGAAGATTTCATGCCCGGTCTCTGCCGAGATTGCCTGACCACATTGACCGACGAACGGCGCTGCACTGCCTGCGGCAGCCCGCGGATCAAGGCGCATCCCGAGCTGTTTGATCTGTCCATCGCACATATGGATTGCGATGCCTTCTATGCTTCGGTCGAAAAGCGGGACAATCCCGAGTTGGCCGACAAGCCGGTAATCATCGGCGGCGGTAAACGCGGCGTGGTGTCGACCGCTTGTTATGTGGCGCGCATTCGCGGGGTGCGGTCGGCCATGCCGATGTTCAAAGCCTTGCAACTGTGCCCCGAGGCGGTGGTGATCAAGCCGCGCATGTCGGTCTATGCCGAAGTGTCGCGCGAGATTCGCAAGATGATGGACGAACTGACCCCGGTGGTCGAACCGCTATCGCTGGACGAGGCGTTTATGGATCTGTCCGGCACGCAGCGCCTGCATGGCGCGCCGCCTGCCGTTATGCTGGCGCGGCTGGTTCGGCGGATGAAGGATGAGTTGGGCGTGACCGGCTCTATCGGGCTGTCGCACAACAAGTTTCTGGCCAAGGTCGCCTCGGACCTCGACAAGCCGCGCGGATTCTCGGTGATCGGAAAGGCGGAAACGGCTGAGTTCCTGTACGACAAACCCGTGCGGCTGATCTGGGGCATCGGCCCTGCCGCGCAGGAATCGCTGGATCGCGCGGGTATCCGCAGTTTTTCCGACCTGCTGCGCTGGGACCAAGAGGCGCTGACCGCACGGTTCGGATCAATGGGTTACCGGCTGTGGCATCTGGCGCGCGGGCAGGACAGGCGACGCGTCTCGGCCCATGAGCCGATAAAATCCATCAGCAACGAAACGACGTTTTTCGAAGATACCGCCAGTCTGGATATTCTGGATGGGCACATCTGGCGCCTTTCCGAAAAGGTGGCGGACAGGGCAAAGGCCAAAGGTTTGGCCGGGCGTGTTGTCACCCTGAAACTCAAACGAGCCAATCACAAGATCATCACCCGGCGCATTTCCCTGCGTGATGCCACCCAGATTGCCGATCGCCTTTATCGCACGGCCCGTGGCCTTTTCGACCAGGTTGGCGATCAGGGGCCATATCGATTGCTGGGCGTTGGCTTGTCTGATTTGTGCCCCGAAGCGCAGGCCGATATATCGGGCGATTTGCTGGATCCGGGAGCCACTCAGCGATCACAGGCCGAACGCGCCACCGACGAGATTCGGCGCCGTTTTGGCAATGATGCAATTGTGAAAGGCCGCGCGCTGCGCTGAGCTTACTCGGCCGCCAGGCGAACCGGATCATCGCCAATGCTGGCGATTTCCTGAATGATGTCGCGCAGAATTTCTTGAAAAAGGGCGAAATTCTCATTCGGCACGATGTTGGCCTCGTCCATATAAAGCGCCCGGTCAACTTCGATCTGCACCGCATGTTGCTGACGGGCGGGGCGGCCATAGGTCTGGGTCACATACGCCCCGGCAAAGGGCGCGTTGCGTGCCACGTTCAGCCCGGCGGACACAAAGGCCGCTTCGATCCGATCCACAACCTCGGTCGAGGCGGATGCGCCAAACCTGTCCCCCAGCACCACATCTGGTCGCTTGGATTTTGCGTTGCTGGCCATGGCGACCGCCTCATGCGGCATCGAGTGGCAATCGATCAGGATCGCCTGACCGAAGACGTCGAGCGATTCGGCCAACAAGGATTTGAGACGTGCATGATAGGGCCGCCAGCAGGTGTCGATGCGCAGGCGCGCCTCATCCATTGTCAGCTTGCCGCGATAAATCGCGCGCCCATTGGCCACCACGCGGGGAATCACCCCCAACCCGGATGCCACCCGGGGGTTATGCCCGGAACGTCGCGCCCCTTGGACCAGTGCCGGATCCAGCTCCTCGGCACTGCGGTTCAGATCCAGATACGCCCGCGGCAACACTGCCGAGATCAACGGCGCGCCAAAGTCGGCCGCCGCAGAAAACAGCTGATCTACAAAGGCATCTTCCGAGGATCGAATCACATTTTCACTTAGAACCGTGCGGTTCAACAGCGTTTGAGGGTAACTCCGACCACTATGAGGAGAAGAAAACACCACGCATGACGTGCGTCTGGCGGGCATGTCCAATACATAGGGGGCGTTCGGCATGGTGACTCCTTGTTCGCATTGAACATAGACCGGAAAATAGTTCTACCAAACCCCTTGAACCCCTTTGCGACTCCTTTTATAGACCCCGCTACCGGCGCGGGGTTCCGCGCCCCATTTCGTTATGGGGTAGGACAACGCAACGGGACGTGGGCGGTTAGCTCAGCGGTAGAGCACTTCGTTGACATCGAAGGGGTCACAAGTTCGATCCTTGTACCGCCCACCATGATTTCACTGTTCCGGGCTTCCGGGGCACCCGACTAACCCAGGCGCTGGCCACGTCCTTGATGAAGGCGCCGCAGATTGGAGACAGACCAATGAAGGTCAAGAACTCGCTCCGCTCGCTCAAGAACCGGCACCGTGATTGCCGTATTGTGCGTCGCAAAGGCCGCGTCTACGTGATCAACAAGACGCAGCGCAAGTTCAAAGCTCGTCAGGGCTAAGAACTGCCCATAACCACTTAAAGAAACCGCGCCTTCGAGCGCGGTTTTTTTTGTTTTCCAAATATTTTTTTCGCCTGTGTCTAGCCCGGCAAGGGGCCAGGCATGTTTGAATTTGATATTTCGCGTTGTGATAGAGCGTTCTCGTGTTAACGTTCTCCGGATTTTCGATGACGGGAGGTCAACTTGGCCGACGGTGAAATACTCGGAACGACCCTGACCGATATGGTCGCGGATATTGGCAGGAGCGTGGCGCAAGCCGCCGAGCAACTAAGCCTCGACCAGTTGAACGCCCTGAAGAACTACCCGCAGGAGCTTCGCGACATGGGCATCCCACCGGTTTTCTATCACATGCAGGATGTCGATGTGGAATTGAAAGTCGTAATGGAGATGAGCACTAAGACGGAAGAAGGCAAGCGGCCCGCAATCATCTCGATCTTCATGGGACCGAAGTTGACCCAGACCGATACGGTCGACACCAAAAGCGCATCGACCATGCGCATGCGCTTTGCTCCGGGCCCAGTAGATGACAACAGGTCACCAGAGGACACCGATGGCACGTAAGACAGTTAAGGCCCCCAAGAGGCCACCTATTGATGTACGCGTCACCGAATTGCCCGAAGCCTTTGCGACACTGTTGCAGTCACTTGCTGACCGTCTTACCGGAATGGAGCAGCGCGAGACCACTTTGCTTCAAACAATTTCGGACCTGCAGAATCGGATTGACGATCTGGAAGAAGGCGGCGGCGGCATGCTGATGGGCACGGGGTCTCCGGTAACAAACCCGTTGGCCCAGGGTCGGTCAGAAATGAATTCGGGCGACGAAGACACTCAGGTTGTCGACGCTCAGGAATTTTCACAGGCACTGGGCGAACAGATTCTCGCCGGTTCAGACGGAAGCAGCGAGTTTACCATCGACAATGTAAAGGTCGAGGCCGTGGTCGGGCTGGGCCAAGATGGCAATAGGGCACAGATCGCAACCAACGCCAAGAAACAGGCGGTCAGCCAGAACGCGTCGAAAGTTACGTTTTCGGTCCGAAGGCGGTCAAAAACGCAAATCATCGAGTAAACACAAATTTTTCAAAAGGAGTTTGAACAATGAGTATCGGGCAAGAACTGCTGAACGTTCCCTTTGCAGAAATGGTTCAAAAGCTGGCACTTTCGGTCGCTGAATCACAAAGCGAACTGGATCGTCATTCGACCGACATGGCTAAATATATGGCCGACCAAAAAATCCTGCTTCCCGATCTCTCCAATCCCGACGGCCCCGCCAAAGAATTCAGCCTCGTCTCGATGGGATTCCTCCCCGCATTCTATGCGGTGCAGGAGGCCGAGATAGAGGTCAAAATGGCGATCTCGATGACCAAACAGACCGAAAAATCAGGCAGCGCTTCAGTGAAAGGCGGCTGGGGGCCCGTGGCGGCCCAGGTCAACGCCAGCTATTCCTCGCGCTATGCCTATAGCCAGGAAGGTGCAAGCAGGCTGACCATCAAACTCGCACCGGCCGATCCGCCGGTCATGCTGCAAAAATACATGGAAGCTGTAACTCAGGCCATGCTGACCAAGGAACCGGTACTCAGCGACGATCCCGAACCTGAGCCGGCGCCGTCACCCGCACCACCGCAACCGGAAGGAAGACAGAGCAAACAGCGTCGAACCTGACAGCAAGTGCGCAACAGGAAAGGCGAGCGACATTTTGACCAACTAAATTTGTCAGATTTCCTTGCATCCCCCTCAGAATCGTTTAATTGACCAAATCAGTCGGGTTAATACCCGCCACGATTTTCAATGTTGGGACAAATGATGCTGAAATCCTCTACCTGCGTTGCCGCCGCTCTGACGGCTTTGGTTGCAACCTCTGCCGCCGCCGAAGGTGAACTGAACCTGTACTCTTCACGCCACTACGACACCGACGAGCGTCTGTATTCTGATTTCGAAGAGGCGACCGGCATCACCATCAACCGTATCGAAGGCAAGGCCGACGAACTCATTGCACGGATGGAAGCTGAAGGCGCCAACTCGCCCGCGGACATCCTGTTGACCGTAGACACCTCGCGTCTGGCGCGGGCCAAAGACGCGGGCATTTTGCAGTCGATCGACAGCGCTGTTCTCGAAGAGCGTATCCCCGCCAATCTGCAAGACAATGACAACCAATGGTTCGGCTTTTCGCAGCGTGGCCGCATTATCTTTTTCGACAAAGAAAACGTAGCCAACCCGCCCGCCACCTACGCCGATCTGGCGAAACCTGAATACAAGGGTCTGGTCTGCATCCGCTCGTCCAGCAACACATATAACCAGACGCTTCTGGCATCGATCATCACCCACGAAGGACCTGAGGCCGCCAAAGCCTGGGCCGAAGGCATCGTCGCCAACATGGCGCGCGATCCGCAGGGCGGCGACACCGACCAGCTGCGTGGCATCGTTTCGGGCGAATGTGATATCGCCGTGTCGAACACCTATTACTTTGCCCGCGCCATCCGCAAAGATGTCAAAGGCGTTTCGTCGGAAATCGACTCAATCGGCTGGGTGTTCCCTAACAACGACAGCACTGGCGCGCACATGAACCTTTCCGGGGCCGGTGTCGCCGCGAATGCACCGAACAAGGACAATGCGGTCCTGTTCCTGGAATACCTGGCCAGCGACTCGGCCCAGCAGTATTTCTCGGCCGGCAATGACGAGTTCCCGGCGGTGAACGGCGTCGCACTTGCGGACTCGGTCAAGTCACTGGGTGAGTTCAAGGCAGATGAAGTGAACCTGTCCGAGGTCGCAAAGAACCTTCCTGAAGCGCAAAAAATCTTCAACGAGGCTGGCTGGAAATAACCCAGCGCACGAGATCTTAACACTTTGAAGGGCGCAGAAATTTCTGCGCCCTTTTTTATTGCGTATTACATATTTTTGGAGAATAATCTCTATAATGAACGATATTCTCACATATGAACATGCTGGATGATCTCTCGAACCGCCTCGCCAACCGTCTGAACGAACTGCGCCGGAGCCATGGGTGGTCACTGGACCAACTGGCCGAACACAGCGGCATCAGCCGCGCCACGCTTTCGCGGATGGAAAAGGGCGATGTCAGCCCGACCGCTGAAACGCTGGGGCGGCTCTGTGCAGCTTATGGCCTGCCGATGTCGCGTCTGCTGATGATGGTCGAAGACAGTTTCGACCCTCGCGTACCGTTCGAACGGCAACCCGAATGGCGCGACCCGGAAACCGGATTTACCCGTCGCTCGGTATCTCCGCCCGCCACTGGGCTTAGCGGAGAGGTGCTGGAAGGTCACCTGCCCCCCGATGCGATAATCACGTACGATGCGCCACCAAAGCCTGGGCAAGAGCATCACCTGATCATGCTGGACGGCGCGCTGAAACTGACCGTAGACGGCGTTGCCCATGATTTGAATGGCGGCGATTGCCTGCGCTATCACCTTGCGGGTCCCACGCGGTTTGAAACAACGCCCGCGCGTGGGGCACGGTACCTATTGGTGCTGATATGATTACACGCATCGACGATTGCAGCTTTGACACCGCCTTGGACGACCTGACCGATATCCTGCACGCTTGTGTACAGGACGGGGCCAGTATCGGGTTCATCCTGCCCTTTTCATCGGATCAGGCCCGCGCCTATTGGCAAGACCGGGTGCGGCCCAACGTACAGACCGGCACGCTGGACCTGTTCGTCTTTCGTGAAAACGAACGCATTGTGGGCACGGTGCAATTGATCCCCGCGACGATGCCCAACCAGCCACACCGGGCCGATGTGGCAAAACTGCTGGTTCACCCCAGCGCCAGACGCCGGGGTTTGGGGCGGGTCTTGATGGCGGCGCTTCAGGACCGGGCTATCCAGCTGGGCCGTACCTTGCTGGTGCTTGACACACGCAGTACAGACCCGTCACGCATCCTGTATCAAAGCCTAGGCTTTCAGATCGCCGGAGAGATCCCGGACTATTGCCGCAATCCGCTTGAGGACCGGCTAGAGCCTACGACCTATATGTACAAAAACCTAAGTTGATCCGGGCATCTGTTTCAAAAACGAAGAAACGGCAACTTATGACCTTTTGGCAGCGTTTCGGTTTCCGCAGGGATGACTGCAAGACCATCCGCCTGTGCCAGCGTCGCAACCCGGCCGCTATATGAAGGTGCCATCAAACGCAGCCGTGGAACGCCGTCGGAAGTCGTGCCGTCGATCATGACCGGACGGTATTCCTGACGCCCTGCGTGGCGCTGCAGCGGATCGGCCAGCACCGCCTGTTCCGGGGTTGGCGGCGTATGACGCAGACCAGCCCGACGCGCCATCATGTGCGACCCGATGATCTGCCATGTCACAAAGGCCGAAACCGGATTGCCCGGCAGCCCGACATAAAGCGCGTCGCCGCGCCGACCGAACATGATCGGCTTACCAGGTTTCATGGCCACCTTCATCACGTCAATCTGGCCGCCAATGGCTTCAAACAGGCGCGGCATGTGATCTTCATCCCCCACCGAAACACCACCCGTTGTGACAATGAGATCAGCATCATCGCAGGCCTGCCGCAACACCTGCTCCAGCCGCTCGGGGTCATCTGCGACCGGGCCTATATCCATCAGATCAATCCACGGCTTGTTCAGCAAAGCCCGCAGCATATAGCGGTTCGAGTTGTAAATCTGGCCCCGGCCCAGCGGTTCACCGGGTTGTTGCAGCTCATTACCGGTGGAAAAAAGGGTGACCTTCAGCTTCCGGAATACATTCACATCGCCATACCCGGCCGAAGCCAGTGCTGCAGCTTCGCGCGCGGTGATCTCGCATCCTTGCGACAGGATCGGGGCACCCGCCTTCAAATCCTCCCCCGCGCGGCGGATATGTTGGCCAGGTTTGGGACGGCGGGTAAATCGGATACCTCCGGTGGTGGCCTCGCAATCCTCCTGCATCAGCACGGCGTCGAAATCGGCGGGCACCGGGGCACCGGTAAAAATGCGCAAGGCCGCACCCGCTGGCGTACCATGGGCACCGCTGTCCCCGGCGGCGATGCGTCCCGCCACCGGCAGGTTGAACACGGGCCCTTTGCCCAGATCAGTCGTGCGGACGGCAAAGCCATCCATGGCGGAATTGTCGAAGGCGGGCATGTCCACCTTGCTGGCGCAATCCTCAGCCAACACCCGACCCGTCGCATCGATCAGGGACACGGTTTCGGTCTCGGCAATCGGATCGGCAACGGCCAGTCCGCGAGCCAAAGCCTCTGTCACCGTCAGATACATCCGAGCGTGCTGGTCGCAACTACATCCATCAGCCATTTGGGCCCTCCAACCGGCCAAACACCTCTTCCAACTCAGCGCGTTCAACGCGAGCCTCTTATTAGTTGGAGCTTGGGCCGCCGAAAGCCATCACACCCCCAAACTGTCCATGAGCACGGCAATCAGGATTGCACAGCCCGGCCAGCGATATGCCCCCAATGAACAACACTGGCGCAGAGCCGTCATTGACATAGGTCACGATCACTATTCGCGGGCGGTCAGAGGGAATGGCACCGGAGCGGCCTCCATCCGCGAGAGGGTTTGAGTTGGTTCAGAAATCCAGCCCGATATCGATGGTGCGATAGGAATGAGTCAGCGCCCCGGATGAAATGTAATCCACGCCGGTTGCCGCCACGGCGGCCACGGTGTCGCGGCTGATATTGCCCGATGCCTCGGTCACGATCCGGCCGTCGACCAGTGCCACCGCCTGTTTCAATGTCTCGGGTGGCATGTTGTCCAGCAACACGACATCGGCCCCGCCGACCTCCAGCACTTCGGCCAGTTGGTCCAGCGTGTCCACTTCGATCTCGACCTTCATCATGTGCGAGGCGCGGGCCTTGGTGGCCTCAAGCACGGCGCGCACCCCACCGGCTGCGGCGATGTGGTTGTCCTTGATCAGGATCGCATCGGACAGGGAAAAGCGGTGATTGAACCCGCCACCATGCAGAACCGCTTGTTTTTCGACAATACGCAGGCCGGGCGTGGTCTTGCGGGTGCAGGTGATGCGAGCATTGGCGCCTTTGGTCTCGGCCACCAGCGCCGCCGTCGCGGTCGCCACCCCGGCCATGCGCCCGGCATAGTTCAGCGCCACCCGCTCACCCGACAGGATCGAAGCGGCGCTGCCCTCAATTTCCATCAACGTATCACCTTTTGTGCAGCGTTGGCCGTCGGCGATGTGGGTGGTGACATGCAGTGTCGGGTCGACCAGACGGAACGCCAGCGCCGCCACCTGCATACCCGAGACCACCGCATCCTCGCGCGCGTTCAGCCGGGCAGAATAGGTGGCATCTGCAGGGATTACGGTCAGGGTGGTAACGTCGCCATTGGCCCCCAAATCCTCCATCAGCGCGGACCGTACCATCGGTTCAAGGATCAAGTCGGGCAAGGCCGGATATTTCATTCTGTGTCCTTTGCAATACGGTCCCGCAGGGCCAGCGCCTCGCTCAGCGTCAGGGCCGAGCGTTGGCCGGGGCCGGGAGTAAGATCAGGGAAATCGGATCGGGAATGGGCACCGCGACTTTCTTCGCGCAGCAGCGCGGCAGCCGCGATCAGGGTGGCGGTGGCGGTCATGTTCAGAAACAGATCAGAGCCCGCATGCCGGGATTCCAAAGCCGCGATTTTCGTCAACGCTTGGCGCAGACCGGTACCGTCGCGCACCACACCTACATGTTCGGTCATGGTTTCGCGCAGGGCCGCCACGTCCCGTTCATTGATCGGCTCACCACCGGTGGTAAAACAAATGTTCACCTCAGCCGCGTCCTGCGGATTCACAACGGTTGAAATGTCGCGCGCGCATGAGCGGGCAAACACCAACGCCTCAAGCAACCCGTTCGACGCCAGCCGGTTCGCCCCATGCAACCCGGTCGAGGCTGCCTCGCCGCACACCCACAGCCCAATCAGTGAGCTGCGCCCGGCCAGATCGGTCTCAACCCCGCCCATGTGATAATGCGCCGAAGCGGTCACGGGGATGGGGTCGGTCGCAGGATCGACACCGTTGCGCAAACAGGCCTCGGTGACCGCGGGGAATTGCCTAGCCATCTCGGCCCCGATGGCCTGGCGCGTGTCCAATGCCGGGCGTTTGCCCGCCTGCGCCTGCAGGTAAACGGCGCGCGCAACCGTGTCGCGGGGGGCCAGTTCCGCGTCAGGGTGGATGTCGGGCATAAACCGGTGGCCGGCGCTGTCGATCAGGATGGCACCGTCGCCCCGAAGCGCCTCGGTTGCCAGTGGCGTCGGGTCCTCGCCCACGTCGATGGCGGTGGGATGAAACTGTACAAATTCGGCATCTGCAATGCGCGCACCTGCGCGAGCAGCCATGCCGATCCCCTGCCCGCGGATACGTGCAGGATTGGTGGTTTGGGCATAAAGGCCCGAGGATCCCCCCGTGGCGAGAACATGCGCTGATCCGCGCAGCAATATCGGCGGCGCATTGGCGGCATCGGCGCGGGTCAGGTAAACGCCGGTCACTTGTGTACCGTCGCTTTCCAGCCCGACGGCCTGCGCGCCCTCGATCACTTGAATCGACGGCGTTCGGCGCACCTCCTCGATCAAAGCACGCATGATCTCGGTTCCGGCCTGATCGCCCTTGACGCGGACCACGCGGGCTGCGGAATGCGCGGCCTCGCGCGATTGCACGAACCCACCATCGGCGGTGCGATCAAACCCGGTGCCCAAGTCGGACAGATCATAAATATGTTCCGGTGCGGCATTGGTGACGAACTCGGCCACCTCGCGCAGGACCGACCCGGCCCCGGCGCGCATGGTGTCGTCCGCGTGCGCTTCTGGGCTGTCCGTCCGCGCCATGGCAGCGGCAACGCCGCCTTGTGCCCAGGCCGAGCTTGCACCCGATCCAAGCGGTTCAGGCGAAATCATCACCACAGGGCAAGGGGCCAGCTTCAGGGCCGCATAGACTGCCGCCAGCCCGGCGCCGATGATGACCACACGCGGCGTCTCAACGCTCTGCATGTCGCGGATCAAATACCCAGCTGGCGTGACAAGTCGATCATGCGTTGCACCGACAGGCGGGCCTTGTCCGCCACTTCGGCGTCAACCTCGACCTGCCCGGTCATGGTATCAAGCGCGAACAGCACCTTCTCCAGCGTGATCTTCTTCATGTAGGGGCACATGTTGCAAGGGCCCACAAACTCGACCTCGGGCAGTTCGTCGGCGATGTTTGAAGCCATCGAGCATTCGGTGATCAGCAGCGCCTTTTCCGGTTTTTCATCGGTGACGTATTTGATGATACCGCTGGTGGAGCCCGAGAAATCTGCTTCGGCCACAACGTCCGGTGGGCATTCAGGGTGCGCAATCAGGCGAGTGCCCGGATTCCATTCCCGGAAATCGCGCAAATCCTGCGGGCTGTATTGTTCATGCACGATGCACGACCCTTCCCACCAGACCACATTTTTCTGCGGCACATCGCGTGCCACGTTCTGCGCCAGATACTGATCCGGCGTCATGATGACCGTGTGGCTGTCTTGCGCCGCAACAATCTGGGCGGCATTCGACGAAGTACAACAAATATCTGACGCCGCTTTGACCTCGGCCGTGGTGTTCACATACGAAACAACCGGCGCGCCTGGATACCGGCGACGCATTTCCTCGATCCCTTCGGTGGTGATCGATTCCGCCAGCGAGCATCCCGCCTCCATATCTGGCATCAGGACCGTCTTGTCCGGGCTGAGGATCTTGGATGTCTCGGCCATGAAATGCACACCGCATTGCACAATCACATCCGCCTCGACCTCGGTCGCTTTGATCGCCAGTTGCAGGCTGTCACCGCCGAAATCCGAAATGCCATGGTAAATTTCGGGCGTCATGTAGTTATGGCCCAGAATGACCGCGTTGCGCTCGACCTTCAGGTCGTTGATCGCCTTGACATAGGGCGCATAGATCGCCCAATCGACGGGCGAGACCACGCGGGACATGCGGTCATAGATATCGCTCATGCTTGCGGCAAGCTCGGGCGATGGGGTCAGATCATATTTTTCGGAGAGATGCGCACGCTGCGCCGGTAGGTCGAACACGGGACTGTTTTTCTGCCTGATGGATTCGTGACGCACTTAATATGGGGTTTATCGTGGATTTACCACCACTCTTAAAAGAAGAATGTTCCAATATTCCCAGCTCTGGCGGAACTATCTTATCAATTCAGGCGCAACAGACCTTCTCGGCCCGCACCTCAAGCATCTCGGGGGCTGGTCTTGCCCGAGAAATGGTCGGCCACAAAGTCAATCAAGGCCCGCACGCGCCGCGGTAAAAATGGCATTTCTGGGCGTAAAATAAAGATCCCACCACCGGCATTCGGTTCAGCATGATCGGGCAAAACCGAGGTCAAGCGACCAGTGCGCAAGTCATTCGAGACAAGAAACTCCGGCAGCCAAGCAATGCCGCGCCCGGCGCAGCACGCCGCACGGAGCGCTTCGAGGCTGTTACATGAAAACCCCGGCCCAAGACGCGGTATGGGACCCGCTGCTCCCGTGAATCCCCAATCCGACAGGTGTTTTTCCGGACCCAGGCGTAGACATTTATGCGCGGTCAACTCCTGTGGTTGCTGCGGAACGCCGTGCCGCTCAAAATAGGTGGGCGCTGCACATGGTATCCGCCGATTGTTCATCAGTTTCCGCGACACAAGCGATGAGTCCGGCAAAACGCCGCTGCGGATCGCGATATCAAAACCTTCTCCGACCAGATCAACAACCTTGTCCGTCAACAGCATGTCAATCTCAACCTCGGGGTTGAGATCCATGAATTCAATGACCAGAGGGACCACGTGTCGCTGACCAAAAGCCGCCGAGCTTGTCAGGCGGATCGTGCCATTCAGGCTGTCGGCACCATCGGCAATGTCCTCTTCCAGTGCCGTCAGGCGGGCGAGAATCTCGCGCGCTTCCTCTACATATCGCTGTCCCGCCTTGGTCAAGGTCATGCGCCGAGTCGAGCGTATGAGAAGCGGCACCCGCAACCTCTGCTCTAGCTGATACACCCGCTTGCCGACGGCCGACGGGGTGTATCCCAATGCGCGGGCCGCAGCCGAGAAACTGCCGTGATCAACCACGGCCAGAAGAATTTCCAGTTCAGCCTTTTGTGCCATTTGATCCAAAAAATATCAAAAACTAATCCCAATCACTACATTATCAAAAGAAATTGTCCAAATTATCTAAGGTGGAGATCAAAAACCAAGGAGAACCACCTTGCCCGCCGCCTCGAACATCTCTCTCTTCACGCCGCTTACACTGCCGAACGGGCGTGTTTTGAAGAACAGGATCATCAAATCGGCCATGTCGGATTCACTGGCCGACGGTCAGGGCAACCCAACCGCTGCACAGATGCGTCTGTATGAACGTTGGGCAACAGGGGGTGTGGCCGCGTCAATTATCGGCGAGGTGCAAGGCGATCCTCATTTCCCTGAAAAGCCGGGCAATTTGGTGCTTGATGAACAAGCCGACTTGGCGGCCTTCAGCGATCTAGCCCGGCGCGGGTCGGCCGACGGCGCGCAGCTTTGGCTGCAACTCGGCCATGCCGGGGCGTTGGCCCATTTACCGATCAGCCAGCCCAGAGGCCCAAGTGCGATAGACTTCCCAGACTTTCGCAGCGAAGCCATGTCTTTGCCAGAAATCAGAGCAATCCCGGATCAATTTGCCCGCACTGCCCATCTTGCAGCCAAACTTGGTTTTGGGGGCGTCCAGATCCATGCCGCGCATGGGTTTCTTCTGAGCCAATTTCTCTCTCCCCTCTTCAACCGCCGGACGGATGCCTATGGCGGCGCAATCCACGCGCGGATGCGCCTGCTGATCGAAACGGTCGAGGTCGTTCGTGCCGCGGTGCCCAGCAATTTTACAGTTGCCGTCAAACTCAACGCTACCGATCAGCTGGACGGTGGCCTTACAGAACAAGACGCGCTGAAGGTGGTTGCTGGGCTTGAAGGCAAAGGTGTTGATCTATTGGACATCAGCGGCGGAACTTATTTTCCGGGGGCTCCGTCCAGTTCTGATCGTACGTCCAAAGGCCCCTATTTCCTCGACTTCGTTCGTGCGGCGCGCGGACTAACCGCGATCCCGCTTATGGCCACCGGAGGATTCAAGCGCCGTGACGAGGCAGAAGCCGCAATTATGGCGAGGGATGTGGATGCGGTGGGTATTGCACGAGGCTTTGTTCTTGATCCCGCTTTGCCCCGGACGTGGCAGGCGCGACGACACGAGGCCCCCTTCCCCCGCTTCACTACCCTTCCACCCGGAGGGATGACCGCGTGGTATACCATGCGCATGACGGATATCGGGTCGGACCGGGAAGGATCGGTGGATCGCGGTATTGCCCAGGCCATCACCGAATATGAAAACCGCGACGCACAGCGCGCAAGGATCTGGCAGAACCGGTTTAATTCCAGGTCAAAGCAAACCTGAGACAACCGATCAGCAGGTTATGTGAAATTGCACCCAAAAGCACCAAAACAGAACTAGTCGCGGTCTTGATTAAATTTTAACGCAAATCCCTCATGAGTTGTGTTTTTTTGCCACAGCCCAGCAACCCAATTCAGATAGGCCTGAGTTGAGATTGACTATCAAGATCAGATGGATAGTCAGGATGCAGAATTTTTGGATTTGAGGTTTCGATTTCATATGGATGGGTTCTCATCTTCTCTGGGCCTACACCTTATAGCAGATTTTTTCGATGCAAGCGCACTATACGATCCTTCCCCAGCAGAAGAGACCCTGAGACGCGCAGCAATTGCTGCCAATGCTCAGGTTCTTGGGATCAACATGCGCGATTTCGGACAACGGGCAGGTTTCACAGGCATGGCACTTTTGGCCGAGTCGCACATCTCGGTCCACACCTGGCCCGAACACGGATATGCCGCCATCGATATCTTTATGTGCGGTGACGCAGTACCACAGCGCAGCTTAGAGGTTTTGAAGTCCTATTTCCGCCCCCAGCGCGTCGATGTGCAATCCATCAAGCGCGGTCTGATCGGACAGAGCAGACACCGGCTTGCGGCGGCGGGCTGCTAAAGGGCGGATGAAGGAACTGCGCAGATGCCCGGTCACGATAAGTCTCATACTATGCGCGATAATCGTTTATGCGCTGTGGGGTCCGGTTCGGTATTCCGGACCCATTGTGACGCTACCCGATCATCTGTTGTTTTCGATCCGACATGGCAACCTGAACCATCTGACGCTCAATTGCCTGCTAATCCTTGTTGGCGGCAGCCTCAGCGAACCGCACTTGGGCAGCGCCCGAACCGCAGGGCTTGTTATCCTTTGCGCCGTTGCCGGAACGACCACAGAATTCGCATTGGCCGGACCCGGCTTTGTGGGGCTGTCCAGTGTCGCCTATGGCCTGGTTTCCTATGGCGTGATTGCCACAAGCACACCGGGGCGACGCAGTTGGATGCTGGCGCTGATTGTCTTTGTCCTTATCGCCGAACTGTTGTTTCTGCGTCCTCAGATCGCCGTTTTCACCCACAGCACATCCGCCTTGATCGGAGGAGGACTCGCCATGTTTAGCGCCCTGTTCGGCTCAAAAGGGCCAACCCTTAAACCCATGGAATGGCAGCATGTATCCCCGGCTGTCCAAATCATCGCACAAACCGACGAAGATGATGCCGACGAAGCCGAAAACAAGTTCGTGCATGAAGGAACGGACAACATGTTCGTCCTGCAGGACCGCGGCGAGGTGCTGGGGCTGATCGGCTATTGCCTCGACGAAGATGCGCCGGACATCGCCTGGCTGTCCTGGACTTATCTGGATCAGGCGCATGCGGGCAAGGGGCTGGGAAGCCAGATGCTGAACGACCTGCTTGGCAAACTGGCCCAGATGCATGTCCGCAAGATTTTCATCGAAACCAGCGACTATGAAGAGTTTGGCAAAAAGCTCTATGCCGCGGCGCATAAACTGTATGAGGAATTCGGAGCCGAAGTCGAACTGACGGTACCCGGGTATCACGGCCCACGCGAAGCCAAGATCATCTATGGATTGGACAATCCCGAAGCGCCCGACATACAGGCGGCAGAGCCATCGCCAACCACTGGCCTGAGCTTCACCGACATTCACAAAGCCGCCGAAACGGACGACGTTGCCGGCCTGCGCTGGTGCGAAACCAGCAGCGGGCTGAGCGGGCTGGATCAACAGCTTTCGTTGGCGCGCGCGCAAAGTTATCGCATGGCCGTTCTGGCCATTCCGTCCGACCTGTCCAACGCCAACGCAACAGAACTACAGGCCAATGGCCTGAAAAAATGCGGCGAGCTCAAAGAGTTCTACGGCAAAGACCTGCATCAGGTCTGGTGGAGCAGCGACCTTGGCGAAACCTGAATCACAATCTCAAATCAATAGGAGAAATTATGTTTGGAAACATTAAGACGATAGCCATTGTTGGCGTTGTGGGCTTTGTGGCCTATTCGATGTTTTTTAGCTCGAAGTCCGAGCAAACCGCCGATCTCGGGCAGGTTCTGGACCGGACCGAATTCGCGATCAACCAGTATCAGGAATACCTGGAAGCCAACAGCATCGCCGAAGCATCTGACGAGCAGGTGGATGAGTTCACCGGATATTTGGCTCAGGTCATGAACTCGGACCCGCGCTTTTATGACGAACCGCTGGGCATGGAGGTTCTGTCTGACGCCAAATTCTCGGGTTTTGTCGATCCGAACGCAAACGGCACCCGCGACTCGAACGAGGGTGAGATTTTCACCATCGAGATTGACGAGGCCAACAACCGTCTGATCGCCACCGACACCACCGGCCAATCCGCGGGCCTGCGGTTTTCGGGGGCGGGATTCCTGGCGGGGGCTCTGATCGGCAACCTGATCAGCCGCCAACGCTCGGCCGGCATCACCGCGTCCAGCTTCAACAACCGGTCTGTAACGCCGCGCAACAGCTACTCGGCCCCGCGCAGCGCCCGCTCGGGCGGTTTGCGCGCCGGTAAATAAGACGCCGCGACTACACCAAACCCCACTCAGACCCGGCGCGTTATCAGTGCCGGGTCTTCCCGTTTTCGGATTTTGAAATGACTGATACTCTGACACCGCGTTACACGGCGCTGCCCCGGCGGCAGGCGATGGTTCTTCTTGGCGCAATCCTTGTTGTTGCCCTTTGTGGCATTGTCTACGAATTGATCATCGGTACGGTGTCCAGCTATCTGCTGGGAAACTCGGTCTATCAGTTCTCACTTACGATCGGGTTTTTCATGTTTGCCATGGGCGTGGGGTCCTATGTGTCCCGTTTTTTCCACGGCAACCTGATCCAGACGTTCATCTGGGTTGAGCTGATCCTGGCGCTGATCGGTGGTCTGTGCAGCGTGTCGCTGTTCATGCTTTTTCCTTATGCGCCCTGGTTTTACACGGTGGGTATGTTCACCTTCATCTCGGCCATCGGATTTCTGGTCGGGTTGGAAATACCGCTGCTGATGCGCGTATTGTCGGAAAGCAGTACAACGCGGGAATCCATCGCTGATGTGCTGTCACTAGACTATATCGGTGCGCTTGGGGGATCGGTTCTGTTTCCCATTCTGTTGCTGCCGTCGCTTGGGCTGATTTCATCCTCTTTCGCTATCGGTTTGACCAATGCCATGGTTGGCCTGCTCAGCGTCCTGTGTCTGCGCGACCAACTGGATGCGCCCAAACGGATGCTGGCCTGTGCCATTGGTACCATAGTTTTGTTGTTCGCCCTGACCCTGGTGGCCGGGCGCATCACTGCATTTGCGCAGGATCATCTGTATTTTGATCGCATCGTCTGGCGCAAACAATCGCAGTATCAGTCGTTGGTCGTTACCAATACTTGGCAAAAAAACGACGTGCGCCTGTACATTGATGGCCATCTGCAATTCGCTGAAACCGACGAATACCGCTATCACGAAGCGTTGGTCCACCCCGCCTTGTCCTGGGGGGATAGCACCCCAAAGTCGGTTCTGGTGCTTGGCGGTGGCGACGGTCTGGCAGTACGTGAAATCCTGAAACACCCCAGCGTTGAGCGTATCGATCTGGTCGATCTTGACCCAGCGATGACCGACCTGGGGCGCAATCTGGCCCCCGTCGCACGTCTGAATGACAACAGCATGGAGGCATCCATACTAAACGTTCACAACACCGACGCTTTCAACTATGTCAAATCCACCGATCAGATCTATGACCGGATCATCATCGACTTTCCCGATCCTCATAGCGAGGCGCTTTCAAAACTGTATTCGGTCGAGTTCTACGCCATGGTTCAGGGCATTCTGTCCCAAAACGGCGTTCTGGTGACACAAAGCAGCTCACCTTTCTTTTCCCCCCATACCTATTGGACGATATCGGAAACCCTGTCCGAGATGTTCCCGCAGGTGGTGAACTATCAGATGTCGATCCCTTCTTTCGGGGTTTGGGGTTACAACCTTGCGACCAATGAACCCGCGTCTACACTGGGGGATCTGCCCGAGGGTCTGAGGTTTGTAACGCCAGAGGTTTTTTTGGCCGCGCAGGTGTTTCCCGGCGACATGTTGCCCAGACGCGAGCTTGCAGTGAATTCCATCTTTGACCCCGGCATCTACCAGGAATACGCCCGCGACGTGTCCGGCTATTGAGCCTGGACGCCAATTGAATGTCGTCCACCTCTCAGATCAGGTCTAACAAGCGGACACTGTCGAAAAAGGTCTGCATCGTCAGAGATGCTGACCTAACCCGGAGACTGTAGGTGCTCTCATAACGCTGCATTACCGCCATTGATTTCATTAAAGAAAATTATTGAAGTTCGACCATATTTCTGCGCGATATTTGCTCATAACTCTGCACGATTTGCCCAAAAGTCTGCGCATTCCACTTTTCGGTGCCGGATTAAATCCTTCCGAAAGTCTCTTTGAGATCTGCGACTTGAGCTACATCCAGCAACCGGGTTGGCAGGCCCTGCAAAGCCACTAGTAGCTTGGCTGTTTCTTCTAACTCTTCTGCTGCACAGACCGCTGAGAAGAGGTCCTTTCCCGAGACGACGGGACCGTGATTGGCCAACAGAACCGCACTATACTTGCCGCCCAGTTCGCGGATCAAGTAACCGGATTTCGGGTCGCCTGGCTTGATGTATGGAACCAGTTTGACCGTGCCGACGCGCATCACCACGTACGGCGTAAGCGGCGGAATACAGTCATTGGGATCGGTGTCCTCCAGACACGACAGAGCAGTGGCCCAGGTCGAGTGCAGATGAACCACAGCGCCCGCTTCCGGCCGCGTGTCATAGAAGGCTTGATGCAGAAAAACCTCTTTGGTCGGCTTGTCGCCGGAAACGTGGTTGCCATCCAAACTAATCTTGGCGATGCGTTCGGGGTCGATATCGCCCAAGGTGGAATTCGTTGGCGTCATGAGGATCCCGTCATGTAAACGCGCGGAGACATTGCCCGCCGTGCCGACGGAAAAACCACGCGCAAATAGCGATGCACACAGTTCCGACATCTGCCGTCGCAGTGTCTGTTCTTCAGAACTCATTTACCGGACTCCATCATTCTGAGGGCCTTCGCGAAAAAGTCCGGAGCGCCGAAGTTTCCAGACTTTAGAGCCAGCGCAATGGGTTCAGTCTTTCCAACGCTCAAGACTGGCACGCCCGGATCGATCTCTGGCCCAATTGACATGGCCGGTGAACCCAATGCCTCAGAGACGGCCTTGGCGACAGCGCCTGACGTCTCTCCTCCGGCCACGACAAGGCGCTTATAACCCGTTTGGACAAGTTCTCGTGCTGTTTCCGCAAACAGATTGTCCAGCCTGTCCGCTACTGCTTCTTGACCGAATTGACTTTGGATCGCACGCACCTCTTCCGGGCTTCCTGATGAGTAAGCGAGAGGGGACTCTCCTGAATGCGTTTCAAAGAAATCCAGAAGCGTTTGCGTGGTCACATCCCCGGACATAACAACTGGAACATCGATGGCGAACGTCGGATTGGATTCCGCATGAACATCGATCTGCCCGCGTGTCGTACCTGAACATGACCCTGCAAGGATAGCGGCAGGCCCAGAGATACCTGAGAACACAATGCCATCTCTTTTGGACGAAGCTTTTCTGACGAAGTTTCTGGGTAGACCCAATGCTATCCCGGATCCCCCGGTAATCAGCTGGGCATCCATCAGTGCCTCGCCCCAGGCCAGCAAATCCTCGTCCGAAATCGCATCACCGATTACAAAGCGTTCGTCTGCGATCTGCAACGCATCAGCAATCGCCTCTGGCCCTTGCTTCACGGTGCCAACTGGAACCAACCCAACCGCCTCTTTGGCCTGGTGCTGCAACCAACGCCTGATGTTTGCATCCGTCATCGGAGTAAGAGGGTGATTTTCCATTCCAGACTCGTGCAATAGCTTGCCGAGCACAAAAAGATGGCCGTGATAGATGGTACGCCCCGTAGTGGGAAAGGCCGGACAGAAAACCACCTTCTGCGCGTCCAGTTCGTTGGCAAGCGCTTCCGCGACCGGGCCGATGTTTCCTTCATTAGTGGAATCGAATGTCGAGCAGTATTTAAAAATGAACTGCTGGCATCCTTGATCCTTAAGCCACCGCAGAGCTTGCAAGCTGTCCGCTACGGCTTCCTCAATAGGTGCGGTGCGGCTCTTAAGTGAGATCACACCCGCTTCGATCTCTTTGTCGGCTGGGGTAGTTGGAATACCCGGAAACTGAGCCGTTCGTAATCCACCTTCCGGCTCAACACCTTTCGCCAAGGTGTTTGCGACATCACTTGCACCAGTAAAATCGTCCGCTATGACACCGATTTTCATAGTTCAATGTCCCGCGTCGGCCCTGGATCCAGCCTATGGATATGCGGTGCCGCGCCCACGGGAAATACCTCACGCACAAGTGGATCATGGCCGGGCACGATAAGCCTAGAATGCGAAGCCAACCTCTCAAGTGTCTCGAAACCATCCATCATGTCTTGCAGGTCGACGACGATAGGAAAGGCTTTGCGTGCCATGAAATTCTCGTAATAATGCGAGGCGTCAGAGGCGAGTACCATCCACCCGGCCGCCGTTCTTACGCGAACGCATTGCAACCCGCGCGAATGCCCACCGATGCAGTGTACCGTGACCCCATCTGCAATCTCGGCATCTCCATCGTAGAACACGACCTTGCCTGAATAGAGACGCTTTACGACCTCGCAGACATGGTCGGCCGTGAAAGGTGCACGCAGATGGTCGTGGCACATGCAGGGGCCTGTGGCGAAGGCCATCTCCGCCGATTGCATATGCAACTTCGCGTTCGGGAACATATGCAGCCCCCCCGCGTGGTCATAATGAAGATGGGTCACGATAACCTCGGTCACCGCTTCCGGCGAAATGCCTAAGGGCCGCAGAGCCTCGCGAGGATCCATCGCAATGGGACGACCACGGGCGGCGGCCTCATCGGAGTCATAACCAGTATCGACCAGAACGACTTTGTTACCGCGTTTGAGCACCCAAACGAAATAATCCATCGCGTGAGGAGCGTCATGATTATCATCGACAATGAAGCTATCGGCTCGCGTCCGGGCGTTGCGATCCGCGTATTTCACGGCATGGATTTCCCAATCGTTCATCGGATGACCTCGGAATACTGGTGAACTACCTTGGTGGCGATCATATCAGCCACCGCCGCATCGAAGGACTGAAAATGCGCGCTTTCTAGGTGGGCAGAGAACGCCGCGCTGTCATCATAAACCTCATAAAGAAAAACTGTCTCGGGATCGTCGCCGAGGCACACGTCAAACTGTTGGCATCCGGGTTCTTCACGCAAAGAGGTTGAAGCGTTTTCGACCATCAGCGGTAAAAAAGTGTCTCTCGTACCGGGTTTGAGAGTGAAAGTGACAGTGACTACAAACATCAGACAGAAAGTCCTTTCAGACGTGAGAAAGCGCGCTTTGCAAGGGGCAGCTGGCTGAGGATCAGACCAATGTTGAGCACCAGCAGAACGGCCGCTCCAGGTCGAGAAAAGAAGACCGAAAGATCCCCATCCGACAGGAACAATGACCGGCGGAAGGTTTCATCAAAAAGACCTCCCAGGATAACCCCGATAACCAGTGGAGCGATTGGGTACTTCATGAGGTTCATAAAGTAAGCAACGGCGCCGACGCCAAGCATCAGGTATAGATCATTGATGCCACCACCGACGCTGAAAGACCCGATTGTTGTCAGGACCATCACGACTGGCAAGAAGATGGTCTGCGGGATGGCGAGTATTTTGATAAAGACCCGAGCGGTGAAGAGCCCCATCAGGAACATCGTCAGGGAGGCCAGCACCAGGATTGCAACCACGCGCAGAATGATCTCTGGATCAATCGTCGGGCCGGGGATCACGTTGTTGATCTTGAAAGCCCCCATCAAAGCGGCGGCTGGTGGTGAGCCAGGAATGCCCAACACCAAAAGTGGGATTAGCGCGCCGCCAATACAGGCGTTGTTTGCAGTCTCCGAGCACAGCAGACCTTCCAAGGAACCTTTTCCAAACTTGTTGCCCTCGGTAGATACAGTCTTACCGACACCGTAGCTGACCCAACCGGCGACATCTTCACCGACGCCGGGAAGTGCTCCTACCCCGGTCCCGATCACTCCTGAACGGCCTATGGTCGGTAGGTAGCGTCGAATAGATCGAAGGTTTGGAAGAATGCGGCCTTTCAGGGCCAGAACTTTCCCCGCCTCAACGTGCCTCAAACCGTCGATAATTTGGGGAATGGCAAAGGCTCCCATCAAAACTGGCACGACTTGAAATCCGCTCATCAGGTAAGACCAGCCGAAAGTATAGCGCGGTTCAGACAACAGAGGGTCAAGTCCCACCATGGACATCGCAAGCCCGATCAGACCGGCGATCCATCCCTTAATCACCAGGTCTTCGCTCATCAAAGTGCCCGAAAGCAGAATGCCGAACAGGGCCAGCAATGCTTTCTCCGGGCTTGCGATGTTCTTTGAAACCAAAAGCAGCGCCCAGACAAAAATCAAAAGCGTGATGGTCCCGATAACTGTGCCAATGAAACTGGCCGTCGTGGTCAGCCCTAGTGCTTCGCCCCCTCGACCCGCTTTGGCCAGAGGGTAGCCATCCATGGCCGTCGCCGCGCTGGCTGCCGTGCCCGGAATGTTCAGCAAAATAGACGGGTAAGAGCCGCCGTAAATCGCGCCGACATAGGCCCCGAGCAAAGCGATGAGCGAATAGTCGAGCGGGATTTTGTTGCCGAAGAAACCCGTTAGGATCGTAACGGCCAGGGTTGCCGTAAGGCCGGGCAATGCGCCGAACGTGATGCCCAGGAACACGGATGCAATCAAATACAGATAGGTCAGCGGGTCCACTGCCAGGCCCACGAATGCAGTCCCAAATCCAGCCAGTTGCGAAAGAATAAAGTCCATCCGGTCAGCCTTTCCATAGCGGACGAAGCGTCACGTAGTAGTGGTATTCGATTTGCTTGAAGATCGGCCCGCCGCGCGCGGGCACGTTCTGCCGGAAAACAAAGGCCATCGCACAAACGAGGATGAGCGGGGCAAGTATCGCCAGCAATGGAACGAACCGCAAAACGCGTTCGGAAGCCGCTTTGGTCAACACCACTAGTGTTAACGCGACCCACAAGGCCAGTGTGAACCAATCATCACCGTGTGCATTCCAATCCGCCTGAGCAGGAAACACGGCGAACGCAAACAAACCGGCGAAGACAACTGCGACACAGGCCACCAAAGCACGCCGCGCATGACCTCCGTAGTAGCCGTAAGTCAAAGCTGTAATCAACAACCCAGAACACAGAATGAAGTCCACTCTGGGGACCAGTCCCACGACATATGCAAGAAGGATCAGGCCGATTGTTGATGCTCGATAGGCTTCCGACCTATCCCATCCGATCCCCAAAGCACTGAGCGCGTTTTGGGCTCCACCTGAGCGGATCGAAATAGCTAGCAAGACGAAGGACAACACAAGCAATCCACCGAAGATGAACAGCGGTACAATTGCAGCCGAGTTGTACCAGTCCGACCCACTGACACCTGCGCGGTTTTCACCCCAAAGGGGGATGTCCGACGTCTTCCAAAGGAAAAAGGTGGAAATTGCTATCAGACCAATCGAGGCCCAGAAATCGCGCGCCCGCATGATCAGTGTATCGTCAGGTTTGTCCATTGCCTGCCTCTTGTCGGAAAGGGCGCGATTATGCGCGCCCTTTCAAATGTGATCGGATTATGGCTTCTCGATACCCAGCGACGCCGGATCGACGGTTGCGGCACCCAAATCTTGTAAGGTGTAGGCAAAGGTAGCTTCGAGGTTCGCAAACAGCTCTTGAGCTTCTTCGCCGTGTTGACCACCGACATCATAATTGTTTGCAGAGGCCCATTCAGCGACGGTGTCGGAGGCAATCGCTTGCTCGAAGGCATCACCAAGCGCGGCCTTTACGTCGTCCCCCGCTGAACTGTGAACTGCAAACCCGATGGCCTGCTTGAGTGGCAAATACTGATCGAGACCGTCATAGATGCCAAAGGCAGAAGGCACTGTTGCCCCTGCAATCTGCGCATTTTCGGGTGTCAACATCGCAAGCGGTTTAAGTTGACCGCCTTCGATCAACGGGGCCTGTTCAGCTAGAGAAGTCACAACCAACGCGACTTCACCTGCTATTGCTGCCTCCTGCCCGGGCGCTGAACCTTTGTATGGAACAAACTTGAATTCTGCACTGGACCCTTTTTCGATAGCCAGAAGGTTCAAGTGGTGGATCGAACCTGCGCCGGAAGCCGCCGCTGGAATGGTCCCAGGAGCAGCTTTTGCGGCTTCGACCAGCTCTTCCAGCGTGTTGTAAGGGCTATCTGCTGGAACCGAGATCAGATCAGGTGATCCGCCAACAATGAACGGATACCAAAAGTCAAATTTCTTATCCCAACCACCCTGCACAGCAGCGGTGACGTTGGACTCTGACAGACCAACCAATGTGTAGCCATCGTCTGGTTGATTCATGACGTAGACCATACCGTTGGAGCCTGCGACACCACCTGTTTGATTGATCACATTGATCGAGACTGGAAGGTGTTTTTCCATCTCGGCCATGATCATTCGGTTGATCGTATCCGTACCTCCTCCGGCCCCCCAGACCACAGCTGTGGTGATATCACGATAGGGATAATCCTGCGCAACAGCTGCCCCTGCAATCCCGGTCGCCATCACGGCTGCGGCCGCCAACCGCCCTAGCTTTAGTTTCATTTCCAAGTCCTCCCAAACAACTTTGCGTTTATTATTGCATTTATTTGCGTATACATTAAAGAATGCGTTGTCAACGGACTGTAGTGAAAGCTGCTATCGCGCTATGAATGCGAAACGGGAAGGAAGCGGGCTAAGATGAAGAAAAATTATGATGTGGCAGTGTTCCACGGGGACGGAATCGGCCCTGAAATTATGGCCCCTACGCTTGAAATACTGCACCAGCTTTCGCGCGGCAGTCCTTCATACGAACTGGTGTTTACAGACGCTCCGGCAGGCGCAGGCCACTACGCCAAAACTGGAGAATCGTTTCCGGCTGGGTCACTCGAAACTGCACGCAACGCCGATGCGATTCTGCTATCTGCAATGGGTTTGCCGGACGTTCGCTACCCTGACGGAACCGAGATTTCACCGCAGATCGATCTGCGAAAGCAACTGGGACTTTTCGCTGGTGTACGGCCAGTAAAGGTAAGCAGCGGACAAATGACCCCCTTGGCGCTGCCCACCGGAAAAGAGATCGACTTTGTCTTGATACGCGAGAGCACAGAAGGACTGTTCTTCACCCAAGGCACTGGCGAAGTTACCGAACACGAAGCACGTGAAACTCTGCTGATCACTCGTGAGGTGTCCGAAAAACTGTTCCGTTTCGCGTTTGAACTCGCCCAGAACCGCAAAAGAACCGGGCGCGGTCGGGGTCGAGTTACATGTGTCGACAAAGCTAATGTGTTCCGCGCCTTTGCGTTCTTCAGATCGATGTTTGATGCAGAAGCCGCACACCATCCCGAATTGCAGGCAGACCATGCCTATGTTGATGCCACCGCTCTATGGATGGTTCAAAAGCCTTGGGAATTCGATGTATTGGTGACTGAGAACATGTTCGGAGACATCCTCTCCGACCTTGGCGCGGGTCTCATGGGTGGTCTTGGACTGGCTCCGTCAGCGGATATCGGGTTGAAGCACGCTGTATTCCAACCCTGCCATGGTTCCGCTCCGGACATTGCGGGACGGGGTATTGCCAATCCTTTTGCGATGATCCTGTCTGCAGCAATGATGCTTGAATGGTTGGGGTTGACCCATGATCATCCAGAACTGTCCAACGACGGCGAACGGTTGAGCGAAGCCGTGGAAAAGGTGACTGCGAACGGACAGAACCTGACGTGTGACTTAGGTGGCACCGCCGGAACGCAGGACGCAGCCGCGTCGGTATTGGAAGCATTGCGGGCATGAATACTCAACAAGCCATCAGGGTCGCGTGTGTGGGTGCGGGGTACTTCAGCAGGTTCCACTACGAAAGCTGGTCCCGAATGCCCGGAGCGGTTCCGATTGCATCCTGCAACCGTGATATCAACAAGGCGAAGGAAACAGGACTGGCCGCTTACGACGATTTGTCAAAAATGCTGGAGGCGGAAGAACCGGATCTCGTGGACATCATCCTTCCACCTGTGGCGCAGGCCGCCGCCATCCGAACGGCACTGCGGTTTGGTATCAAGTGGCTGATCTGCCAAAAACCTTTCTGCATGTCATTGGATGAAGCTAAGAAGATCGTTTCGGAGGCTGAAGCATTAGGCGCAACTATTGTCGTGCATGAGAATTTTCGCTTTCAGCCCTGGTATCGTGCGATCAAGGTAGCGATGACCGAGGGTCGAATTGGAACACCTCTACAAGCGACTTTCCGACTTCGACCCGGTGACGGACAGGGACCAAGCGCCTACCTAGACCGGCAGCCGTACTTTCAGGATATGCCACGTTTCCTCGTTCATGAAACAGCGGTTCACTGGGTAGACACATTCCGATTTTTATTCGATGCGCCCAGCGCAGTTTATGCGGACTTGCGTCAAGTTAACCCCGTTATCGCGGGCGAGGATGCAGGTTACATCCTGTTTGACCACCCCAACGGTTTGAAAGCTCTGTTCGATGGGAACAGGTGCCTTGACCACAGCGCCGAAAACCTGCGTCAGACCATGGGCGAAGCTCTCGTCGAAGGAACAGATGGATCACTGGTTCTTAACGGCGACGGGTCAGTAGAACTCCGCGCATTTGGAAAACAGGAGCGACAGCAAATTCTACCTCCGAGCGATCATGATGGATTTGGCGGAGATTGCGTCCACGCCTTGCAAAGTCACGTCGTTTCAGGCCTTCTACGGGGCATGCCATTAGAGAACTCGGCCCGAGATTATCTGGACGTGATCCGCATTGAAGAGAAGATCTATCTTTCGGCTGCGGAGGGACGAAAAATCAACCTGGAGACGCCGTGAAGGATCAGGACGCAAAAACTCTTTCCAATACGCAGCGCGCAGTAAGGGACTTGCGGCAGATGATCCTGTCCGGCGAACTTGCCGCCGGGACTGACCATCTGGAGTCGGAACTCGCCGAAACTCTGGGCATGTCCCGCACCCCGATACGGGAAGCTGCGTTGATGTTGGAAAGTAAAGGGTTGCTGGAAATGCGGCCCCGCAAGGGCGTGCGGATACTACCTGTTTCATCAGATGATATGCGTGAAATTTACGACATACTGACGGAACTCGAGAGCCTCGCAGCGCAGCGCGCTGCCGAAGCGGGTTATTCCGAAGATGAACTGGCGGTACTTGCTGGATCAATTGCAAAGATGGACCAAGCCATCGAAGCCGAAGACCTTGAAGCCTGGGCCGAGGCCGACGAGTTGTTTCATCAGGAGCTCGTTCGGTTGGGCGGCAACAAACGGGTCGAAGCGATTGTTGCCATGATGAGCGACCAGGTGCGTCGCGCGCGCGCAACGACGTTGTTCATCAGGCCCCTGCCCGTCAAATCCAATGAAGATCACCGGGTTGTTTTTCAAGCGATTAGTGAAGGTCGTCCAGATGCCGCCCGCGAACGTCATCGAGAACACAGGCTGCAAGCGCAGGCTATGCTTTGCGGGATACTCGAAAAGCATCGGCTCAACAGCCTCTGATCTTCTCGTGTCCGGTCGTTAATCAACTAAAATAACTACCAATTTTCGACATCAAAGGCGCCCCGAATACTTGTCGCCCACGGCAGTCCACGGTTGCGTCCGGCTGTTCTGATTTTCTTTTTTCAAATCACTCAACCAATCACTGCATCGATTGGGGTTGATATGGTACGAATTCGTATTAAATTAGTACGATATCGCACTATTGGAGAGTCAAGATGTCAAACCGAAGACGCTTTCTCAAGATTCTAGGCGGAGGCACGATACTGGCGGCAACGGGCGCGATTGCGTTCCTCGCTACACGCACGCCGCATGACGCGTTGGCTCCGTGGACGCCAAAACCGTATGACGACCCACGCAAAGTTGCTTTGTCCTATGCAATTCTCGCCCCCAATCCGCACAACTTGCAACCTTGGCTGGTCGAGTTGGTTGGACGAGACAAGGTGCGCATCCACCGTGATCCTGATCGCGAGCTTCCGGAAACCGATCCTTACCACCGACAGCTCTATATTGGCCTCGGGGCATTTGTTGAGACGATGGTACTGGCGGCAAGTGCTTTCGGGTTCGATACCGAGGTTAAGTTACTGCCAGATGGGGATGACGGACCCATCGCAGAAGCAGTGTTTGTGCCAGGCGGGACATCCGATCCACTATCAGATCAAATCCTCAAACGGCATTCCAACAAAGAACCGTACACTGAACAGCGGCTGTCCGAGGCGGAAATGTCAGTCCTTGAAAACTACGCCACTCTGATTTCCGATGAGGGTCTAGTGGCCCGTATTCGAGATCTCACGAAACGCGCATTTGAAATCGAGATGCGTACACCGCAGACGCTGAAAGAATCCGTCGACCTCATGCGGATCGGGAAAGCAGAAATCAACGCCAACCCTGACGGGATTGAACTGCGTGATCCCATGCTGGAAACACTGCGACTAGCAGGTCTGTTGGACAATGAGACCCTGATGAACGTTGACCACCCAGGTACTCAGTCACACATGCGAGGCTACTTCGCCATGCTAGACGCGACGCCGCAATACGCGGTCATCACGACGGCTACAAACACGCGAAGCGATCAACTCGATGCCGGGCGTCGATTGATGCGTTTTTACCTGAAGACAACCGAAATGGGCCTGGGCGTTCATCCGGTCAGTCAGGCACTTCAGGAATATCCCGAGATGGCCGATGAATACGCTCTGGCGCATGAGCTTCTTGCGCCAACAGGGCACACAGTGCAAATGTTGCTGCGTTTGGGGTATGGACCCGAACCAATTGCCACACCCCGCTGGCCGCTGGAGACACGAATTCTGAATGAAGCCTGAACATGAGACCAACGAAGTCTACCGGTTCTTCACCGAGGTCGGGATCATCAATCAGTTGATCTCGACCAAGCTAGAAGCGTTCTTACCTGGCAGAATGACCGCAACCCAATTTGGCATATTGGACCACCTGGTCCGGCGCCCCGAGGGAGAGACGCCACTACAGCTATCGAACGCTTTTCAAGTGCCCAAGACGTCGATGACGCACATGCTCTCCAGTCTTGAAAGTCATGCCTTAATTACCCTTGAAGCCAACCCCAATGACAAGCGTTCAAAAATTGCCCGGTCCACACCGCGAGGCGCGGAGTTTTTGAAAGCTTGTATGGAGCGGATGTCGGAAGCCCTGGATCCTGTTTTGTACGAACTCGGGTTCGATCCATTTCGCAATTCGCTGCCGAATCTGACGCTCATACGCGAAGCTTTGGACAGCGAACGGGACTAAGTAGAACCAGCGCCGCCCAAAGCGCGACCTCAAACGATCAGAACACCATGCTATCTGCGCCTAGGAGCAGCGACGGAGATCCTCGAGGCAAGATGGGCATGTCGTCAAATATTGCAATCCACGCGTCACCATCAAATACCACGAGTGGTTGGTTAAATTCCCGCCTATTGGGGAACTGCCAGAGTTCGTTCGAACTAGCGCGCCGTCACAGTCGCCAATCGACAAAGTAGGATGTGCGAAATCAACACCAAAAACGAAACAACCTCAGGCTACATAGAACAAACTTGCAATCGCGTGCTCCGACGTAGTCACCTAGGATACGGGGATGGAGCAAGCAAATGGCGCGATGGAAGTTTGTGGTTTGTGTTTGGTGTGCGCTGGCTCTTGTAGCTTGCGCTCCAAAAACCCGCACTTATGAAAAGACGGTATCGGCTTCGCTGCCAGCGACTTCAGGCACAGCTCTGGGCCTGGCGGCCAATCGCCTTGGGAATCCCAAAGACGGTCGGTCAGGCGTCAAGCTAATCAGTGATGGCGAAGAAGCGCTCGTCTCAAGGCTTTTGTTGGCGGCTGCGGCCGAGCGAACGATAGACGCGCAATACTACCTTCTGCACAACGACCCAACGGGTCACCTCTTTGCAGCCAGTCTATTGCAGGCCGCAGATCGGGGTGTTCGTGTCCGATTGTTGCTGGATGACATGGATACGTCCAGCTATGACGCGATGACAGCCGCATTGGACAATCACGAGAACATTGAAATCAGGCTGTTCAATCCGTTTTGGCGCGATCAGAGCCTTTTGTTCGCGGGTCTGACGGACTTCAAACGCATCAACCGCAGAATGCACAACAAGTCCATGACGGCGGACAACGTGTTCACGATAGTGGGTGGCAGAAACATCGGTGCCGAGTATTTTCTGGCGCGGAAAGAAATGAACTATGCCGATCTGGATGTGCTGGCCGCAGGCCCAGTTGTACGCGAGGTGTCGCAAAGCTTTGACGCATACTGGAACAGCGAATTCGCCGTTCCGGCTCGTGTGGTCGTTGGAGAACCCCAGGAATTTGACCTTGCTGATGCACGAGTCCGGTTGAACGAACTGGTCGAGGAAGCGAGGCAAACGCAATACGGCGCTGCCCTCAGAAAATCAGCGCAAGAGAACTTCGCGGATGGAGCCCTGTCACTGGATTGGCTGCCCGCGAAGCTTTATGCTGATCCGCCCTCGAAAGCCGCCGGCCTCGAGAACTCAGGTCCCGTCCTGGCATCTCAATTGCTTCCGTACTTTGAGAATGCCAGCAGTGAGGTGACCATCGTGTCCGCCTATTTCGTGCCGCGCAACAACGGTGTGAGATGGCTGACCGAACTCGAAAACCGCGGGGTCGACGTAAAGGTTGTGACCAATTCACTTGCATCTAACGACGTCGCACCCGTTTACGCGCACTACGCCAAGAAACGCCGTGCACTTCTACGCGGTGGAGTAGAACTCTACGAACTGCGCCCCGACGCCTATCAGGTCCAACGTCGGGGTATTAACTGGGCTCAATCTCGATCAGGCCTACACTCCAAGGCATTTGCAGTTGATGACCGATACTTGTTCGTAGGGTCGTTCAACTGGGACCCGCGGTCTGTCAACATCAACACCGAAATGGGAATTCTGATTGACTCACCAGCATTGACCGCACGGACTATGGGTGCCTTGGACGACGCGCTACCCGCATACACATATAACGTAACGCTAGAGCACGCCGGTCAGCTTAAATGGACAACAAGAGGCGATGATGGCAACGTCCTTGAGTATGAATCCGAACCGACAGGATCAGCTTGGGATCACATAGTTTCCGGTTTCCTAAGTATTTTACCAATTGGGTCACAGCTTTAGGTTTGTTGACAAATAACCTGGCCGCGTGTCGCTTTTCTCGGACACGCGCCTACAGCGAATGGGAAACACCCTGGCGCATTTCGGGCCATCGCCCAGGCGACCTTCAGTAAAAACCAATCTCACTGACATCTACACGGGCGTCGTGATCGCGCCCGTAGGCGACAATTCCAACTGAGGTGATTTCGTCAGCGACAGGAATAGAGCGCAACATGGCACCTGAAGTCTTAAAGTTTGACAAAGGTAAAGAAACCTCGGTCCATTCGTCAGAAGTTTCGAACTCGGCCTGATAGTATTGCCAGGGCAGCACCGTGCCACGTGTTCTGAGGTGAACGAAGTATTGCTCGCCGTTGCCCCGCACTACTAACCTGACGCCTGATACACCCTCATCTGGTCGAACAGGCAACTTGCGTCGGAACTGGATGAAGCCGCCGTTGTTTTCTGTACTCACGGTTCCGGTCAACCGCGCGAATGCAACATCACCTTCCGAATGAAACTGCACCTGCCCTGAAGAGACCCCTCCCATGACGGTGTCGGCAATGTAGTCCCAACGCGTCTCCGGAGACTTGGAGAAGTCTTCAGTAATTTTTCCATCAGCCTGAGCCATTGTGCATCCGATGATAGCAAGACCTGAAACAAGCCCAATGAAGTTGGCACGCATATTGTTCTTCCTCAGTTCAGTATCGCAATGGAAAGGTTCAGCGCCGTGGCAAATGCGACCCACGCGAAGTAAGGCAGGAAGGCCAATGCGGAGACCTGATCTGAATTCCTGACCTGAGCGATGAACATGAAGATTACGGCCAACAACGCGACAATGACCACAAGGGCAAACCACGGCAGTTGCAGTACGAAAAAGGCTGGGGACCACAAAAAGTTCAGACCCATCTGCGCCCACCACAGCTTCATTGCGGTCGAACTTCGGTCTGTTTCAAACTGACGCCAACCCGTCACAGCAATCAAGACATAGAGCACCGTCCAAACTGGGCCAAAAACCCAATTTGGTGGGTTGAAGGCGGGCTTAGAAAGCTGCGCATACCAATCGCCGGGTGCGGTCAATATCCCGATCAGGATGCCGCCTCCCATCACGAGGGCAAGAAATGCTATGCGGACCATCCAGTTCGACATTGTAAGGCAGCTTTCAGCAGTCCTTGGTCGCTACGTTGACAACTGCGTCGGAAGAGAAGGTTGCAGTTTTGGTCTCAACTGCGTCGGCATATGACACTGTTGCGCCTTCGATCTCGGACCCGTTTACGGTGATTTCGCGTTGCCCGATTGTATCATCAACATCGATAGTAAAGGCGAGATTGTCCCCGACTGCGAGGCTGGCGATCTCAAGTTCAATTGTATTTTGCCCGTCCACCACCAAAGGAAGTTGCCGCAGTGCATCAACACCCTCAACGATTTCAAGCGGCTGGAATACCTCTACGCCTGCGCCATTTTCGGTGACATCGAAAATCAGGCGTCCGGCAGATTGCGACAAGTCAATTTTGAGGGTTGAGGCTTCTACTTCGCACGTTCCGACATTCGTCAGAACAAAACGGTCCTTGGGTGCGCCTTCCATGAAGCGAATTTGTACACCAGCTTGAAGCGAAGTAGCTGCAAACAATCCAAGGGTTGCGGTAAGAATACTCTTCGAGAGCATATTTATCTCCTTTCTAAAAGGTTCTTGATAGATACGCTTCGGTGGTTTTCTTGGATCAGACTTACGTCCTTTGACTATCGTGGTTCAGCCGACAGGACCTTTCAAAGTTCCATGCGCCGCTGTCAGAACGGTTAAGTCAAAACATGCCGTTTTCATTCTCGCTGTTTGCCGGAACCTCTTGAAGAACGTCCCAGTGCTCGACAACCTTCCCATCGACATCCAGGCGAAAAATATCGATCCCTGCGTACTCGAGACCATCGGGCCAGATTTGGTGGCAATGCAGAATAACGTGGTCGTCTTCAGCAAAGGCACGTTTGATGTCCACACGCTTTCCCGGGTATTCGGCAGCCATGCGCTCGAAGTACTCGACAAAGGCTTGCTTGCCGTCGCCAACATGCGGGTTGTGCTGCGTATAGGTTTCCCCAACAAAGATCTCTATGGCCTCGGCAGGTCGACACTCGTTGAACATCATTTCGTAGAAAGCGATGACGTTTTTCTTGTTTGTTTTGAGGTCCGGCATACTGATCTCCAAATCGACGTTTGCACCGCGCAAAAAATGTTGGCCCACGCAAGTCTTGGAAGCAACTCGGCAAGGACCTCAATCCCTAATTGGCAAGAAGTTACCGGCTTGATTTTGCGTTGCGACTATTTCGCGGGTTAGCCACTTATTCGGTTTCTTCAAAGTCTATGTGAATGTGATTTCCATCAGGATCGGCCACATGGATTTGCACCATTCCAGCCCCCGGGACATCAGTTTTGCGATACTGGATCTGACACGAGATCAGTTTTTCTTCGAATGCTCTCAACCCTGTGGCTGAGAGCGCAAAATGCTCGAGCTTGAGCTTCACTTCGGAGCCGACATTAGGCGTTCCTTCGTGACCCACAAGGTGAACCACGGCGTGATCACCCGCATACAACCAAGCTCCGGGAAACGGAAAATCAGGGCGGGCCCCGAGTTTTAAACCCAAGACCTCTTCATACCAAGTAACCATCTCAGGCAACTTAGTCGTTACGATATTCACATGATCCAGTCGCTCAATTCTCATCTAAAAACCCTCAAGCACGAGCTTTCCTTTGGCCTTGCCGCTTTCAAGGATAGTATGCGCTTTCTTTAAGTTTGTAGCATTGATCCTACCAAGTGTATCGGTCGCTGTGGATCTGATCTTTCCGTCATCTATCAACCCGGCGACCTGATTCAGGATTTCGCTTTGACGGTTCATATCTCCAGTCCCAAAAAGCGACCGAGTGTACATGAACTCCCAATGCAATGAGATCGATTTAGGTTTGAACGGCGCGATGTCGAAGGTTTCAGGATCATCAATCAACCCAAAGCGACCTTGAGGTGTCATCACCTCTCCAGCTTGGGAAGCATAAAGCTGGGAATGGTTTGTCGAATAAATGAAATCCACGCTGTCGATACCGAGAGCCTCGAGTTGTGAGCCAAAAGGTTCCGCATGGTTGATGACATGGTGTGCACCCAGCTCTCGAACCCAGTCTTGTGTCTCGGGTCGGGACGCCGTCGCTATCACTGTCAATTCAGTTAGAGCCCGTGCCAATTGAATGGTGATCGACCCGACACCGCCTGCGCCACCAATAACCAACAACGTATTGGTCCCGCCGGAAACGGCATCTTGAACTCGCAAGCGGTCGAACAGCATCTCAAAGGCAGTAAGTGTCGTTAGCGGCATCGCCGCAGCTGCTTTTGCAGGTATGGACTTTGGCGCTGACCCGACGATACGTTCATCTACCAGATGAAACTCAGCATTGGTCCCCGATCTGTTTATTGCCCCGGCGTACCAAACTGTATCTCCCGGACTGAAAGTCTCAACCGTTTCACCAACTGCTTCGACGATCCCTACTGCGTCCCACCCCAGAATATCAGGTGCTGGACCCGCGGGAGCACGTTTTTGACGAATTTTCGTATCGACTGGGTTCACTGACACGGCCTGCACCTTCACCAACAAGTCGTGCTCTTTTGGCGTCGGTTTGTCGGCCTCGAAGTCGATTAAGGCGTCCGCCCGATCAATCGACCCTGTCTCAAGGTATCCCACGGCTTTCATAACGTGCTCCTTTGTCCGGTTCTCTATCAACCGATGACTGTCATCTCATTCAACGTGAATTCTGCAACGGCGCCCTCTGTTGCTTCCAGGTAAGCCGCAAGGTGCTGAGCACCCATGTGGGTTTGCCAAAGCTCTCGGCTTTGCCAGTTTTCGTAGAACACGAAATGAGCCGGGTTGTCGTTGTCCTGGTGCAGGTCATAGTTAATGCAACCTTCTTCGGCACGGGTTATGTCGATGAGCTTGATCAGCTCGGCCTTTACGAGGTCAATCTTGTCGGGGTTAGCTTTGATGTTGGCGACGATTGTCAACTTGGCCATTGGAATAGGTCCCTTGTGTATTTGCGCGATGCGTTAGATTTACGCCGCAGTCTTTTCGGGATAAACGGGGTATAATCGAACATATAATCCGGAAATACCGTTTAATGCATTTAGACAATCTTCGCTTGTTTCTGACCATAGCCGAGAAAGGCAGTCTTGTGGCCGCGGCGCGCGACACAGGGATGTCGAGCACGACAGTGTCCGAGCGGCTCGCGGCTCTGGAGGCACATTACGGAGTGGTTTTGTTCAACCGCACCACCCGTTCCATTAGCCTGACCGAAGAAGGCCGGACACTAGCTAACGGAGCAAGAAACGTACTCAGTGAGGTTGCGGACCTGGATACACTTGTTCGGCACGGTGCCGAAACTCTGTCTGGTCCAATTCGCATAAGCGCGCCGATTGACTTGGGACGGAGCATTGTTTCCAAGGTTATTGCCGAATTCACTGAAGAGAACCCTGCCGTCTCAATCGAACTGTCCCTCTCGGACGGCTATGTCGACCTGGTAGGTCAGGGTTTCGACCTCGCCGTTCGCTTCGGCAACATCACAGACAGCTCGCTCAGGTTGCGAAATCTAGGAAGCTACCAACGTTTCGTATGTGCGTCCCCAAGTTATCTGGCCTCATTCGGAACGCCTGAAAAACCAGAAGATCTGTTAAACCACAACTGCTTGGTCATGAGGTTTGGTGACATGATCGACAACGTTTGGGAGTTTGGATCAGGACCAAATGCCCAACGCGTATCGGTAAAGGGAAATCGAATAGTCAATGATGGTTCACTCATCCGCGATTGGGCGATTGCAGGCCATGGGGTCGTACTGAAGTCCGAGCTGGATGTCGGCGATGATGTTCGATCTGGCCGACTTATTTCTGTCTTGCGCGACTTCCTCCCACCACCGAAACCTTTGCAAATGATGTTTCCGCCTAGCCGAGCCCAACCACGTCGCATAACGGCCTTGGCCGAGCACTTGCGTCGCAAATTTGGTGTGAATTGAGGCCACAGGGGAAGAAACCAGACTGATACCAGCTAAGTTTGCTCAATGAATTTCAATGTCGCGTGTGCTAGCTCTGTGCCAGCATCTTCTTGGATGAAATGCCCAGCATTTGGTAGCACGGTATGGTTTCGACCGGCAGCTCCTGGGATCGACTTTTGGAACACTTTGTCTCCCCCCGCCATGATCCTGTCATCTTCTCCAAAAACGGTCAGAAACGGAGTGTCGAGGGTCTTTAGGGTTTTCCATGCGGCTCGGTTGGCTTCTGAAGCTGGGTTGTCGGGTTTGTCGGGCACCAACATTGGAAACTGTCGAGCGCCTGCCAGATAGCGCGCATCCGGGAACGGTGCGTTGTAGGCTGCGACCTCTTCATCGGAAATCTTGGATGTTGTGCCGCCGAATACGATGCGGCCCGAATTAAATTCAGGCACGGATTGCGAGTATTCCCGCCATGAAAGAAATGCGTCGCCCAAGGGAGTGTCACCAGTGGGCAAGGCCGTGTTTGCCACAATTACCCGAGAGAACCGCTCGGGCATACTCGCAACCAACCGCAAGCCTATGAGTCCGCCCCAGTCTTGGCAAACCAATGTGATGCTCGTTAGGTCAACTTTCCGCAACCACTCGGACATCCAGTCTACATGGCGTTGGTAGGTGTAATCGAAACGCTCAGCTGGCTTGTCCGAGCGTCCGAACCCAATCAAATCAGGCGCCAGAACTCGGTGGCCCGCATCATTGAATAATGGGATCATGTGCCGATACAGGAAACACCAGGTGGGCTCTCCGTGCATCAACAATACAGGCGGTACCTGTGTCGGCCCCTCGTCCAAATAGTGCATTTGGAGACGACCGCCTTCGGTATCATCCACATCAAGATAGTTCGGGCCGAATGCGAAATCTGGCAACCCGTCAAACCGATGGTCAGGTGTTCGAAGGAACTTCATTGTGAACTCTCCAATATGCCGACGATATTGGCCAAGCAATAGTGATCGATAAAACAAAAACGGTCCAGTACCAGGGTATGTCGACGTCAGGTTTGCATTTGTTCGCCGCCCTTCTTCTCTTGCTCGCAGCGAAGGTCCATTTGTATAGATCTCGGATCTGCTGCTCCAACAAAAGGATTGGTCTCAAAGACCTCATCTTGCCAGTTCTTTTGAGCTGAAGCAGAGTTCAGCAATGCGGATCGCCAAGAAGCGCATCAGAAGAAGAGCGCAAGTCCGGTCATTGAGACAACCAAGAAAAGTAGAGTCATGATTCCACCCGAGCGAACGAAATCGACCACCCGGTAGCCTGCCGGGCCCATGATCAACGCGTTCACCTGGTGTGTTGGAATCAAAAATGAGTTGGACGTTGAAATTGCCACGGTGAGAGCGAAGACGGCTGGGTTTCCACCTGCTGATACCGCAATAGAAACGGCCAGTGGAACCAGCAGAACAGTTGCGCCTACGTTGGACATCACCAGCGTGAACGCTGTTGCCAAAACGGCGATCCCTGCTTGCAAAGACCAGAGCGGCCACCCCTTCAGGAGGGCCAACACATGCGCTGCAATCCAATCCGCAGTGCCGGTGTTCTGAACCGCCTGGCCCAACGGGATCAGCGAAGCCAGTAGAAAAACTGTGCTCCAACTAATCGATTCGTAAGCTTCGTCTATCGAGAGCACCCGGCTCAAAACCATCCCAATAGCGCCGATCAACAGGCACAATGACAAGCGCAGATCGGAAAACAGGATTAAGCTCAACGCTATTAGGAAGAAAGCAAGCGCCCATCCGACTTTGTGTGGACGTAACTCTTCTTGGGGAAAATCCGAAGTAACGACGACAAAATCCCTGTCCGACTTAAGCCGTGTCAGACGGTCCCACTGCACGTGCACCACACACGTATCACCAGCTTGCAAAGGGACTTGCCCGATATGCGTGGCTGAATGATCCTCAGTTTCAACGTGGCTCAGTGTTTCCTCGCCGCGCTGAATGGCCAACAGAGACAATCCGTGTGTCTGACGGAGGCGCAGATCAATCGGAGTCTGGCCAATGACCGATGAACCGGGCGGAATAACAACCTCTGCCACCCCTGATTGAGTCGCCGCGAAATCATCTGCAAAGACATCTAGTTGGGGTAGTATCTCTAAGCCGTAAGGCTCAGCGAACTGATGCTCAACCACCCGACGCAGGCCAAGCACTGCGAGCCGCGCCGGGGCTTCGATCTTTGTATCAGCCATCGGCGCGATGACCTTGTGGCCGCGATAGGATGTACCGAGAATGTAAATATTATGGGCGACCATGACATCCGCGAGCGTTTGTCCAATCAAGATCGAGCCTTCTGGAACACGAATCTCGAACATGTCGGCCCTAAGCCCATAGGTGTTTTCTACATAGGTCTGCATGGACCGAGCTGAGCTTGCGTCTTCTCCACGTTCTCGCTGCGCTGGAAGGACCCAACGACCAAAGAGCACAAAGTAAAGCACCCCTGTCAGCACCAGCATCACACCGATAGGCGTGACTGAAAACAACCCAAATGTCTCCATTTGTTGGTCAACCGGAAGGGATGAATTTGCCGAAACGATCAAGTCATTCAACAGGATGAGGGGCGACGACCCGACCAATGTGATCGTACCACCCAGAATCGCGCAAAACCCCATGGGCATCAGCAACCTACTCATCGGGATTTCCGTACGTGCTGAGATGCGGCTAACAACAGGCAGAAAAAGCGCGGCAGCTCCGACGTTCTGCATGAAAGAGCTGATGACACCAACCGTTGTTGAAATTATGGGGATTATCCGGGCCTCTGTCGTGCCACCATTCTTGAGGATCAAGGCCGCGACCTTTGACATAAGTCCAGTCTTATCAAGCCCAGCCCCAATTACCATCACTGCGATGATGGACATCACAGCGTTGGAGGAGAAACCTTCAAAGAGCTTGGATATATCGGCTAGATTACCTAGCCCCGGTAGATAGCTCAGTGCGCCAAGCAGTACCATTACAAGAATTGCTGCGACATCGATCCGTATAATCTCGGTAACAAAAAGTAAGACGGTAAAAGACAATAGACTCAGTACGGCTATCATTTCGTACGTCAGTGTTGGTAATTCCATATCGTACTCCCAACCTAACGTTACCTGACCAGCAGCAAATACGAAGAACCAACTCTGCGCGGCAGATAAGTCCAAAATCTATCACGTCGGCTCACGCAGCTCGATTTCTCGGACGTGGTATCTGCTGAAATCTGGATTTCGCCAACTCAAAGAGACGCTGATGATAAACTCAAAAGCCTATCTTAATCACCGCAATCGGAGGGCAGCAGTCCATTCGTAGACTTGTGACAGAACCCCGCTTCAAGAAAGGGTATTGCCGTACCGGCGAAGTGAGCGCGTCCAAACCGGCGCGCTCACTCTATTTGGTATCGCCTGTTACCAAGGAGTTAAGAGTGATGCATCACTCTGCGGCAACCGCTTCCTCTTCCAGTCCCGGGTAATCGGTGTACCCTTTTTCAGTGCCGCCGTAGAGAGTGGTTGGATCGAGCTCATTCAGCGCGGCGTCTTTCTCCAGCCGGTTGACAAGATCCGGGTTGGAAATAAACGGCCGACCAAAGGCCACCAGATCGACGGCTCCGGTTTCAACCGATTCAATCGCCATTTCGCGATCATAAGCGTTGTTGCCCATTTTCGCACCGTCAAACAATTCATAGAGCGCCTTCAGATCACCACCTTCCGGAATATCGCGCGGGCCGCCGGTTTGTCCTTCTACGAGATGGAGATAGGCCAACCCATAGCTATTCAACAATTTGATCGCATGGGAGAACGTTGCCTGCGGGTCGCTGTCGGAGATGTTGTTGGCGTCCGAGAACGGGCTGAGGCGAACACCAACGCGGTCGGCGCCCCACACGTCGACAACCACGTCCATGACTTCCTTCAGGAATCGCGCTCTGTTCTCGACAGGACCGCCGTATTCGTCTTCACGCCTGTTGGACTCGTCCCGCAGAAACTGATCGATCAGATATCCATTGGCAGCGTGGACCTCGACACCGTCGAAACCAGCCTCTTTGGCGTTTTCCGCGGCCCTCCGGTAGTCCGCAACGATGCCAGCAATTTCTTCGATGGCCAGAGCCCGCGGTTCAGATGTTTCAACAAACTGCTCACCATCAAACGTCTTGGCCTTGGCTCCAATTGCGGATGGTGCAACAGGGGCGCCACCATCCTGCTGCAATCTGTAATGCGAAATCCGGCCCACATGCCAAAGCTGGATTACAATCTTCCCGTCCTTGGCATGGACGGCCTCAGTCACTTTTTTCCAGCCGTCGATCTGCGCTTCGGAATAAATGCCGGGCGTCCAGGCATAGCCCTTGCCTTGGGGTGAGATTTGCGAAGCCTCCGTGATGATCAGACCTGCACCCGCCCGCTGGGCGTAGTACTTGGCCTGCAATTCATGGACACTGTCATCCTCGGCTCTTGCCCGGTTGCGGGTCAATGGCGCCATGACAATGCGGTTTTTCAGCTCGATTGCACCAGCTTTGATGCCGGAGAACAGTTTTTCATCAGCCATTGCTGCTTCCTTCTTTGGTAAACTTCGTTCAGATATTATTGGACCAATCAGTCCAATATTAGGTTTACTGTCTTTTGATTGAGTTTGTTTTAGGTTTCATTTCCTTATGGTGGCGGGAGGCCTTATGGCGAAATCACCAACCGGGCTTGCTTCAGGGTTTGCGATATCTGCTCAGCGGGAACGCCCGCCTTGCGCAAGGCTAGTGTTCCGATTGCAAGGGACGCAAAGGCGCGTGCCTTGTCGAGGGCCTGTCCCGGATCCGAAGGCTCAAGCGTTCTCGCAATAATCTCGTCAATATTCTCCAAATGCTGCCGCCCGAGAGCCGCCACTTCATCATCATGAGGAGCAAGTTCCGTCAGGCAGTTGATAAGCATGCAGCCATCACGACCGCCTTGCGGGTTCGCCAAAGCTTCCATTATCGCACCAACAGGGTCATCTCCGCCCGCGTCAGCAACGTCACGCAGCGCTTTCAAACCACGCCTTGAATAGTAGCTGAGGGCTTTGTGAAACAAAGCCTGCTTGTTGCCGAACGCTCCATAGAAGCTGGACCGACTCAAACCCATGGCCTTGGTCAGATCATCCACGGACGCGGTCTCGTAGCCCTTGTGCCAGAATACACACAAGGCTTTTTCCAATGCCTCAGCTTCGTCAAAGGCACGAGGTCTACCTGGACCTGCGGATGATTTGATGTCGCCATTTGGGAGAGTTTTTTTGCTCATGCGCATGATTTGGAATGATTGGTCCAGAAATTCAAGGTGGCGGTAGGAAATTTTTGGAATGGTCAGTCCGTATTATGGCCAGAGAAAGGAATTTAGGTCGGTAGAAATACAAAACCTCCCCATCCCGGTTGGTGTCACGCTAATCTTAGGATCAGGACTGTTTGTCTTTTTGCGGGAGTGTCAGACGAGGAGGATCGTGATCGTAGAAAAGAGAGCCCGCGCTCGGTACTAGTTTCCAACACTGGACTGAGCGACTGGCGGCTTTGTTCAACGCGCTGATCTTGATCACTCACAAACCAGAGATTGGTTCGGTAGATTCATGGCCAATGCCATCATCTTGTGAGGATTACTACTCCAATGAGTAACAAAGCCAGGAATTCAGAACTGGTTTTACGAGCATCAGAACGGCGGGTTATCGTAAGCAAACCAACAATAATTTCAGCGCGCTAGGTAAAAAAACGAGGTTAGCTGAAGTTTAATTTGCCCAATGTGAACTTCTTAACTTTGGTTAGAACGGTTTTTTGGCAGTATCGTTTCATGAGTTGTTAGTGAGTTCAGTGAGTGAGTAGATGTATTTGCATAATTTCGAGGGGCATTGTTGCGCGGTCAATGACATCCGGATGGATGATTTTGCGCGTGAGTATCCGTTGCTGGACGATGTAGGCGTGCACGCACAATGGCAGAATGGCTCCTGGCAGATCACGCGGATAGCCGACATCTGGACACGAACCGGAAAGGTGCTTTCTTTACCTTACAAAGGAGCCAACGCCTATCCATCTTTCCAGTTTGCTCAGGATGGAACCCCGCTTCCTTTGATGGAAAAAGTATTGAAAGCCCTGCCGCGTGAAATGACCCCGTGGCAATGCGCGTTCTGGTTAACCTCACCCAAATTGGAACTCGGAGGGGAAAGCCCGGCAAATCGCATTCAGATCGGCGATGATTGCATAGTCGGTATCGCAGGCGATGCTGGTGGTCTGAAGGCAGCTTAGTGTTAGCTTTTGGTCACTCATACGTCGTACAGCATCTGGCAAATTCGTGTCTCCCCTGCTTTTTCTGCCTCCGGCAAGAGTAGCGAGATCAGGGCACTTAAATGTCCATTCTCTTCTGAGAATTCAGAGACAATACCAAGCAGCCCATCCATAAATACGAATGGCCAAGAGCATACTGAAATACGGGTATTAACTAGGTCTTCGAATATCGATACCCGTTGGAGAAAATCCCACCGACAAGTACAACTGCTCTGCAAATCTGTTTTCTGCCGCTACGCGTAGCGGAAACTCAACAAACTCGGTTTCTGCATATTTCTGTCAAACAGACTTCACCGCTCAAACACAGCCATCATCTGCCTGCGCAATCGCGCCAGATCCTCATCCACACTAGCGGTAGGATCCCGGCTCAGGGTGTGACTGGCTGAATCAAGGGGCATACACGCCGGAGCAGCGTTTGGTATCTGGTTCGAAAAATCGCGGAGTTGGCAATTCGGGAGATTGAACCAACTTCTGGTAATAAGCACGGCGTGTCGCCAGACGTCACCTAAAGCAACGCACAGGTAGGAATTTCGGTGCCAGTCTCCCGTCATTCCACACCAGTGCAAACTACTTGCGCCGGAGGACTAGGTCGTTTGCAGAATTGGAGCCTCTCCTGAGGAAGCGCTCGCACGCCCGACAACTAGCTTTTTCGGGGTCATGACAAATAGCTCAAAGTTAGCAATTTGCCCAAACGTCTCAGATCCAGCGGGGAATAAGAATGTCAGAGCGGGGCTTCATCCGCAGTACTTTCTTACTTCAGTATCCCTTAACCCGGTGTCCACAAGCATGCATTTGTTTCGCGCCTCGTAATAATACCCGCGGGCATACCACATGACCGCTTCGGGCTCATTTCCATCTGAAACCATCCAAGCACCACGCAAATATCTAACGGCGTATGTTAGATTGGTCTGAGCGTCCAAGAGGTCGGAAGGCTGTCCGCGAAATCCCATCTGGCGCGCAGTTGCAGGCAGAATCTGCATCAGCCCATAATAGGGACCATTTCGGGCATTGGGGCGGTAGTCGCTTTCTCGCTGGATCACACGGTGTACGAGGCTCCGCGGTACACCGTTTGCGTCCGCAGTTTCGTTGATCATCACGCGCAGCTCAGGGGTTTCACCGGGATAAAGTCGCGTCAAAGGCTCTGCGGGTTCATTGCCGCAAGCGGTAAGAATTAGCGCAGCAAGAATGACTGTGTATCGCATCAAAAATCTCATCTCATTAATGACAAGATTCATCAGTGCTCAACTGTGATTGATATTCAATATCCCAAGGTATTTTTGAGCGGCTTTTGGCCAGAATTGATTTGGCACCTAATACCGACGGTGCACTCTCTTTTCAGTAACAACGTGCCTCTTTTTCTGACGCTCGCGCAAAAAGACAAACAGTCCTGACCCCAAGATTAGTGAAATACCGACTGCGACAGGCAGGTTTGGGAGTTCGCCCCAGATGACCCATCCCCAGAAAATAGCCATGGGAAGACCGACATATTCAAACGGTGCCACTGTAGCTGCGTCTGCCATTCGGTAGGCTTGGCCAAGGCAATACCCGACAATTGCAGAATTGAATCCGAGGCCAATAAACAACCAGCGGTCAGCCCCTTCGGGCCAAACCCACGCACGCAGTAAGAAGATCAGGCTATCGTTCTCGAGCTCGCTCGCAAAACGTCCATCCCCTGCCACTGACCAGAACAACAGACTGACAACGATAAAGCACGCCTGAATGTACACGGCCATTGCTGAGGCTTTGGACTTTGCGCCAAGAAAACGGGTCATCACGTTGTTGAGGGCATAGGTAAATGCAGCAAGAACCGGTAAGGCATACATCAACAGACCAACTTCACGCTCGCCGCCGGTCTCCCATGGGCGAGTCATGATCACCACGCCCAAAAATCCCACAAGCACAGCACCAATCCGCATCGGCCCAACTTTTTCGCCAAGCAATGGGATACTCAGCAAGGTGATCATCAAGGGGGCTACGAAGAAAACAGCGGTGGCTTCCGCCAGCGGCATTACCGCCAGGGCCGTAAAGAACGTCAGATTGGCAATGACAATCAGCAAACCGCGCACAAGGTGAAGTCCCGGCTGATCGGTTTTCAGGATGCGCCAACCGCCCTCCATCTGGACCAGGGCAAAGCTGAACCCGATCCCGATCAACGATCTTGTAAACACCATCTGGTGCAAGGGGTAACCGACAGAAAGGAATTTGATCAGCATGTCATTGACAGAAATCGCCAATATTCCGATCAGCACGAACACAATACCAGCTGTCGGGTTTTGTAGTTTTTGTTCCGCTGTCATGGAGTGCCCTTTCACAGGGCCACTACCATGGGTCAAAGAATAGGTCACGTCGCTTTGCGACATGGCAGTTCGCTCAGATATCCGCGACGCGTATCTGTGACCGGTCTCAGCCCAAACCGGACATTCAAAACTAAACTTTGCAGTTTTCCGAGAAGCGGACAATGCAGCCGTTTGATCTATCGCTATTGGGCGGCTCGAAACATCGGAAATAGGGGTGGGGCTTGGTCGGCTTTGATTAGACCCATCTCTTGAAAACCATAGCGCTTATATAGCGATAGATTTGTAGGGTTTGTCGACTCTAAGTAAGCAGGTCTTCCATCTTCGTCACAACGTTTGAGGCAGCATTCAAGCAACGCGGAACCCAACCCTTTTCCTTGGTGAATTGGGTCGACCGCAATAAAAGCTAAATGCCAGCAGTCCTCATCGGGATGATAATTATCCATCTGCCCAAAGGTTTCGAACAACGCATCATGCTTTTCTGGTGAGACCGTCTGCTCAAAACAGGCGACAAGCCGTTCTTCATCAGGGTGAATGCTTGGCGGAAGCCAAAGTGCGCCAGCGGTGAAATCATCGTTTCGAAACGCGCTGCCCCGTTCAAATGCACGCCCTCCAAAGAAGTCCATTACTCGCGGGAAGTGGGAGAGGAAATCGGCAGGTTCAGGATACAGCCAACGCATGAATGGGTCCGCAGAAAATCCAAGAGCAAGTCCGCTTAACAAACTTTCTGCTTCACTTCGGGTTGATGATCTAAACATGAAATTACCTTTGGTCGTTCCACTTCGAATTCCAAGTTTTAGCATGAGGGCCGTAAATACTTGTTGTCAAATGCGCAAATTATTGTCCTGCTCAAGCAACGATGGATGACTGCATTGGGCTCACAGCAGACATTTTCTGCATACAATGTCTGCGACAGATCGCAGCCCGAAGCGGACCTTCAAAACTGAGCTTTGTCATTCTAGCGATGCTGACCAAAGCCACCGATTGATGTACGGCGCTAAGATTGGTCGGAGTGAACCAGCGCAATTCGGGACTTTCTGGTCATTCAGGTTGGGTTCCCCAACCATTTGGTTGCACGTTCGCGAACGTCATCGGGTATCTCTGTGGCTTGGCGGGTTTCGAGGCTTAGCAGTACGCATTTGAATTCGGTTTCGAACGCTATCTTGTTGCCGTCAGCTCGAAAAAGCCGATGTCTAAAGGTCATGGATTTGGAGCCAATCGCTACAACTTCCGTCTCCAGCCGTATCGATTCACCAGCAGTAAGCTCTGCGCGGAAATCGCTTTGAGCGTTGACTACGGCGAATGAAACACGGCGGCCCGTTCGCATATCGTTTGCGGTTAACCCCATTTCAGATTGAATGGCTAAAACACCGTCGGAACATGCGGCGAAGTACCTCGAAACATTCATATGTCCAAGAAAATCGCAATCCGTTGGATCAACAACCGAGCGAAATGAAACCATTGCTGACATGTAGTTGCTCCTCTCGAACTGCATAGGATTCTTACAAGAATGGGCATTGCATGTCATCTTGTCGAACAATCGACCAAGTATAGACCAGCATTTTGGTAAGTCTTAAGAAATGGAGTGTGCGATGCCCTCAATTGAAATTCAGGTGCTTGAAGGTGTGTTTTCGGCAGAAGAAAAAGGCAAGATAATACAAAATGTCACCAAGGCCTTCGGCGAAGTCGCCGGGCAAACAATACAAAATGGAACGTCTGTCCGGTTGCTAGAGGTAAGCAGCGGTTCATGGGGTTACGCGGGAAACATTCTAACTACACAAGACGCTTTGGAGATGCGCGCCCGTGGTTGACAAAACACCTTAGGACCGGGTCAGTTTTCGGCAGCTTTGGCCCACAGCAGTCACTTTCTACGGGTTGCATACTTGGCTGATTCAGCCAGTAGCCGACATTCGCGACCAGACTTTGCAATTCCGTAAAGCGAGAAGAAAGCAAGTTTTCAATGCCGCTTCATGTTGTTGTAGTATTGCCGTAGCTTTCGAATTGACCTGACATTATGGCCGAGCTGACTGAACAACTCAGCGACGTTCTAATTCGAAGATGCTGCGAGAACTTGATCCGCAATCCAGTCGAACACAAGCCTGGACCCCCTGCCGGAGTTGGTATGACTTCGTGACATTACATAACCAGCATCGCTGAAGACTAAATCGTCCGTAACGGTCACCAGAGACCCCTTGCTGAGCAGATCATCAATCAATCCAATCCACCCCAATGCGACACCTTCACCAGACAAAGCAGCCTGGGTGACCATGTCATAGTTGTTGAAACTGATGTAATTTTTCTTTCTTTTGCCAGTTATGCCCAGGCTATCAAACCATCCTTGCCAGGTTTGCCACGCTGCGGTTGCAGGTTTTGACAGGCTCAGAAGTTGAACGTCCAGCAAGTCCGCGGGATTTTGGATTGATCCAATCTTCTCTAATAGCTGAGGACTGCAAACAGCGGCGACAACCTCTTCCAAGAGTAGTATTTCATCAGGTTTGATCTGGGCTTTGGGTGCAACATGGATACGAATGTCGCAATCGGTATCATCCAGGCCGGGCGGCACAGTGGACGCCAAAATCTGAATTTCAATTTCATCCCCGATTTCCTCTCGGAGGTAACCAAGACGCGGAAGCAGCCAGAATGTTGAGAACGCAAAATCGGCTGAGATTCGAACACTGGGTTTAGTTTTGCGCTCGAGCAAAGAGTTTACCGCAAAATTCATCTGCGTCATTGCGGGTCTGACCACATTCAAAAGCCTCAACCCCTCATACGTCAGTGAAACGCCCCGGTGTTCTCTTTTGAAGAGGACGACGCCCAGATCGACCTCCAAACCTTTTATCCGTTGCGAGATCGAGGACTGGGTCAGCCCGAGAGCGTCGCCGGCACTTGTAAAGTTTCCATGCTTCGCGACCATTTCGAACGCATAAAGCGCCACGAGGTTTCGGCTTAGACTGGTATTAACTCTGTTAATGTCACCCATAATTACTCAGCTACTGCAAAAGAGAGAAAATTTATACCAAAAACTATGCCAATGGGCGCGAGTGCAGCCCTGTGAGAGAAACACGGGAGCCAATGATAACCAAACAAAACCGCGGCCATAGGTGCGGACAGCCATCCGATTAACGAAATTCACACGCGTGCGCTGGCTCTGAGAAGCTAAGAATTTCGGCGCGTTTTAACTCCCCGGACCCAGTGAGATTGACGATGCAACTGGTGTGCATCGTTGGGCTCACTGGTTTCCCGGCAATATGGGCGATCGGGCCAAAACTAGCAGACTGTCCCACCAGAATATCAAAAACAGGGAGAAGTTGATTATGGCGATAAAGCCACCTCTATCAGAACTTCCGATTAAGACCGCTGACAACGGTTTTTATAGGGGGTTCAGTGTTAACGTCACGGTGATCAGTAAGATTATCATTAGTTTGCTGGTCGTCTGGTGCATCGTTTGGCCGACCCAGGCCGGCAGGATCCTTGGCGATTGGAATGCAGCCATTCTGGCTCAGTTTGCAGCTTGGTACATCTGGGTCGTAACCGGGTTTGTTATCGTCTGTATTGGTTTGGCCATCTGGCCAGCCGCAGGACGTCTGAACCTGGGTGTAGAAGGCGAAAAGCCGGAGTTCTCGAATTTCTCATGGTTCTCGATGATGTTCGGTGCAGGTATCGGAGTTGGGATGTTGACCTGGGCGGTGGCGGAACCCGTGGCCCACTTCAAGAACAATCCTTCGGTTATTCAGGGGGTCACTACAGCCCTAGATGCGGACAATGTGCGCACTGCCTACGTGTGGTCCTATCTGCATTGGGGATTGGGCGCTTGGGCGTGCTACGCGATTGCAGGTCTTGCATTGGCATTCTTCAGCTATCGCCGTGGGCTTCCGCTGACGATCCGCTCATCCCTGACGCCGCTTTTTGGTAAGGCGCTTTCGGGCAACCTTGGCCACCTGATCGATATCGTCGCCGTCGTTGCAACCATCTTGGGTGTGGCACAGACGCTTGGCTTTGGTGTTGAGCAGTTCGTTGCGGGCCTGACGCGTATCGGCATCGGCGGCCTGGCAAATACAGACGGTTCAGCCACAACGCTGGGCATCATCGTCGCGTTGCTGGTCATCATGGGGGCTTCGACACTGTCAGCTCTGTCTGGTGTGGGTAAGGGCATCAAGTGGCTGTCGAACATTAATATGGCGCTATCGATCTTCCTTCTGGGTTTCTTCATCCTGTTCGGGGCTACGTTCTTTGGCGCCAAGGCATTCTTTGTCGGCATCTGGGACTATCTGGTTGCTCTGCCCTGGCTCAGCTTCAACGTTTACGCCTCGGATGGCGTAGAAGGGTCTGAATCTTTCCTGCTGGCACAATGGCAGGGCTGGTGGCCGGTGTTTTATTGGGCCTGGTGGATCGCGTTTGCACCTTTCGTCGGATTGTTCTTGGCGCGCATCTCGCGGGGGCGGTCCATCCGTGAGTTCGTGCTGGGTGCGATGATCGTACCGTCGCTGATGTGCTTTGTCTGGTTTGCATGGGCCGGCGGCACCGCTATCGACCTTGAACTGAACGGTGGCGCAAACGGTGTGATCCTGGATGCGGCCAATGGTGACAAGATCTTTGCCATGACCACCTACATGCTCGCGCCCATAGCCGAGTTCCTGGCCTGGGCCATGGCGGTTGTGATCGTGATTTTGCTGATGACCTTCCTTGTCACTTCGGCTGACTCGGCCGTGTTAATCGTGAATACGATCAACGCGGCTGGTGACGAGGGGCCCAAGGCACGTCCGCATATCATGTTCTGGGGCGCTGCGCTGGCATTGGTGGTTGGAGGCCTTCTGATCTCAGGTGGAACCGGGGCCATTCAGACCGCTATGGTAATCGGCGCATTACCTTTCTCTATCGTCATGGCGCTGATGTGCATTGCTTTGATAAAAGCGATCTGGAACGATGGGCGCCGCGAAGCGGCTGGCATTGCATCAACTGTTGATCCCGAAACATCAACGATGCCAGCCGAATAGTACTCGCGTATCTAAATGTGACCCTGGGACGAAAAAACCGGGGTCACAAATATGATGGCAGCCGAAACAGAAATCTATCAAAAATGCGGGTTTTAGCGCCGCATATTGATTGCTTGATCATTACCGAAAATACGTCTTTGGTTGAACTTTGCAGAGTCTGCTTTCTGCGCAGAATGTTCAAACTGCCTGAGAACCCAAAACTGGGATTCCAGAAGTCACATTGAGCATGAACCCCAGCAACACTGCTCACGTTTAGTTACGACCCGGATTGCGATGTCCATGCAGTAAGGTGTTTCTGTAGCGTCCCAACCAGCAGGCAAGTTCGCAACAACAAGAAACCTTTATTGAATCCCTTCAGAGACTGTAGGTGCGCTCATAACGCTGCATTCCCAACATTGATTTCATTGAAGAAAATCTTGGAAGCTTGCCCATAACTCTGCGCGGTATTTGCGCATAACTTTGTACAATTTGCCCATAAGTTTGCGTGCCACAGAGAACCCATCGAACAAACCAGCTCCTGTGGCTTATCTGCAATTTTCAAGTGCAACTTATTCCCAATCGCCAGCAGATGAGCGCCACGTCTTAGCGTCCGCATCCCAAACACTGGCGGTGACGCAAGGCGTTGGGTTTATTCCGTCGCAATTGGATCCATGAATATCCGCAACAACAACGCGTTGACGCCCAAAATCAACAACCGTCCAGCCCTGGTTGAGCAAGGATTGAACCTCCTCTTCAATCAAGAAGTGCGACATGCATCCGCCAGTTCCGCAGTAAAGAGATGCGGCGCTCGAACACGCAAAACCAGACTCATTCAAAACCCAGTCGCGTTGTAGGTCTCCGTCGAGATCGACCCTTTCAACCGCACCCCAATCTAAGTCAAACTGACCGTCGTTGAACTCCGCGCATGCCTGCGCCGCCAGATCAACCTTTGCTCGCAAACCGGTTGGAAGTCGCGAAACGTCAGCCGCGACAACTGGTGAGGTCCAAACCAGGCCCGAACCCAGCAGGATCGCAGATACCAAACGTTTCAAGTAGCTTGCCAATTGGGAAGCCGGTTGGAAGGTGGCTTCAGTTGCATTGTTCATACCTGTAGTCCCCGTATTCCAGCCAGTTTGCCGAGCCTTCGTTAAAAATCAGAAATTCGGACCTGTCTTCACCAAGAAGGGCGACGACAAATCCGGCCGGTGGCTCAGAGTTTCCGAAGTAGCTGTAGGCTGTCATGGCTCTGATCGACGCGCCGTTAACCGTTACTCGCGCGTCCCACTCTCCCTCCGAATTGTCCAAAATTACGGGTTCGATCACGCGTTTTTTCGCTCCACCACCACAATAGACGATGCCTTCGGGTGCTTCGTAGGAGGTCCCCTGGCTAGCATCCGAGTTGCACGCGGAACGAAGGGACCGAATTGCCACGCCGGAACCTTGTAAGTCAAAGATTCCGTAGCTGACATCTTGATCAATCATAGACAGATTAACGGATGCATTGGCCGCAAGCTGGTCCAGTACAAAACCATAGTCCTGCTGACTATTGAAACTGACCTCGACGGGATAGTTGTCGACGATCTGCAAGGCAGCGTTTTCTGCGCCAACCTGAAATGCTCCAACTTCGGTGGTGCCGTTCTTCAAAAATCGAATGGAAAGCCCCTGCTTCTCCACAATGTCCTGGCTGTCCTCATATCCAGCCGGTGCAAAGCGGATACGGTTACACTGTAGTTCCAGCGTCATGTTTCCAGATTGAATAAATGCATTGGGATTGGGCCCGGAACTAAACGACCACTCCGCTGATGCTGTAGTCGCCATAACCACCATCAGCGTCCCAGTGGAAATCGTTTTGAAACTCATTTTCTCTCTCCATAGTGTTACGGTTCGCACTGCTATTCAGCAGAGAGTCCGGCCAATTGCCCGGGCAGCCAGGTCAGGAAACAGGTTCGCCGTATTCGTTTGCGCCTTCTTCCGAAGGGCGCGTCAACCACCAGATCATCAGAATGGACAGAACCAATTGAAGAATTGAGACAACAACAATACCGGACACGCCCAGGACTGCCGCAGGTCCTCGCAATGCGTCAGGGTTCTCGGTCCCTTGCTCCAATACCGAGAAGAACGCCACCCCACCCAGCATAACAAAGAGCGTTGTAATGCTGAGCGCCATCGGCAGCAGCAAATACCAGCCAGGTCGTCCTGTATCATGCAGTCTCCGCCAACCGGCGGCCAGCATAGGTATGAGAACAGCCAGTTGGAAAACAGAGGACAGAACCCGAGATCCTTGCCCTGTTTCGGGGTTGGTCCCGAATATGATCGTATCCAGCACAGCTAAAGCAGCGCTCGCTAGAACCACGAACAAGAAGAACCACCAGTATTCTGAGCGTAAAGCCCGACCGGAGAACTGGAAGTATTTTGAGAAACACGTTTTTACTGCTTCGCCAAATCCCATATTTCACTCCTTTCTTACTTTCTGTGCGGTCTCAAACGCTTCGCCGTTAAGGAGAACCCACTCGCCCCTAAGGATGCTCCCTTTTACCTTTTTTGAAAGCAAACGCTTATCATACGAGAGCGTAGAGAAATTTACGCGCGGAAAAAATGTTGATTTATGAAAAAATAGATTCAAACATGCGAATTCGACACAACTTTCATTTTACCTCCGTTGTTGTCGTTGCTGCTCGATGTGCCGAGCCCTTCCGACTGCTGGAGTGAGTGCTGGCGGTCGGAAGGCACTTTACAATGATTGAGCGCTGGGAGGACGCGATGCTCAGACTTAACGTACTCGCCCTCTTTTCAGAGTTTGCTCTAGCTCTTGCCAGCGACGTCATTCGGCCATCACGCGTTGTTGGCGGTCTTGGCAGTCAACGAAATATCGTTCCGCCGACCAAGCCCGCCGCAGCAAGTTTTGGGAAAGGTATTCACAGGATGGAAGCATGTTCTGTCGGGTACTCAGACGCGAGAGCTTCAAACAAGCGCATCCAATTTCACTAATTTCAAGGGAACCAGAGGGAGAAGAAAATGTCTAACAAGATGGTGATGATTGCGGGCGCGACATGTTTCGCACTGCTTGCGGCCTGCGACGATACGAGTACATCAAGCGCGTCCGCCGAGCTCACGCCGGCTCAGCAGGCGTGTTTGCGAGATGTAGCCAATACGACAAACAATTCGCAAGTCGTGGTGCTCTCATCCGCGTTTAGCGAGGCGGGAACACAGGTCACTGTAGGCGTTGGCGAGGATCGTGCTCCTTGGAATTGCATTGCTTACAGTGATGGCGCGACAGCTGGTATCGAGTTCCTGGGCGACGAAGGCGCATTGTGATCTGTTTGGTGCGCAGCTGAATACGGCTGCGCAGTACTGGCTTGATCTGCTGAGGCTCGACTTGGTTTGTAGAACCACCATCATCGTATTCGCGGTCCTGTACCTGTTGGCGTTGGTTGCATTCTTGACGGGCACATTTGGCTGGTTGGGACAGGAACGAGACCCTTTGTCCGGAGTGTTCCTACTGCCGTTGGGACTACCTTGGATACTTGTAGCGGACTTAATTTCGGAGTCCGCCAAGCCGTGGTTTGCAGCGATTGCGCCGATGCTCAACATTTTGGCGCTGGTTTTCATTTGCAGATGGGCTCGCAGTTTACACCAGAAATGAAGGCGGAACTCTGTCTCACCAAAAGGGAGGAAAAAATGGGAAAAGTGATCTTGGGAATTGTGATCGGGCTCGTCCTCGGCGTGGTTGGGGCGATGACCTTGGGTGGTGGGGCCGCGATGGGTGTCGGCGTTGCGACAGGCTTGTCCGCTGGTGTCTGCACCACATTGAAAGGAGCACAAGCCGAGAACCTTATCACCGCCGAGCAAGCGGATCAGATCCTCAATCGCGTGAATTCCGAAATGGCGTCATTGCAAGGAATTGAAACGACGGGCGAGATCGTCGGCAGCGCACAGGCATGCGATGAATTTCTGTCAAAGTTACGAGAAGCGAAGTGAGGTTCCGCTTTGTACGGAACAAAACAGTAAGGACAAGCCAACAGGGAACCATCTGATGAAACTCGTTTTACTCAAGCTCCTCACATCCATGTTCGCAATCGCGAGCACAGCTGCTTTTGCAATGTCAGAAGCCGACGATGCTTGTATCGACCATTTGCGGCAGGTTGGTGGACCAGACGGTCAATCCGGAACGATTGAAAGCTCTCAGTTCTCGGAAGCTGGTACGCTCGTTATGCTGCGTGATGCAGGTGGAACACTTTGGCGCTGCATCGCTTACAAGGATGGAAGCATCGGCGAGATGTCGGTTGTCGAAGCCATGGATGATGGCGGTGGAGCCATGGACGGTGCCGCCGGGTCTACCGGTAGCCAGCGTGTCAAATTCGATGCCGGGTCCACCGGTGTCGAACTCGTCGGCCAACTCGCGCCCGGCGCCTCTCAACAATATGTCCTTGGCGCGCAGAACGAACAGTTTCTGTATGTGCGCGTCGCGCCACGAAACGGATCGTTGGACTACGTCATTCGCAACCCTGATGGCTCGGAGCTTCTGGAGTTGATGTCGGCGGACAAAGAATACCGGGGCCAGCTTTGGCAATCTGGTGACCATGTCGTTGAAGTTATTAACCGGGGAAATGCGCAAGTTGACTACAACGTCATATTTGGAATCGAGTAAGTCCACGCGTGAGTTGCACTGGATTTTTGGATTGCTGGAGACCAGAAAGGGAGAGAAGAAATGAGAACCAATCTATCGCTGCTTGGAGGTGCAGTTTGTGCCCTTGCTTTGGCGGCATGTGACGATAACGGGGGATCAGTGGATACTGGGTCGCCAACCGTCGGCAGTTCAAGCGACCTTTCGTCTTTTGAAGGTGCGCGCGCCGGTCAGGCTGAAATGGGCATCCAAAGTCTCGGATTTGAACTCATCCGAAGCGAAGGTCTGACCTCGTACTGGTTCAACCGGAATACAGGCGCTTGCGCGCGCATTACTACATCTGAGGGTCGGTATTCAGATGTCACCATGCTTCCTTCCTCCGACTGCTGAATTTTGTCCGGATTAGTTTATAAAAGTGAAGGAGGCTGAGAAATGCACTTCGATCTTGCACACGCTGTGGTGACTGTTGCAGCTTTGATAGTCACAAACCTCGTATTGAAATCTGCCGGGGTGATCAACGAAGAAAACAAACACCAATGGAACTGGAAAGTTGTTCTGGCCTACTTCGTAGTCGTCTTTCTCATCAATCTGGTGTGGCCAATTTGAAACTTTAGGACGGGAAGCCAACCGCCCACCTTACATGGTTACCGTGAACGAGCCTCTCCGCGGGACTCCCGGCAAGAAAAGCGTGAGCATCGCTGGCTGAAAACAGAAAGGAATACGCATGCGGTTTTTGACGTCCCTCATATTCATTGGTGTTCTTGCAACCGCGGCGAATTCTGATGTGACCAGTCGAAACGGTGGCCCAAGCAACAGTCAAATGCTTTCAAAGGGTGGCGACGGAGGAGTTGATGGTGTCGCTTTTTTTCGCCCAGTCTTAAGCGGAGTATTGTATCGCTCTGGTTTCAAAGGCGGCGACAAGGACCGAACGGGCCTGAGTGAAGGACAACGCGAAACTTTGTGCGGTGAAGGGTTTTCAACCGGGTTTTATGCCGACTTTGGCAAAAACACTGAGTACGGTCGCACAAGTTGTGGAAACGGATCCTTTGACTATCAAAGTGCCAGATCCTCCCGACCCGGTGCTGTCATGGCTTCCATACACGAGGTGATTGAAAACCCTGGAAAAGGCCCTGTATTGGTGCACTGCATGTGGGGCGTTCATTCCTCGGGGGCATTGTCGGCAATGGCGCTCGTTCAGTTTTGTGGTTGGACAGAAGAAAGGGCCAAGGAATATTGGAATGATGCCCGAAACGGGGCCCCTTGTTCAGGCGGGTGCGACCAGTGGATTGACTCAAAATTCTCCAACTTCAGCGTCGACCCCAAGTTGAAAATCTCCACCGAACAACAGGCAACGATTTGCCCCAAATGATATTGGGAGGACTATCCAAATGAAGTTCATCCTTCTGGGGTCACTTGCTTTCATTGCACCCGCCGTCTTGTGGGCGAACGACGATGTTCTAGGTGAAGCCACGACATTTAATAGTCCCAACGGTGTTACTGAACGCTGTATTCGGATCAATAAAGTTCCAACGGGCGAGTATAAGAAAAGCAATCTTGAGGAAGAAGCGGCCTATTGCGAGATCGATTTCTATGCCTCCGAAATTGCTATTTGCCCAAAAACCTGGAGCACCAGCCCAGGAATGGCCGTCTACGATATTTCGGAAGGACCTTACGTGGGGAACCGTTCTGAATTCGAGAGAAACGCTTGCAAGGAGGGGAAGGCGGCAAAAGATCTGGCCAAGGACAGGGTGGCTAAATTCAAGTCCACCATGAACCAAAAAGGCACCAGTGGAACGTTTTCCACGTCTTCACTGCTTTACTATCATTTCTCCAGATATTTCGACGCAACTGTCAGAGTTCCAGTCGCTGTTTGGCGTAGCATGGACGCCCAGGCGCATTTTTCCGAGGTCGCCGAGCCTGGCCTTGCGATTTCTGGTGGATCTCATGGCGGGCGCATGAACCACGAAGGCTGGCGCGTCTTCGCAGCTGCGGATGCTGACCCGAAATCATACCAGCCAACCGACGATCTATTCACCGCGGATCGAACGCAAATTTACGGTGTACTGCTTGATAGTCCTGGGCAGCGATACGGCTCGGAAATCAACGGCACTCGTAAGTCTGGCTGGGGGAAAGGTCAAAACCGCGATTTTCAGGAAACCCCCGCTTTCTTGGCTTTGCGTTCTTCAAAACCCTTGCCAGAAGCCATTGCAGAGGGCGTTAAAGAAGGCCGAAAAGACCGGATGATCAACAAGGATCTCGGCCCCGATGTCAGTGACCAACAGATGGCATTTTGGATGCAAGAACTCACCGAAATTGTTCTACTCGACTTCATCTTTAGCCAGCAGGACCGTGTGGGAAACATAGACTTCACACCCTATTGGTATTGGGTCGAAGACGGAGACCTGAAGCATAGGAAGGCCAAGCACCATGAACCAAACGATGGAGACGTTCCCGCCGACGCATTATTGATCCGTCGCAGCAATCTAAACGACAACGATGCTGGTGGGCGGGTCGAGTATGCCAATTTCGCAAAATCTACTCAAATGCTAGAGAAAATGCGGCACTTCTCTCCAAGTACGTATCGGCGCTTGGTCGCTTTGAATAATGACCTTCAATCTCAAGGTCCCGTCTACGGCTGGTTGTCGCAAAGCTTTGGGTTGTCAGACAGTCAGATTGCCCAAGTTGTGAAAAACACCGCGCTGGCAACATCCATCCTCCGGGACAATTGTTCTAATGGTGATTTGATGTTCGACTTGGATCCTGTCGCATTCTTTTTGAGAAACGACACCGAAGTGGAGGCCGTGAACTGTAGTGACCCGTAAGCTTTCTACGCTCTTTGCGGCATTCATTTGGACCGCTCTGGTCGCCTGCAAAGCGGCGGCATTGGATGTCATCGTCATATCGGATCTGAATGGAAGCTATGGTTCGGTAAGATACGATGCCCGCGTCGACAAAGCGATTGAGCGGATAGTCGAGATTGATCCAGATCTGGTTATTTCGACCGGAGATATGGTTGCAGGGCAGCGCATTCCCAACTTGTCCGACAAACAGGTCAGGGATATGTGGAAGGCGTTTCACGAGGCCGTATCAGATCCTTTAGCCGCTGCCGGCATTCCATTTGCGGTCACGCCAGGAAACCATGATGCCTCTGCGTACCGTGGGTTCGAGCGGGAAAGAAAAATATACGCAGAGGAATGGACTCCGAGAAAACCAGACGTCGACTTCCTGCTTTCAGATGACTACCCGTTCTTCTACGCATTTGAGATGCAGGGCATTACGTTTGCGTCTCTGGATGCAACGACCCTAGGACCTTTATCCGGTGACCAGCAGGACCGCCTACAGAAACTGGGTGCAGACGGAGACCCGATTGTCACTTTCAGTCACCTCCCACTTTGGCCATTCGCGATCCAGCGCGAACGCGAAATCATCGGCGACCCAACACTTGAAAAGATCTATTTGGAAAGCGGTGTCGTTCTGCATCTGTCAGGCCACCATCATGCCTTCTATCCAGGTTGGAAAGACGGTGTTGCTTACGTCTCCCAAGCTTGTTTGGGAGGTGGTCCCCGACGGCTTATCGGCTCAAAAGCCAGATCACCTCACAGCTTCACTCATGTTACGTTTCAGCCAAACGGAGAATTTGGGATAGCAGTATATCGAGGACCAGATTTCGAAAGGTCGGCAAACTTCAAGTCGCTTCCGAAAGAGATCAGATCCCCGAACGCGGTGTTGAAACGTTTGGACCTTGTCAAATGACTAGAGGTTGAGTTTCAGTTCAACTTTTTCAGGAACCAAGTCGTTTATCATCTCTTCTATCCGGGCTTCTGAAAGTCCACCCGAGGTGATGAAAAGCAATGAAACGCGAGATTTTCCGGGGACGTGGTGTTTTCTGACCAGCTTCCATCCAGCGTCTGCGGCCATAGCTTCAATGGCGCCGCTGACGTTCAATGAGTGCTCTTCGTCTGAAGCCTTCAGGGAAACTTCGACACCCCTGTTGCGTCCGCCTAGCCAAATGAAACACCAACACACAATCGCCACCAGAGTGGCCATCAGCGGCAAGCCCAAACCGACTGCAAGACCAAGAACCGTTACGATAATCATTTCGACTGTATCGACCGGGTCATCCAGATTGGAGCGGAACCTGAGCAACGCGCCGATGCCAAAGATAACGAAACCAATCATTGACCCATGTTGAACAACGAGGAACCCTACGGCCATTCCGATCAGCGCGTACAGGAAAAACAATCTGGGCATAACCAGATCGCTGACACTTCGGCGCGCTTTACGTCGTACGGGATGATAGACAATCACAGCGGTCAAAATGATCGTTACGATGACGTCCAGTGTGAAAAAGTAGAGTTCCTGCTTGCCGCGGAACTGAGTCCAGCTTCGTTCAATTACTATCTCTGACTCGGATGTTCCTGCAAGCAAGGAAGCGGGATCAATCTGAGAATAGCTAACACTAGGCAAAAGCACCGCCAAAAGGACCGATACAATCGAAAATAGCTTACTCAACAGTCTTTTCCTCCCGCTGAATCGTCGAATAGTCGCTCTGTAGTGAGTAACTTGGCTTAATCGCTCAACACCTCACGACTAAGCCGCACTCCCATAGACCAATTCAACCTTATGAATTTAGTTCCGGTAAAGCCTTGCTGGATCAGACATCATACTTCCGCCAAATACTGTGTTAGGTTGGACAACATCGATTTTTGATCGAGTATGAACTAAGTCCAAACGAACGCAGGTTTTACTCGAATGAACCAGCCAAATGATCGGCGCAAACGAAGAGTTGCAAAGGTAATTTGCGCGAGCCTTGCTGTGGTCGCCAACATTTTTGCGTTAACGAGCCCAGTGAGAGCGCAGACTGATATGTTGGAACTTATTGAGTCTTACAAAGTGGCAGATAAATCAGCGGGCTTTTCTGAGCCATCCGGATTGTCGCTTTCCAGTGTTCATGGATTCTTGTGGGCAGTGAGCGATGAAGCATCGAAGCTGCACCTTCTAGGAGTAGATGGAGAGCTAAAGAGTTCGTTCAAACTTCCAGAATATCTGGGCACAGACTTGGAAGGTGTCGCTGGAAGAAAGGATGGGTCTGTATTGCTGTTACAAGAAACTGACCGATCCATCGTAACGGTCCAACCCACAGACCCAATCAAAGTCAATTCTACTCCAATTTCTTCACTCAGGGGCTACAGCAAAGTTGCTGAAATGCTTGCTGAGAACCCTTTGAACAAGGGACCGGAAGGGATCACTGTAGATCAAGACTCTGGGCAAGTATTCATAGTCATTGAGGGTCAACCAAGACTGCTGCTCGTCATTTCCTCGAAAATTGATGAGATTGTTGGAGTAGTTCCATTAGCGGCTGAGGCTGGTTTTGTTTCATCTCGCACCGACGATGATGAACTAGACATCAGCGGGATCGCCTGGTCCGGCAAGACCAAGTCTTTATGGATACTCAGCGATGAAGGGCGCCGAATATTCGTTTTTGATCCTGAAGTTCTGACGGTCAAAACTATCGATTTAATTTACTCCAAAAAGGATGAAGTAAAGGAAGTGAAGAATCCTGAGGGGATAGCTTTGGATGAAAGTGGTGGCGTTCTTTACATCTTGACCGATGATGGCAAAAAGTCACGCCTATACGCATTTGTTTTACCGCAGGTTTGATTGCCGAAAAAAGTCGCACTGGCTTGTCGTATTCAATTGCAGAAAACGAAATGGTTACCTCTTCCCGCATCTCGGGAGTTGCGAATCCCAGTATCGAATGTCCGGTTTGGGCTGGAAGCGGCCATCCGAAAACCTTCCCCAGCAATTCGGCGATGGCGCGAAATAAGCAAAGAATGAGACCCGAAGATATGGAGCCTCGAACTAAGAAAGTTGGGGTTTAAGCGCCCAAAGTTTTGGGCCAAAAATGCAATTCTTTGGGCGAAATGCAAAGCTATGGGCGCACCTACAAGAGTGTAGGTGTTCTCATAACGCTGCATTGTCTTCATTGAAGACATGCAGGAAATTCGGCTGTGTTCGCCCATAATTCTGCGCGGTATTTGCGCATAAGCTTGCACGATTTGCCCATAAATTTGCGCGGTTCGAAAAACGCTCTCAATTGATGGCAGCTGTCGCGCTCCTTCTTCAGCTTTAAAGGGCTATCTCTCAATCATAGGTGCATTCTGGGCGGCAAAATTCAACCCTTATCTGAAGGACGATGCTCGTCAGCGCTTGTGGTAAATTGCGGAACTGGAATCCAGTTTCTGAAGCCCAAATTCTGCGGAAGGCCGTGACGTGCATTCTATTCGATTTAGCCGAACGAGCCAAAAGCCTTCGTTTTCCTCGGCAGCGGTTCTATGGCCGAATTACGGATTTGAATAGTGCTTTGCCGATGCCTGCTCAAGTTCTCGTGCGCGGTCAGGCGATCCACCCAAAAGCGTATCCCGCGGCGAGAGATCCCAAAATAGCAAGCAAAAGATAGAGCAAGAATGGCTTAAGTTTGAGAACCGGGGCGATGGCCATTGCGCCCCAGATACTGACCACACCACCTGAAACCAAAAAGGCCATGGCGGCACCTTTAGACATGCCGTTGTCAATTAGCCCACGCGTAAGTGGGAGCGCGGCGTAACCATCGATATAGGCTGGTGCACCCAAAAAAACCGCTGCGGGTATAGCCCACCATTGATCCTCGCCAACATAAGCCGCAAGTACCCCTGGGGTCAGTGCAGCATTCAACGCGTATTCGGCCGCAAAGGCAGGAATCAGGCAGATTAAGATAAGCCGTGCCGTTGCCCAGAATTGTTTTCTGAATGAATGCCGACGTGCTTGAGTTCTCCAAACCCATGGGTCGAAGGTTTGGTCATTGCAACGCCGCGCTGTGCTGAGTTGGCGTGCCAGACCATTGTTGCGAAGCGCGTACAATGACCAAGGTGCTTTGGCAAATAAGCTGGTAACTGCCCCTCCGAACACACCCAATCCGAACGCTGCGAGCGTTTTGCCAATTGCAAAGCTCAATCCCAGAGTGGCAGCGGTCGTTGCGAGCATCGCAGGGTCTGTGATCGGGGATGACAACCAAAACGCCATGATCGGGGCAAGCGGCACGCCAGCAGCCAATAACCCTGCCATCAATGGCAGTACGGTGACACCACAAATTGGCGTGATGGCCCCGATCAATGATGCGGCCACCACTGTTCGGAGTGTCCTGCCTTCGAACACGCCAGCAATGTGGGTGTCTGCTCCGCTGGCGATGATCCAGGCCGCCAGAAGGATGCCCGGAATAACTATCGGGGCAACGACAACGAGGCCCCAGAGGACAAACCTAGTGGCATCCGCAATGTGTTCCGGCCAGGCGAAACCGATGCTGACCAACAGCAATAGGCACACGCCCCAGACCACATAAGTCTTACCTGATTGCCGGCGGACAATTGTCTGATCGGTCATAGGATACTCCTTTGATCTTGAAAAATAGGAGTTGAACAAACATGTGTGAAACGAATAGTTTCAATCACTGATATTGGTAATTCAAATGGTAAATCTGGATAGCGATTTGTTGCGCACCTTTGTTGCCGTCGCCGAGGCAGGCAGCGTCACGGATGGCGCCGCACGTATCCATAGGTCCCAATCCGCCACAAGCCTTCAAATCAAACGCCTCGAATCCATCCTCGGCCAACCCGTATTTAAGCGGCACGGGCGCGGGGTCGTCCTAAGCGATGCAGGTCGTCTGCTGTTGCCCGTTGCACATGAAGTGACAACACGTCTGGACGTGGCATTGCAGGACATTTCCCAAACGGCCGTGACGGGCAAACTGCGCATTGGCGTTCCAGATGATCACGGTCGAGCCAAACTGGCTCAGATTATCGCAGCATTCACCCGCCACCACCCACAGGTCGAGTTGGAGGTGACCTGCGCTTTGAGCACCGGTTTCCCTGACGCCATCGACAAGGGGTCGTTGGACCTTGCAGTTTATGAAGTTGAAAGCCCAGAGCCTCATGAAGAGCTGTTGTTTGAGGATCCAACATGTTGGGTCTCATCCGCACATCGGGAGTTTTCAGTCGATGAAACTTTGCCGGTGGCTGTATTCGATCACGCCTGTTGGTGGCGCGACGCGGCAATCGCTTCGCTAGAGCACCGCGCAAAACCATACCGCATTGTCTATTCCAGCCAGAGTGTCGCTGGTGTAATCGCGGCGGTCGAAGCAGGGATAGCGGTCGGCCTACTGGGGCGTTCCTCACTTCATGCCGGTCTATCGATAGTGGGCGAGACCCTTGGTTTCAGCAGAACGTCCACCTCGAAGTTGGTGATGGCGGCAGCCGGTTCACAGGAAACCGGGCCATTGGATGCCATGAAAACGGCTATCCGCTCTGCGTTTCTAACTAAAATCTAGAAGACGTGCCTTTTGGCCAGCCGACCGATCCACAAGCTCTTCTAAGTCTCACCGTAGCAAAACCAATTTTTTTGAAATTGATGATGCGTCAGTTTCCCAGACTTTCAAACCAGTCAAGCGCTGTGGAGCTCCATCCTGTCGGGTAACCGTGCCCTCCGTCATGCAGAATGATTTCGAGACTACCGTATTTGCAGTTCCAGCGTTTGCGCCACAGACCCTCGGTCATTTCGTGATGTGCAGCATTGGGTGGGCATTTGTTTTCTTGCCGCCACACCGACAGGCCTTGCCAGATATCTGCCTGCTTGATGGTAACGTCAAACTCCTCGCTGTGTATTGCGCGACCTTCAAGCGGAACAACTTTGTCGGCAAACCCGTGGGTATGGAGCAAGTGTACCGGCTTTAGACAATCTTCGGTTGCCGGGAGCCAGAAACCACCGGAAGCCGGCGCGTAACCAAGCGCTATTTCCGGTGCAAGACAAGCAACTTCCCAGACCATTGATCCGCCTCTGGAAAATCCTGTCAGCAACACCCGGCCCACATTCACGTTTGCACGAAGGGCAGCGTCAGCCAAAACCTCACGGAGAAATCTTACGTCTGAGCGAGGGTAGGTGTTCCAACCGTCTCGAACAGACCAGTCGGTGGGTTTACCATCCAACCATGGGAGAGCTGTTGGCGCGATAAATGCGTATCCCCGCTTGGTGAATTCTTCAACGAACGCCGAGTTCCCTACAATCTTCTCACCTGTACCGCCATAACCGTGCAGGTGCATCACAGCAGGTCCACCCTGCCAATCGTTCGGAAGAACGATATGATATTCTCCGGTTTCAATCTTGCACGAGTTTGTTTTGTCACCACAATCGAGGGCGATTGCCTGCCCTGAACTCACGAGTAAAACTAAAACGGCCAATACTTTGTTGTGCATAATGTCCCCCTCGGGGATTGATGTTAGCACACTACAACACAGAATTTCCTGAGAGAGCTTACTCGGGCAGCCCCACCAAACGAAGTCCATCCAGGATTGCGTCCCAACGTGTTGGGTCCTGAAAATGGAACCTGCGCACGCCGCTAACTCGGAAGTCCGGATCTGACGCAATTAGGGCATCCCGCGCCCTTTCTCCTTCATCAGGTAGACCAGCCTGACCGGCTGCGCTGGCAAGGTACATTTGTGCGACCGGCAGCCCCGGCGAATTTTGTAGCGCTCGGTTGGCGTTGGCGATGGCATTCTCGAAGTCGCCCATAACCAGATAAGTCTGGGCCAACGCTTGTGGGACACGGTGATATATCCGGTTCTTGGCAAGAGAAAACGAGCCCTTTTTGATGGACTTCAGCGCTAACTCTGGTTGGCCCATCAGGTTCTGAATCCAGCCCAGTACCATATGCCCCTGGGCGAACTGCGGACTGATTTCGAACCCGCGTTCAACACACCGCACCGCCGCTTCCAAATCGCCGGTAATACCGTAGTGAAAAATCCCCCGGATCAGGTGCAAGTAGTCGCTTTGGTCATTCAACGATACAGCCTTGCTCAACCCGGCGTCGGCCGCTTCGATATCCTCCGTGTTTATCGGACGGTAACCCCATACCAATTCGCCGATCAACGTGTTCGCCTTCATCCCAACGGCCATAAAATTGCGTGGCTGGACCGTCAGGATCCTGTCCAGCAGACGGCCCGCCGCGTCCCATTCTTCGGGCTGCGATCCCATCATGTAATGCCCTGCGAGGTTCAGCATTGCCTCGGGATCGTTTGTCTCTGTCTCAGCCGCGTGCTCAGCAATTCGTTGCAGAATTCCGTATCGGATCGTTGTTGCGATTTCACCTGACAACAGATCTTCCGCCAAGAAGGGGTCGGAAAGATCACCGTTCATCCGCTGGGTCAGATAGGTTGCTGACGTGCTCGTCTCGCGTAGCTTTAGGGTGGTACGGACCTGGTTGCCGGACGCCTGAAACACTGCGGTTGCGATATGATCCGGGTCCGCATCGAGAGCGATCAGATCCAATCCGGTCAGATTGGCAAGCGCCGCCTCTACCGTGTGATTGCAGGCCTCTGCCAGCATCTTGGCATCATCATTGCTGCCAAGGGCTTCGAATGCCGCGAGGGCTATGGTCGGTTTCCTGGATGTACCACCGATGGGTGGTGTGCTGACACCGTTCTGCGCACCATCTTGGTCGGGGGGCCAAACAAAGGCGCGGATCGGGCGCGAGATGTTTTTTAATGTCAGTTCACCGACATCCGCAAATAGCACGTCCATTACGCCAACGATCTGGTCACGAACGGCAGCGGAGATGCAAATCCCGCCCGTCGGGGCTGCGCCCTCTAAGCGAGCTGCGAGATTCACACCGTCACCATAGATATCGCCGTCATCAACAACCACATCGCCTATGTGAAGGCCCATGCGGTAACTGATCTGCCGATCCTGAGGCGTGGATTCCTCCTCTGCGCGAACGGCTTCTTGTGCAGATATCGCGAAGCGAACCGCTTCCACTACACTAGAAAACTCGGCCAGAAATCCGTCGCCCGTTGACTTGATGATCTTACCACCTGCCTGCGCAACACCGGGATCAAACACGGACACGCGCAGTTCTTTCTGACGGGCCAGCGTGGCTTCCTCGGCGGCTTCCACAAGCCGCGAGAAGCCGACAATGTCAGCCGCCAAGATCGAAGTGAGTTTGCGTTTCAACCTTCGGCTCGCGTGTTCAAGGAAATCCAACCGGTTTTGTCCGGTTCGGTCACAGCGGCACCATCCCCTCCAAACGATGTCGGAACCGTCTTCCACTTCGGCAGGCCATCAGCCATGTCGAAAACACGCTCGCCGTAGAAGATGTGAAAGGCCGGCTCGAAGCTCAAACCGGATTCGGCCAGCGACATTGCGTAGACCGCTACAATGTCCTTTCCGGGTTTGATATTCACCAATGCACCCCCGCATTTGCCGCAGGAAACACGATGGCTTTCATCATTTTTGTCCGAGTGAACCGTCGGTCCTGACAACGAGACATTGTCTGCCGACCAGAGGCACCACGCATTGACCGGCGCCGAATGCCATTTTCTGCAAGAGTGGCAATGACAATAAGCCATGACCATCGGCTCACCGGCAGTAGAAACACTACATGCGCCGCAATAACAGATTCCTCGGTAGGTTTCAGAATCATCACTCATTTTCCATCTACCCCCAATCGAACAATGGCTGTTAACGCAAGTTTTCCGCCACGCCTTCTTCTCCAATGCACTGCCAGTTATACATTCCAATTGCCGGGTCCCAAAGTGGCTTATTTACCTCTGAAACTGCGCTATCGAAGGTGCCGGAGGTGCTTCCAACTTCGCGCACCTAATCGCGTTGCGGATGCCTAAAGATGCAACGCAATCGCGAGATCGTGGATCAAAACTTACAAAACCCTAAGACCCGGCTCGCCATTTCAGGCGCTCGCCACGCCAATGCATTCAAAAGACTGCGTTGGTCAGAAGGTCAAAGGATAACGGCATCCAAGGACTTTGGATGTTCCGTTATTGCCTCCCAACCATTTTCGGTGATTATGAAACTGTCGCCAACCTGCGCACGAAATGTATCGACTGACACTGAACCATCAACAGCGAAAACCATCCCTGGCTGCAACACTGTCGTGTCGCCGGTGACGAGCTGTGGTTTCTCCAAAAAGCTATAGCCGGTCGCGCGACCACACCGGAACGGGTATTCAAAACCCGCCCCCTGGATAACCTCGGCATAGGCGGTATGCACACTTTCGGCGGTCACACCTGGGCGCAGCTCTGCCAGTGCGGCGGCCTGACTTGCCACGGCAACCTCATAGATATTCTCTTGTTGTTTGTCCGCCACCTCACCAATCCAAAAGGTGCGGTCAAAACCCAGTTTGAAACGGTGAAAATTGGTCATGCCGCAAAAGCACAAAAACACCGGCTCGCCTCGTTTCATGATCCGGGTTGAGGCGCGATGATGGGTTTTGGTGATGGTGTCGCCCGACGCCATTATTTGCAGAAAATGAGTGTTGGGCGACATGTCCGCGTCATCGTAATGCGCCACTAAAAGCTCGGCGGCCTTTCGTGTTCCAGCCTGGGACGTGGCAATCGCAACTTCGAACTCCGGCACTCCGTCTGCAATGGCGTCGCGTCCGGCTTCCATCATAGCGCTTGCAACTTGCCCGGCATGCCGGGCCAATTGAAGTTCCTGGGCGGATTTTATCATTCGCATTTCAGCCAATATCGGTGTGGCGCTGACCAGGTTTTCCACCGGGACCAACGTTTCCAGATATGTCCGCACAACAGGCGGCATGTGATCAGGCTCGATCCCGACGCGCTTTGCCATTTTGACCGCTTTAGGCAGTTCCCATCTCCACTCTTCGCCCATACCGTCATTCCAGGCCGCGATACGATCAACATGAGCCGCCGAACGTGCCGCGTTCAGGTCTATTGTCGGCGTGATCAGCAGGCTTTCGCCTGATCGGTGCACAATCAGGATGGTTGGACGCCCGAACTCCATATGCAGGTAGTCATAATAGCCCGTCAGATAATAAACGTTGTCGTCATCGGTGATGAGAGCAACGTCGATTCCGGCTTCTTTCATGTGAGTGCGAAAGCTTGTCATCCTCCCAGCAAACATCGTCAGTCTCCATCCTGAAGGTGTCAGTTGAGCTTCTCAAATTGAGTTGCGTGATCGAGACGGTAGAACACGTTTGGTCCACGGTCTATAAAAGCAAAGTCAAGCACCTGTCATGACGCTTCGCCAGCATTTCATCGGAATTACTTCTCGAATCACTGTTTTTCCCGTTAAAGCCTATCATCAAGCTTCAACCATACGGTGATACGCCGCCGTAAATAAAACAGCAGCGCTATCCGCGATCTACCTCCAAAGCCATTTCCCTTAGGTGTCGCATATCCGTACCGCAGCAACCGCCAAACACCCTGATAGACGGGTTCTTCCGCAGGACATCCGCAATTTCTTGGCCGAGCTGCACGAGATCTCCTTCATCCAAGGTATCGGCCTCATCCAGTTCTGCGTGCGAACAACTTGATGCATTGGCAACAACACCTTTGAGCCTTGGATGCGCGTTGAGCGCGTCGGCAAAGTGCGTCGGGTGTGCGCAGTTGACCATGTAGAACAGAGCCGCGCCGTCTGTTTCTGCTTCGATCTGGTCTATGGCATCAACAAGCTTGGTGCCGTCAGCCAAACAGCCATCGGTTTCGACGACCAATGACAAAATGATCGGTAAATCAATATCTCTTGCAGCCAGAACACAGCCAGCAGCCTCGCTTAGGCGGTTGAACGTGTACGCGGTCACCAGATCAACACTGGTTTCTTTCAGAACAGCAAGTTGCGCACCGTGGTAACTACGCGCCTGTTCAACTGTCATGGGCGGGACATCAGCGTAAGGATCGTATCTTGGACCAACGCAGGCGGAAACCAAAACGTCATCCCGACCAGAAGCCGTGCGCACCTCCTCCATCAGTGCGACACCATCCTTGTTTACCTCACGAAGACGTTCAGCATCGTAGCCCAAAGGTGCAGCACGGTCGGCATTGGCCATCCATGTCGGTGCGTCGAGAATGCACCCAACACCCATATCGCCGGCCAATTGCACGAGCGCTTGCATTTGTCCGGCCAGAACAGCCCGGGTGTCAGGCTTCTCCAGCAAGGGAAACGACGCAAAACCCGGAAGCTCGATACCGTGATTAAAAATCAGGTCCGTACCTGTACCTGCATAAACCAAAAATTTCTTGTCACCCTCGCCTGGAAGTCTCCGCGCCATTTTGCACCCCTCGAACACCGGTATTACTCCGCAGCCACAATAACAATGATCAGATCTTCTGCAAAACCGAGGCGTTTACTTGTCCGTTCGGACGCTTTCTGCATTTGCGGTATCGGCTAGGCATAGTTAGGCGCGAACCGCCGGAGATTCTGAACAAGCGTGGCTGTACCGTTCTAACCTATAGCCGGTCCTTGTTACCTCGGAGCGGCAGGTTCAAGCTGACACAAAGGACTGGCCGCTCTATCCTTTCCTGGTGGAGGAGAAGACATGAGTGATAAGATCGAAGGCGGCTGCAAATGTGGGCTGGTGCGATACTCTGGATTTCGCTCTGATCTTCCGATGTTTCGATGTCACTGCCGAGATTGCCAGCAGCTTACCGGCTCGGGACATTCAGAGATGGTGCCACTTGTGGCCAAATCTGTTTCGATTGGTGATGCGCTCAAAACATTTGAAATGGCAGGAGGATCAGGGTTGTCGACCTTTAGCAGGTTTTGCCCGAACTGCGGCTCACCGCTGATCCGTAGAAGTGAACGGATGGGTGACTGCATCTACGTCCATGCGGCATCAATGGACGATCCCTCCAAGTATCATCCGGCGAAATCGATCTACAGCGAAGCAGCTCAGGCTTGGGACGAAGCAGTGATAACAACTGAAGGGGCAGGCACAAAATAACCTCGAAGGTCTTTTTTTACTTCCGCCTGAACGCGCGTTGCCAAATCCGCGCGTATTGCATCACGCCGTTCTTTCGGCTGACGCTTGAGGAGCGATGCCGCACGCACTGCACCCCCATCAAAAACATCAAAAAGCATCTTAGGATCTGAAACGCACAATTCGCTTGCAACATCGATAAGCCGCACATTGCGGAAACCTGCATTTTCGACCATTGGCTTGGCAATTCCGCTGTCTACGAGCATGTGCGCATCCGGGCCCGCAGGCAGAGAGATGGATGGGTCGGCGAGGCGTTCAACAGCATCGAACAGCCAGCCAAACGCGCCATCTGATCCTTTGCCACGCCAAATCGAGAAGGCAACTCTACCGCCCGGTTTCAGCACTCTGTTTACTTCTCTCAGACCGCGTTCGGGGTCTGGAAAATGTGGGACGCCGAACCCGATTGTGACCGCATCAAAGGTGTGATTTGGAAACTCCATTGCCATTGCATCACCCTGAACGAACCGCGCGGTTGGCACAGCTGATTGGGCAAGCTCAATCATCGGCTCAGAGAAATCCAAGCCCGTTACATCTGAGCCGCAGGCCACAAGCTCTGCTGCCACGACACCGTGTCCGGTGCACAGATCAAGAGCATTGCAATTCGGCCCAGCAGCGACTTCGTCTGCAAGCTTTCTAGCAACCAGGCGCGTCGCCATTTCAAAGCCGTCGGCATACCCTTTAGCAATAGACGGATCCGCCCATCCTTGGCGTTCCATTATCTCAAAGTCTGCTGTATCAGTCACTTCAGCCCCCCAAAGCTCCAAATGTGACAAGAATACACTCAAGCAAGGTTCGGGCCAGATATGTTTTTCAAGCCTTGTCAGGATCGATCCGGATATTCGCCATGTAATCGCGAGTGCCTGATCTTAATTAAAGGACGAGACTTGAAAGCGGTAGTGATCAGTAGTGGATGGATTCAATCTCAATAATGGGTTTGCAGTTTCTGGAGTGACCCGATGGACATAGTTCGACTTTCCGAACGCCTCATGGGTATGAAGGACGAGGTTTGGTTGCGGCATGCAAACCCTTGGTCAGTCTGGACCCGCGTGCTGACACCATTACCCCTTATGGCGTTGGCGATCTGGAGTCGGGCGTGGATTGGTGGTTGGGCATGGGTTGCCGTCGGCGTGGTTTTGGTCTGGGTCTGGATCAATCCGCGTGCGTTCTCCCGACCCAAGACCTTCGAGAGCTGGTCAGCCCAAGGTGTATTGGGCGAGCGTGTCTGGCTGCGATACCAAGACAAGATTGCGGCTCATCATATTAGAATGGCCAAAGCACTTGCCTATGTCAGCGGATTGGGTTTGCTGCCGTTTGCATACGGTCTTTGGGCGTACGACTTAGGATTCACATTCCTTGGCATTGTTGTGACCTCGGGCGGCAAGATGTGGTTTGTGGATCGCATGGCGTGGATCTGGAGCGACTTTCTGCGTGATGGTGGGTCGTTGGAAGACCTGGCGGCTGGGACGTAGGCCCAGTCACTTATCTTTCTACGCCAGCCGCCAAAGTAGTGGCCCAATTTTAGGGGGCAAAGACAATCGACGATTTGCAATGAATTGGTAGTCCGCTTTTTTGAACAACCATCCTTCCGAACCAAGTGGATGTGAAGCTGTTTTTTCAGACGGTATTTGTCACAACAGAATATTCGATTTTGAATATAAAAGTGGATTCATGGCACCCCTGTATGTTCTCTTTAGCGATTAAAGAGGGGGACGGATAAATGAGACGACTATTCAATATCGGGCCAATTTGGCTATTTCTTTGCATGGTGACTCTCACAGGCGCTTTTTCTGCCAACGCCCAAGAAACGACGGATGCGCAGGAAGCTATCGAAGTAGAGCAAGACGAACTTCTTGATGAGGTCATTGATACATCCATTTCGGGCGAAGATTTGGAGATCCTGCTTGTTCCGTTGACAGCAGATGAGCTTTCCGAGGTCGCAGGCACTTGGCAAGGTATTGTGCGCTCGCAACTCGAAGAGGTCGCCCAGATTAATCTCGGTCTTCGGACAGCAAGTGGGGAGCAAGAAAACTACCTCCGGTCACAATTGGCGTCCCTAAGTGACTCAGGATCGGCGCTTTTGAACAACTATCGGTTGGTGCTTGAGGCGTGGACACTGAAAGGGGCCAAGGCAGAAGACCTGCAACCCCATTCCAACTACATCCTTGCATTAAAGGCAGGGGCGCTCAAAACAACTGACTTTCAGACACTAATTCAAAATGCTTGGGCCTGGTTGTTCTCCTGGGAAGGGGGCGTGGGCCTTTTGATGGCTATTTTCGGTGTTTTGCTAGCCGTGTGGGCCATGATGTTTGTCGCCCGAATGGTGCGCCGTGTCACCGAACGCGGTTTAGAAAAAATTCCGACAATTTCGAGGATGCTGAAGAGATTCATCGCCACAGCAGTTTTCTGGGCTGTGTTTGTTCTTGGGATACTCGTTGTCTTGGCCTTGTTCGGGGTGAACGTCACTCCGCTTTTTGCCGTTCTTGGTGGCTTGTCGTTCATCCTGGGATTCGCGCTTCAGGAAACCCTAGGCAATCTCGCAAGTGGTCTGATGATTATGGTTTTGAAGCCGTTTGATACTGGCGATTACATTCAAGTCGGAGGATCATCCGGCTTTGTGGATGAGATGTCTGTGGTTTCAACCAAAATTCGTACGTTCGACAACCAAATCATTATCGTCCCGAACAGTAAGATCTGGGGAGACGTGATTACAAACGTAAGTGCCTCGGAGGAACGCCGGGTCGATCTGGTTTTTGGCATCGCTTATTCAGACAACGCGGCGCAAGCAATCGATGTTCTCAAAGAACTGGTTTCAAAACACGAGCTCTGTTTGAAGACACCCGAGCCCGAGGTTTTCGTCGGCGAGCTGGGAGACAACTCTGTCAATATCTTCTGTCGCCCGTGGTCCAAATCTGACAATTACTGGACCGTCTATTGGGACCTGACGGGGCAAGCAAAGGAGCGGTTTGACGTAGAGGGGATTTCGATACCTTTCCCACAGCGCGATGTTCACCTGATACCCGTAGAGGGAGCAAATTCATGAGAGCTTTTGTAGTTTGGTTCACGACTGTTTTGTTTGCCAGCAGTGTCGCGTTCGCCCAGTCAGAAGAACCGCTTGTTCCGACTGAAGAAAGAGAAGATCCTGAATTTGTTGCTCCAGTGATTGTAGATGGGGAGGAACTGTTCGTCGTTCGTGGTTCGAGTGCCCTTCCTGCAACTGAGCGTGCCGACAAGGTTGCTGAGCGCCTTTCTGAGGTTGGCGACGCTTCTCAGAGTTCGAGCATAAATGTTGAAATCATGGACTCTGAGTTCGGGAAACTCATTAGAGCCGATGGCCAGATGATTACAACGACGACCCAAGCGGATGCCGAATATGAACAGATGGACGTCGAGAGTTTGGCCGCATTACAAGCCGAGGCTATTGAAACCGCGATCCTGCAATATCGTGAAGCGCGATCCAACGAGGGCCTAGTCGACAGTGCAATTGCTGCCGTTGCATGGACAGTCATTTTTGCTCTGGTTTCATATGCGTTCTTCGCCAAACGACGAAAGCTGTTGGACTACATCAGAAGCAACTTGGAAAAGAGAGCAGAAGGTTTTGAGGAAGCCACAAAATCGATTCTAAGAAGCAAGGCTATTGCCTCCATCATCGTTTACGCATTCCACGTTTTGATGTGGGTCTTCTTCCTCTTTTTCTTCTATTACTACCTTTCCTTAGTTCTGCTTTCTTTCGCGGAAACACAGGGCATAGCCCAAATCCTGTTGAAATATGTCAGTGAACCGCTGGTCACTGTGGTTTTGGCCATTGTCGGGTACATTCCCAATCTGATCATGCTTGCGATTATAGCCGTTGTGACTCGGCTGGGAATTCGAGGCCTCGATCTTTTCTTCGAAAACATTGAGAGCGGAGCCTTTGAGCTAAAGGACTTCGAGGATCATTGGATTGCACCAACAAAAATGCTGTGCAGGGCTTTGTTCATCGTTATCGCGTTGGTGTTTGCATACCCTTACATTCCTGGTTCCGACTCTCGCGCCTTCCAAGGTTTGACTATTCTTGCCGGCATCATGGTTTCGCTGGGATCCAACACAGTTGTTTCAAATATGATGGCCGGTCTGTTTGTCATCTACAGACGCAGCACTAATGTGGGTGATCGAATTCAGGTCGGTGACAAGATCGGCGACGTAACAGAGATCAAACTGATGGAAACACTCATCAAATCGATCAAGAACGAGATGATCAGCATTCCAAATGCCCAACTGCTCAATTCCGAAGTTGTGAACTACTCACGCAAAGTGGATGGTCGGGGGCTACTGGTGCACACGACGGTGGGGATTGGCTACGAGGAGCCTCCCAAGAAAATCAAAGCGATGCTGATTGAGGCGGCACACCGAACTCAAGGGCTGAGAAAGAGCCCGGAGCCATTTGTGCTTTGGACCCAGTTGGCAGATTACGCGATCAACTATGAAATCAACGCGTACACTTCTCGTGGATCGAGTTTGCCAAAAATCTTGTCGGATCTTCGTGAGAACATTGTCGATGTTTTTAATGAAAACGAAACTCAAATAATGACTCCGTCTTACATCGCTGATCCGCCGGAACCCAAAATACCTTCAGCTGATTGGGATGGTGAGCTTGCTCACATATCTGACTAACAACTCGTCAGGGGCATCTGTGAAACTTCAAAAACGCAATACCGCCGTCGTCGGATTGGATTGATTGACATTGAGCAATGATTAGAATCAAACAAGAAATCTTCAGAACTCAGCGAGGCTCCGGATGATCAAGTGGGTACTTTCCGCAACTGTAGTGCTTCTGCCTGGGTTTGTTCACGCAGCCGGGATGGAACAGTGGGGTGAGTCCGGCGACTGGGCAATTCTCATCGATCCAGAAAAAGGCAACGGTTGTCTCGCGTGGAGAGCCTTTGAAGACGATATGACAGTAGAAATTGGCGCTGCACCAAACCAGGCTGGCGGCTTTTTTGCCGCCTACAATCCGGCCTGGGTTCAAGTCGAGGACGGTGCGACAGGCATAGTAAGATTTGATTTTGGTGATGCGCAGTTCGAAGGTGAGGCCGTAGGTGTCTACAAGAATGGCGTGCCCGGTGGCTACGCCTTTTTCGACAATCCGGCATTTGTAACCGAGTTTGGAAAACGCCAAAGCGTTACGATCATTGGCGAAAGCGGAGCCGAAGTCGAACTCGACTTAAGCGGATCCGCAAAAGCCATTGAGGCCGTTCTGGCGTGTCAGGCGGAGCAGCCGGAACCACTGAAGAACTAGGTCGCGTCAGATCACTGCAATTGATTGATATCAGGCACACAGGGTTGCCTGTCGACAGGCATAGCATCGGCGCCCTCTGGAGCCTTGTTTCTGGATCCGCCCACATCCAACTTGAACTTTGGCGACGAAAGCTGGCCCGACACATCAAAAGGCCAAGCGCTTCGGGATAGGGGTTTGCCAACGCGCCGCGGCTCCGCTCTGATCGCAATGCTATCGTTCAGCCAGTCCACTTGTCCCCTGGCCACCAACTGAACCGACCCTGTTTCAATGACAGTGGAGTTTGAACTGACCCGCCCGGCCTGAATTTCAACCGGAGCCACCACGCAAGTGATATCGGTGTAACCTTGTCTGAACTCTTCTGAAAACAGCCACGGGAAGATTCCCAGCCCCGCCAACTCCAATAAGCTGGTGCTGATGTAGCCCTGGGACATCGACAAAGACGCATTGCCGCGCATGGAGTTGAGGAAGGCCTTGCCCGAGGTGGTACTGCCAGAAACGTTGAACTCACCGCTCAAACGTCCATAGGCATCAATGCCAATTCCCAATTCATCAAGGATTTCACCGAATTCCCATCCTGAGGTCGATCCCGACAAGGAAAGCCAATCGGGTGAATCAATCAGGTCCATGCCCGCCCGCAGGCTGAAGTTTCCGCCGCCATAGGCCATTTGAAGAGGACCAAAATCTATGGTTCCGTCTTTTGCAGACAATTGGCTTGAAACAGAAGTTACGCCTTGCTGGCCTACAATCTTATTGAAGTCGATCTGCACCTCGACATCAGCTTCTTTCAGTACACGTTGCACATCCAGAAGATCGGCAGGTTTCCCATTCTCCTTAGGTAAAACCAAAGGCTGAACATCTGTCTCCTTCGGCAAAACCAAAGGCTGAATTTCAGCTTCAGGTTCTTTTGAGGCCTCGCCTACCAGGCTTTTTAGTTGGTCCAGTACGGCAGTCAGGTTCTTCAGGTCGTTGAGATCGAGTCTCTCGCTCGTAACGTTGCCACGGACGACGGGTGCACCTTCGGGGAACTTTGCATCCAAAGCGGCTAGGAGATGCGAAGACTCGGCCTCGAACTCGATTGCGGCATCAAAATCTTCGCCCTGCCTAGAGGTTTCAGCATCAATGCCGAGTGCGCCAATTTCGATAGGTTGCAGGTTGAGCGCAGTCAAAAACTGGGCGCCATTGTCGACATGCAGTTCCACGTCAAAGTCGAGACCGGCTAGCCCTTTGAGCTCGTTGACAGATAGTACAAGATCCAGCGCCCAAAGATCGGTGCCGTAGGTGGTTGCGTTAAACCTGTTGAGAGAAACTGGCCCACCCACATTGGTTATGTTGAAATCGGCTTTGATGCCGCCGAACTGATCAACGTAACCCTCATCTAGGTTCGGCAAAATCAACTTAGCACGTCCGTTGAGCACACCATCAAAACTCACGTCCTGAAGCTGAAGCAGATCGAGGATTTCACCTTCGGCTTTAAGGACAGGCTCTTCAATTGGACCGGCTTGCAAGGCAATGTCCAACATCGCGAGGCGGCCGTCCGGCATGCGGCGAATGCTTTCGATGGATGCTGGGCCAATTACGTCCAGTCCTTGGTCGAATGCATTGGTTTGAAAAAGTAGCTTCTCGAATTCGAAGGAAGCCAGGGATCCAACCATATGCATTTCAAAGCCTGTAAACTTGAGATCTTGAATACTCTTCGCCGCTTGGGGCGGTTGTCCCTCTGGGTGAAGTCGCGCATTGAAAAGCAGATCGACACCTTGAGCTGTATAGAGATCATCAACAGAACCTTCAGCTTCGAGTTTTTGTCCATCTTCAAGGCTTACGGTTGTTGTAAATGTTTCGATTGTTAGGACGTCCTGAGACACAAGTTCAGCTTGCAACTGGCCATTACCTTCCAGAACTCGTTCCAACCCCATGACATCGAGAAAGTCGCCGAATTCACCGGTATCCATCTCCAGGACAGCCCGGTAACCGCCACCTTCGTCTTCCGCGAATGGCTCGCCATCGTAGCGGACAGTCATTTCTCCAAAGTTCGCCCGCGTCGTAAACGGCGCGTCATGGGGATAGTCGCCCTCGATTTCGAAACCTTGACCGTTGACGGAGCCTGTCCCCGAGACCTTTGTCCTTTGTTCATCAGCTGCTTGTTCGAGGGCGAGTGACTGAAGATCAAACACAAACGAAAAACCTGAAACCTGGTCGTCAACGTTCAAACCGATGGATGTGAAACTGACGTTCTTGTCGCTGAGAAAGGTAAGAATCCCACTGCTTTCATTGCCACCATCTTCGGACGTCTCGATTTCAGCCTCAGCGTCTTGATTGTCCTCTGCCAACGACCCGTTGGTTTGAGGCGTTGGCATTGGTCGGCGTTTTCGCCAGCTTGTTGTGCCATCAGAGGCTGTAAGAAAGTTTGCCTGGAGTCCGTCCACCAAAAGATTGTCAAAGTGCAGACGTCCGTTGGCCAAGGCGGCAACGTCCAGTTCCATTTCAAGGAGCTTTAATTCTGCAAGAGATGTATCTGGCAGTGTCTCGCTGGGGATTACAACGCCACCGACATAGATGTGAGTAATGCGACCAAGTGCGACGCTCACATCGTCGTTGACCAGAAGCGGCTGCCCAATTTGTTCCGAAAGAGCCTTTTCCACAAGGTTGCGTCGCATATCTGAGAACAACGGAGCAGCAAGTAGCAACCAAACAAAAGCGATTGCTGCAAAAGCGAGTAGCGCAACGAGCCCAAGTATCTTAAACAGCCAAGTCCTCATTTGCTTCCCTGTGGTCGCTTTCATAATTCAGTTTAACCGCAAATCGGAAATCTCCAATCTTTCTGGCAACTAGGGTCAGGACTCATAGCCAATAGATAACGAGTGTTGCGAGAGCGATTGCTGACAGGAAGACCTTCGGGCACCTGTCGTAGCGGGTTGCCACACGCCGCCAATCCTTCAACCTGCCGAACATGATCTCGATCCGGTTGCGCCGTTTGTAACGACGCTTGTCGTACTTAACCGGTTTCTTCCGCTGCTTCCGGCCAGGGATGCAGGCGCGCATCCCTTTGTCTTTCAACGCTTCCCGGAACCAATCGGCATCATAGCCACGATCCCCGAGCAGCCAATCGACATCCGGCAGGCCGCTCAGCAGTGCCCGCGCACTAACGTAATCGCTGACCTGACCGGCGGTGATGAACAGGTTGAGCGGGCGTCCCCGGCTGTCGCAGATGGCATGCAACTTGGTGTTCATGCTGCCTTTGGTGCGACCGATCAGGCGTCCACGCCCCCTTTTTTGACGCCCAAACTGGTCGCGGTACGGTGGGCCTTCAGGTAGGTGGCATCGATCATCACGGTCTTCTCTTCACCGTGTTTGGTAGCCAGACCGGCCATCATCCGGGCGAAGATGCCTTTGTCGCTCCACCGCTTCCAACGGTTATAGAGTGTCTTGTGTGGGCCATACGCCGAAGGGGCATCGCGCCATCTCAACCCATTGCGATTAATGAAGATAATGCCGCTCAACACACGTCGATCATCAACGCGTGGTTTGCCGTGGGACATGGGGAAGAAAGGCTCAAGACGCGCCATCTGCGCATCCGTCAGCCAGAAAAGATCAGACATGGTCACCGCTCGATTTTCGAACCGTGAATCACGCAGCCAAGCGGAAATCAATGGGTCCTGACCCTAGCCAATTGCACGAAAGCGTCGGATACAGAGGGGAATGGGAATGTCAGAAGAAAGGCCCAATGAAACTACCGGAGAATTCGAGAAACGCAGCGAGGTAGATGCGATCACGGTGGCCTTTCTCCTCGTCAAAGCAGCCCAATTCGCCTCAGAGGATGGGCTAACGCGAAAAAGGATGAGCGCGGATGAGTGGGGAGAACTCGCACCAAAGCAGGTCTAACAAGGGTCGATGGCGGCGTTTTCTGATTTGGTGCGATAGGCCGTTCGCAGCCCAAAACGGACCTAACGCAGCTCAAGGCGAGGACAACTGGGCTGTTTGTCCTCCAAGCTTTTCGCGCAGACGAATGGCATAGTTCCCCAACGCTGAAACCGGCTTCGAGCAAAGTCAGAAACCGGCCCTGTGCACTTTCGCATGGTCTAAACACGTAGCGACCAGTATGAAACAGAAAGGAGGACAACAGGTGGAGCGAAAGCTGGCGGCCATCCTGATTGCTGACCTTGTCGGCTTTACCGCCCGAATGGAGCGGGACGAGAAAGGCACGCTCGAAATCCTCTCAGCGCACATTGAGGATACTGCTGTTCCGCTTGTCGGTCGGCATCACGGTCGCATTGTCAAACAGATGGGTGACGGTCTGCTCGCCAGCTTCGACAGCGCTGTCGATGCCGTTTCTTGCGCGGTTGAATGGCAAAATGTGCCAGTAGTAGGCTCCGACCCGCTTCGCTTTCGCATCGGTGTCACTCTTGGGGACATTATCATGCGCGACGGAGATGTTTTTGGTTCCGGTGTGAACCTTGCGTCGAGGTTGGAGCAGCTTGCCCCGCCCGGCGGTGTGTTGGTGTCTGACGCTGTCTATCGTGTGGTCGGGAACCGTATACCGGTCGCCTGGGAGGATGCTGGTCAGCACACAGTAAAGAACGTCGCCGAACCGGTACATGCTTGGCGCATTGGCGGGTCAAACGCAGTATGCGCTGAACCGCCCAGGCCTGAATCAGGAAAAGCCACTATTGCGGTCCTGCCCCTGCAAAACATGAGTGATGACCCCGAGCAGGCATTCTTCAGCGACGGGATTGCGGAAGACATTATTGTGGGCTTATCGCGTTTTCGGACACTTAAGGTTGTTTCCAGAAATGCGTCTTTCAGGTTCCGGACACAGGACACAGATCCGGCCAAAATCGCGGAGGCTCTCGGCGTAGATTACCTGGTTGAAGGCAGCGTGCGGAAGGCCGGCAGTCGCGTGAGAATCTCGGTACAGCTCGCTGACGCGCATACGGGCACTCAACTCTGGTCGGATCGATATGACCACGAACTGGAGGACGTTCTGGCGGTTCAAGACGAAGTGGCCCGAAGTATCGTCGCAGTGTTGCCGGGTAGGGTCCAAAACGATGTCGTCGACCGCTCGACCCAGAAACCAACGGATCAGATGAAGGCCTATGAACTGATGCTGAAGGGCAAGGCACTACGCGACGGCTTGAACGCACGAGATACGGCCAAGGCCAGAGCTTTGTTGGAACGAGCGGTCGCACTCGATCCGACCATCGCGCGATCTTACATGTATCTTTCGGACACATATGTAATAGACTTGTGGCTTGGGCTGGCAGACGCTGACGCACCGGCCCACACGTTGAAAATCGCCCGAAAGGGCGTGGCACTGGATAATCGGGACGTCTACATTCAGGACCAACTTGGTTTTTCCTATCTCTGTGCTGGCCTTTGGGATGAAGCAGAGGCACAATTCAATAAGACACTTTCCATGATAGAAAACGAGGCGGAGTCGATGGCATGGTGCGGCTACGCTTTCCTACTGCTCGGCTTGCACGAAAAGGCGCGCGAAGTAGTTTCGGAAGCGATGGCGCTGGACCCGCTGCATCCGCCTGCCATCGACTGGATTATGGGACAGGTCGAATTCTTCAACGGCAACTTCGAAGCAGCGCTTGGTTTTTTGATGGGAGCAGCGCGGCTCAACTCATTGGCCACTGCCTTTGTCGCCGCGTCTTACGCGCAGCTCGGACGAGCGCGAGACGCCTCCGACGCATTGCGAGAATTTGTCACCGAACGTCGCGATGAGTTCACAAGTCGAGGTATTGTGGTTGATGATGACACAGTAGAAAGCCTTGCCCGTGGATTCAGGTCGATGTGGCGGCGAACAGATGATTTCAAACGTCTTGTGGATGGGCTGCGGGCGGCAGGATTGACTGGCTGACGCTTACCGTAACTCTTTTGCCCAACCGCTGCGTCATCAAATGCAAATTTATCTGTATCCCGATTATTTGGCTGATTGCAGCTTGGAGCGGTCGTTGGAATTTAATAGCCAAAGCTGAGTTTAGCGGTGCGAAGCCTTGGCGGCTGTATTTCTAACTTCAACAAGGATCTCCGCGTTGGAACAGCAAACGTTCAAGGGCGCACGAATGTAGACCTTGCAGGTCGTTGCCTCTAACGTAACTTTCGCGGGGGGCTGACAGTGAAGCGGAAACTTGCAGCGATTTTGGCAGCTGATGTTGTTGGCTTCTCACGACTCATGGGGCGTGATGAAGAAAACACGCTACTACGCCTAAACCTTTTACTTTCTGAATTGGTTCAACCCCAAATACGCGAGTCCAGAGGGCGAATTGTCAAGTTGATGGGCGATGGTTTGCTGGCCGAATGCACCAGTGTGGTCGACGCGGCAGAGTGCGCTATTGCCATTCAACGAGCAATGCAGGACCGAGAACCTGACGTGCCCCGCGTGCAACGCATTCAATTGCGGATCGGCATTCATCTGGGAGATGTGATTTCTGAAGGTTCAGATGTTTTTGGCGAAGGCGTCAACGTAGCCGCAAGATTGGAAGCAATCGCAGAACCCGGAGGCGTCTGCATTTCCGAGGATGTATACCGTCAAATCAAAGGAAAGGTCTCCGGCAGTTTCAAGGATCTGGGTGAGCAAGATCTAAAAAACATCGAGCATAGGATTGGCGCCTACAGCATCGATCTCGACCCGGCGCGCCTGTCACCTGAGTTCTACGAAGTTCTGACAGGTGAGCAGTTGGAGTTGCCGGACCAACCGTCAATCGCCGTCCTGCCATTTCAAAACATGTCAGGCGACCCAGAGCAGGAATACTTCGCGGACGGAATTACCGAAGACATCATCACTGCCTTGTCGCATATCAATGGCCTCATCGTGATGGCGCGCAATTCGACATTTGCCTACAAAGGAAGGTCTGTCGATGTAAGACAGGTCGGACGGGAATTAGGTGTTCGTTTCGTCCTTGAAGGGAGTGTTCGAAAGGCGGGGCAGCGGGTTCGCATCACCGGGCAGCTTATTGAATGCCAAACCGGGTCGCATTTGTGGGCCGACCGGTACGACCGTCAGATTGAAGACATTTTTACCGTTCAAGATGAAATCACACGCGAAATTTCTATCTCATTGGCGGTCAACCTTACACACGGACAAGAGCTCCGGCTTTGGGCAGATCAAGCGCCTAACTTTGAGGCGTGGGACTTGATGATGCGTGGAATCAGTGAACAATACAAATTTACAAAAGAAGGGAATCTCTCCGCGATTCAGCTCTACCGGAAAGCGGTTGAGCTTGACCCCGAGAACTTATCATTCAGAACGGGCCTTGGCTGGGCGTTACAAGCCGGTGCCCGCCTTGGGTTTCATCAAGATCCGAAGGCGTCAACTGACGAGGCCCAATCTATCTGCGACGCATTGTTGGCGATGAAAAATGTCCCGGCTGATGTCTACGCACTGCAAGGGTATATTTTCACAAACGAATCTCGTTTTGATGAAGCCAAAGCCTTTTGTAATGAAGCTATCGAACGGCAACCCAGTGTCTCGCTTTCTCATGCCATGCTGGCAATTGCGTACAATAGTTGTGGTGAATTTGAGGAAAGCCTGAACAGCATGCGAAAAGCCATTCGGCTGTCGCCCTACAGCCCGGACTGGTATTTTAGCCATTTGGGGGATGCCTATCGCGGGTTAGGTCAGCTGGAGCAAGCAAGAACAGTTTACCGGCACTTGGAAACCCGCCTGCCTGGCACCTTGTTGTGCCAAATCCGTTTGGCAGCAATCCACGCTGATCTTGATGACACCGAAAATGCCACGAAAGCAGTAGACGCAGTTCTTTCAATCGACCCTCAATTTTCAGTGCAAACCTATACCGGCCACATGGTCTACAAGACTGAAGCCCTGCGCAAATTCTGGGCGGATGCTATGCTAAAGGCCGGTCTACCAGAGTAGCGCCGCAGTATTGTATTGGGTTGTAGAGATCAGAAGATTGTTTTGGTTGCCACGAATTTGCTTAGCGCTTTGATACGTAGATCGAATATTCGGATCAGGCACAGTATCGACTAAGATAGCTGTCAGCTCGAACCGGACATTCGACTCTTAACTTCATCGACGTAGCGCTGCCCAAAATACAGTTCTATGTATCGCCCACAATTGAACCTTTGCGCTGGACGTCATTTGCATATGACCAATTGCCAGACCGAATTTAAGTTTTTTTGAAACGGTCGGCATAAGCTTTCTTGAGCACTGGGCTGCGTCGAGCAAAGAGAGAATTGGGTATGCTTTCCCCGGCGAGACGCCAGAATTCGAGGCCTGCGGCGTTAAAGTGTGGCCCGATGAATTGGAAATTCAGATCCTTGCAGAGTTGATGCCCTATTGGACTTGCAGCGATGGCAGCTAGGTCTTTTAAATAAACTTCCCTTTCCACGAGATCTTCCAGTACTTTTACAAACCCATTTAGCAGATGAAGCGCAGATTTTTGATGCCCTTGCGCGATGTAGACACCGGCGCAATAGCCAAAATAATCGCCAGGAAGAACCGGGCGTCGGAGGGCTCCCAGACTGAATTCAGCTTCAACCAATCGGCGCTCGCGGAACCTAGCTTCCAAATCTTCATCCAGGAAAATGAGCGAGATATGAGCGGCTAATTCATCTCCAATCATGACATAAACGCCAGACATCGCCCCATCCTTTAGAATCTCCGCCCAGATGGGATCGCAGGCGGAGAACCCATCGGGAAACTCATGAGCGCTTGCCAACTCCAAGGCCTGAACGGCGGCATCGGCAAACTCGATAGATCCGTATTCCAACGCCACTTCGTGTTCGCGAAGAACCCGGTAGGAGGCCTGCTTTCCAATTGAACGGCTTTCCCAATCCTCACGGCAAGCCACAACTTCATCCCGCGTCCATCCGAGCTTTTCTATCAAAAGGTGCTCCAGATCACCTCGGATGTAAGACAGCGAACGCTCATATTTGCTAACCGCATCTACACTTAATCCCAGCAAAGCAGCCAATTGTTCCTGTGACATTCGACCATCCTTACCGTTGCGAGCTCGATGGCTTCGAAGTTTGTCGGCGAAGATGGACGAAGGGGCGGTCATGTTGTCTCCGAAATAGTCGTGCCGCTGCTTATCAATATGCCTGACAATAGGTGATTGCCCAAGTGACTTACGGATGACTTACGGGTTCAGGCGGATCGCGTCTGTGGCCCAGTTCCTTCAGACCAGCCAAGCTCGGCGCATAAACAGAAAAGGAACCAGCTATGTCACGTCGCATTAGTCAGCTACCCGGTTCGCTCGACGCTATTTTCTTTGGGTTTGCATCCGAACCCAAGACCCGGTGCCGTCGCAGACCTGAGACCAGTTATCCAAAGCGAATGAGGCGCGTTGGGCCTGTTTCCCCAATGCGCCGCCACCGGTTTAAGGGAAACCTTGACTGCTAGATCGGTGCCACAATTTGTGAGTTCGATGTACCAGTCAGTTTGTTGACATCCCAGCCCAAAGCGGCCCTTCAAATTCGAGCTTTGCAGGCACTAATATGCGCGATCAAGCTGCCGGTTTTGCCAGGGCAACTTGGTTCCGGCACCGCTATTCTGGCAACCCTGCCCGGCGAAGTGCCTCAAAGTAGCGTTCAGCGCCTTCAGAGCCACCATAGTCCACGTTGCTACGCCACTTCGAAATCGTCTCACCAGGTTCCATTTGCAGCATTTGCGCCAAAGCAGCGGACGCTTCTTCAGGTTCCCCAAGCATTGCGTGTGCAGCAGCCCTCGTGCTGTGAAGTGCGGCATAGTTTTTTGAGAAGCGCAAACCTGCCTCAGCGTAGCCGATGGCATCGCGGTCTCGACCAAGCATAACGCAAGAGGTGGCAGCACCTCCGGAAGCACCTACGAAAACGGCTCCATATCGGCCCAACCGAAGCGCCGTCTGAAAACAGCTTAATGCCATTTTAGGAAACCCGGCCCAGTTGTATCCCCAACCCATAAACAAATGCAGGCGGGCATCTAATGGCGCTCGTTGCCTGATTTGCTCAAGCGCCACGGAAAGTCGATCAGCATCCCCGTCCACATTGTAATCCGCCACGGCAACACTCAGATCAAGCGTTGGGCTTTGACCTGCCATGTGTCGACTGGCCTCAATCCAGTGTGGTAGTTTCTCGTAATAAGATGACAGTTCGCGTCGAAGATCATAGGTTCTCGCGCCATTCATTGTCCAAATAGCTTCGGCGTAGGCGGCAGCGAGGGTTGGTTTGGCTTCGATGGCCCTGGCGTGGTACGACAACGTCTCTTCATAGCTGTCGATGCTGGCCTCCGACCATGTGATCATGCCCATCAAGACGCACTGTTCGGCAGTCAGTTCGTCTTCAGGCAAAGCGGAGAGCTTTGCGGTCAGCGACTGGATCAAGATTCCGCTAACCGCATCCAACAGTTTTTCTACAACTTCGTCTTGCCAATCAAAGATAGCATCGACCGAACCGTCGAACTTCTGAGTCCAGATTTCAGGACCAGAAGAGTCATTTAGGCGGGCTTCCAGACGCAATCGGTCGCCGTGTCCACGCAGCACGCCGCGAAGTACATATCCCTCGGATGCTTCCGTGGATGTTATTGCCGCGTTTAACCAGTTGATCGTTCGAAAATAAGAACCGAAATCTGAAGTAAGAGCTGCGGCCGTTTCCTTTAATTCGGTTCGTTGGTCGCTGCACGTGACAGGATGAATGGATAGCTTTGGCAAGCTCGTCTCTGTGAAAGAATGCGAGCTTTGCGATGCGCCTAGTTGCGGTCCATCGTGAACCCACACATCCAGGCTGCGCTGGATGTTCTTGAGCTTCTTTTTCCCAACTGCTTTGAAAGCGTCTGCCAGAGTGTGTTCAAGGTTCAAATGTACGGGTTCAGAAATTGCGATGCCACCGGTTGGCGCAATGCTCTCAAGCCGTGCCGCAATGTTTACACCATCACCTAAGATGTCGTCACCTTTTTCAGTGATGTCGCCCACATGAACACCAATCCGCATGTTCATTAACGAGTGTTCAGCCAACTGTTCTTGTAGCTGCATTGCTGCGGTTACAGCTTGCGCCGCGCTGTCAAATTGCACTAGCCAACCATCGCCCATGCTCTTTACGACACGACCTGATTGGCCTGCTATCGTTGGGGTGACGATGTCGCTTTCCAGGTGATCAAGCATTAGAATTGTGGCTTGCTCGTCTTTGTGCATAAGCGCCGAATACCCAACGACATCTGCGGCTAGAATTGCCGCCAACCTTCGTTGCAACTGTTGCCCCTTGTTTGACATACGTTCGACGATAGTTGATGCGGCTCCTCACTCCAACCGGCAGGGACATTGTTCGCTCAGGGCTCGTTAATGAATATCTCTGCTTTCTGGCATCATCGACTACGGGACGCCAAATCTCATTCGTCCCAACGAAAACTGTCGTTATCGGCTTTCACATGCCCTATTGAGGGCAACGCGAAGTGAGACCCCAAGACCAAGCAACTGGTTTCCGAGCAATGCTCAAGCAGCAATCTACGCGACTTCACAGCCAATTCGGCGTCAGAATCGAATTTGAAATGCCAGTCGGGATGTTTACATTGCGCGGTCGTATGAAGCGCATCGCCAGTAATCAACGCCTCATCACCCCTGCTCTTCACGAGTACAGAAACATGGCCCGGCGTATGTCCTGGCGTAGGGAACAAAGTCACATGGTCGCCCAACTTGTGCCCTGCCTCCACCAGTTCCACCTGACCAGCTTCCACTACAGGCAAGACGCTTTCGACGTAGGTAATACTGTTCTGCAAACGCTGAGTTTCTTCATCGTCTTTGGGCAAAAGGTAGCGTGCGTTTGGAAACGTAGGCACCCAACGACCATCTTTTAGCTGCGTATTCCAACCGATATGGTCTACGTGAAGATGGGTGCACAGCACGTAGTCAATTTCGTCGGTGCCGAGGTCAGCCGCTTTCAATGCTGCTATAAACCGGTCGTCTGATCGTTGGTGCCAAGCTTGGTGATTTAGATTGGTCTTATCATTGCCGACACAGCTATCCACCAAAATGTTATGTGAGGGCGTTTTCAGAAGGAAACCTTGTATGGGTAAAATTAGTCGTCCCGAGTTGTGGTCGATGCTGCCTGGAGCAAGGCTTTCAATAGCAGCTTTGACATCTGGTCCGGCGGTTGGAAACAACTCTTCTGGCTTCATGAACGGGGCATGAATTTCAAGAATTCGCCAAACCTCAACATCACCAATCCTGCAGAGCATTGCATTCAATCCTTTGGTCGCCTGAATGTTGGACACAATCGACTCTCCAGGCAATTGAAACAAGGTTTCAAAAGCCTTCATCCAACGCGCGATCTTGCAAACAGACATATTGTGTTGCCTAAAAGCAGAACGCAGCCCGTGGATGGAGCACTTGGGAGAAATATCTCAGAAACGCGGCGTAAATGACTTACCAAATCATAGTACTTTTTGGGCCATCCGTACAAATTTGCAAAGTCTGCTTCTCGGTCGCGGCACATGCTTTAACTGAGGTGATGCACTTCTTGCATGCCGTAGACCGGCGTTGGTACACCCTCCATCCGGGCCTTTATTTGCAGCGACAGGAACTGTGAATAATGTCGGGACTGATGCAGGTTTCCACCATGCATCCAGAGGTTTGGAAGCTGTGTCGGCTTCCACATATTGCGTTGCTCGCCTTCCCAAGGCCCCGGGTCCTTGGTTGTGTCAGAGCCCAGACCCCAACACTTCCCAAGCCGATCCGCCATGTCCTGACCCATCAGGTCAGCAACCCAGCCGTTCATCGAATTATACCCGGTCGCATAGACAACCAGATCGGCATCCAGATGCGTTCCGTCGTCAAGGATAACTCCAGTTTCATCAAGCGCAGTGACCTGACCGCGTTTCAGCTTGATCTCACCATCAATGATCAACTGGCTGGCCCCAATGTCGATGTAATAGCCTGATCCGCGGCGCAGGTATTTCATGAACAGCCCGCTTTCGTCATCGCCCCAATCCAGCCAGAACCCGGCCTTTTCCAGACCGTCATAAAACTCTTTGTCCTGCTCTTTCATCGCGGCATAGGCCGGAATCTGGAATTCATGCAGAATGCGATAAGGCAGTGATGCAAAGATCAGATCGGCCTTTTCGGTCGTCATGCCAGACCGCACCGCACGTTCAGAATAAAGATCGCCCAGTCCGATTTCCATGAGGGTGTCCGAGCGGACAATATGGGTTGAGGACCGCTGCACCATTGTCACATCGGCATCGTTTTCCCAAAGCGCGGCGCAGATGTCATGGGCCGAGTTGTTGGACCCCACCACGACAACCTTCTTGCCTGCCCATCTGGCCGGCCCGTCGTGTTCCGAGGAATGTGCCTGCTCACCCTTGAAAACATCCATACCCGGAAAATCAGGCATGCGTTTCTTGCCGGACATACCCGTCGCCATGATCAGCTGCTTGGGCCGCAACACCACCTCTTCGCCATCCCGGTCCACCGTGATGGTCCATTCGCCCTTGTCTTCATCGAAGGTGGCGGATTTGGCCGTCGTGCGCGTCCAATAATTCAGCTCCATCACTTTGGTGTACATCTCAAGCCAGTCGCCGATCTTGTCCTTGGGCGAGAACACGGGCCAGTTTTCCGGGAACTTGATATAAGGCAGATGGTCATACCAGACCGGATCATGCAGGCAGAGGGATTTGTAGCGATTGCGCCAACTGTCGCCAGGCCGGTCATTCCGTTCAACGATGATCGTCGGGACGCCGAGCTGTCGCAGCCGCGCACCCATGGCGATCCCACCCTGACCACCGCCGATGATGACGCAGTAGGGCTGTGTTTTGTAGCCCAGTTCAGCCTCTTCTTGAGCCCGTTCTTCCGCCCATGTGGTCCTGTGTTTACCCGCACCATGCTTGGCCCCAAGTGGGCGGTTGAACCCTTTGGGCTCTTCATGACCTTTCAGCTCGACCATCGTGGTCAGCAAGGTCCATATCTTGCCATCCTTGAGGCGGATTAACCCATAGCCGCGTGCCACTTCGGTTTCGAACTCGATCCATGCGGTGGTTATTCCGCCGTCTTCAGTGGGCACTTCACCTTCGGCTATTTTCCAACCGCTCGGCTTGGTTGTGGCCAACTGATGCGCGAGCATATCTGCCACCTGCGCCTTGCCTTCGACCGTTTTGATATTCCAGGTAAAGCTGACCAGATCGCGCCAATAGCAATCGTCCTGGAACATATCGCAGGCGGCATCGATATCGCCTTGGGACAAAGCCGCACCGAAGTCATCCAGGAACCCCTGCACCTGATCCGAGAGTGTTGTGTCGAGCATGTCATCCTCCCTATCTCCACGGAGCAAAAGGCTGGCAAATCCGCGTCCCTTCGGGCAAGTCGATTTGGCGGCTCAACGCTTGACCTAGGCCAAAAACACCAAGACTTGTTGCGCGCGCAACAAGGGCGCAACACGAAGGAATGTGCGTTTATGCAGGTGGAATAAGCCCGGCCTTTCGCACACGGCGCAGGATTGTCGACCGGTTCACGCCAAGGCGTCGCGCCACTTGAGACATGTTCCAATCGCAAGCACGCAGCAGTGCTTCCAAATCATCTGAGTCCAGCTTTTGCGCAGGGGCGAGCGCCGGGGCTGGCAAATCCGTCAAGTCGATGATGTTGTCCTGACACAGGGCGACCGCGCTGTGCAGCAGATGTTCCAGTTCACGAATATTGCCGCTCCATAGTCGTGATTTCAGATCGGCGCGCGCGACTGTCGACAGGTGAATATCCTGGCTTGCAAACCGTCGAAGCAGGCGATCAATTAGCCAATCCAGATCCGCTCGGTGACGCAAAGGCGGCAGAGAAAATGTGGCCCCCGCAATCCGGTGCAGCAGATCTTCACGCAGACCGCCCTGCAATCCCGCCGGGGGCTGCCGACATGAGGCAATGATCCTCAGATCAGCCCGCCGCTCAAGCACTGCTAAAAGAGAGGCCTGTGCAGGCTCGCTCAGGTCTTCAACACCGCGCAGGAACAGCGTGCCGGGGTCGATGGTTTGGCAGAAATCGAATGTCTCGGTATCGCAGCAGATCACTGTGTGGAAATCCTGTCTCGCAGGATCGGCCATGTGGATCGCACGCGCCAGTTTGGTCTTGCCCGTGCCGCTTTCACCAGTCAGCAAAAGCGGCAGGCTGGTCGGTGCAAGACGTGCAGCATTGTTCAAAAGCTGCTGAAGGTCCGCATCCGGCCCCGCAAAACTGCCAAGGGCTCCGGGCAGAACCTGTTCTCGCTTGCGCAGGGCCGCCGTCATCTGCGACGTCTGTGGCGCAACGGCATGACCATAGAGCGCGCGCCCGTCCTTGAGGTGTAGAACGCGGTCTTCGGACGGTCTGCCGCGCATGAACTCCGGCATGTCATCAACACTGATTTCAAGCCAGTCCTGCAATTGCGACCCGATCAGGTGGCCCGAACCGTCCGGGTCCAGTGCGCGTCGGGCCCCCGAGGTCATACCAATGATCTTGCCGCTTCCGTCCACTGCAACCGCCGCTTCAGGATCGACCTCAAGAAATTCGGGGCTTGCTGAAAAGCGCAGGACCCAATCGCGCCGGGTCGATGCCATCAGGTTTGCCATCTCGACGCGACGGGCGGAATTCGTCACCAATGTCATGGCCAGATTCTGCGACGCCTTAGGCGAAGGGCCACGCAACAACGAAACATCCAGAACAGCCGCAAGACCACCTTTGGTATCGAAAATAGGCGCTGCCGTACAAGACAGCGGCGTATGCGTGATCGAAAAATGATCCCCCTGATGGATCGTCACCGGCTGACCTGTAACGATGCACGACCCTACCCCGTTCGTTCCTGCCAACTCTTCCGTCCACTTGAATCCCAGATGAAGACCGGCAGTTCTGAGTTCGTCCTCAAAGTTCCGGTCGCCAAAGAAATCGACGCAGACGCCATCCGCATCCGCAAGCAGCAGGACGTAGTTCTGCCCTGCAACCTGCGCAAACAACGATTGCAGCCCCGAGCGCGCTGTTGCGATCAGACGTTCGGATTGCTCCAGATGTTCACGGAATTTGGTGTCAGGCAGGATATGCGCGGGTTCCTGCCGTGAGGGATCCATACCATAGGTTTCAACACAGCGCTGCCAGCTGTCCGCGACAAGCCGGTCTCTCCCTGTATCGAACCCGCTTAAGACACGGTCAATCTCTTTTGTGTGCTGGCGATCCAACAGCTTCCCGCCCTACAAATCCTCTCTAAAATTAGCATGAGGATGGCTTCGCGCCTATGTTCAAATTTCGTCTGGCAAACGTTTTGGCGCTTTGCCTCGTCAAGCTGACCTTCGTTGAACGCGCAGCATTAGGGAGACCCTTTGCGGGGTTGAGCCCCGCAAAGCGCCATAAACGCAACGACTACGTCAAAACTGATTGAATTCATCGCTAAGGCGGACAAGCGCGGAGCGCAAAACTATGGGCAAACTACGCAAACTTATAGGGTGTGCGAAGTGCTATGCGCAAACCTACAGAGACTTAGAAATCCAGATTCTCGACGCTCAGCGCGTTTTGTTGGATGAATTCACGACGCGGCTCCACCACGTCGCCCATCAGCTTGGTGAACAGGTCATCTGCCTCGACCATATCGTCCACCCGCACCTGCAGCAGAGTCCGTGCGTCCGGGTCCAGCGTGGTTTCCCATAGCTGGTCGGGGTTCATCTCTCCCAACCCTTTGTAGCGTTGCAGCGATAGACCCTTTTCACCCTCTTCCAGAATGGCGCGCAACAAGTCCAGCGGGCCGTGGATCATCTGGCTACGGTCGCGACGAATGAGGGTGGCGGGGGTGTTGTAGATCTCTTGCAGGCTTTGGGTAAAGCTGCCGGTTTTGCGGGCCTCGCCCGAGCGCAGCATGGGGCCGTCCAGCGTGCGGACCTCTTCAACACCGCGCAAGATACGGGCCAGACGGATGCCGTGATCCTGCGTGATCCGACCTTGCCAGCCGCGTTCGTATTCCAGCGCAATCAGGTCCAAACGGGCGGCAACTTTGTCGGCCACACCCTGCAGGTCAGCATCCACAGCACCCGGCACAAAGGCACCGGCAACGGCGGCCTGTTCCAGAATGTGGCGCGGATAATGGGTCGGGAATGCGTCCAATACGCGTTTCAATTGACGCGCCTCGTCCACGACGCGAGTCAGGTCCTGACCGATGATCTCTTCACCCGAGCCCAGTTTCAGCACGGCCCCTTCAACGCCCTGATTGATCAAGTAGTCATCCAATGCAGCTTGATCCTTCAGGTAAACCTCTGATTTACCGCGTGAAACTTTGTAAAGCGGCGGCTGCGCAATATAGAGGTATCCGCCTTCGATCAGTTCCGGCATCTGCCGATAGAAGAAGGTCAGCAGCAGCGTCCGGATATGCGCGCCGTCAACATCCGCATCGGTCATGATGACGATCTTGTGGTAGCGCAGCTTTTCGATGTTGAACTCATCGCGGCCAATACCGGTGCCCAGCGCCATGACAAGGTTGCCAATCTCCTGCGAAGACAGCATCCGGTCAAACCGCGCCCGTTCCACGTTCAGGATTTTCCCGCGCAACGGCAACACCGCTTGGGTCAGACGATCCCGACCCGTTTGAGCTGATCCGCCAGCCGAGTCCCCCTCGACCAGGAAAACTTCGGTCTTTGATGGGTCCTTCTCGGAGCAGTCCTTCAGCTTGCCGGCTAGGTAATTCACGTCCATCGCCGTTTTGCGGCGGGTCAGTTCGCGTGCCTTGCGCGCGGCCTCACGCGCCAGAGCAGCCTCGATGATTTTGCCGACAATGGTCTTGGCCTCGTTCGGGTTCTCTTCGAACCACTCTGCCAGCTTTTCGTTCATCAGACCTTCAACCGCTGGGCGCACCTCGGACGACACCAGCTTGTCTTTGGTCTGGGACGAGAACTTCGGATCGGGCACTTTGACGGACAACACACAGGTCAGACCTTCGCGCGCGTCATCGCCGGTAAAGCTGACCTTTTCCTTTTTCGCGATCCCGCTGGATTGCGCATAGTTGTTGATCGTGCGGGTCAACGCACCCCGGAAACCGGCAACATGGGTGCCGCCATCGCGCTGCGGGATGTTGTTGGTGAAGGGCAGGACCGTCTCGTGATAGCTGTCATTCCACCACATAGCGATTTCCACGCCGATATCGTCGCGTTCGCCTTTGATATAAATGGGCTCTGGCATCGCCGCCGATTTCGAGCGGTCCAGATACTTGACGAACTCCTTAACGCCACCCTCATAGAACAGCTCGGTTTCCAACCGTTCCGCCGGGCGCTCGTCGATCAGGATGATGCGCACGCCCGAGTTCAGGAAGGCCAGCTCGCGCAGGCGTTTTTCCAGCGTTTCAAACGAGTATTCCAGATTCGAGAACGTGTCGGTCGAGGCCAGGAACCGCACCTCAGTTCCGGTGCGGTCGCCACACTCCTCGACTACTTTCAGGTGCTCGACCGTTTCGCCGCCTTCGAACCGGGCGACATGCTCTTTGCCATTTCGCCAGACACGCAGTTCCAGCCAATTGGACAGGGCATTCACAACCGAAACGCCCACACCGTGCAGACCGCCCGACACCTTGTACGAGTTGCTGTCGAACTTACCGCCCGCGTGCAGCTGCGTCATGATGACCTCAGCCGCCGAGACACCTTCTTCGGGGTGAATATCCACCGGAATACCACGCCCGTTGTCGCTGACCGAAACGCTGGAATCGGCGTGAATTTTCACTGTCACATGGTCAGCATGACCGGCCAACGCCTCGTCAATACCATTGTCGACAACCTCATAGACCATGTGGTGCAAACCCGAGCCATCGTCCGTGTCGCCGATATACATGCCCGGACGTTTGCGAACCGCCTCTAAGCCTTTGAGAACTTTAATGGAATCAGCACCGTATTCCTGGGGTGCCTGTGCGTCGTCGGACATTCAGTCAGTACCTATATTATTTTGGTAACTTATACGTTTTCTGGTGGGGAATGTCACGCGCTCCCCCAAGATTTTGTGGTTTGGATGACCTTGATTTGCGGATCAAAGCCGATCAAGGTCGGCCGCGATATCTGCGGCAATTTCCGCTGCGTTCACATCATCCCGCTCGGCCGACAATCGCAGGCCCAGAAGGTCGGATTGATACCGCGCGGCAAGACGCTCCGGGTCATGTTCCGAACCGATCTCACCGGCCTTTTGCGCGCGTTGAAACAGGTCTGCAAAACAGGTCTTCATTGCGATCATGTGGGTGCGGGCCTGGCCTGCCAATTCATGGCCGCGCGCCTGCAATTCGGCATAGGTTTTGGACAACATGCAAGCCTTGGTAGGCAACACAGACGCCTCGACCACCAGTCGCGGCTGGGCCTTGAGCGCCTCTAAGGGGCCCAGATGCTGCGCCAAGGCCATCATATTGGCGACGCCATCCTGCGCATAGCGTTCCATTGCCAGCGCATAAAGCGCATCTTTCGAACCAAACGCCGCATAAAAGCTGCCTGGCTTCAACTTCAACTCACGCTCTAGGTCCTTCAACGATGTTCCGGCCCAACCGTGACGCCAGAATATATCTCGGGCCTGTGCGATCAGGGTATCTCGGTCATAGGCAGGTTTGCGGGGCATCATCTTCACCAATTCTTGAACGGTTGCTCAAATATATACTTGAGCGAACGCTCAAGAAAGGCTATTTCGGACTCAGCCGCCAGAAAAAAGGAATTCCCAAATGGCCAACTTCCCTTCACACGACCTCGAATCCGCCCCTGAAGGTTCCAAACCATTGCTGGAAAAATCTCAGGCCGCGTTTGGCCGCCTGCCCGGTTTGCACAAAGTGATGGCCGAAAGCCCCCAGCATTTGGAAGGCTATCAGGTGCTACACCATCTGTTCGTGCAGACAGATTTCGACAATGACGAAAAAACCGTCGTCTGGCAGACCATCAACGTGGAAAACGAATGCCATTACTGCGTGCCAGCGCATACCGGCATTGCCAAGATGATGAAGGTCTCGGACGAGATCACCGAGGCCCTGCGCAACGAAACCCCGCTGCCCAATGCCAAGCTTGAGGCGTTACGCACGTTCACCCTGCAAATGATGGAAACCCGGGGCAACCCGTCCGAGGAACAGCTGCAGGCCTTCTTTGATGCAGGCTACTCGCACCGCGCTGTATTGGACGTGGTGCTGGGTCTGGCGCAGAAAACCATGTCGAACTACGTCAACCACATGGCACAAACGCCGGTTGACGAGGTCATGCGTGGCTTCCTGTGGGAACGCAAAGTCAGCGAACCCGCCTAAGCGGAAACGACCGAGCCCTCAAGGCCATCACTCACGATCAACGTCTGGGCCCGGTCGCCCAGTTCCGCAAACAGCTCAGGCCCGGTGCCCGTCATCCAGGCCTGGGCGCCCAGCGCGCAAATCTCATCATACAGCGCCGCCCGCCGCCCCGCATCCAGATGGGCGGCCACCTCATCCAGCAACACGATCGGAGGCGCGCCAACCATCCCGGCCAGCGCCCGCGCGTTTGACAGGATCAGCGACACCAACAGCGCCTTTTGCTCTCCGGTCGAGCAATCTTTGGCTGGCACACCTTTGGCGGCAAACACACCATACAGGTCCGACCGATGCGGCCCGACCAATGTGCGCCCTGCCGCCAAATCGCGGAAACGGCTTTCATTCAAGGCCTCGCGCAAATCCTCAGCTGCCTCGGGCATCGCGCCTTCGGTTTGCACCAATTCCAGATCAGCGGACGGAAACGCCGTTTCCGCCTGTTCCTGCGCCCTTCGCAGATGTTCCAACGCGGCCAGCCGCGCGGAGTGAATTCTATGGCCGGTCTCGGCCATCTGCCCTTCGAGCGCTGCATACCAATGGGCATCGCGCACCTGCTCTTTCAGCAGGCGGTTGCGCTCGCGCATGGATTTTTCATAGGTCAGCGAGGCCTCGGCATGGGCGGGGTCGAAACTCAGCGCAATCCGATCCAGAAAGCGGCGCCGCCCCTCAGCCCCTTCGATCCACAGCCGGTCCATCGAGGGGATCAGCCAAACCACCCGCGCCAGTTTACCCAGATCTATCTGATTGGACGCTTTGCCATCGATCCGAACCTGCCGCGCCGCGCCACTTTCGGACCAGGTCTCGATCTCGTAATTCCGGCCCTGTGCTTGCAACAGGCCGGAAAGTTTCCAGCCCAGCGCTTCGGGTCGCCGGGTCATCTCAGCCGCGCTGGCCCGGCGCATTCCGCGACCGGGGGAAAATAGCGACACTGCCTCAAGAATGTTGGTTTTGCCCGCCCCGTTCGGCCCATGTATCGCCACCGGCCGCCCGTCAAAGGACAACCGCGCCAGCTTGTGGGACCGGAAATGCGAGACCGTAAGTTCGGTCAGGGCCAAACTCATGACCCATCCCTTTCGTTAAAAAACACCCCGCGGGGTCGATCAGACGCGCATCGGCATGACAACATAGACTGCGCTTAGATCATTGCCTTCCCGCATCAGGGTCGGATCACCGGCCGAGTTGAACAGGAACACGGCGTTTTCACGATCCACCTGGCTGGCGATCTCAAGCAGGTATTTGGCGTTGAAGCCGATCTCGAGCCGTTCGTCGCCATAGGCCACGGCCAGTTCTTCTTCAGCCGCACCACTATCGGGGGCGTTGACCGACAGAACCAGCTTGTCCGCATCCAGTTGCAGTTTCACAGCGCGTGAGCGTTCCGACGAAACGGTAGCAACCCGATCCACGGCCTGCGCGAATTCAGCAGCGTCCACTTCCAGCTGACGCGTATTGCCCTGCGGAATCACGCGGGTGTAGTCGGGGAAGGTGCCGTCGATCACTTTTGAGGTCAGTGTGATATCGGGCGTTGCGAAACGCACCTTGGTTTCGCTGACCGAGACGGCGATATCCATCTCATCATCGTCCAGCAGCTTGCGCAGCTCACCCACGGTTTTGCGCGGCACGATCACGCCCGGCATGTCTGCGGCACCATCCGGCAAATCTGCATCAATGCGAGCCAGACGGTGGCCATCGGTGGCCACACAGCGCAGCACCTTGCCGCCTTCGGACCCGTCAGCCACATGCATGTAGACACCATTCAGGTAGTACCGGGTCTCTTCGGTCGAGATGGCGAATTTCGATTTGTCGAACAGCCGTCGCAACAGTGCTGCCGAAGCCGTAAAGTTCGACTGATATTCCGAGGACGCCATCACCGGGAAATCCTCTTTCGGCAGCGTTGCCAGCGAGAAATTCGACCGGCCTGCTTCAACCGTCAGGCGGCCCGCCGCACTGTCAGAGGTCAGCGTCACCAGTGCCCCATCCGGCAGTTTGCGCACGATCTCGTGCAGGGTCGTCGCTGCAACGGTTGTGGCCCCTGCCTTTTCGACCTGCGCCGGGGCTTTATCCACCACCTCGATATCCAGATCGGTGGCACGGAACATGGCTTGATCGCCTTCGGCCTCGATCAGCACGTTGGCAAGGATGGGAATGGTGTTCCGGCGCTCTACAACAGATTGGGCCTGCGAAACGGCCTTAAGAAGGGTGCCGCGTTCGATGCTGATCTTCATACCCTCAATTCCTCTGACTTGCGTGCCGAAAACAGGCGGGACTGGCACGTTAGCGGTTCCACCCTGAGGCACAAGGATTTTTTATGGTTTTCTGGGTCGGAACGGCCAAAGGGTCAAGGGGCGCGTGGCCGGGCGGGCACAGTTCCTATTCAACCGTGGATTTAAGCGCACAAGAAAACGCCCCGGGCGTGAGGGTCCGGGGCGTTTCTTGAATGATAGGATGACCCTTAGGCTTCCAGCGAACGGCGCAGCATTTCCACATCTTCGGCGATCTGGCCGTCGGTGACTTTCAATTCTTCAATGCGTTTGACACCGTGCATGACGGTGGTGTGATCGCGACCACCAAAGCGACGCCCGATCTCGGGCAGGGATCGGCTGGTCAACTGCTTGCACAGATACATCGCCACCTGTCGCGGACGGGCATAAGACCGCAGGCGCTTGGGGCCGATGATGTCGGACAGACGGATGTTGTAATAGTCCGACACTTTGCGCTGAATCTCTTCGACAGTAATTTTGCGCTCGGACGCGCGCAGCACGTCAGCCAGACAGTCCTGCGTCAGCTCCATGTCGATCTCGCGTCCCACCAGCGAGGCGAAGGCGAACAGACGGGTCAGGGCACCCTCCAGCACGCGCACGTTGGTCGAGATACGGTGGGCCAGAAACTCCAGCACGCCATCGGCGATGGTCAGATCGGGATAGGTGCTGCTGTATTGCTGCACCTTGTTCTGCAAGATGCCCAGGCGCAGTTCGTAATCGGTGGGGTGCAGGTCGACGACCAGACCGCATTGCAGGCGCGACTTCACGCGATCTTCTAGATCCTTGATCTCGCCCGGCGCGCGGTCAGCCGAAATGATGATCTGCTTGTTCTGATCAACCAGCGCGTTGAACGTGTGAAAGAACTCTTCTTGAGTTGAATCCTTGCCTGCGATGAACTGCACGTCATCCACCATCAGCACATCGACGGAACGGAACAGATGTTTGAAGTCCATCATCCGACGTTCGCGCAGCGCCTGTACAAAGCGATACATGAACTGTTCCGCCGACAGGTACAGCACGTTCAGTTCGGGGCGTTTGGTTTTCAGCTCCCACGCGATGGCGTGCATCAGGTGGGTTTTACCCAAACCAACGCCGCCATACAGAACCAACGGGTTGAACGTGACGGGGCCGCCCTCAGAAACACGGCGCGCGGCGGCATGGGCCAGCTCGTTGGGTTTGCCCACCACAAAACTGTCAAAGGTGAAACGGGCGTCCAGCGGTGCAGCCTGAAGGGATTCGAGCGCATCATTCGCGGGTTCGGCCCGCTGTGACAGGGACTGCGGCTGAGTCGTGTCCTGAACAACAGACGGCGCAGGTTCTACATCACCCGACGGACGCACCGGCGAATTGGCTGCGACGCGAAACGCCAGGCGCTGGACCGATTCCCCTGCGGTGTTCATCTCGTACAGAATCAAGTCCGCAAAGTTTTGACTAACATAATTGCCCATGAAGTTGGTCGGAACCGAGAACGTGGCCACGCCATCCTGCAGCTCTTGGAATTCAAGAGGCTCGATCCAGGTGGTATAGTTGTTCTTGCCGATCGCCTTGAGCAGTTTGTTACGCAGTTGTCCCCATTTCTCTTGTGTCATCAAGCGCCTCACGCATCCCATTCTTTATTGGCCTGTCGGCCTTATTGATCTGGCCCGGTTGCCCGGTTCTTAAGCATTCACCGCAATAGGATACCCATCGCCAAACCACATGGGATTGGCGGGACTGTCCCGAAAGTTTGCACAGCCCAGCAATCAGGCACCCATAATCCGGGCGCCCCGTAACCGGGTTGCGCTTCGCAATCAAATTTTTAGACAGGGCTCAGATCTTCGGTTACCCCAAGACCTTTAGCAGATCAGCAAATCAGCCGTGACCGATTGCCAACATTCGTTTCGTGACCGTCCTGATGCCCGTCAGTCAGATCGCCGAAACAGCCTGTCCCCCCAAGCGAGTGAATCGCTGTAACAGTGGTAGCAAGAGGCCAAGGCGTACGGCAACGAAACTCTGATATTGACTCGGGTCTTTTGCAGAAAGAATCTCTCGGTTTTGTGAAGGCGCGACTTTCCGGCAACAGCAACAAAAAGGCGCCACGCATTGTGACGCCTTTGAGAACAATTCAACCTTGTTTTGTTGACGCAAGGTCAACCTGAGCGATTAGCCCAGTGCTTTCACGCGTGCCGACAGGCGCGACATTTTCCGCGAAGCGGTGTTCTTGTGAAAGACGCCTTTGGTGACGCCACGCATCAGTTCGGGCTGAGCGGCACGCAGAGCTGCGGTTGCTGCGTCCTTGTCACCAGAAGCAATCGCTTCTTCGACCTTGCGCAGATAAGTACGGATACGCGAGCGACGTGCTTTGTTGATAGCAAAACGCTTTTCGTTCTGACGAGCGCGCTTTTTAGCCTGAGGCGAGTTTGCCATGTGTTTCTGACCTTCATTCGGTACGGTTATCAATGGTTGCGCGTCACGGACTATCCGCACCGGATCAGAATCACGAGTGTGAGTCGGGCCAAGCGGGCCGCACGCGCATGTATAGCGGCGCTAGTTACCCAAGTTTGCAGGATTTGCCAAGCCGATTCTTTTGCGCCGCATAGCAGTCATGAAAAAAGGCGGGCCAAGCCCGCCTGTTTCGGTCGCTTACGCGCTTCACTTGTCGCGGAACTGAGCCGCGCGTTTTTCCAGGAAGGCCGCCATGCCTTCTTTCTGGTCTTCTGTCGCAAACATCGAGTGGAACACGCGACGTTCAAACAGCATCCCTTCGCTGAGAGGCAACTCATAGCTGCGGTTCACAGCTTCTTTCGCCGCCATTGCACTCAGCTGCGATTTCTCAGCGATCTTCTGGGCGGCGCCCATCGCCTCTTCCATCAGTTTCTTGGCCGGTACGACCCGGCTGACAAGACCCGAACGCTCGGCCTCTTCGGCATCCATGAAGCGGCCGGTCAGGTTCATGTCCATCGATTTGGACTTCCCAACGAAACGCGTCAGGCGCTGCGAACCACCCAGTCCTGCAATGACGCCCAGATTGATTTCGGGCTGGCCGAACTTGGCGGTATCCGCAGCAATGATGAAATCGCAAAGCATGGCCAACTCGCACCCACCGCCCAGCGCATAGCCAGCAACGGCTGCAATGATCGGCTTGCGGATCGCGCAAACACGGTCATTCAGAGCACCAAACAGATTTGAGCTGTAGACATCAACAAAGCTCATCTCGGACATTTCCTTGATGTCCGCGCCGGCCGCGAACGCCTTGTCCGAACCGGTAATGACGATGCAGCGCACCTTGTCGTTGGTATCCGCGTCTTCCAATGCGATGCACAGTTCCTGCGCCAGCTGCGAATTCAGCGCATTCAGCGCATCGGGTCTGTCGAGCTTGATAAGGGCGACGTGGTCTTCGATTTCGACGATGATCGTCTCAAAAGCCATGAGGTGTAAGCTTCCGGTTGTTCCGTTCAAGTACGATTCCTTATCACGCGATTTATCTGGATCAAGTTATCTTTGGCATTGCGCACAATAGAAGGATGAGCGACCGGACTGAGTGATTCTCTTTATTTCCCCACTGCATCCCTGGGTTCTGCAGGGTTCGCCTTCGCGTCCGTAAACGTCAAAGCTGTGTTGAAAATATCCAAGTTCTCCATCGGCTTGGCGGAAATCGCGCAGGGATGAACCACCCGCGTCGATCGCGTCCTGCAGTACCCGCCGAATGATCGGAACCAGCGCGCCGACACGGGCGGCAGAAATTTGTCCTGCTTTGCGACGTGGCGACACACCCGCGCGATAAAGGGCCTCGCAAACATAGATATTGCCCAATCCGGCAACGATTCCCTGATCCAACAGTGCAGATTTGACAGGAGTATTCTTGCCCTTGAGCGCTTCGATCAGGTGCTGTTCGTGAAAATCATTGCCCAGCGGCTCTGGCCCCAGAACGGATAAAAGCTTGTGATCCTCGGCTGTAGCCGTGGGCAACAGGTCCATCGCGCCGAAGCGCCGCGGATCGTTGAATGTCACACGCGCGCCATTGGCCATGTGAAACACCACGTGGTCGTGTTTTTCGGGCATGGGATGCTCATGCACGAACTGCCCTAGCGGATCACCCGATACTGTCATCCGCCCAGACATACCCAGATGGATCAACAAAGTTTCACCGCTGCTGAGATCTGCCAGAATATACTTCGACCGCCGCCGCAGCTGATCCACCCGTTGCCCGGTCAGCCGCTCGGCCATGCGGTCCGGGAACGGCCAGCGCAAATCGGGGCGATTCACATCTGCCCGTTCGATCACGACCCCCTCCATTGCGGGGCTCAGGCCGCGTCTTACTGTCTCGACCTCGGGCAATTCGGGCATTAGATGGCTCCTAATTCAAAGGGCCGCATTGTGCCCCGGTTCCAGAGCCCTATAACAGAGACGAAATTCGACAAACGGCAAGGCTTATGTCCGACAACAGCGACAAGACCACTCATTTTGGGTTTGAAACCGTGCGCGAGGCCGACAAGGCCGGTCGTGTGCAGGGCGTGTTCAACTCGGTCGCCTCAAAATATGACGTGATGAACGATGTCATGTCGATGGGCATCCACCGGGTCTGGAAAGACGCGATGATGGACTGGCTGGCCCCGCGCCCTGGTCAACGTCTGCTGGATGTGGCCGGTGGAACGGGCGATATCTCTTTCCGCTTTCTCAAACGCGCGGGATACGGCCACGCCACCGTTCTGGACCTGACCGAGCCGATGTTGGTCGAAGGCCGCCAGCGCGCCGAGGCAGATCAGATGTCCGACAGCCTGAACTGGGTGGTAGGCGATGCGATGGCCCTGCCGTTCGAGGACAACACGTTTGACGTCTACACCATTTCCTTCGGCATCCGGAACGTGACCCGCCCGCAAGAGGCGTTGAATGAAGCCTTCCGAGTTCTGAAGCCCGGTGGCCGCCTGATGGTGCTGGAATTCAGCCAGTTGCCCAATGAAGGGCTGCAAAAGCTCTATGACTTGTACAGCTTCAACGTCATTCCCCGCATGGGCAAGCTGATCGCCAATGATTACGACAGCTATCAATATCTGGTCGAATCGATCCGCAATTTCCCCGATCAGGAAACCTTTCTGGACATGGTTCGTGCCGCTGGATTCGAAAACGCCAAATACCGCAACCTCAGCATGGGCATCGCCGCGCTGCATTCCGGCTGGAAGATCTGATTTATGCGCGGCCCCCACAACATCATTCGCCTGATCCGTACAGGCGCCACCTTTGAACGCACAGGCGCCATGAACGTAGTGCTGGACGCCTTTGAGGCCCCCCGCGCGTTGCGATTTCTGGCGCATGCGTTAGGCAAACCGTTTCAATGGCTGGGTTACAAGGGCGATCCCAATATGCCGCCCGCCACCCGAGCGCTGACGGCGCTTGGCCCGGCTTATATCAAATTCGGTCAGATTCTCTCGACCCGCCCCGACGTGGTGGGCGAAGAACTGGCCGCCCAATTGCGTGTGTTGCAGGACAAGCTGCCACCCTTTTCCCGCGCCGAAGCCATGGCCGAGGTGGAAAAGGAACTCGGCCAGTCTGTCGATGAGGTTTTTGAGGAATTCAGCGAACCGATCGCCGCAGCGTCGATTGCGCAGGTTCACAAGGCCCGGCTGGTCAGCACTGGCGAATATGTCGCCGTCAAAGTGCTGCGCCCGGGGATCGAGCGTGCCTTTCACAAGGATGTCGATGCGTTCTATTTCGCCGCCCGTATTGTCGACCTGTTCGCCCCCGGCGCGCGCCGCCTGCGACCAATGGACGTGATCGAACATTTCGACGGCGTTGTACGGGGTGAGTTGGACTTGCGATTGGAAAGCGCCGCTGCCTCGGAATATGCCGCCAATACCAAGGACGATGCCGGTTTCTGGCTGCCCCCCGTTGTGTGGTCACTGTCCGCGCGCCGGGTGATGACGCTCAGCTGGGCGGATGGTATACCGCTGGGCGACAATGCTGCACTGGATGCGGTGGGCCACAACCGCCGCGATCTGGCAGAGCGGGTCCTGCACCTGTTCCTGCTGCACGCCCTGCGTGATGGCTATTTCCACGCCGATATGCATCAGGGCAACCTGAAGGTCGCCGCAAATGGCGATATCATCGCCTATGACTACGGCATCATGGGTCACATCGACGAATACACCCGCCGGGTCTATGCCGAGATTCTGTTCGGGTTCATCCGCCGCGACTATAAACGAGTGGCCGAGGTGCATTTCGAGGCCGGTTACGTCCCCGCCAATCAGGATGTCGACGAATTTGCCCGCGCGCTGCGAGCGGTGGGCGAGCCGATCTTTGGCATGGACGCCTCGCATATCTCAATGGGCCGCCTGTTGAACTACCTGTTCGAGGTCACCGAACGCTTTGGCATGGAAACCCGGACCGAACTGATCCTGTTGCAGCGTACGATGGTTGTGGTCGAAGGCGTCGCACGCTCGCTCGACCCACATATGAACATTTGGGAAACCGCCCGCCCCGTGGTCGAGGATTACATAAAGCAATCCATCGGTCCCCGCGCCGCGCTGCGGGACTTCGGCAAAACCGCCATGGTTCTGGCCCGCTTTGGCCCACGATTGCCGGGTCTGGTTGAAAATGCCCTGATCGCCCAGACGCAAAAAGACGACCCGCAAAAGTCATCCCTATGGTCCGCGGCCCTACCTGCCGCAATCGGTGCCGCTGCCGGTGCTGCGCTTGTCCTGATTGTCAACGCGCTCAGCTGAGCCAGACCGCCTGCTTCTTCTGGCCAATAATACCTTCGGGGGGGGGTCGCGCCTGCGCGCGATGGGGGGGGCAGACAGCCCCCCTGCACGGTGCGAAATCAAAGCCGCTCGATAGCCAGTGCAATACCTTGCCCACCACCGATGCACATAGTCACCAGACCTTTGGCCCCACCTACGCGCTCCAGCTCATACAGCGCTTTCATGGTGATGATTGCGCCGGTCGCCCCAACCGGGTGACCCAAGGCAATCGCGCCACCATTCGGGTTAACCTTCGACGCGTCCAATCCCAGTTCCTGATTCACAGCCAGAGCCTGCGCCGCGAAGGCCTCGTTGCTTTCGATCACATCGAAATTATCCACCGACAGGCCGGTTTTTTCCATCAGGTTCCGCACCGCCGGAACCGGTCCAATGCCCATAACCTCGGGGCGAACACCCGCATGGGCATACCCCAGCACGCGCGCCTTGGGCTTCAACCCGGCTTTCTCGGCCGCGTCCGCTGTTGCCAATACCATCGCCGCCGCCCCGTCATTGATGCCCGAGGCATTGCCCGCCGTCACGCGCCCGTCCTTCTGGAATACCGGTCGCAATCCGGCCAGGGTCTCGGCAGTGGTGGCCTTGGGATGTTCATCGACCTTGAAATCAACCATGTCCCGCTTGACCTTGACCTGCACGGGCGCGATCTGGCTGTCGAAATACCCCGCCTCAATCGCCGCTGCCGCGCGGGTCTGACTGGTCACGGCGAATTGATCCATCTGCTCGCGGGTAATTTGGTGTTCGTCTGCCACGTTTTCGGCCGTCACACCCATATGTCCGGTGCCAAACGGGCAATTCAGCGCGCCCAGCATCATATCCAACGAGGTGACATCGCCCATCTTCGCACCCCAGCGCGCCTGCGGCACGATATAAGGGCTGCGCGACATACTCTCGGCCCCGCCGGCCACGGCAAACTCGGCATCCCCCAGCATCAGGGACTGCATCGCCGAGACAATCGCTTGCGCGCCCGACCCGCACAGCCGGTTCACGTTCATCGCAGGTGTACCATTTGGGATCCCCGCCTGCATCGCGGCAACGCGCGACAGGTACATGTCCCGCGGCTCGGTATTGATCACGTGGCCGAACACCACATGCCCGATCTGACCACCTTCAACACCCGAGCGTTCCAGCGCGGCTTCGGTGACAACCGTAGCCAGATCGATCGGAGCGGTCGAAGCCAGCGCGCCGCCAAAGGTTCCAATAGCGGTGCGGGCACCGTCCAAAATTACGATATCAGTCATGGATCACTCCTCGTGCATTTGCGCGCAGTATGCATACACCACGTCGCCCTGTCCTATGGGACGTCCCGTCACGGATGGAATTGACAACCACATATACAAGGCGCATGAAATTCCGTCATGACGGAGAATACAGACGATATCCTGACACGCCTTCCCGCTCGCCTGAAAGAGGCACGTCGCGCCAAGGGCCTGTCGCTTGAAGCCGTGGCTAATCTCAGCGGTGTGTCGCGTTCAATGGTTAGTCAGATCGAACGGGGGGAAAGCAGCCCTACCATCTCAACCCTGTGGAACCTGACCCGGGCCTTGCAGGTGGATTTCGCCGGTCTGCTGGAGGAGACCGGCACCGCAAACCAAATCGAAGTGCTGCGAAACTCTGAAGTGCCAAGCATCGACAATATGGGGCAAAACTGCCGGATTCGCATCCTGTCCCCCCCCGAAGAAGCGGGCGGGCATGAAGTCTATGACATTCAGTTCGACAAAGACGGCGCATTGAAAAGCCAGCCCCACACGCGCGGCGCGCAAGAGCAATTGACGGTTTTGGACGGGTCGGTTCGCGTCACATCGGGATCGGCCACAATGGAGTTGAACCAAGGCGATACAGCGCGGTATGCGGCAGACGTCTTGCACTCGATCGCATCGCCCAACGGTCCCGCGCGCGTGTTCCTGATTGTGAAAAACGCCTGACCCCGACCGGGGCGAAGTTTGGGGGATACCTGTGTGTTGTGCTATTTTATGGCATTTACACGAATTGGAGTTACCCAAAATGACTTTGGAAGTGATTGGCGCTGGATTCGGCCGCACTGGGACGAATTCGCTGAAGCTTGCTTTGGAACAGCTGAATTTCGGACCCTGTCACCACATGTTCGAAGTGCGGGACAATCCCGAACAATTGCCTGCTTGGAACCGTGCCGCACATGGCGAGCAAGCTGATTGGGATGCCATGTTTCACGGCTATCGCGCGCAAGTCGACTGGCCAGGCGCCGCATACTGGCGCCAACTTTCTGATCATTATCCAGATGCCAAAATCATTTTGAGCGTGCGCGACCCTGATGCCTGGTTTGACAGCATATGGGCCACGATTGGACCATTCATGACCACAATGCGCGGACGGCACGACTCGGATCATGCAAACGCGATTGCCGAGATGTGCAGCAAGTTTATCGTTCATGGCATCTTCGACGGCCGGATGGATGATCGGGATCACGCCGTCAGCGTGTTTCGGAAGCATATCAAAAAAGTCCGCGACACTGTCCCGAAGGACCGATTGCTGGTCTATGAAACCGGAAGCGGATGGAAACCACTGTGCACATTCCTTGGCGTCGACATTCCCGAAGAACCCTATCCGCACACAAATTCAACCAAACAGTTTCAGGACAACGTGGCAAAACCGGAATAGACGCCTCCGAGTCGAAAGCAATTTTCAGGGTTTTCCGCATGTTCCGTTATCGTGGATTTTTTTCTGTAATATTGAATTCCCCTATTTGGGAACCATATCCGTTATGTTAGATACGCGACTCATATAAACCGGAGACCGCCATGGCCGATGCATTCCTGTCCCACATCACGGACACCCTTGCGCAGATTGAATCTGAGGGTCTGTATAAACGCGAACGAATGATCACCTCGCCTCAGGGCGGTGAGATTACTGTGGGCGACAAGCAGGTGATCAACCTGTGCGCCAACAATTATCTGGGTCTGGCCGATCACCCTGCGCTGATCGACGCCGCCAAGGGCGCGATGCGGCCCAAAGGGTTCGGCATGGCCTCGGTCCGGTTTATCTGCGGCACCCAGGACATTCACCGCGAGTTGGAACAGAAGCTGGCGCAATTCCTGAACAAGGACGATGCGATCCTGTTTGCGGCTTGTTTCGATGCCAATGGCGGGCTCTTTGAGCCCTTGTTAGGGCCAGAAGACGCCATCATTTCGGACAGTCTGAACCATGCCTCGATCATTGACGGGGTGCGGCTGTGCAAGGCGAAACGCTATCGCTACCTGAACAACGACATGAACGACCTTGAGGCCTGGCTGAAACAGGCGCGCGAGGACGGAGCGCGGCACATCATGATCGCGACCGATGGCGTGTTCTCGATGGACGGTTACCTGGCCAACCTGCCGAAAATTCGCGAGCTGGCCGATAAATATGATGCCATCGTCATGGTCGATGACTGCCACGCGACCGGCTTTATGGGGCCGAACGGCGCAGGCACACCGGATCATTTTGGTGTCGATGTCGACATTCTAACGGGAACTTTGGGTAAGGCACTTGGGGGGGCAATCGGCGGTTATATCGCCGGGCCGCAACCAGTGATCGATCTGCTGCGGCAGCGGGCGCGGCCCTATTTGTTCTCAAACTCGCTGCCACCCTCGATTGTCGCCGCCGGATTGGAAGCCATCCGACTGGTAGAAGAAGGCGAAATGCTGCGCGCTCAGTTATTCGGCAACGCGAAATACTGGCGTGCTGGGCTGGAAAAGCTGGGTTTTGACCTGCTGCCCGGCGAACATCCGATCATTCCGGTGATGCTGGGTGAGGCCACATTGGCGCAGGACATGGCGTCGCGTCTGTTTGATGAGGGCGTCTATGTCTCGGGCTTCTTCTTCCCCGTTGTCCCGCGCGGACAAGCGCGGATCAGAACGCAGATGAATGCAGCCTTGACGAAAGACGAACTGGACCGTGCATTGGCCGCCTTTGGCAAGGTTGGCAAAGAACTGGGAGTGATCTGATGCGACCCAACACAATGAAAGCTTTGGAGAAATCCAAGCCCGAGGAAGGTCTGTGGATGGTCCAGGCCCCGGTGCCCGAAATCAGCCCCGAAGAGGTGCTGATCCGTGTCAACAAGACTGGCATCTGCGGCACCGACATCCATATCTGGAACTGGGATGACTGGGCCGCCGCCACAGTGCCGATTCCGATGATCACCGGCCACGAGTTTGCGGGCGAGATCGTCGAGATCGGGCGCAATGTGACAGGTCTTGAGATCGGTCAGCGCTGCTCGGGCGAGGGGCACCTGATCACCACCGACAGCCGTCAAAGCCGGGCGGGAAAGTTCCACCTTGATCCGGGCACGCGCGGGATTGGCGTGAATGAACAGGGGGCCTTTGCCCAATATCTGAAACTGCCCGCCTTCAACGTGGTGCCCCTGCCCGAGGACGTGCCGGATGAGATCGGCGCCATCCTCGATCCATTGGGCAATGCGGTTCACACCGCGCTCAGCTTTGATCTGCTGGGTGAGGATGTTCTGATCACCGGCGCAGGCCCCATCGGCATCATGGCTGCCGCTGTCGCCCGCCATGCTGGCGCGCGCCATGTGGTGATCACCGATATCAACCCCGATCGCCTGAAGCTCGCGGAACATGTGGTTCCGACCGTGCGCACCGTGGATGTGTCCAAAGAAGACCTGCAAGACGTCATCGCAGAACTAGGCATGAAAGAAGGGTTCGATGTAGGGCTGGAAATGTCGGGCTCACAAATCGCGCTGGATCAGATGGTCGAGGCGCTGGTGATGGGCGGCAAGATCGCTCTGCTGGGTATTCCGCCCGGCAAATCCCCGGTCGACTGGTCCCGCATCGTGTTTAAAGCCATCACCATCAAAGGCGTCTACGGGCGCGAGATGTTCGAGACCTGGTACAAGATGATCGCCATGCTACAGAACGGTCTGGATGTCAGCCGTGTCATCACGCACGAGATGAAAGTTGACGATTTTGCCGAAGGATTTGCCGCGATGAAATCAGGCCGGTCAGGCAAAGTGGTGCTGGACTGGACCTGACGCTCTGGTACTGCGCGGGTTCAGCCCCTAAACAGGGGTGAACCCAGTCGTTTGGAGGAGCATATGGGCGATAAGGATGATCGGTATCTGGAACGCGGAATCGAGGACACTCTGGTCACCGATTTCGCACAGACCCATCGCAAGAGTTACGGCGATTTCCTGCAGCTCAAAACCCTGCTGAACCTGCAAAAAACCTTTCAGGACCCTGCGCAACCAGATGAGATGCTGTTCATCATCATTCATCAGGTCAGCGAACTGTGGCTGAAACTAATGCATCACCAACTGGTCGAGGTGCGCCGATTTCTGCAACAGGATGAATTCGGCCCTGCGATGAAAAATCTCGACCGGGTCAAGGCCATCCAGCGGCAATTGATATCCGCCTGGGAGACGTTGCTGACCATGACCCCTGCGGACTACATGACCTTTCGCGAGGCATTGGGCAGTTCGTCCGGTTTTCAAAGCTATGGCTATCGCCAGATCGAATTCATTTTGGGCAACAAGGACGCCTCGACCCTAAAAGTCCACGAGCATGACCCGCAGGTCATGGAACTGCTGAACGCTGCGCTGACCAAGCCGTCCTTGTATGACGAGGTGCTGTTCATGTTGGCTCGGCAGGGATTTGACGTACCGCAGGACCTGCTGGATCGCGACTATTCGCAGCCATACTCCGGTGATCCGCGCGTGGTTAAAATATGGGTGCAGGTGTATCGCGACACGGACAAGTACTGGGATCTTTATGCGCTAGCCGAGAAACTGATGGACGTGGAGTCTCTGTTTCAACGCTGGCGCTTCGATCACGTCACCGCGGTAGAACGAGTGATAGGCAACCAGCCGGGCACCGGCGGGTCCAGCGGTGTATCCTTCTTGCGGAAAGCCTTGGATTTGCGGTTCTTCCATGATCTTTACGATATGCGCACCGAACTAATGTATTCCGAGCAGGAGTAAGCGATGCTGTACCGCGGGTTTTCGCAGGAAGAGCTAGAGCAGGAATATTCGCCCCGGTCGATGATCGGCGGCGACCTGACGCCTTATCTGGACAGCTACGCCGCGCTCAGCGCCCAGCACCGGGCACAGATGGAAGTCATCGGGAATGTCTCTTACGGCGACGGTAGGGCTCAGGTTCTGGATTTCTTTCCCGCGAAGGGGGCAGGCGCGCCACTGCACGTCTTTATTCACGGCGGTTACTGGCAGGCGCTGAGTCAGAACGAGTCGGCAATGATGGCCCCGGCACTGGTTGAGGCCGAACAGTCCTTTGCGACCCTGAACTACACATTGGCCCCCGAGGCGCGGATTGGCGACATGATCAACGAATGCCGCGACGCCCTGCTGTGGCTGGCCGCAAATGCGCCTGATCTGGGTTTCGATCCGTCACGGATCATCCTGTCGGGCCACAGCGCCGGGGCGCAATTGGCGGCTATGGTCATGGCAACCTCGGCCGATGCGCTGGCCCGCGCCGGGCTCCGCGTGCGCGAGGTGATCCTGATCAGCGGTGTCTATGATCTGGAGCCGATCAGCCTGACGTCCGTAAACGATCCGCTGCAACTGACCCCGGTCGAGATACATGATCTGTCCCCTATCCTGCACCTACCCGCCCCTGGCCCGCGTTACCATGTGACTGTGGCGGAACGGGATACCCCCGAATTCGTCCGCCAGAGCCGAGATTATGCCGAATTGCTGCGCAAAGCCGGGCATGCGGTCAATTTCGATCTGAAAAAGGGGATGCAGCATTTCGATATAATTATGCATCCGGGAACGTTTTTGGCGACGTCCCGATAGCCAAGAAAATTGGGTATCAGTCAGGTCTGGCCTTTAGCACACAAACCTACGCATCCCTAACGAACCGAACGTTTTTGACGGAGCAGGGATTATCCGCTGTGAGCCCAAAGTACCGAATGCTGCGGGCCCAACCAATGGCGGCTATGCAACTTGCCCCGACGCGCTTAGTGTCACGTGCATGAGCACGTTCAGAAACGCCAAACCTTCCGACGCAACTCGATGCTTTGAGATCGAAACTGCTGCCTATGAAGGCGACGACGCAGCAACCCTCAAAAAGATATCCAAGAGGATTGAGGAATATCCCGATGGTTTCCTCATTCTTGAAGTACAAGGCGAGATCGTTGGCTTTATCAATTGCGGATGTGCCCATGACGTCGAAATGTCTGATGAGGAATTTAAGGAGCTTGTGCGGCATGATCCCGACGCTCCGAATGCCGTCATTATGTCTGTCGTCGTTGATCCAGCCCATCAGGGAAGGGGCCTATCGCGGGCATTGATGACTGAATTCGTCGACCGCATGAGAAAAGTGGGTAAATCGGCGATCTTCCTTATGTGCAAAGAGCATCACGTCCCACTGTATGAGCGATTTGGATACAGCTATTTGCAGCCATCGACTTCCGACCATGGAGGAATGACTTGGCATGAGATGTCTATGATGCTTTGAATTCTTTGGAGTACGAGACGTGATACCACTTGAAAAGCCTTTGAGATTGGCCGTTGAAACCGATGCCCATGCACTTGCGGACTTAGTGAATTTTGCAGGTGAAGGCCTGCCGCTCCATATCTGGACCGGGCTGTCACAAGATGGCGAGGATCCTTGGGCCGTCGGTCGCGCGCGACAGGCCGAAAAGGCACGAGAAAGGCAAGTAGTTGTAATTGACTATGGAAACGGGGCAGTTGCTGGGCTCACGGGCTATGGGATCGGATCAGAACCAGAAGAAATTGGAGATGACTTCCCAGCGTTGTTCCGCCCCTTGCAGGAGCTGGAAAACAAAGCGTTAGACAGCTGGTATGTGAATGTTCTGGCTTGTTACCCAGAGAACCGGGGGCAAGGACTTGGTTCAAGACTACTCGATGTCGCCGACGAGATAGCCCGAGACGCTGGATACAACAAAATGAGCGTTATTGTCGCCGATGAAAACGTGGGAGCGAGACGTCTATACGAGCGAAAGGGATACTCTGAGCTGGATAAAGCCCCATGCGCCAAAGATGGGTGGGAGACTGAGACCGAAAACTGGGTTCTCCTCATCAAGTCGCTGTCGTGACACCGCGCGAAATCGGTCTTTCCTTGTGTAGGCTACTCTCGCTTTTGGGCTAACGTTGCGCAAGGGCGCCACACTCATTTTTTGCTGTACCGCCCGAGAGCCGTCGTTGGTCTGAGAGCTACGTAGGTCGGGAATGTCCCGCAAAGCGGACGTTATGTTGGATCCACCGTGTGGCAATGTCGGAGTTGCTTATGCGCGGTCGGGATTAGAGTCAGAAAATTTCGTTCAAGACAGTTAAGGTTCGTGGTATTTCACAAAAAACAGCGGCCCAATTGAGCCGCTGTTTTCATTTCCCATACAAAGCAGGATCAATCCAGCGTACGCGTAACCTCTTCGCGCTCGAAGATTTCGATCACGTCACCTGCGCGGATATCGTCGTAGTTTTCGAACGCCATACCGCATTCCTGACCCGACTGAACCTCGGACACTTCGTCCTTAAAGCGTTTCAGCGTCTTCAGCGTGCCTTCGTGGATCACCACGTTGTCGCGCAGCAGGCGGACGCCTGCGGAACGACGCGCCACACCTTCGGTGACCAGACAGCCAGCAACCTTGCCGACGCCGGTAACCTTGAAGACTTCGCGGATCTCGGCGTAACCGATGAACTTTTCGCGGATCTCGGCGCTCAGCAGGCCCGAAGCGGCGGCTTTCACGTCGTCGACCAAATCGTAGATCACCGAGTAATAACGGATTTCCACACCCTTCTGGTTCGCAGTGTTCCGCGCCGAAGCATTGGCACGCACGTTGAACCCAAAGATCGGGGCACCCGACGCTTCGGCCAGGCCGACATCGGTTTCGGTAATCGCACCAACGCCCGAGTGCAGAACGCGCACGCGCACTTCTTCGTTGCCGATCTTTTCCATCGCCTGAACGATGGCCTCGGCCGAACCTTGTACGTCCGCTTTCATCAGAATCGGCAGCTCGGTGACGTTTTCGTCTTCCTTGGCCTTCTGCATCAGCTGCTCAAGGGTGGTCGCGGCACCAGCGGCGGCGCGTTTGTCCTTGGCGGCCTGTTCACGATAAGCGGCAATCTCACGGGCTTGTGCTTCGGTCTCGGTCACGTTCAGAACGTCACCGGCCTCGGGCGTGCCGTTCAGACCCAGAACCTCGACCGGGACCGAGGGGCCAGCTTCTTTGACGCGGTCGCCCTTGTCGTTGATCAGCGCGCGGACCTTACCGTATTGCTCACCCACAACGAAGATATCGCCCTGGCGCAGCGTGCCGTTCTGAACCAGAACGGTGGCCACGGGGCCACGGCCCACATCCAGCTGCGCCTCGATCACAGCACCTTGGGCGGCGCGGTCGGGGTTGGCTTTCAGCTCCAGAATCTCGGCCTGCAGCGCGATGGCTTCCAGCAATTCATCAAGGCCCTGACCGGTGATGGCGGACACTTCGACGTCCTGAACCTCACCCGACATTTTCTCAACGATCACTTCGTGTTGCAACAGATCGGTGCGCACTTTGTCCGGGTTTGCATCCGGCTTGTCGACCTTGTTGATCGCCACGATCATCGGCACTTCGGCCGCTTTGGCGTGATTGATCGCTTCGATCGTCTGCGGCATCACCGCGTCGTCGGCAGCCACAACCAGCACCACGATATCCGTGACCTGAGCCCCGCGCGAACGCATCGAGGTAAAGGCCGCGTGGCCCGGCGTATCCAGGAAGGTCAGCGTAGTGCCGCCATCGGTTTTCACCTGATAGGCACCGATATGCTGGGTGATGCCTCCAGCCTCACCGGCAACAACGCGCGCATCTCGAATCGCATCCAGCAACGAGGTCTTACCGTGGTCGACGTGACCCATGATGGTGATGACCGGCGGACGCGGCTGCAGATCTTCTTCGCTGTCTTCGACCTCTTTGATGACGTCTTCGACATCCGAATCGGAAACACGCGTGACCTTGTGACCAAACTCTTCGATGATCAGCTCGGCGGTATCGGCGTCGATGGTTTGGTTCTGCGTGACCATCATGCCCATGTTCATCAGCGATTTGACCACATCAGCCACACGCTCGGCCATACGGTTGGCCAGTTCGGACACTGTGATCGCCTCGGGCAGTTGCACGTCGCGGATTACCTTTTCCCGCTCGACCGGGCCGCCCATGGCTTTCTGACGCGCTCGCTCCTGCTTGCGCTTCATCGACGCCATCGAGCGCTGACGGCTACCTTCGCCACCGGTGGCCTGACCCAGTGTCAGCTTGCCGGAACGACGATTGTCATCACGGCCCTTGCCGCGACCGCGCTGTTCGCGTTCACGGTCCTGCTTGCGCGGGGTGGCGGCCGGGGCTGGTTTGCTGGCCGGTGCGCGCGCCGCTTTGGGTTCTTCAACAGCTGGGGCAGCAGTGGCACGTTTGGCGGATTCTGCCGCCTCTTTGCGCTTGCGCTCTTCCTCTTCGGCCTTGGCGCGGGCGCGCTCTTCGGCTTCGCGCTGTTCGCGCTCTTTTGCTTCTTGCTCGGCACGACGACGGGCGCGTTCTTCCTCGCGCGCCTTTTCGGCGGCTTCACGCGCTGCGGCCTCTTCGACTTCGCGGGCCTTGGCGGCCTGCAGTGCCTTCATCCGGCGCGCCATTTCCGCGTCAGAGATACCTGCAGGGCGACGCGACGGATCACCCGACGGCGTTGCTCCGCCACCCGGTTTGCCGGCGCCCGGCTTGGGAACCACCACGCGCTTGCGTTTGGTTTCCACCACGACATTCTTGGTGCGTCCGTGGCTGAAACTCTGTTTCACATTTCCGGGGCGTGCCCCACCACGAAGACCCAATGTCTTTTTGCCGTCATTCTCGCTCATAAAGCTTTTTACCCTTCCGCGCGGCCCCTGCCGCCGTCATCCGTTTCGCGCAAGCCACGCAGGCGCTGCGCTTCCTCTACAACACGTTTGGCGAGTCCACCAGAGGCCATGGCCGCATGAATCACGGTTTGGCGCCCAAATGCCTGTCCTAACTCGTCTGCGGTCAGCCAACCGATGTATTTTCCAAAGTGCGGCGTGCTGAGTTTCGACTTGCCGCGCCCCGATCCATCGCTGGCCTGAATCAGCACTTGTGCCTCTTCCCGGTCCAGCCATGTCTTGACCTTTTCGTACCCAGCGACCGCGTCACCGGACTTGCGCGCCAGGCTCAACAGCTCGATCACCCGGCGCGAAACCTGTTTTTCGACCTCATCGGTCAAATCCTGTGGCACGCTGACTTGCGCTTTGAACCCGCGGGCGAACAGCTTCTTGCCAACGGCCTTGTCCAGTGCAGCGCGATCCGCCGCCACATAGACTCCGCGACCCGGCAATTTCGCCGCGACATCCGGATAGACCTGCCCGTCCGGCCCCGTCACAAAGCGTATCAACCCATATTTAGGTTGAATGTCGCCCGTGGCGATGCACTTGCGTTCAGGTCCTTCGGACCGATCCTTATGGACGCCACCGCGACCCATGCGCGCACCCCGAGGCCTGAGATCAGGCCTCGGCCTCCTCGTCTACTGCTTCGCCATCTTCTTCGGCTTGTTCCAGCTCGGCGGGATCGACCCAGCCCAGCATGATACGTGCGGTCATGACCAGATCCTGTGCTTCTTCCAGCGTAACGCCGAAAGGCTCAAGCACACCGTCATCCTTGATTCGCTCACCATCAACCGTGGTCCAGCCGCCGGCCAGTTCCCAATCGGCGCAGGTGGCAAAATCCTCAAGCGTTTTTACGTCGTCCTTTGCCAGCGCTTCCACCATCTGGGGTGTCAGGCCTTCGAATTCAATAAGGCTGTCCTCGGCACCCAAGGCACGGGCTGCGTCCAGCGCTGCCTTGGCCTGGGCTTCCAGGAATTCGCGTGCGCGGGTTTGCAGTTCCTGCGCAGTGCCTTCGTCGACGCCGTCAATGACCAGCAGCTCTTCCAGCTCGACATAGGCGACCTCTTCGAGGTTGGTAAAGCCTTCGGACACCAGCAGCTGTGCAAAGAATTCGTCCAGATCCAGGCTTTCCATGAACAGCTGGGTACGGGCTTCGAACTCTTTCTGACGACGCGCCGATTCTTCGGCCTCGGTCATGATGTCGATATCCAGATTTGTCAGCTGGCTGGCCAGACGCACGTTCTGACCGCGGCGACCGATTGCGAGGCTCAGCTGTTCCTCAGGCACAACAACTTCGATCTTGCCGGCTTCTTCGTCCAGAACCACCTTGGAAACCTCGGCGGGCTGCAGCGCGTTCACCAGGAAGGTCGGCTGGTCTTCGTTCCACGGGATGATGTCGATCTTTTCGCCTTGCAGCTCGTTCACAACGGCCTGCACGCGGCTGCCGCGCATACCAACGCAGGCACCGACGGGATCGATGGACCCATCGTACGAAATCACGGCAATCTTGGCGCGGGAGCCGGGGTCACGGGCCACGGCCTTGACCTCGATGATGCCGTCATAGATTTCCGGCACTTCCATCTTGAACAGCTCGGCCATGAATTCCGGCGCAGTGCGCGACAGGAAGATCTGGTGGCCACGAACCTCGCGGCGCACTTCCTTGATATAGGCACGCACGCGGTCATTCGGGCGATAGCTTTCGCGGCCGATCTTGTCATTGCGGCGCAGAACGGCTTCGGCACCGCCCAGATCGACGATGACATTGCCAAACTCTTCGCGCTTAACCGCACCGTTGATGATGGTACCCGCACGATCCTTGAATTCTTCGTACTGACGGTCGCGCTCAGCTTCGCGAACCTTTTGCAGGATGACCTGCTTGGCGGACTGAGCAGCAATCCGGCCCATTTCAACCGGGGGAACCTCTTCGACGAAGACGTCGCCGACCTCGGGCGCTTCCATGTACTGCTTGGCTTGCTCGACGGTCATCTCGGCCTGGTAGTTCTCAAGCTCTTCATCCTCGACCACGGTTCGGACGCGGGTAAAGGTTGCCTTGCCGGTCTTGCGGTCGATGCTGACACGGATATCCATCTCGGCGCCGTAACGGCTCTTGGCGGCACGGGCGAGCGATTCTTCCATCGCTTCGACAACCAGACCGGGGTCGATCATCTTTTCGCGGGCCACGGCCTCGGCGGTCTGCAGCAGCTCCAGCTGGTTGGCTGAGGTGATTGCCATCAGTTCGTCTCCTCTTCGGACCCTTCGGTCTCAATCTCGTCGAAAGCGTTTTCGTTCAGGGCACCGGCGTCCTTGCGCTGGCGCAGCATTTCCTTGATCAGATCATCGGTCAGGACCAGCTTGGCGTCACTCAGCCAGTCGAATTGCAGACCGATGGTGATCGTCTCTCCCCCCTCGGGGATGTTGATCAGAACCTCATCCCCTTCGATCCCAGCCAGCTCACCCTTGAACCGGCGGCGGCCATCGATCAGCTCGGCGGTCTCGATCTTGGCCTCATACCCCTCGAACATCTCAAAATCCTTGAGACGGGTCAGAGGACGATCAATGCCCGGGCTTGAAACCTCAAGCGTATAGGCGTCAAGAATCGGATCTTCGACATCCAGCGTGGCGCTAACCGCGTTCGAGATTTCGGCGCAATCATCCACTTCGATGCCGCCATCAGGCTTGTCGGCCATGATTTGCATCGTGGTGGTCTTGCCACTCATCAGGCGGATGCGGACCAGCTCATACCCCAGATCTTCGATCACGGGGGTGATGATCTCGGCCAGCCGCCGATCAATCGCCGCTTTGGCTATCAGGTCGTTTGTCATCAGGTGCTCTACCCTGTCATACGGGCACAAAAAAACGGGCGCGCGGCCCGTCGAAATTTCCGGTGGAGCCCCGGACCGAAGTCCGACACGCCGCTGTTGCAACTGCATATACGCAGGGTTTCCCGAATCTGCAACCCCCGGTGCAAGACGTGATCGGATTTACGCCATCCACCACCGTTCGGCGATGCGGCCATCGTCCAGTGCGCGGCCCGCCCCGATCTGGCGCGGCATGCCCACATGTGGGGCCACGGCCAGTGCCATATCCGATTCGCTTGGGTGAAAACGCAGCCCGCGCTGGCCTTTCAACTCGCCGCCTGAGGGCAGCGCCGCCACGTCGACGAACCCGTCGCGCAACGCCTCGGCCCGGACACGGGCGTCGGGGATGACAATGATTTCGAACGTCTCGGCCCACCCGGCCTTGCCGTCCTTATGGTGCCCGACCACCTTGCGGCCCAGGAAATGACGATCATCCTCGGCGCGTTCCACGCGGTAGCATCCGGTGCCATTGGCCGCGTGCAAAGGCGTCACGCCTTGTCCGTCGCGGGTGATGACAAAGCGGCTATCGGCCAGAAGGAACGGCAGGCCCGGATTTGCCTCAGCCAGTTCAAGCTGCACCTGATTGGGCGATACGGCTTCGACCCGCCCAACATTGCCCAGAACTGCCATCACATCCGCAACGTCCAGCGGCACGCCATCGTGAAAGGTAACACCCTTGCGCAGATCGAACTGCCAGACCCGCGCATCCGCGTCCGTGTGCCAACCCGTCGCAAGCTCACCGCGCAAGGTGCCATCTGGGGCAATTTCGGTCAGCGTATCAAACACCGCCCCACGGGCCACCTGTTCCAAGCTGTCATCGCGTGGCACAGCCAGCCGCAGCGCACCTCCGGCCTTAGGCGTATCCGCCAGCGACGCCCCCGTGGCCGCCAGCAAAGCTGCGGCAGCACCCGAGGCAAACAGAGCACGACGGTCAATCCGGGTCATACCACCCCCTCGGCCACGCGATCCATGATCCGGACCAGCTCGGCGCTGATACCGGGTTCAGACAGGGCGTGGCCTGCGTTGCGGACCATCTTCAGTTCGGCATTGGGCCAGCGTTCGGCCAGATTCCACGCGGCCTGTGGTGGGCAGATCATGTCATAGCGACCCTGCACGATATGGCCGGGGATATGAGCGATCTTGTCCATCTGGTCCAGAATCTGACCGTCCTTCTCAAGGAAGGCGCTATTGATGAAATAGTGATTCTCAAGCCGCGCAAAGGCCCGCGCGTATTCGCCAGGGCTTTCCCCCGTCCCGCCTTGGGCATGAATTGAAGCCAGCGCGTTCTCCCACGCGGACCAGGCCCGCCCATACAGGATTTCCGTGGCCCGATCCCCCGAAAACAGGCGTTTGTTATAAGCAGCGATCGTGTCGGTCAGCTCAGCCTCGGTCAGCAGAGCGGTGAATTTCGCCCATTGCTCGGGCCAGAACTTGCCTGCGCCGCCGCCATAGAACCAATCAAGCTCGGCCTGTGTGGCCAGGAACACGCCGCGCAGCACCAGACGGCTCACACGATCCGGATGCGCCTGCGCATAGATCAGCGCCAGAGTCGCGCCCCAGCTGCCGCCAAACACAGCCCAATCCTCGATATCCAGCAGGGTGCGCAACCGTTCGATATCGGCCACCAGATGCCATGTCGTATTGTCGGTCACCGACGCATGGGGCCGCGATCGGCCACAGCCGCGCTGATCGAATAGAATCACCCTATAGACGCTGGGATCGAAATAACGGCGCATCGCCGGGCTGCAGCCGCCGCCCGGCCCGCCATGCAGCACCACAACCGGTATCCCCTTTGGATTGCCGCATTGTTCCATATAAATGCGATGCCCTTCGCCCATATCCACCATGCGCTGATCGAACGGGTCGATCGGCGGGTACAGATATTGCACTGCGCGCTTTTGGTCCGGGTACTTGTCCATTATGGCCCTATATAGTCCTTAAACGTAAAAGAGCATACGGAGACAGGAATGCAAGCGCATCCGAACACTGTGGATCCATCCGAGATCGCAAAATTCGAAGCGATGGCCGCAGAATGGTGGGATCCTCACGGGAAATTCAAACCGCTGCACATGATGAATCCGTGCCGTCTGGACTATATCACACAGCAGATCGCGGGCGAATTTGACCGGGATTTGACCGCGCCGAATCCGTTTCAGGGCCTGTGTTTGCTGGATATCGGCTGCGGCGGAGGGCTGCTGAGCGAACCGATGGCGCGCCTTGGGGCCGAGGTCGTGGGCGCCGACGCCGCCGAGGGCAACCTGCCCGTTGCGCGCATCCACGCGGAACAGTCCGGGCTGGACATCGACTATCGCCACACCACCGCCGAGGCGTTGGCCGAGGCGGGCGAGCAATTTGATGTGGTGCTGAACATGGAAGTGGTCGAGCACGTGGCCGATCCGCTGTCCTATCTGACCGCAACGCGGCAATTGCTGAAACCCGGCGGGTTGGAGATTTGTTCCACCATCAACCGCAACCCGAAATCGTATGCTATGGCGATCGTCGGGGCCGAGGTCGTCATGCGCTGGCTGCCGCGGGGTACGCATGAGTGGAACAAGTTCATCACCCCCGATGAGCTGTTCGACCTGCTGCGCCAAGCCGGCCTGGAGCCGGTGGACCGCAAGGGGTTCGTATTCAACCCGATTCTTTGGAGTTGGTCGATCTCGGACCGGGATCTGAGCGTCAATTACGTCACAGCCAGCATTCGCCCAGAGTAAGGACTTTTTATGTCAGTAATCCCCGAAGGTTGCAGCCTGTTCGTCGTAGACATCGAATACATTGTACCAATGAATCAGGTGGAACCCGTAATCGACTCGCATATGGATTTTGTACACGCGTCATATAAAGATGGCCGGTTCCTGATGTCCGGGCCAAAGGTTCCACGCAGTGGCGGTCTGATCGTGATGACCGCCGACAGCCGGGAGGAGGCTGAGAAGTATCTGGAACATGACCCGTTCGCACAAGAAAAGGTTGCCAAATTTCGCGTGACCGAGTTCCGGGCGTCCAACCTGCATCCCGCTTTGAAAGCCTGACTCACTCGTCTTCGAGTCGGATTCTCAAATCCCGCAGCACCGGCAGCGTGCTGCGGACACGCTCCAGCCCCAGCTCTCCGACCACGCGGTTGATCAGCGGCGCAATCGACGAAATTGCCTGATCGCGCGCACGACGACCGGCGGGGCTGATCGCGACCATCTTGCGGCGGGCGTCGTCCCAGTCGGGGCGGATGTGGATGTATCCGGCCCATTCCAGCTTGGCCAAGGTGTTGGTCATCGCCCCTCGGGTCACGTGGAACGTATTGGCCAGCTGCGCGGGGCTGCGCTCATCCCCGACAAACACCAGATGGTTCAGCACTGAGAAATGCGAAATTTCCATGCCCTTGGGCAGCACCCGGCTCAGCCGGTTGCGCAATAGTTGATCGGCGGTCAGGATCTCGCTGAACAGCGTGACCGCAAGGGCATTATGTTCGTCAGTCATGGTCCGGTTCTGGATCAGGGCCCGTCGAAAGGCCGCACGTGAGTCAACGAGGGCACCCGACGGCGCGCCTCTGACACAGAACTATCATCCAAATCGAAAAAGTGAATGCCTGGATCGTCCCCTGCGTCGACAACGACCTCTCCCCACGGGGCTACAACCATGCTGTGACCGTAGGTTTGACGCGTTCTGCCGCGGGTTTTCGGATGCTCTCCGGTCTGTGCCGGGGCCAGCACCCAACAGCCGGTTTCAATCGCCCGCGCGCGCAGCAGTGATTCCCAATGGGCTGCGCCGGTGACCGGCGAAAACGCCGCTGGAATGGTCAGAATTTGCGCCCCCGCCTGCGCCAAAGCGGCATAGAGATGTGGGAAACGGATGTCATAACAGATGCTCAAACCAACCGTGCCGAAATCGGTTTTGGCCAGCACCGCCTTATCGCCAGGGCGATAGTTTTTGGATTCGCAGAAGGTCTCAGATTCCGAGACCTGCACGTCAAACATGTGAATCTTGTCATACCGCGCCACGATCTGCCCTTGCGGGTCGATCAAAAAGGAACGGTTGGCAAAACGCCCATCGGCATCGTGGGTTTTGATGGCCAAAGACCCGATCAGCAGCCAGACGCCCAGCGCGGCGGCCTGATCTCGCAAGCCCGCCAGCGTTTGGTCGTCTTCTTCATGCTGCAGAACGTCGCGCTGTCGGGTTGTGCTGGTGGACACACAGTTCGTCACCTCGGGCGTCAGAATGAACCGCGCGCCCTGACCTGCGGCCTCGGCCACTATGGCGCGCACCATTTCCAGATTTTCGGCCGGGTTATCCGACGAAGTGATTTGCAGCAGCGCGGATTTCATCAGGCCGCCAAAAGACGGTCCAGCTTGCCCTGACGGTCCAGTTCGTACAGGTCATCGCAGCCGCCCACATGCTGCGTCCCGACGAAAATCTGCGGCACGGTGCGTTTACCGCCTGCGCGTTTGATCATCTCTGGCTTGCGCTTGGGGTGCATCAGCACGTCGATCTCTTTGAATTCGACGCCTTTCTGTTTCAGCAGTCGTTTGGCCGCATGGCAAAAACCGCACAGCGGCGAGGTGTAGATTTCAACCGGTTTCATATTCCGTCCCTTTGGGTTTCGCGTGATCTTCCGCGAATTAGGCATCCTTGGCAACGCGTGCCAGTACCAACACGAAAATATGATTTGCACCCGCTGCATGGCAGGCACGCGCACAGGCTGTCAGAGTCGCACCAGAGGTCATGACATCATCGACCAGCAAGATATCCCGTCCTTTAATGCGCGACCCCTGCCTGGGATGCGCCGAGATCGCACCGGCCAGGGTTTCCGCCCGCTGAGCAGCGGTTTTCCCGTCCAGAACTGGCGTTCGTGCCCGTCGGTGCAACAGGTCCGGGCACACTTCAATTCCCGTTTCCCGCCCCAGATGCTGGGCTAGCAATGCCGACTGGTTGTACCGTCGCTTGATCAAACGGGACCAGTGCAGGGGCACAGGCGCGATCAGCATGTTGTCGCGAAATAGATCCCGCCCGGCTTGCGCCATCCACCGAGCTGCTGGCTTTGCCAGCTCAGGTCTGTCGCCGTGTTTCAAGGCCAGAATCAAGGCGCGCGCCTTGCCATCGTACATCAGCGCAGCCCGACCATCCTGCCAGGGGCGAGCCGTTTTCATGCAGTCATCACATTCGATTCGGTGACCATCCACCTCGCCCGGCAAGGGCACCCCGCAGCTTTCGCATACCACTCCGCCAATGAAAGGCGTGTCGCGCCAGCAAGCGCCGCACAGGCCGAAATCCGCTTCGGTCAATTCACCACATCCCAGACATCGCGGTGGATAGATCAACTCGACAGCGGTTTGAATCCGCTGCCATATGCGGTAGTTGCGCCCTATGAAACTGCCTGAGTCCAACGCACCCTCTCTGTTCGACCGCCCAGCCCTGATCCGACACCGTGCCCGCGCGCGGGACGAGGCGCTGTTTTTGCATCGCGCCGCGGTGGATGAGGTGCAGGATCGGCTCTCCATGGTTAATAAAACCTTTACGGCCCCGGCGATTGTGACGCCGTTTGCGCATATCTGGCAGGACGTTTTGCCGGAGGCACAGATCGTTTCGGATGACGAGGTTCTGGACCTAGCACCCAGAGCGCATGATCTGGTGATTCACGCCATGGCGCTGCATTGGGCCAATGATCCGGTGGGGCAGCTGATCCAATGTCACCGCGCCCTGCAGCCCGACGGCTTGCTGCTGGTGGTGTGTCTCGGCGGTGAAACCCTGCACGAGTTACGCGCCGCCCTTGGGCAGGCCGAGATTGAGGTCACAGGTGGCCTCAGCCCCCGTATCGCCCCGATGGCCGAGCTGCGCGATCTGGGCGGGTTACTACAACGCGCGGGGCTAGCGCTGCCGGTCGCCGATACCGCTCGTCTGACGGCGGAATACCGCGACTTGACCCATCTGATGCATGATCTGCGCGCGATGGGAGAGACCAACAGCCTGTCCGGACGCATGAAACACGCCACACAGCGGCAGGTTTTTGCCCGGGCGCAGCAGATTTACGCCGATCACTTCCCGACACCGCAGGGGCGTTTGTCCTCCACTTATGAATTGATTTGCCTGACCGGCTGGTCACCCGATGACAGCCAGCAAAAACCATTGCGTCCGGGATCAGCGCAGGCGCGCTTGGCCGAGGCGCTGGGAACGAAAGAAGGCAAACTGTCCAATTGACGACCGGAGATTTCCGGTTATCTCAGCCAGATACAGAGAACTCTCAGGAAGCTCGAAATGTTTGACGCCACTCGCCCCGATCATGCCCCTGCGGACCACCCCAAGGTCAAAATGGGCCGCGTCGGCATCCTGCTGGCCAATCTTGGCACACCGGACGACTATAGCTATTGGCCGATGCGCCGGTATCTGAACGAGTTTCTGTCGGATCAGCGCGTTATCGACTATCCCAAATGGAAATGGCAACCGATCCTGCAGGGAATCATCCTGACCAAACGCCCGTTTAGCTCGGGCGAAGCGTACAAATCGATCTGGAACCACGACAAGGGCGAAAGCCCGCTGATGACGATCACCAAGGACCAGACCGCTAAGCTGCGCAACGCAATGCAGGCGCGTTATGGCGATCAGGTGCTGGTCGATTTCTGCATGCGCTACGGCAACCCGTCGACCAAATCGAAAGTGCGCGAAATGGTGGCGGCGGGCTGCGACCGCATCCTGTTCTTCCCGCTTTATCCGCAATATGCGGGCGCGACGACGGCCACCGCCAATGATCAATTCTTCCGCGCGCTGATGGATGAAGCCTGGCAACCGGCCGCCCGCACCGTACCTGCCTATTTCGATGAACCCGCCTATATCGACGCTCTGGCCGGGTCGGTGGAACAGGCCTATGCAGCGATGGAGACCAAGCCGGATATATTGGTTTGCTCCTATCACGGGATGCCGGAACGGTATTTGCAGCAGGGCGATCCATACCACTGCCAATGCGCAAAAACCTCGCGCTTGCTCAAGGAACGGCTGGATTGGTCGGACGATCAGCTTGTTTCAACCTTCCAATCGCGATTCGGGCCTGAGGAATGGTTGAAGCCGTATACGGTCGACCACGTGGCCGAGCTGGCGCGGCAGGGCAAGAAAAACATTGCCGTGATCGCACCGGCGTTTTCCGCCGATTGCATCGAAACGCTGGAAGAGATCAACGAAGAAATCAAGGAAAGCTTCGAAGAGGCGGGCGGTGAAACCTTTACCTATATCCCCTGCCTCAACGATGATGATTCGCACATCGCGGCATTGGGCAAGGTGATCGAAGACAATCTGAAGGGTTGGCTGGACTAAGCAGCACCCATCAATCAGGCATGAAAAAAGGCGGTGGATCGCTCCACCGCCTTTTCTCTAGATGACGCTCGTCAAATTAGCTTGCTGCAACAGCTGCGGCAACTACGACCAGCAGGATCAGCGGCAGGATGATTCCCTGCGACGAACCTTGAGTTTCCTCTACAACAACCGGTGCTTCAACAACCGGCTCTTCCAGGTTACCGGCATAAGCGGTCGAAGCAGCAGCAGTCAGTGCAGCGGCGAGAACGAGTTTCTTCATATTAACCTCCAGAATTTGCACGGTTCCGAATAGTGAAACCGCACACCCAAGACTTACCTCGTGTTTTTTTCTAACCAGCTATCCGACTGGAATGCAATTGCAACTTGCGCCGCAAGCGGGTTCGTGCGCGAAAATGTCGTCAAATTAGCAACACTTGCGTGCCGACCTTCGCCATTGAAAACAATTCCGCGATATCCTCGTTGAACAATCCGATGCACCCATTCGACGAACGGCGGCCAATTTTGCGCGTATCATGCGTTCCGTGGATGCGATAATACTTCCAACTCAGATACAAAGCGTGCGTTCCCAATGGGTTATCAGGACCCGGCGGGATATAATCCGGCCATTCGGGGTTGCGCTTTTTCATCGAAGGCGTGGGTGACCAGCTCGGACCCTCGACTTTGCGGATCACACTTGTACGACCACGGCGCGTCAGCTCCTCGGTCAGAGGTACGGACGAGGGGTAAAGTTTATACACCCGCTGGTCGTCGGACCAGTAATGTAACGCGCGCGAGACGGTATCGACCAGAATGGCCCCGTTATTTGTGTTCGAGAAATAGGGTTGCCAATCCAACGCACGAAAGCCCGAGATATTTCGCCGCACATTGGGTTCCGCCTCGGGTGCGGGGCGCAGCGGGTCGCCGGGAATGTATTGCGCAATCGCAGGTGAGGCCAGCAGGGCTGAAGCCCCGGCCAGGAATCCGCGACGGGAAGCTACATGAATGTGTTTCTTGACCATGAGGGGCGGTCCTTTGCTAAGGCCAGTCTGAAAATCTGTCGTATTCTATTGCCAGAATGCTTCAGTCGCAAATCAAACCGGCAGAATCACGCAGAATGGGTCCATTGTGCGTTTGCTCAAGACGGTCTGTCACGCTATGCCGTAGATTAACACAATCATCAGGTCGATCATGACGCGTATTATTTCACTACTGTTTGCCTGCTTTATTGCGCTGGCCGCATGTACACCCAGCAGCACCCCGACATATGGATCGGATGGCCGGCCGCTGCCGACCGTCTACAAAATCCGGGGCAATCCCGAAAAACTGCAGTTCCGCATGCTTGATTCGGTCAACGCACTGCGTCAGGCGCAGGGCTTGCAGTCAGTGCAGCTGAATTCGCAGCTTAATGCCGCGGCCGCCACCCACGCCAAGGACATGGCACGGCAAAACCGCCCATGGCATTTTGGGTCGGACGGATCATCGCCAATCGACCGCGCACAGCGCGTGGGCTATTTTGGCACGTTCCTGGGCGAAGCAATTTCCGAGACCTATGAAACCGAAACCGAAACGCTAGCCGCCTGGATGCAGGAACCTGGTCCGCGCTCGGTGATTTTGGACCCCAAGGCCACGCAGATGGGTTTTGCATGGCATCAGGAAGGTGGCGGGAAAATCTGGTGGACGCTGGAAATGGGCGCTGGCGGTTAACCGCAATCCCATCCGAAAACGAAAAAGCCCCCGGAAAACCGGGGGCTTTTTTCATATCCTTAAAGGCTTAGGCCGCTTGCATAGACTGCGCTTCGGTCAAAATCGCATACAACTTGACCGGGTCCGGGTTGGCCCGCAACTTGGCGCAGACCGAGGTGTCACGCAGGGTGCGGGACACCAACGCCAGTGCTTTCAGATGATCCACCCCGGCCTCTTCTGGGGCGAACAGGGCAAAGGCGATATCGACCGGCTGGCGGTCAACCGATCCGAAATCGATCGGTTTTTCCAACATGACAAACACGCCTGAAACGTTTTCCAATTCAGCCATACGGGCATGCGGCAAAGCCACGCCATGACCCACACCAGTCGGCCCCAGGCTTTCCCGTTCCAGCAGCCCTTCGACAACAATCTGGGCATCAAGGCCCAACGCTGCCTCAGCCACATCCGCAATTTCCTGAAACAACCGCTTCTTGCTGGAAGCGGCGGACAGTACGCGAACTGCTTCGGGCTTCAATATGCTCGAAAGCTCCATGATTACGCTCCATGGCGATGCCCCCGCATTTGCAGGGGCCTGCCTTTGCTATTCTTGCCTGTTACGGATCGATCCAGCCGATATTACCGTCCTCCCGACGATAAACGACGTTCAATCCGTCCTTGTTTTCATTCCGGAACACCAGCACCGGAGCGCCGGCCAGTTCCATCTGCATGACGGCTTCACCAACACTCAGCGATGGGATCTTGGTTTCCATCTCAGCCACGATCATCGGCTGCAGAGATTCGGGTTCGGCAGCCGAGTCAGATTCGTCAGAGGCGAGGATATAGGACGACGCCCCAAAGAGTTCAACAGGCTCAGACCGATCCTTGTGGTGATCCTTCAAACGCCGCTTATACCGGCGCAGCTGTGTTTCCATCTTGTCGCAGCAACCTTCGAACGCTGCATAGATTTCAGTTGCATGAGCTTTGGCCTGCGCCGTCAGCCCCGTAGAAAGATGTACGGTGGTTTCGCATACATATTCATGCGCTGAACGGGAAAAGACGACGTTGGCATCTGTTGGACGCTGGGCATATTTGCCCACAACCTCGCCCAGTTCGGTCTGCACGTGAGTTTGCAGCGCCGCGCCGATGTCGATCTGTTTTCCGCTGATTTGGTAACGCATGTGATCTCCTTCACAATTCACACCCATTCTTACGTCACGTTACGCGACGCACGTGTTTTTATCGGGTGGGGGAAAAAGGCATATCCTGCAGTAGCCGCGCCATTTGCCCTTCCAGGAAGGGGCATCGTGATCCAGACGGAAACCGAAGAAATGCCATGACCCAATTGAGGCAAGAGACGGCGGGAGAGTCAATCAAAACAGACGTGTATATACGTGATTTCCGCCATGCAGTCGGCGCATTTCTGCGCAAGCCTATGATATACGGAAATTTTCACCCAGATAAACGCGCCGGACGTTCTCATTTTCGACCACTTCGTCCGGGGTGCCAGACATCAGCACCTGACCGTCATGCAGGATATAGGCGCGATCCACAATCTCCAACGTTTCCCGCACGTTATGGTCGGTGATCAGAACCCCGATACCGCGTTTTTTCAGATCAGCGACCAGGTGGCGGATATCGCCCACGCTGATCGGATCGACACCCGCAAAAGGCTCATCCAACAGCAGGTATTTCGGATCGGCCGCCAGACAGCGCGCAATTTCAACCCGGCGGCGTTCACCGCCCGACAAGGCCAGCGCGGGTGCCCGGCGTAGGTGTTCAATCGAAAAATCCGATAGCAGCTCTTCCAGCCGCTCTTTGCGGCGATGGGCATGGCGGACGGTGATATCCAGAACCGAGGCGATGTTGTCCTCGACGCTCATGCCGCGGAAGATCGACATCTCTTGCGGCAGATATCCGATGCCCAAACGCGCGCGGCGGTACATCGGCAAGGTCGTTACGGTCTGCCCGTCGATCGTAACCGTACCCGCCTCAGGGAAGACCAGCCCGGCAACCGAGTAGAACGTGGTGGTTTTGCCCGACCCGTTCGGACCCAGCAGCGCCACAACCTCGGACCGGTCAAGCGTCATCGACACATCGCGGATCACGGTCTTTTTGCTATAGGATTTCCGCAGCTTTTCTATTCTGAGGCCGGATTGCCCCTCGGCCACGGTCAGTTCAGGCCGCGCCATCAATTATTGCCCTGCTGCAGGATGGTTTTCACATTGCCTGTCATCGTTGCCGTGCCAGTGGTCAGATCAGCATTCATCTGATCGCCGCTGATGGTGCTGGGCCCCTGCGTTAGCAGCACATTGCCCTTCATCACGATCACACCTGAATCAATGGTGTATTCAGCCCAGTCACCCTCGGCCGCGTCGGGCGGGCTGACCAGAACCACATCTTCGGTCGCTTCCATCCGCTCGATACCCGAGCGATCCTCATTATACAGAACCAGCACCCGTTCAGCGGTCAGGCGCATTTCCCCCTGAATGACGATCACATTGCCCACAAATTCGGCCGAGCCGTTTTCTTGATTGACGTTGAGGGTTTCCGAGGTCACCTCGACCGGCAGCGAAGGGTCAGCCTTGACCGCGCCAAACGCAACCTGAGTCTCCTGCGCCGCCGCAGAAAAAGCACCAAGTGTCAGTACAAGGCAAAGTGGAACAAATCGAAAATCGAACACAGGTTATCTTTCTGCTTTTTCAGGCTCGTATATCAGCTTCACGCCGTCTGTAAAAATAATATGGACCGGTCCGTCCTTTTTTTCCGTTCCAAAGGTCATGCCACCTGCTGAAATGTTGCCGATAATCCCGGTGCCATGCACCTCACCCGGCGCATCACCGCGAATTTCATCCAGCGCGGTGTTCAGCAGATCGGTTGTGATCTCGGTGCCATCGGTCGAGGTTATGACCACATCGCCAATAAAGGTTGCGGTGTTTTTGTCGGGGCGGATCATGCCAGAGTTGGAATCCAACGTGATAACGCCGCCGCCCGAAAGGCCCAGGCGGCCCCGGAACTCGGCCGCTGTCGGGGTGGAAGCTTCGGTGCCTTGCGTGGCGCGGGTCGCTTGGATCTGGACCTCTTCGCCCTTGCGCGTGGTGCCGCGGTAGTTTGGCTGCGTCACCACCTGATCGGCCAACCGTTCGTCGATATCCTGTTGGGAAAAGGGCACGGACACATTGGTTTCGATGCTGCGCGACAGCAAGAACACAGTGGACAGCATCAAGATGGCCACCAACGGCAGCACCACCTTAAAAAACTGAACCATGCGTGAATGTCCGTCCACCGCTCAGCCCCTACCTAGCCCAGACCGACGCGCAAGCAGTCGTGGATGTGCAGCAGCCCCTCGGCCTGCCCCTGTCCTTCGGGATCAACTACAAACAGCGAGGTGATCTTGCGATCGTTCATGATCGCAACCGCCTCTTCCGCCATAGCGTTTGGTGCAATGGTCATCGGGTTGCGGGTCATCACTTCTTCGGTGGTTCTGTTCAGCAACCCTTCCATGTTCCGGCGCAAGTCACCATCCGTGACGATGCCCATCAGGCGGCCCGCCTCGTCGGTCACGCCGACGACACCAAAGCTTTTCTGGCTCATGACCAGCAAGGCTTCGCTCATCGGGGTGCCAACAGGCACCACGGGCAGGTCGGCATGCATCAGATCGCGAACAGTGGACAGCTGCGCCCCCAGTTTGCCGCCGGGGTGGAAGGCGCGGAAATCCTCGGGCTGGAAGTCGCGGTATTTCATCAGCGCAATGGCCAACGCATCGCCCATCGCCAATGTCAGCGTGGTCGAGATCGAGGGCACCATGCCGAACCCGCAAGCCTCACCCAGCGACGGGATCAGCAGATGCACATCGGCCTGCTTCATCAACGTGCTTTCCGGCTTGCTGGACAGGCCGATCAGCGGAATGCCAAAGCGGCGGGTAAAGGCCAGCAGGTTTACCAGTTCCGGTGCCTCGCCCGAATTGGAAATCGCCACAACCACATCACCTTTAGAGACCATGCCCAGATCCCCATGGCTGGCCTCGGCCGGATGCACGAAATAGGCAGGCGTGCCGGTGCTGGCCAGGGTGGCCGCAATCTTGTGACCGATATGGCCGGATTTGCCGATGCCGCTGATGATGATGCGACCCGGAGCCTGCAGGATCATCTGCACGGCTTCGGCAAAGTGCTCGTCCAGACTGTCTGCCAGCACGTCCAGCGCGCGGGCCTCGTCGGTGACGACCTGTTTGGCGGTTCTCAGAAAGGACTCGTTATCAGTCATGAGTGTGCAAAGATGTCCGTTTCGGGCCAGCCTGCGAGGTCAAGTTTCGCACGCATCGGCAAGAAGTCAAAACACGCCTGTGCCATCTCGGCACGGCCTTCGCGGGCCAAACGCCCGTCCAGCGCATCGCGTAGCTGATGCAAGTACAGAACGTCGGAGGCCGCATATTCCAGCTGAGCGTCGGTCAGGGTTTCGGCCCCCCAGTCGCTCATCTGCTGCTGCTTCGAAATATCGACACCAATCAGCTCCTGACACAGGTTCTTCAGGCCATGACGGTCGGTATAAGTGCGCACCAGACGGCTGGCGATCTTGGTGCAATAGACCGGCGCGGCCAGTGCGCCAAAGGTGTGGTACATCGCGGCAATGTCAAACCGTCCAAAATGGAATAACTTTAACACGTCGGGGTTTTCCAACATGGCGCACAGGTTTGGTGCCTGCGTCTGGCCCTTTTCAACCTGCACGATATGGCTGTTGCCGTCGCCGCCCGACATCTGGATCACGCACAGGCGGTCGCGATGCGGGTTCAGCCCCATGGTTTCGCAATCAATGGCCACCACAGGGCCCAGGTCCAACCCGTCCGGCAGGTCGTTTTTATAAAGATGGTTCGCCACGGGGTCTTCCTTTATGCGATATCGCCCCCGAGATAGGAGGTTTGGCCCGTAAACTCAACGCCATCAATAGAATGCGACAAACATGCGCGGATTTCTTGACCCCACCTGCTTTGACAGGAAAATGGATAAGGCCGCTCTGCGCCTGGCATTAAGCAGGCCCTGACGCGACGCCAATTGAAAAAAGGTCCGAACCGCCGATGCTGAGTGTCCTGCGAATCCGCACCTATCGTCATCTGTTGGGGGCTCAGGTCGTTGCGTTGACGGGCACCGGTTTGGCGACAATTGCGTTGGGGCTACTGGCTTATGATCTGGCAGGTGGCGCGGCCAGTCTGGTGTTGGGAACCGCGCTGACGATCAAGATGGTGGCTTATGTGGTCGTCGCCCCACTTGCCGCAGCCTTCGCAGAGCGGCTCGACCGCCGCCGGATGCTAGTGACGTTGGATCTGGTGCGTGCGGCAGTTGCGGTCTGCCTGCCTTTCGTGACCGAGATCTGGCAGGTTTACGTGCTGATCTTTGTCCTGCAATCCGCATCCGCCGGGTTCACCCCGGCGTTTCAGGCCACCATCCCCGACGTGCTGACCGATGAGCAGGACTATACCAAGGCGCTCTCCCTGTCACGGCTTGCCTATGATCTTGAAAGCCTGCTCAGCCCTGCTCTGGCCGCAGGGCTTTTGCTGTTCGTCAGTTTCGACAGCCTGTTCTGGGGTACGGGCCTAGGGTTCATCGCCTCGGCACTGTTGGTGGTGTCGGTTGCCCTGCCCTCACCCAAACCGACAAGACGCCGTGGAATTTATGACCGTACGACACGCGGCATTCGCCTGTACCTGCATACACCCCGACTGCGCGGATTACTTGCCCTGACTTGGACAGCAGCGACCCTCAGCGCGATGATTATCGTCAATACGGTTGTAATTGTACGGTCCGATTTGGGCCTGTCGGAAAGCGCTGTGGCCATAGCGTTGGCCGGGTTCGGCGGCGGTTCGATGCTGGCCGCATTTGCCCTGCCCAAACTGTTAGATCGGTTCATGGACCGCACCGTTATGCTGAGCGGGGCCATTTTCGGAATCCTGGCAATTGGTCTCTCTGCCATCCTATTCGCGGCTATGCCGATCTCTCTGATCGGTCTCGCAATACTCTGGGCCTGCATCGGGTTTGGCTATTCCGCCACGCTGACGCCTTCAGGCCGGTTGCTGACCCGCTCGACCCGATCCGAAGACCGACCAGCCGTGTTTGCCGCCCAGTTCACTCTGTCGCACGCCTGCTGGCTGGTGCTATATCCATTGACCGGCTGGATCATGACCACAACCAGCACGGCGGCAACGTTGGGTTGGATGACCCTGATCGCGGCCCCCGGGGTTATGGTGGCCCTTGTGATCTGGCCGCGTTCGGACCGGAAAGCCGTTTCAAAAGAACGTGCTGACATGTCTTGAGCCCCCCTGCCCCGGTGCATTACACCTTGGTGCATCATGGATCAGCTAGACCGTCGCATCATCGCCGCCCTGCAGCACAACGCTCGCGAATCGACCACCAAGATTGCCGCGAAGCTGGGCGTGGCCCGAACCACCGTGCATGAACGCATCAGCCGCATGGAAGAGCGTGGCGTGATCGCAGGCTATTCGGTGGTTCTGAACAGCCCCGAAGACGCCCCGCGCGTACAGGTGGTCGTGCTGCTGGAAGTGCAGCAAAAGGAAACCAAGCGCATCATCAATCGGCTTGAGGCTTACCCCGAGGTCAAGCTCTGCCTGTCGATCAATGGCGAGTTCGACCTGCTGCTATCGGCCGAGGCCCCGCGGATCGAGGATTTGGATATTCTGGTTGATGATCTGGCCAAGATCCCCGGCGTGCTGCGCACCAATACCAGCGTTGTCTTCGGCCGCCGGATTGATCGAATCTGAACGGCTGATAACCCTCTGTAAACCCTAGCAGGACTAGCTTGGCCGGGACTGATCAGAATCCCGGACCGGCAGAATGCCCCATCGTTTGATCTTTGGCCTGAGTTTGCTTGCGTTGTGTGCGGCGCAACAGGTCTTTGCCACGCCCGATGCCAGCGGGGCGGGCATTTGCGATGCAGCCGCGCGCCGCGCTGCCCAATCCCAGGGTGTACCACTGGATGTCTTACGCGCGATTGCGCGGGTGGAAACCGGGCGGTTGCGCGGCGGGCAGTTGGAACCCTGGCCCTGGACCATCAATGTCGAAGGGCAAGGATACTGGTTCACGTCCGAGTTTGAGGCGAAATCTTACGTTTTCGACATTCTCAAAGCAGGCAAGCGCAGCTTTGACATCGGCTGTTTTCAGATCAATTACCGTTGGCACGGCAAGGCATTCCAGTCCATCGACGCCATGTTCGACCCGGATGAAAACGCCACCTACGCCGCCCGGTTTCTGAATGAACTGTATGCCGAGCTTGGATCGTGGCCCGCAGCCGTTGGGGCCTATCATTCCCGCACACCATCGCTGGCCAATGCTTACTCGGGCCGGTTTCAGACCGTACTGGCACAACTGGATCAATCCTTGCCCACTGCCCCGGAACGGGCCGCGCGCGACCCGTTTACCACCGCCGCAACCCCTCTGATCCCGGTCAATCTGCCACAACCGGGTGGCGGCGCGCTGGGGTCGCTGGTTCCGCCTTCGGGCACTGCCACCGCCTTTATCTCGTTCAACTAGGAGGCATGCGTGCCCAAGATCGACGCCCGTTCCCTGTTTTCTCCGACCGTGCTGCTGGCGCTGGCGCTGATGACGGTCATCGTGATGATGATCCTGCCGATGCCCGCCTGGGTGCTGGATGTGGGCCTGGCAGCCTCGTTCGCGCTGGCGATCCTGATCTTTACGCTGACGCTGTTTATCGAACGGCCGCTGGATTTCTCGTCTTTCCCGACAATCCTTTTGGCCTCGCTGATGCTGCGGCTTTCGCTGAACGTATCCTCGACCAAGCTTATCATCGGAGAGGGGCACACGGGACCCAATGCCGCTGGGGACGTGATCGAAGGTTTTGCCGACTTCGTCATGGGCGGCAGTATCTTTCTGGGGTTGGTGGTGTTCGGCGTGCTTTTGATTGTGAACTTCATGGTCATCACCAAAGGTGCTGCCCGCATGGCCGAGGTCGGCGCGCGGTTTGCCTTGGACGGCATGCCGGGAAAACAGCTCGCCATCGACAGCGACATGTCCGCCGGGGCCATCGACCACCAACAGGCCAAAGAACGCCGCGAGCGTGAGCAGCAAGAGACGACGTTTTTCGGCTCTCTCGATGGGGCGTCGAAATTTGTCAAAGGCGATGCGATAGCCGGGCTGCTGATCACGTTGCTCAACCTGGTGATGGGATTGATCATGGGTGTGATCGTCCATGGGATGCCAATCTCATTCGCGTTCGAGACCTATGCCATCCTGACCGTCGGTGACGGGCTGGTGTCGCAAATCCCGGCGGTGATCATATCGATCGCGTCGGCCCTGCTGCTGGCCCGCGGCGGTACGCAGGGGGCGACCGACAACGCAATCTTCTCGCAGCTGGGCCGGCATCCAGCGGCCCTGGCAACAGTTGCCATGTTGATGGTGCTGTTTGCGCTGGTGCCTGGCCTGCCCTTTTTGCCATTCATCCTGGGGGCGGGTGTTCTGGGCTATGCGGCCTATAACGTCCATCGCAAGCAAAAGACCGAAGCGGAAGAGGCGCTGGCGCCAACACCGCAGGAAGACACACCGGTCTCGCAAGCCATTGGCGATATTTTGGACCTGGACGATGTGCATCTGGAGTTTGCCCCCGATCTGGTCAGCATGGTCCTCAACCCCGGCACCGGGCTGGACGCGCGCATCGCTAATATGCGGACCTATGTCGCCTCAAGCTTTGGCCTGATCCTGCCTGACATCCGCCTGACCGACCGCGCCGATCTGCCCATGGGCACCTATGTAGTCAAGGTCCAGGGCGTCGAACAGGCGCGCGGCGTGTTGAACCCCGATCTGGTTCTGGCGCTAGTACAGGATGACCGCGACATGCTGCCCGAGGGTAATGACGTGACCGAGCCCGTCTATGGCGCCCCCGCCCGCTGGATTCTGCCCAAGGATCAAGAGGCCGCCGCGCTTAGTGGGGCCACCATCGTTTCCCCGCCCGAGATTCTGGCTACTCATCTGCTTGAGATCATCAAACAGAACTTCTCACGCCTGCTGACGCTGAAATCCCTGCGCCGCCTTTTATCCGAGATGACACGGCTCAGCGATCCGGTTCGGGCCGAGGCCAACCGCAAGCTTCTGGACGAGTTGATCCCCGACAAGGTACCGATCGACACGCTACATGCGGTGCTGCGTCTGCTGCTGGACGAACGGGTCTCGATCCGCAACATGGCCTTGATCCTTGAGAGCGTGGCCGAGGCGCGGCTGACCACCACACAGCCCGAAGGCATCTGCGAACTGGTCCGGCAGCGATTGGGTTTCCAACTGGTGGCCGAGATGAAACGCGAAGACGGATCGATCCCGCTGATCCAACTGGCCCCGGAGTGGGAGGATACTTTCACCACCTACCAGATCGACGCGCCTGCAGCGGGTCTCGACGTGGCGCTGCCGCCGAACCTGTTCAACAAGCTGGCCGATGGCGTGGTCGACAGTGTGGCGCAATCCGCCGATCACGGGCTGTTTCCGGCGTTGGTCACCTCGACCCGCCGTCGCCGTTTGCTGCGCACCATCATGCACGCGCGCGGCATAGCCAACCCGGTGCTGTCGTTCGAGGAAATCGGGCTCGAGGCGCGGCCTTCGCTGGTTGGAACGGTGCCCGCGTGATCGCGCTACCGCCCGAGCTTTTGCCCCAGCTGGGTGAGGGTTTGTGGCACCTCTTTGCCGTCTTCCTGCGTGTCTCGGCCATGGTGTCGCTGCTGCCCGCCTTTGGCGAGCGCAGCATTCCGACCCGTGTCAAATTCGGCATCGCGGCTGCCTTTACCCTTATTGTGACACCAGCGATTGCGGCGCCTGTTGCCCCACCCGGCCTGTTGCCAATGGCAGGATTGGTTCTGACCGAAGTGCTGATCGGGATGGCCTTGGGTATGTCGCTGCGACTGTTCGTGCTGGCCCTGCAAACGGCAGGATCGATTGCGGCGCAGGCAACATCGCTGTCGCAGATTCTGGGTCCAGCTGCTGCAGATCCCGTACCCGCGATGGGATATCTTCTGACACTGGCTGGCCTGACACTGGCGGTTTTGCTCGGCCTGCACATCCGCGTCGCTCAGTTTCTGATCCACAGCTATACGCTGTTTCCAATAGGCACCCCAATACTAGCCCCGGACCTGTCGCAATGGGGGGTGCAGCAAATTGCGCGCAGTTTTGGGTTGGCGTTTGCGCTGGCTATGCCCTTCGTGATCGCCTCGCTGATCTATAACCTTGCGCTTGGCGTCATCAACCGCGCGATGCCGCAGCTGATGGTGGCGTTTGTTGGCGCTCCGGCCATTACTTTTGCAGGCCTGTTCCTGTTGTTCGCGGGCACGCCCCTGATCTTGTCTGTCTGGTCTGATGCCTTTTTTGCCTTCATGCTTAACCCGCTTGAGGACCCGAGATGAGCGGGTCCGAAGACGACAGCGACAAGTCCTACGAGCCGACGCCGCAGAAGCTCCAGAAAGCGCGCGAAAAGGGTGAGGTTGCCAAGTCCAACGACCTGTCCGTGGTTGCCGCTTATGCCGGGTTCCTCATTGCCCTGTTCGCGGCCGGGCAATTCGGCGTGCAACATATGGGAAGCCTGTTTGTCGTGCTGATTGATCAGGCCGACACTATCGCTCCCTTGCTGGCCGACGGGCCCGCCGCAAGCCCGGTCGGTGGGATGGTCAAAACGGCGCTGTTGTCCGTCACAGTTCTGTTTGCTGTGCCCGCCGCCGCTGTTCTGCTCAGCCTGATCGCCCAGCGTGCGCTGATCTTTGCGCCCAGCAAGCTGAAACCCAAACTGTCCCGCATCTCGATCATCTCGAATGCGAAAAACAAATTCGGGCGCGGCGGCCTGTTCGAATTCGCCAAGAGCTTTGTGAAACTGGTGATCTACGGCACCTGTCTGGCGCTGTTTCTGCGCTCCAACCTAAACGAGATTCTGTCCGCCAGCGCCGCTCCGGCGCGGTCATCGGTCATGCTGATGATGAATTTTCTGTTTCGCTTCCTGTTCATCGTCATCACCGTGGCGCTTGCCATCGGGGTGATCGACTATCTTTGGCAACATGCCGAGCATATTCGCAGGAACCGGATGTCGCGCAAGGAAATTCAGGACGAAACCAAGGATGCCGAGGGCGACCCGCATGTCAAACAACAACGCCGCCAGCGCGCGCAGGACATTGCCACGAACCAGATGATGTCCGACGTACCCTCGGCGGATGTGGTGATCGTCAACCCGACCCATTACGCGGTGGCCTTGAAATGGGCCCGGACGGCGGGGTCAGCCCCTGTTTGCGTGGCCAAGGGCGTGGACGAGGTGGCCGCAGCGATCCGAGCCCGGGCAGCTGAGACTGGTGTTCCCATTCATTCCGACCCGCCCACGGCCCGCGCCCTGCATGCCGCCGTCGAGATCGGACAGGAAATCGCGGAAGAACATTATCGCCCCGTCGCTGCTGCCATCCGATTTGCAGAGGCGATGCGCAAAAAGGCCAAGGGACAGGTCAGATGAAACAAGCCACCCTATCAGACCTGAAAAACGTTACAGAGGCCGTGTTTCAAAAAGAATACAACGCCCTGCGCCCCCTGCTAGAGGCTGAAGCACGCGTGCAACAGCAATTGGCGCGGCTGGACGCGCAAGTCCGGCAATCACGCCAAGACGGCGCCGCGGCCGAGGGGTACCGAGTCACTGGCACCGATGTGTTGTGGAACGGTTGGGAGTCGGCCACGCGCCGCAAGTTGAATATGGAACTGGCGCGGATTCGGGCGCAAAAACTGTCGGCGATGGACGCGCTGCGCACGGCCTTTGGCCGCAAACAAGCCGTCACCAACCTGTCAGACGCCCAAAAAAAGGCGCACAAACGCGCCCAGCACCGGAAATCGTCACCCTACTAAACAGCGTATAACCCCGTCAGAATCAAACGTCCTGACGGTTGACGCTCATGATCAAGACCTGAAACACATCATCGCCCAAATCCTTGCGCGCTGTCTCCAGCAACGCTTTGCGCAGAACGCTCATATTGTCCGATTCAGTGAATGCGCCGTCAAAACCACCGGTATTGGCGTGATCAAACATGACCTGCAAAAACCCGTCGCGCAGCTTGGGTTCAAGCGCGTAGAAAGCTTCGGTCATGCCAGGAGTGATTTCAAGGCTCAGCGACATGGTGACCAACGCCGCGATCCGGTCCGCATCGACGACGGGCACCACAAACTGCTTGGTCAGTTTGAGGTATTCATAGTCGCTTTGCGTGTCCTTTTTCCCAGCATTGTCCTTTTTCTTGGCGGATGTCTCTTTGGGTTTTTCCGCCTTGGCCTTGGGTTTTTCCTGTTTTGCGGCCTCTTTCGGTTCACCGGAGGGCGCAAACACAACTCCGGCACCGATACCGGCCCCCAGACCGATCAGCAAGAATACGACGGGTAGAAGTTTCTTCATCACATCCGCTCCTTAATACGGCAGCACAGCATCCAGGATCTGCTGGCCATAACGCGGCTGCTGCACGTCAGTGATCTGTCCGCGCCCGCCATAAGACACGCGGGCCGAGGCGATCTTGTCATAGGTGATCTCGTTTTTGCGCGAGATATCCTGTGGTCGCACGTAGCCCGTCACCAAAAGCTCGCGCAGTTCGAAATTGACGCGCAGTTCCTGCGAGCCCGAAATCGACAGCACCCCGTTTGGCAGCACGTCGATCACGGTCGCGGCCACACGCAGCGTCAGCTTTTCCTTGCGCTTAACCGATCCTTCACCCGTGCTTTCTGAGGCGGAATCGATCTCGACCGCGTCCGCCAGCGATGCCCCTTCCGGCAGATGATCCGCCGCGCGCTGTGGCAGGCCAAACAAGCCGACGATGCCAAGGCTTTCCGAAGCAGACCGCGAGCGTTCCGTGTCGTTCGAAAACTCGGCTTTTTCGTCCAGCTCAATCACGACCGTCAGGATATCCCCCTTTTTGATCGCCCGCTGATCGCCCAATAGCGATTGTTGCCCACCGCTCCAAAGTGAGGATTTGTCGACATTGCGCTGCGGCTGGGTGTGTAAAGGCAGGCCCGGCCACAACATCGCGACATGTTCGGGGGAGTCCTCGTTCGGAGTGAAGCTTGGCGGTTTGCCCAGATGATCCAAGCGCCCGCAGGCTGACACCGCCAGAACGGCAAACAACAGAGATTTCGAAAGTTGCGACATCATTTTACCTCGATTTGGCCGTCGGGCCGGATAAGGCCCGTCACAGTGGTACGGGAGGACAGGTTCATGACCCGGATACGATCCCCGGCGGCCCCACGACCCAGCGCGCGGCCTTCTGCGGTGATCGACAGCGATGTGCGGTCAAAGATCAGGACAACCAGATCGTTGCGATCCACCAGGGCCGGTGGACCCACATCGCCTTCACGGATCGGGCGTCCGGGATACAGCGCGACGCGGGCCTCTTGCCCGATCAGAAACTCAGGCGTGGTTATCGCGCCGGGCACCTGCTGGGCCTTAAGCTCCAGATCAGTCGCCGAGATGATTTCCTTGGCGCGAATAGTGCGTGTCGGCACTACGATTTCAGCCTGTACCGAGGCCGGCACCAAAAGGGCCAACATCAAAACCAGAAACCGCATCACCGCACCTGTGTGGTTGCGCCCATCATCTGGTCGACGGCGGAAATGACCTTGGCATTCATCTCATATCCCCGCTGCGCCTCGATCAGTTCGGTCACTTCGCGCACCGCATCGACCGAGCTGTCTTCAAGATACCCTTGCCGCAGCGTGCCCAGACCATCCTCACCCGGTGTGCCGACCACGGGTGCGCCTGAGGCTTCGGTTTCCTTGAAAAGATTGCTGCCAATCGCCTCAAGCCCCTTGGCGTTCGAGAAACTGGCCAGCGTCAGCTCACCCAACAGCTGCCCGTCTGCCGTGTCGTCGAAATAGGCATAAACTTCGCCCGCAGCGTTGATCGAGATCGACCGGGCATCGTCAGGAATAGTGATCTCGGGCGCGACGGCAAACCCGTCTGATGTGACGATCAACCCCTCGGCGGATCGTTTCAGGCTGCCATCGCGGGTATAGCCCGACTGACCATTGGCCAGCGTTACTTCAAGATAACCACGCCCTTCGATGGCCACGTCCAGATCGCTCCCGGTGGCCGACAATCCGCCTTGCGCCAGTTGCACCGTGACAGCCGCCGGACGCACACCCAGACCCAGTTGAATACCGGTGGGCAGAACGGTGCCGTCATTGGCGTTCACCGCCCCGGCCCGCGCCATTTGTTGATAGTGCAAATCCGCGAACTCAGCCCGGCGGGCGTTGTAGCCGGTGGTGTTCGTGTTCGCCAGGTTGTTCGAGATCGTCTCGACCCGCATCTGCTGCGCGGTCATGCCCGTAGCCGCAATTTTCAATGCTCGCATGTCAAAATCTCCTTTTCACAAATCAACGCATCAGCGCCTTGAGCGCGCCGCGCAGACGTTCGTCTTCAGTTTTCAGAAAGCTTTGGCCCAGCTCATAGGCGCGCTGGATTTCCACTAGCCGGGTCACCTGCTCGACCGCATTGACGTTGGACCCTTCGAGAAAACGCTGCAGCACCACTGGGTTTTCGACCGGGTCAATTTCGCCCTCGGCGCGGAACTGCGTGCTGCCTTCACGCACCAGCGTTTCGGGATCGGCCACACGATAGACGCCGATCTGCCCCAGCAATTGCCCCTCGATACTCAGTGTGCCATCGCTGCCAACGTCAATCGACGCAGCATCCGGCGGGATGAAAACAGGTGCGCCGTTGCTGTCCAGCACCCGGTGGCCGTCCATCGTGACCAAATCACCCTCGGCACTGGGTGAGAACGCCCCGGCCCGGGTCAGCCTGTTGCCGGATGGCGTTTCGACCATGAAAAACCCATCACCTTCGATGGCAAAATCAAACTGGCCGCCGGTTTCCGTCAGCAGGCCCTGCTGCAATGAGGTGTTGCGCGCCTCGGCCCGTGCCATGGACAGAGACGGGTTGCCCGGCAAGTCGCGGACAAACTCAGAAAACACCAGACCCTGCGCGCGATATCCGGTGGTGTTGGCATTGGCGATATTATTCGCCACCAGCCGCATTTCATTCATCAGGCCCGATTGACGGGACAAAGTGGTATAGGCGGTATCCATCAGCGACCTCCGGCGATCAATGGGATGAGGGTTGTAGTGAAAAACGTCACCAGCGTCTGGGTCATGAACCCCATCGATATCCAGAACACGATGACGATGGCGATCAGCTTGGGCACGAAGGTCAGTGTCATTTCCTGCACAGAGGTCAGCGCCTGAAACAGACCCACGATCAGGCCCGACACTAGCGCCACCGCCAGGATAGGAACCGAGGTAATGACCGCGACCCACAGCGCCTGGCGCACAATGTCATAGAAGAGACCTTCGCTGAGCATCCGATCAGACCGGCATCCGCAGGATTTCCTGATACGCCTCGACCACTTTGTTGCGGACAATGACCGCCGTTTCCACGGCCAGCTCGGTCTGTACCAGTGCCTGTACCAGAGCGTGGGGATCGGCCTGGCCGGTCATGGCGGCCTGCGACATTTGCTCGGAATGCTTCAGCGTCGCTGTAAAGTCCTGAAACGTACTGCGCAGCCCTTGCGCCAATCCGGCGTGATCAGGATCGGCCTGTGTGGCCGGGCGAGCGACAGCATAGTTTTGTGCCGCGGTCAGGGATCGGATATCCATTCTGGTGTCCTTTATTTTCTGAGAAGTTCCATCAAGCTCGACGACATCTGGCGTGACTGGTCGAACATCTTGAGATTGGCCTCATAGCTGCGCTGCGCCTCACGTGCGTCTGCGATTTCGATCATCAGATCGACATTCGAGCCACGGTAATGGCCGGTTTCATCCGCCATCGGGTGACCGGGGTCATAAATGCGCGAACCCTCGCGGCGATCCAGTTTGACGCGCCCGGCCTGCACCAACTCTTGTCCGTTCTTTTGCACCGTCTCAAACGGCACGGTTTTGCGGCGATAACCTGGCGTATCGGCGTTCGAGATATTCTCGGACACATGCCGCAGGCGGGCTGATTGCGCACGCAGAGCATTGGTTGAGGCGGCTAGGGAATGGGAAAAATCGCTCATGTCTTACACTCCTTATGACCGGCCAAGGCTGCTGCGCAGGATGTTCATCGAGGATTTGTAAATGGTCAGCGCGCGGTCGTGCTGACGCTTGACCTCGACCGCTTTGAACATCTCTTCCTCGACAGACACTCCATTGCCGTTTGGATCGCCTGACGGCGCAACCTCAAACTCGGCCCAGGGCTGTGGGGCGGTGGCGCCGTTCAGATGACCCGCGCGGGTGGCGGTCATCGAAACCTGACGGTCTGATTTTTCGAATGCTTTCTGAAAACCCTCGATATCGCGGGGCTGATAGCCGGGCGTATCTGCATTGGCCATGTTGCGCGCAATCACTGCCTGCCGTTGCCCGGCATGGGTTGCCATTGCGTACGCTGCCTTAAAGACGTTCAGGTCATAGAACATCGGGGCTTCTCCCTCGATCAATTTCAATCAAGGCTTAACCCCGATTCCTTTAGAAAGCGTTTGCAGAAACCCGTTGGAGAACCCACGATGTCCGATCTCGACCCGATGCTTCTGAAGTGTGAATTCGACCGTCTGTCTGCTGTGCGCCATATGGGACGCGTTACCGGCGTGGCACGCGGAGTCATTGAAATACAAGGGCTTGAAGGGCAGGCGCGAACCGGTGACCACCTGACATTGCGGCGTCGTAATGGCACGGATCTGCCGGGCGAAGTGCTGCATGTCGAGGCCGACGGTATTCACATGATGCCAACCGCCGCGCCGGATGGGGTGTGCCTGGGTGACCGGGTGATTCTGGACCAGACACCCGCTTTCGCACCCGGCATGCACTGGCTGGGGCGCCTGGTCGATCCCTTTGGCAAACCGCTGGACGGGAAACCTCTGCTTTCGGGCGCACATGAGCAGGACATCATGCGTGCCCCGCCCCCCGCTGTGGCACGTAAACCGCTGGGCGCACGGATGGAGACCGGTTTAGCGATGCTCAACACGATGCTGCCCGTGGTCCAGGGTCAGCGCATCGGTCTGTTCGCCGGATCGGGCGTCGGAAAATCCACCTTGCTGGCAACGCTCGCGAAATCAATGCAGGCGGATGCGGTGGTTGTGGCGCTGGTGGGCGAGCGCGGGCGCGAGGTGAACGAGTTTGTCGAACAGGCGCTGGGGCCCGAGGGGATGAAACGTTCGGTCGTGGTGGCCGCAACGTCCGATCAATCGGCGCTTGCCCGCAGGCGTTGCGCCTGGTCGGCAATGTCGGTGGCCGAGTATCTGCGCGATCAGGGGCTGAACGTATTGTTTCTGGCCGATTCGGTGACGCGATTTGCCGAGGCGCACCGCGAAATCGCCGTTGCCATGGGCGAAGCGCCTTCGTTGCGGGGCTTCCCACCTTCGGTCACGCCGCTGATTGCCGGGTTGTGTGAACGCGCGGGTCCCGGAGCGGCGGACCAAGGTGATATCACCGCCGTGTTCAGTGTTCTGGTCGCGGGATCGGATATGGATGAACCAGTGGCCGACATCCTGCGCGGGGTTCTGGACGGGCATATCGTGCTGAGCCGCGACATTGCCGAGCGCGGGCGGTTTCCGGCGATTGACCTCAGCCGTTCGGTATCGCGCAGCCTGCCGGGGGCGGCGACCGCAGAGGAAAACCAATTGATCTCGGAAACCCGCAAACTGGTCGGCAGCTATGAACAATCCGAAGTCATGATCAAGGCCGGGCTTTATGCCGAAGGCGCAGACCCGCTGCTGGATCAGGCCGTGCGCGTGCATGAGGAACTGGACGCGTTCTTTGGCAAACCCGAGCCAGATGGAATCAAAAACAGCTTTAACCGTCTGCAATTGATCCTGCGGCGGGCCAGCGCCAACCTGCCGCGCTAGCGAAATCCGGACAGTTTTAAGTGTTAAGCCCACCTTAAGACCTGCCCGGCTACCCCTGTAGTTGGGTGATAAAAAAGGTGGTGGAGATGGGTGCGCAATCCAATGCGGCGCCAATCATCATCAAGAAGAAACGTGTGTCAGGTGGCGATGGTCACCACGGTGGTGCGTGGAAAGTTGCATATGCCGACTTTGTCACGGCCATGATGGCGTTCTTCATGTTGATGTGGCTGCTGAATGCAACGACTGAGAAACAACGCAAAGGGCTGGCGGATTATTTCTCGCCAACAATTCCGGTAAACCCGGTTTCGGGCGGGGGCGATGGGGCTTTTGGCGGGAACAACATGTTTTCCGAAGTGACCATGGTAATGGATGGCTCGGGCGCGACCAAGCGGCACCCGACGATTGCGCGGCAAGCGCGGGGGTCGATCGGCGTGAATCCCGATGGCGGCAAGGAAATGTCCGAGGATTTCTCGACGCTCGAAGCGCAGCTTCTGGGGCATACCGGGGAAAGTATGGTGTCGGACAAGGTGCTGAAACATATCGTCACGCGCATCACTGACGAAGGTCTGGTGGTCGAGCTGTTCGATACCGAGGATCAGCCGCTGTTCGAATCGGGAACGGATGAACCGACCCCGATGATGCGGGCGCTGGCCCTGCTGGTGACGCGATCTTCGGATCTGGTGACAAATGCTGTCTCGGTCGAGGGTCACGTCAGCGCCTCGCCCGTGGTTCTGGCGCAGGACCCGTCTTGGGATGTATCGACCTCGCGCGCGCAAGTGGTACGCCAACTGCTTGAAGATAAGGGTTTTGCGGGTTCTCGGCTGGATCGCGTGACCGGTCATGCCGACCGGGAATTGAGCGATGAAAACCCGATGGCCGTGCGCAATAACCGGATCGAAATCATCTTTCTGCGCGACACCTGAACACACAGGATAGGCCGCATTTTAACTGTTAGCGCGCTGTTAAGGGGCAGTGCGTTAGCTGTTGCCTCAACGATTGACGCAACAGAAGGGCGTGCCAATGACGATTTCCTCCTCGCTGAATGCCGGTGTGGCTTCTTTGAAGGCCAACGCCAACCGGCTGGCTACTATTTCAGACAACATCGCCAACTCGTCGACCTTCGGCTACAAGCGGGTCGAGACGGATTTTCATTCGATGGTCACCTCGGGTCAGGGCGGCAGCTACTCGGCGGGCGGGGTCAGAACCACCAGCCAGCGTCTGATCGATCAGCGCGGGTCACTGGTGACGACCAACAATTCAACCGATCTGGCAGTACGCGGCCGAGGCATGCTGCCGGTTCGCCCAAGCTCGCAAATCGCGGGTGGCTCGAATGAGATGCAACTGACCACGACCGGTTCTTTCCGCACCAATGAGGAAGGGTATCTGGTCACCGAATCCGGCTTGGTCCTGCTGGGCTGGCGCGCCAACCCGGACGGTTCAATTCCCGCGGTGCCGCGGGACACCCCAGCGGCGCTCGAGCCCGTGCAGCTTAGCGTCAATCAACTGTCCGGCGCACCGACCACACAGATGAATCTGCGTATGAACTTGCCCGCAACGGCCACCGAAGCCGGGTCGCCGGGCGACACACAACCCCTGTCGGTTGAATATTTCGACAACCTGGGCAAATCCGAAAGCGTGGATATCGAACTTGTGCCAACCGTCCCCGGGGCCGGCAGCAGCAATGAATGGACCATGGTGCTGCGCGACTCAGCCTCGGGCGGGGCGGTGATCGGGGAATACACGCTGACGTTCACCGACAGCCGCACCGCTGGCGGTACACTGGCCAGCGTCGCCACCGTGTCGGGCGGGGCCTACGACCCGGCAACCGGCAGCCTTGTGGTCAACGTCGCAGGTGGCCCGATGGAGATCAATATCGGCCAGATCGGCGATGCGGACGGCATCACGCAACTGTCCGATACCTTTGCGCCCGTTTCGATAACACGCGACGGGTCAGCCGTAGGCACGATGACCAGCGTTCAGGTCGATGAAAATGGCTATGTATATGCGTTCTATGACACTGGTGTCAGCCGTCGCATGTTCCAGATCCCGCTGGCGGATGTGCCCAATCCCAATGGCCTGACCGCGCTGGACAGCCAGACTTATGCGCCATCACGGGAAAGCGGCACATATTTTCTCTGGAACGCAGGGGAAGGTCCAACAGGTGAACTTGTGTCTTTCGCGCGCGAGGAATCGACCACAGATATCGCGACCGAGCTGACTTCGCTGATTCAGACCCAACGCGCCTATTCCTCGGCTGCTACGGTGATTCAGACCGTTGATGAGATGCTGCAAGAAACCACCAACATCAAACGCTGATTTGGGTTTTGACCCGGAAAGGGGGCCTGTCTGATGAATTTGTCGACAGCATTCAACAACGCCGTCAGCGGCCTGACGGCCTCGAGCCGCGGCACCTCGGTCGTGTCGGACAATATCGCCAACGCGCGGACGCCCGGCTATGCCCGCAGGTCGCTGGAACTGACGACAAACGTGATTTCGGGCACCGGGGTGCGCACCGTAGGGGTTATTCGCAATCAGGACCCGGTTCTAACCGCTAACCGTCGCACCACCGATGCGGAACTGGCCTACCAATTTGCAGTTTCCAGCTTTCACACCAGTGTTGAGGGCGCCGTTGGCACGGTTGACGATCCCACATCGCTTGCCAATCGGTTGGCCGAGTTCGACAGCAGCCTGATCACCGCTGCCAGCCTGCCAGATTCTTCTGAGCGACTGGATCAGGTGGCCCGCGCGGGCCGTGATCTGGCCAACGCGCTCAATTCGGCATCCGAAGGCGTTCGGCAGCTGCGCTCGGACGCAGATCGCTCCATTGGAAAGCAGGTAGAGAGCCTGAACCAAACCCTCAAGGATATCGAGAAGCTGAACGCCAAAATTCCGTCGGTCAAACATGCGGGTGGCGATATTGGTGCCCTGCTGGACCAGCGGCAGGTGTTGATTGATCAGGTGAATGAGCTGGTGCCGGTGAACGCGGTTCCGCGTGCGAACGATCAGGTGTCGCTGTACTCAGACGGTGGCCTGATCCTGCTGGAAGGCACGGCTGCCGAATTTTCCTTTACCACCACGGGCGACACCAAACCCCACATGACGGTGGGCAATGGGCTGCTGTCGGGGTTGGAGATGAACGGAAACCCGGTGCGCACCGGCGGAGACAACGCCCAGATACGCGGCGGCGCGCTGATGGCGCAGTTTGAAATCCGCGATGAGCTGGCGGTTGAGGCACAGGCTCATCTCGACTCGGTCGCGCAGGATATGATCGAACGGTTCGAAACACCCGGTCTGGACCCCACCGCATTGCCTACCGATCCCGGTCTGTTCACGGAAGCCGGCAACCGCTTCGATGCCACTGCGCCTGAGGGGCTGGCCTCGCGCATCAGCCTGAACACGATTGTTGATCCCGACACTGGAGGTGACAGCTGGCGCTTGCGCGACGGGCTTGGTGCGGTGGCCCCCGGCGATCCGGGCGATGCGACGCAATTGCAGGCCTTTGGCGCCATTCTCAGCGATGCACGACCCGTCGCGGGGTCGCCCTTTGGCACCGGTGACATGCGCGCCTCGGATCTGACCGAGGCGCTGATGTCCAGAACCGGATCGGACGCTCATACCGCCAGCCAGCGCCTGACCTTTGCCAACAGCGCGCAGCTGGAAATGGCCAGAACCGAAGCGGAGCAGGGCGTGGATACCGACCAGGAATTGCAGAACCTGATGGAGATCGAGCAGGCCTATGCCGCGAACGCACGGGTCATCTCGGTAGTGGATGAATTGATGCAAACCTTGTTGAGGCTCTGATGATGAATTTGACGTCTATTGGCGATCTGGCGCGGGGCATGACTTTGCGGACCCGCTCGACTGAACTCAGAAACGAAATCGAAACCCTGTCTTATGAGATGTCGACCGGCAAGGTTCAGGATGTCTCAGGGCGGCTGGATGGCGACTATTCCCATCTGCTGGATCTGGACCGCAGCCTGTCGCGCCTGGACGCCTATCAGGTGTCGACGGCTGAGACTGGGCTGTTCACGGATGCCATGCAGCTGAGCTTGACCACGATTAACGAGTCCGTGACCGAGTTGACCTCCTCCCTTTTGTCCTTCGGCACGTCAAACCAGGCGGTAAGCCATGAAAATGCATCGGTTCAGGCCCGGAACGAGTTGGATACGATCATATCAGCGCTGAACACCCGCGCTGGTGGACGCAGCCTGTATTCCGGCGCGGCCACTGATGTCTCCCCCCTGCCGTCAACCGACAAGTTGTTGAGCGCACTTGAAACGGAGCTGAGCGGATACGTCACAACGGCGGATATCAGACAGGCGGCAGAAGACTGGTTCAACGACCCCGCCGGTTTTGACGCGGTGATCTACCAGGGCTCGGGCAATGCGTTGGCACCGATGCAGATATCCGAGAATGAAAACATCACGATCCCGATCACAGCCACCGACCCCGCGATCAAGGATGCGATACGGGATATTGCCGTTGCGGCGTTGGTCTCTGACAATGCTCTGAACTTGCCGCGTGATCAGCGCACCGCCCTGTTTACACAGTTGGGCGTCGATCTGGCCAACACCAAGAACGATGTGGTGAACTTGCGCGCTCAGGTCGGTTCAGCAGAGGCTCGGATCGAACAGGCGGCCACGCGCAACAGCGCCGCGCAGACCAGCCTTGAATTCAGCAGGAACAAGTTGATCGCTGCGGGTCCCTATGAAACCGCTTCACAGTTGCAGACCGTCCAGTTCCAGTTGGAGAGCCTGTATTCCGTCACCGTTCGCAATGCGAACCTGTCGCTGGTGAATTTCCTAAGATGAAGCTTTTTGTTTTCCTACTGATGTTGCTGCCCGGGATAGCATCCGCTGGCACGATCCGCCTGAAGGACCTTGTGGATTTTGACGGGGTGCGGGGCAATGATCTGGTCGGCTATGGCCTGGTTGTCGGGCTGAACGGAACTGGCGACGGGCTGCGCAATTCACCCTTCACCGAAGAGATTATGTCGAACATCCTGGAACGGCTGGGCGTCAACGTGAATGGCGAAGATTTTCGCCCTAAAAACGTAGCGGCTGTGTTGGTGACCGCCAGCCTGCCGCCTTTCGCGCGGGTCGGCGGGCAGATCGACGTGACGGTGTCGGCCATTGGTGATTCCAAAAGCCTGTTGGGTGGCACCCTGATCATGACACCGCTCAACGCAGCCGATGGGCAAATCTATGCTGTGGCGCAAGGCACGGTTCTGGCCGGTGGCGCCGTGGCTGAGGGTGAGGCTGCTTCGATTGTTCAGGGAGTGCCGACCTCCGGCGTGATCCCCTCGGGCGCACGGGTTGAGCGTGAGATCGATTTTGACCTGTCAACCTTGACGCAAATGCGCCTTGCCCTGCGCGAGCCGGACTTCACCACCGCCAGTCGGATTGAGATTGCGATCAACACAGAATTCAACCGCGCAGTGGCGATTATGCGGGATTCCGGCACGGTGGAACTCAACATTGCGGCAACCCAGTCGGTTTCAACCGCGCATGCGCTGGGTCGGATCGAAAACATTCTGGTCGAACCGGAAACCAAGGCGCGCGTCGTGGTTGATCAGCGCTCGGGCACCATCGTCATGGGGCAAGAGGTTCGGATTTCACGGGTCGCGGTATCACAAGGCAATCTAACCCTGACAGTCGAGGAATCCCCCATCGCAGTTCAGCCCAACCCTTTTGCCCGCGGCGAAACGGTTGTGGTCCCCCGCACTTTCGCCGGTATCGAAGAAGAAGAGGGCACCGGGTTGGCCGAAATCCCCGAGGCAACCACCCTGTCCGAGGTTGTGGCCGGGCTGAATGCGCTGGGCGTGTCGCCCCGCGACATGATCGACATACTGAAAACGATCAAGGCCGCCGGGGCATTGCACGCTGAATTCGTAGTTCGATAAGCAAACAGAACCGAGCAGGTGGCGGATTCAGATGCCCGCCATCACTTGGATTTCCAGCTATCAAGCCAGCGGCGGAACCCGTTGCGCTTTTCTTCGATCGCATCACCGGCGGCATAAATCCCATCTTCCATATTCTCAAGCATCGGGTCGATACGGCGTTGTCGGAACCGACGCCAGCGCACCCAAATAGCCCAGACGATGGCAAAGAAAACCGTCAGAAAGATGATGTTGAACCATGGGATCAGCCGCACATCAGGGCTGTCCACCGGGCGCACCGAGACCACATTGGGAAAGATCGACATAAGCTGATTGCGCCAACCATAATGGCGCAAAACCACCCATTGCGGGTTATCCGCAGTCGACACGAGATTGGTCAGTTCCGCCTGTAGGTTCGAACTGTCGAGTTTGAAATAGGGCGGCCAGCCCCAGCCGGTATCCTCATTGCGATAAACGCGCGGTTTTCCGTTCGGGCGGAATGTTTCCACAAATCGCACATCTCGGTTGACAGTCTGCGCGCCCTCTTGGCCGGTATCTTGCTGTGCCCAGAAGATCGAGTTCTCACCAAAATCGACGCGCCGCACCTCGGTTTTTACGATCCGCACCACATCTTGCTGTGGCAAGGTGTATTCCAGCACCGAGGCAACAAGCCCCCAGAACACGATGATGAATACCCATTTGACATAGACCATCTATCCGGCCCTCATTTGAAATTAGTAATATAGATTAGCAGGGCAATGGCCCCAAGCGGGATGACATAGACACCCAGCAGCAGTTTCTTGCGGAACGATTTGTCATATTGCCGCATTCCCCGCTCGAGAAAAGCCTCTCGATCACCGTGCAGCCCTTTTTTTTCCCAATGCGCGATCAACTTACGCCGACGGACGAGGCGGGAGTAGATCGACAGCCCGACATAGATCACGGTCAGAACGATCAGCAGTGGAATTAGAAAACGGATTGCGACAAGCATTCAATTCCTCCCAACTGCGCCCCAGGGACCAACGCGTGCGATGATGTCATCGCTAATCCGGTCACTGCCGCTCATGTCCGGTTCATGCCCGAACAGCGCAGCGCGGGCGCCCGCCTTGTCCACCTGATACTCGCGCGCAAGAAAGTCGGCAACATAGGCTTTCTTGGTCTCGGGCCAACCGGCATAGGTGTTGTAAAACAGTTCCTTGTGGCAGATGAACATTTGGCGCGGGTCCAGCGGGGCCAGCTCAGCCAGCAGCATGTTCACCAGATCACGGTTCGGCGTATCGGTGGCCCGCAACGTGTAGAAATAGGCCGGATGGTCCGAGGTGATGCGCGGCCACGGACCACCATCCTTCGCCCAGCGCAGTAATTGGCCCAAACCGTGATAAGCCTCGGGCAGGCGGTCTGCGTGATTACGGGCCAGCCGCCGCATGTCGCCACGATCCAGCCCCGTCAGGTCAACGCCCGCATCCGCCGCCGCGTCGACGGTCAGGAAATCCATCTTTTGCTGCAGGATCGCGGTGGCATCCACGCCCCGCGCTTTGACGATTGGTTCGACCAAGTCGTTAAAGTCAAGAAACTTGGCGATCTGATTTCGCTGCGACGGCTCGAACGTGTATTTGATCTTCAGATCCTCGGGCTTTTTGCCCATACAGATCGCCGCCGGGTGGTCCAGATCAGGAAACAGATAGAGCCCGCCGAAATGCGCCGTCCAGAAGTTGCGTTGCTCAAACGCGGTGTGGCGCAGGCGAACGGGGTTGCGGGTGACGTCACCGGTTTCCTTGGCCGTCTCGATCATCTTCGCGATCAGCACATCGTCGAACCAGGCGTCTTCTTCGGTTTTGAAGCGCTCGACCATGCCCGCCAGTTGCTGTGCTTTGCGCAGGGTGCCGCCTGCAGTGTCGGCCTCGATCTCGATCTTTTTGATGTTCAGTAGGTCACGCGGCGTGCTGAGTTTGATGACCGAGTTCACCAGCTCTCCGGCCACCGCATCTGTGGCGGTCAGGGCAAACAGCTGCGCCTCGTTCATCTCGATGAATTCGCGCAGAATATCGCGCGAGGTCGAGAATTTGACGTTCAGCAGGGGGCTGCGTTTCTGCTCGGTCGTCAGCAGGATGAACTGCCGGTTGACGCCGTTGGGGTTGAGGTAGAGCTCATCCTCCAGCTCGATCCCCACCTCCGGCGAATAGCCCGAGATATCGACATGGAAATCCGTCAGCGCCGTGGTCCTGCCCGCCAGATGCTGCAGCGCGCGGTTATACCGCTCGACCAGAGCCGGGCTGGAGATGTGGACGAGGTTGCCGAACATCAGGCCTTTTTCGATGAGGCGGATCATTTCAGCCTCTCCTTCGAAATATGGCGCATGCGCGTTTCTTTAATGCGGCTATTCTGAGCACTTATTCGACTTTGCAGTTCTCGCGGCGAAACAACGTCTTCAACGGCCGCGCGACGCCCTAAAGCGTGGTTCAATAGGCAGACCGCAACGCTCGAAACTACGATCAGCAGTAGGAACTCAGCTCCTCCTTCAGAGCCGGTAGAAAGAAGAAGGAGCCAGCCCCACAAACTCAGAACGGTCGGAACGCTACCGAACCCTTCCGAAAGTATCGATGAAAGAATGACCGGCCCAATGGGTACCACAACGAATACAAGTACCAAACTTACGAGCACCGCTCCAATTCCGGTGTGTTCGTCTCTCTTCAAACGAAGTTTTCCGGCGTGCCAACCCACAACCGCTGAAATCGCGACGGTTAAAAAATAATACGCAACAAGCGGCAGAAGATCATCCATTTCAGTTCCCCTCCAAGTACCGTCGTTTGGCCTCTTCCATCCTGCTCATCTCACGCACCGCGTTCTCGATGGCGACCTCATCGCTCTTATCGGCATAACGGAACTCGCTGTCGGCATAGCGGTTGATTTCCTGGACTACCATCTCGACCGTGATCGGCTGGCGTAGGTCCTCAATCATCGCCTTCTTGGTGTCGTAGTCGCGGAACAGGAACAGGTCGGGGTTTTCCATCCATTCGTCGGGCAGTTCGAAATCCATCGCGCGGACCTTGACCGCATCGGTGATGTTCTTGATCGCGCGACCGGTGAAACGCTCATCCGCCTGCTGGATCGCCTTGAGGTAGGTGCCCAGCTTGGCGATCGTGTCCATCTGGCCGATATCGCTGGACACCCGGTCATAGACCTGCAGCAAGGCGGCCTCATGCGGGCGAGAGTGGCTTTCGAAACTGGCGGCGACGGCCTTTTTGATCTCCTGCGCGGCATAGGCTTCGTGCTCGCCCAGCGGGATGTCATGATTGCGGCCCATCAGCAGGTGCAGGATGTCGATGTAATCCTCGCGCGTCTGCGGCCCGTCCACCAGAAACCGCGCACCCGCCCGCTGGCGCAGGGCGTCGTCCACATTCTCGGGGTAGTTCGAGAACATGCCGAAAGTGCAGTTACCGCGTACAACGGTGTTGGCGCCGGCAAAGCTCTCCATCAATACGGCGGTAATTTCCAGTTGCCCAGCTGACGATTGCCGGTCGCCGCGCTTGCCCGCCAGCTGGTCGATATCGTCGATGGTGCCAAACCCGATGACCGAGGGGTCGATGATCGTGTTGATGAAGGCCTTGGCGTTCTGGCCGGATTTCCCCTGATAGCTGTCGATATTGTCGGTGCTCAGGTTCTGATAGCGGAACGGATAGCCCGCGTTCTGGCAGTAGTCATTGATCAGCCCGGCCATCATCTGGATCAGAGTGGTCTTGCCGGTGCCCGGTTTGCCATCCCCCATGAAGGTGAAGATGAAACCACCCAGTTCGGCAAACGGGTTCAGGCGGCGGTCGAAGTCATAGGCCATCACCATCTTGGCCAGCTTCATCGCCTGATACTTGGCGATGTGGTTGCCAACCACCTCGTTCGGTTTCTTGAACGTCATGGTCAGGGTGGTGGATTTGGCCTTCGAGGCGGGTTCAAACCCTCGGATCGTCAGATCATCGGCCTCGATATGCCAGGCGGCGTTGTGGAACGGGGCCAGATGACCAGCAGATTGCGCGCGCAGGGCGGCTTTTTCCATTAGCTGTTCAGCATAGGCGCTGGTGGCCGCGATCAGATAGGCATCGTCAGGGGCATGTTTGGCCAGCATCTGGTCCAGTTCCCACAATGCGCCATGCAGGGCGAGTTGACCGTTGTCGGTCAAGACCTCTTCGATCTCACCAATATCTGCAGTGGTTTCGCCAAGATGCGAGGACATCAGATAGGCCAAGGCATTGCCGAAAGTATGCGAGGTGATCAGCGCCTCAGCCGTCAGCAATTCCGAAAACTCGGTCTTGCGCGCGGCGGGTAGATCGCCCGCAAGGTTCGCGCGTTTCAGGTCTGCCAGCGGTGTCTGTTCGGCATAGGCTTCAGCCACCGCCAGAGCAATGGCAACCGCACGGCGGATTGCCTGCTGCGTTGTGGCCTGCGGCGGCGAGATAAGCGTATCGCCATCATCCGAAGCTTCGATCCGTTCAACCAGATGCACCCCATCCGCGCGCGCAGTGCGACGTGTCACCAACCCCGGAGTTGTGGACCGGAACCGCCGTCCGGTCGAGACACCCGGAGAGCGTTCAATGGTGGCTTCAACAGGTTTGGCAATCCGAGGTGCGTGTTCGAACCCGTTCAGCAAAGCGGTCGCTGCGGGATAATGCTTGCGAATGTCGTCTTCGCGCAATTCCATCTGATCTGACGTCAAACTCATCTCAAAACCGCCCTTGCTTCATCTTTTCAAAAATACTCTCGCCGAAGGCGAAATCCTCAATATCTCAACACCTGCCCGGTCTTGCTAACGACGAACTTGCGCACGTCGGCAAATCCCGGCGGGTTGCGCTCGGCCAGCACCTGGAACGGGCGCTGGGGCAGGATGATGGATCGCTGCGTGCTCGTGGCGCCGGTCTCGGCCCCCTGCCCGCCGAACGGGTCCAAAGCGAACACCTCGCGTTCGACGGTGGAAAACCACCCGGTGCGTTCTTCGATCACGTCTTCGCTCTCCAATTCTTCAGTGGTCCAGGCCAGCGCCCAGTCCTGACCTTCGGGCGCCTGCGCGTCTTCCAGAACCTGCCGCAGTGGCCCGGATTGCTCGGTATAGGCCGAGGAATACATCGGGCCCACGTGGATGCGGCGCAGGTGTTTGGGGTGCAGGTCATCAAAATCCTGATCGAAGCCCTTGGCGATGGTCACCAGCTTCAACCCGCCCAAAGACTGTGCCATCAGATGCGCCTGAACTTCGGGCCAGCGACGCTGATCCTTCGGCAGGGCGGTTTTGCCACTGTCCTCCAACTGCATTAGATAGATGACCGGCAGGTTGATCTGGCTGTCATAGACCGCCCAGTGGATCATGAACTTACGCCGCTCGCCCTCATTCCCGATCCAGTGACATTCGGGATCGTTGCGGGCCCAGAACAGCTGGCCTTTCAGCAATTCCTCGTAATAGAGCCTTTGGGACAGTGCGAATTGCAGCTTGGTGGGGATTTCCTGTTCGCTGATGATGGTACGCACCATGTCGGTTTTCAGGTCAGCCTCGGATGGCATGTTCTCCAGATGCACCTGCGCCTGCTGCGCGTCATTGGCCATGGTCAGCAGCTCGGCGGCAACCGGAAACCCGCTGTCGCGTTTGTCCATGGCGAGACTGCCAAAGAACCGCCCCGTATCGCGCCCGACCAGCAGGTACTTCATGCTGAGCGCGCGGAAGGTATAGAGCAGCCCCGAGAGGTAGCGCGACACGATCCGCACCTCTTGTTTTGAAATCGCGCCCTCCGCCTCCATCGTCGCCGCCACGCGCAACAGGTGGACGGTGATCACCTCGAATTTGCGGAAATAGCGGCGCGAGGCGAAGGTGTCGGTCAGGCCGACATGGTCTTGGGTGGGGTCGTTCATTTTCTTCTAGATCCAAAGTCTTGGATACCAAACAAATCCCTTATGGATCGGGGCCAACTTGCTGTCATTCCGTCCAAGAGTTTAAGAATGGAAACAAACACCCAAACCATACCAAACCAAGTCTGTACAAACAGATACGCGAAACCAATAGTCCATATCGCTGCTGGAATGTACCAAAGGTACTTGGCAAATCCTTCAAGCTGGAATGCTGGAAGGTCCTTCGCCAAATACGCAAAGTAAAGCGACAAGACTAACGCTGCTAAAACTCCGACGTACTTTATTACGGGGTTTCTGAGCATCACCCACCATACAAATTCTTATCATGCTTCTCGACAATCGAGGCAAAGCGGCGGGCAAAGCGTTCGTCCGCCTTGGCCTTTTTCTCCAGAACGTCGCGGGCAAAAACCATGTGATCCTCATGCGCTTCCAGCATGTCGGCCATCTTCTGGTTGGTCGCGGTGCCGATGGCGGCCATGGCGGTTTGCGCCTCCTGGTCGGTTTGCACGCCGATCTCGTTAATACGGTGGGCGACGTCCTGCTGTTGTGCCGTTTTCAGCGATTTGGTCAGGGCGTCATACAGAACCACACGCTGTTGGGTGTCTGTTTGCAGCTTGTTGATCAGCACCATCTGCGTCGCCGCCTGGTTCTGCAATGAATCGACCCAGGTCTTGCCCTTTTCGATATAACGCTCCAGCGTCTGAGACTTGGCCAGCTTGACCTGTTCTTCCTGAACCTTGGCGTTGTACTGCTTGTTCAGCTCAGCCAGTTCGGTTTCCAGCTGGGTGCGCGCGGCGGCGTCCTGTTCGACGCTGATCTTGTTCTCCAACGTGATGATCGTCGGATCCATGCCCTGAATCTCGGCGCGCAAGGCTTCAAGTTCGGCCACGGTCGCCTCACGGTCGTCCAGCGTGCCGGTCAGGTTGTCCTCAACCTTTACCCGCTGCTCCTCCAACACCGACAACTGCCCTTCCAGCAGCTTGACGATCACGTCGGATTTGGCGATCAGGTCCTGCAGCTTGTCGTCGATATTGGCGGTGCGCATGCGCTCCTGCCGCATCGACTCGGATTTGGCTTTGGCGAAGATGCCGACAAACGATTCCCACCCGGTTTTCGATCGCATCTCGTCGAAATCCTTGGAAAACGCGTTGGTCACATCGTCCAGACCCATGATCAGCTCGGCGATATTGGCGTTCATCACCTCGGTATGGGCGTGCACATCCTCAAGCGTTGCATTTTCGATGTCGATATCCGCCTCGGTGGTGCCGATCTTGGCGCGGGCGGCCTCAATCCGCGATGTCAGCCCTTCGATCTGTGATTGGCTTTCACGGACTTTCGCCTGAGTCTCTTCGATCAAGGCATCAAATTGATGGTTCGACATCTCTGCTATCCCTTTTTTCTTTATTTACCCAATAAGATAGGGAATGTTACGGGTGTTTACATCCCCTTGGGTCCAAAATTCCTCCAGACTTTGACAAACTCAGCCTGAAAAAGATAGGCGTGATGCACGGCCTTGAACTGAAGGTTATTTGATCAAATCTGGATTGACCCGCTGGCGATAGTGGACATAGACATTCCCGACCCCACCTGATTGGGTGCGTTGAACCAATTTTCTGCCGGAGGCTGACCCATGCTGGACGCGACAACCGATCTGAAATCCCTTCTGAAAAACCCTGACCTGCTGGTGACCAAAGCCTATATTGGCGGTCAGTGGGTGGATGGCGACAATGGCACCCTTGCGGTGACCAACCCGGCCCGCGGGGATGTGGTGGCCGAGGTTGCCGATGTCAGCCGGGCGCAGGTGGCAGGCGCCATCGCTCAGGCCGAGGCTGCGCAAAAAGAATGGGCCAAGCTGACCGGCAAAGAACGCGCTGCAATCCTGCGCCGCTGGTTCGACCTGATGATGGAAAACGCCGAGGATCTGGGCAAGATCCTGACCGCCGAACAGGGCAAGCCGCTGGCTGAAGCCGTGGGTGAAATTGCCTATGGTGCCTCGTTCATCGAATTCTTCGGCGAAGAGGCCAAGCGTGTGTATGGCGAGACCATCCCCGGCCATCAGCGCGACAAGCGGATCACCGTGCTGAAACAGCCCATCGGTGTGGCGGCTTCGATCACTCCGTGGAATTTCCCTAACGCGATGATCACACGCAAGGCGGCCCCAGCGCTGGCCGCAGGTTGCGCCTTTGTGGCCCGTCCGGCGACGGAAACGCCGTTGTCAGCGTTGGTGCTGGCGCTGCTGGCGGAACAGGCGGGCGTACCTGCCGGCGTGTTCAACGTCGTACCCTCGTCTCAGGCCAGCGAGATCGGCAAAGAGTTCTGCGAAAACCCCGGCGTGCGCAAGCTGACCTTTACAGGCTCGACCGAGGTGGGGCGCATCCTGCTGCGTCAGGCCGCCGATCAGGTCATGAAATGTTCGATGGAGCTGGGAGGCAATGCACCTTTCATTGTATTCGACGACGCCGATCTGGACGCGGCCGTCGAAGGCGCGATGATGTGCAAGTTCCGCAACAACGGCCAGACCTGTGTCTGCGCCAACCGCATCTATGTGCAGGCCGGTGTATACGACGAATTCGCAGCCAAGCTGAAAGCCGCAACCGAGGCCCTGCACGTCGGCGACGGCCTGAACCAGGGTATCACCACCGGCCCGCTGATCAGTGATGAGGCCGTGGCCAAGGTGCGCGAACATATTGCTGATGCCACGGAAAAAGGCGGCGTTATCCTGACCGGTGGCCTGCCGCATGATCTGGGCGGTACGTTCTTTCAGCCCACCATCGTCACCGGCGTGACGCAGGACATGAAGGTCGCGCAAGAGGAGACCTTTGGCCCGCTGGCCCCTCTGTTCAAGTTCGAGGACGAGGATGATGTCATCGCCATGGCCAACGACACGATATTTGGTCTGGCTTCCTATTTCTATGCCAAGGACCTGAGCCGCGTCTACAAAGTGGCCGAGGCACTGGAATACGGCATCGTGGGAGTGAACACGGGCATCATCTCGACCGAGCTGGGCCCGTTTGGCGGTGTCAAACAATCCGGTCTTGGCCGTGAAGGCAGCCATCACGGCATGGAAGACTATCTTGAGATGAAATACATCTGCATGTCGGTCTGATCCGCTTGGGCCACCGTCAGCAGGCGGTGGCCATACTTAAGGCGCGCGTCATCCAACGTAATTGCGCCCTTCCGGCTAGGCGGAAACACAGCTACAGGGGCCTATTCTACTCTTTGGGCCTCAATCGAGATCATCGCGGCGACTTTATTTGAGAAGAATCGATGCTCGGTCCAAACTGCTCAACGTCAGCCGGGAATTCGGCAACGCTACAGCGTCAGGATTTTACCCGCTGCAGCCCGTGAACGCAGCTTTCATATGTTCGACAATTTCAGTTCTGGACGCGAGTTATCGGCAATCTCAAAACTAATTTTCACTTTTTAGTCCAAACACATCATGCTTGAGCAGCGGACAATACAAAACTGTCAAGCCCAGTATTTTACAAATACAATCATCCAAGCTAATATATCTCATTGATTGTTAGTGGGGTTTCTCTCATGAGTAAGATTAGAGCACTCATAGGTGCAAGCTTTGTGTCGATATTTGCTGTGTGCGCACATGCCACAACAATCAATGTGGTCGGATATAACCAAGAAGCGTACCGGGCCATGAATGGTTCTGTCTTCGAGGGCTTTGAAGCACTTGGCGGCACTCATGGTGAGGGTGAAGTGGCAAATGGTTTCTCAACCTCTGTCGGGTCATTCTCTACACTGGGCGGTGTCGGCACAGGTGGCACGGTATCCGGATTGGAAGGCAACACCGGCAGTATGCTTGCCTTGCGGCAAGGACACGTTTTTGGGCGCGAGAGCACGTCCCCTGACAGAGGATCCTGGTTCCTGGATAGTAATGATACCTGGGGGCTGAATTGGGACGTCGCACTTGCCGACGGGAAATCGTTTAGCAAATTGATGTTCGCCATTACCGACGCCAGCGATGCCGGTGGATTTCTGCGCATCAGTGCCGTTGGTGTGAACCATGAACTCAGATCCGGCCGCAAATTGCGGGATGGCAACGTTCGGCTGGTGACCATCGATTTTGGCAGGCCAACCAGAGCGGCAGAAGTGTCACTTGCCAATTATGCATCAGAGGGGGGGGAAGGTTCATTTTCGAACGACGGCTTCTCGATCGACGGAATACAGGTCGCGGCTGTTCCGCTGCCGCCTTCACTTCTGCTGTTGGGAAGCGCGTTTTTAGGCTTGGGCATTGTTACCCGCCGCAGAAGAAGACAAATCACAGCTTAATCACGCTTTTTGGAGTAGGGATATCTGCGTCATAAAGTAAAGGTGAATCAAGATTTCGGGCGTTTGCAACCCTGCAAGCGCCTTTTTCAATAGGACGACCCTATCCGATCGGCAGATAAAGCCCGACCCAAAAACAACGCCCCGCGTCTGGAGGAACGCGGGGCGCATGGTGCGACGACCCAGAGAGGAGGAGATCGCCGCGGCGTGTGGGTTGACCGCCTTAGTTCACGGCTTTTGCGTCGACCACATCCTTTTCAATGGCATTGGCCGATGCGATCTCGATCCGGCGCGGTTTAAGGGCCTCGGGCACCTCGCGCTTCAGGTCGATATTCAGCATGCCGTTTTCGTGGTTCGCGCCGGTAACACGCACGTGGTCAGCCAGCGCAAAGCGGCGCTCGAATGCACGGGTGGCGATGCCACGGTGCAGGTAGCTGCGCTCTTGGTCTTCGGCGGCTTTCTTACCGGCGACGATCAGCGCGTTTTCCTTCACTTCGACCGACAAGTCATTTTCCGAAAAACCGGCGACAGCGACCGAGATGCGATAGGTGTCGGCATCGGTTTTTTCGATGTTGTAAGGCGGATAGCTGGGCTGAGCCACGTCATTGGTCAGAACGCGGTCCATCATGTCTGCGATCTGGTCGAAACCAATGGTTGCGCGGTGCAGCGGTGCAAAATCAAAAGTACGCATGTGTCATATCCTCATATCTGAGCGATCTACGATTTGCCCTCCGTTCGGACGGGCGATTGAGCATGCCAGGCCCCGTTCACGGCGACCCGGTACAATTCACATGGGGAGCATTTTCAACGAGTTCAAGACCCGTCGGATGAGATGAACTTGGCACCGGAACTGGACTTGTCCGACCCCACCTGCAACCGGCGTATCTTGGCCTTGGGCTGGGGTGCATCTCGGCGCAGGTCAGCTTTCAAATCAGAAACGATCCCAGACAGTTCCATGCCATACCCGACCTTGCGCCGACCATCAAAACCACCCGCGGATACAACCGACAGAATCTGCCAGCGCGGTCCCTTTTTTGCCAGAATGGCCGACCCCGAAGACCCAAAGGTTACGTCACAGTCAAAGCTGATCAGCCCGCGACCGCGTTGAAGGATGCTGCACGAACGCTGGCGAGTAATCGCCTCGGATCGGCCTTGCCCGTAGGATGCAACGCTGATCTCGTTGTCGTTGATCCGCCCCTCGTACAACGCAAACGGATCGGCGACGCCGTGCGGGACCGGGGCATCCAGACGCATCAGCGCCACATCGATGCGAACTCGCGGTGCCGAGACCGGCGCATTGGCCACAAAATCCGGATGGGTGGCGATCTGGATGACTTTGCGGTCGGCTAGAGAGTTACCGTTGCTCAATCCAGCACGAAACGTCACTTCTCCGGGTTTATAGGGCCGGCCGGTGGCCTTATCCAACGCACAATGAGCCGCCGTCAGAACCAGATCCCGTGCAATCAGCGTGCCGGTGCAAAAGCCCTTATTGCCGATATCCAGACGGCCCACCGCCTCCCAGCCATAAAGGTCGTCACGATCCGTCAGCTTGCGTTTTGCGGTTTGCGCATGGGATGCAGTCGACAAGACAGACAAGCATAAAAATGTGCCCAGCAGAATTCGTATCATGGCTTGATGAACCTCGCGCCAATGTTTCTTTTGGATGTACCCTCAGGGGTCGCAGCCAGAAACCCGCGCCCAGCCGACAGTTCAGCTTGCAACAGGCGCAGCGACCCTTCGACCGGGGTACCGACGGCAACGCGCTGGCCGTTCAACTCGGCCTTGGCAGCCACCACGGACACGATGCGCGGGCGGTCACCCTCAAAGGAAAAAACCGGCGCGCCCGAAGAGCCGAACTCGACATCGCAAGACATCACCAGAACTTCTGACCGGCGGGTCATGACCGAGCAGACCTCTTGCAGCGCCGGGGCTTCAGCCCTGTCCTGCCCGTACGAGACAACGCCCACCTCTTCCCCCCGACGCGGGCGATCGCCGGTTTCAAACGGGATCACAGTGGTGTTGCGAATGGGTTGCCACAACTCGATCAGTGCAATGTCATTGCGCAACCGTGCCGTCGAAGTTTCGTTGTCATAGCGATAGTCCGGATGCACCACCGCCTGCCGCGCCGCACGATAGGCGGACGCGCGGCCCAGACGCCACGCGGCCAAAAACTCGACCCCGGACAGATCGATCCGCTGACCGGTTGTTTTGTCGTACAGGCAATGCGCGGCGGTCAGCACCAAAGTAGGTGAGATCAGCGTACCCGTGCAAAACCCCGATCCGTTTATATCCAGACGGCCAACAGCCATCCACGCCCGCCCGGCATCGGTGGTATCCAGGCTTTTTAGCCCACTATCCTGCGCCGCGGCCGCTATCGGCATCAATGCCAGCGCTAAAGCCCTGATCCAGTTTTGCAAGCGGTTCTCCGGCGTTGCTGTTGGATCACCTTCCTACGGTCGTGGTTGGGCGAAAATAGGGCAGCCGTGCCGGGTTTGGTTTCGTCCGAAAACTGATGCGCTGCTGCATCAACCAGGCTTATCTGAGGATCGGAATCTGTGCCCCATCACCCGGTTGCAAGGCCCGTGGTTTGGGGCCACCGGTGGCCCAGTCCAACAATTCAACCGTGTGCAAAACCGGAATATCTGTGCCCGAGCCGATTTGCATCATGCAACCAATATTGCCCGCCGCGATCATGTCGGGCTTCTTGGCCTCAAGCGTTTTCACTTTGCGCTGCTTCAACTGGCCCGAGATTTCCGGCTGCATCAGGTTATACGTACCAGCGCTGCCACAGCACAAATGGCTGTCAGCAGGCTCTAATACGGTGAATCCAGCCTTTTTCAACAAAGTCTTGGGATGAGTTTTGATCTGTTGCCCATGCTGCAGAGAACATGCCGCGTGATAGGCAACGGTCAAGTTCTGGTTCGTACCTTCGGGAAGGTCCAGAAGCATCAGCAATTCGCTGACATCCATCGCGATATCCGCCACCCGCGCGGCGTCTTCGGCCAGCGGATCGTTTCGGAACATGTGCCCGTAATCTTTGACCGTCGTGCCGCAGCCCGAGGTGTTGATGACAATTGCGTCCAAGCCATCGCCATCCATCTCGGCCGTCCAGGCCTTGATATTGGCTTGGGCCGCTTTGTGACTGTCGCCGGTCTTGCCCATGTGATGGGTCAGCGCGCCACAGCACCCGGCCCCTTTGGCCACCACAACCTCACACCCCAACCGGGTCAGCAGGCGAATGGTTGAATCGTTGATATCGGTGTTCAGCGCCTTTTGCGCACAGCCCGTCATCAAAGCTACGCGTTTCTTGCGCGGTCCCTTGGACAAAAAGCTTTGCGGGTCGTCATTTCGGCTGACCGGAGGGATATGCTTGGGCGCCATATCTAACATCGCCCGCAGCCGCGCATCCGGCATGAGAAAGCGAAACGGGCGGCCCAGTTTCGCCCCAAGTAGCGCCCAGCGGAATCGTGTCGGGTAGGGCAGAATTTGCGCCAGTATCCAGCGCAGCGCACGATCACTGAAGGGGCGATTGTAATTCTGTTCGATATAGTCCCGCGCGTGATCAACCAGATGCATGTAATGCACGCCGGACGGACAAGTTGTCATACAAGCCAGGCAGGACAGACAACGATCGATGTGTCGTACCGTTTTTTCATCCGGCACACGCTCATTCTCAAGCATGTCCTTGATCAGATAGATACGTCCGCGCGGGCTGTCGAGTTCGTCGCCCAGTACCTGATAGGTGGGGCAGGTGGCAGTACAGAACCCGCAATGAACACAGCTGCGCAGAATTTCATTCGCGCGCTGGGTCGCCGGGTCCTTTAGCTGTTCTTCGGTAAATGTCGTCTGCATCAATTTATCCCATCAGGCCCGGATTGAAGAGGCCGCGTGGATCAAAACGCTGTCTTAATCCTCGTGTTAGAGCCTTAAATTCGGCAGGTTCAGGCTGAAATTGACCCAAAGTTTCTATTGTATCTGCTCCAGCCCGTACCAGTGTTGCGTGGCCGTCAAATGCACCCAAACGTGCGCGCAGATCGGTTCCTTGTGAGACCCGCGCCCAGATCAAACCCCCGCCCCAATCGAACAAAAGCTGGTCCGCCGCCAGACGCCTCGAAACTTCGGGCGCGTCGCTTGGCTTGACTGAAATCCGCCAGACGTCGCCGTCCTGACCCCGAAACGGTTTGACATCACGAAGGCCTCGCCACAGGTCCGCAGGATCCGGGATTTCTTTGACCTCACCGAATCCGGTCAATACGGATCTCAGCTGGCCCAAGCGATAGGACACCGAATCGGAAAACCCCTCGATCCGCAAAAAGGTGCGCCCATCTTGAGGGTCATACGCGGCCCCGTTGACCTCAAATGGAGATTTCAGCGCTGCGGACATGGCTTGCACTGCGTCTTCAGCATCCGCGACCTGTACAGCCAAGGTCGCGGTGGATTCGGACTTTGGCAGCACTTTCAGCGACACTTCGGTTAAAATCCCCAACGTGCCCCAGGAACCTGCCATCAGTTTGACCAGATCGTATCCGGTGACGTTTTTCATCACCCGGCCACCGTTCTTGATCACCTGCCCATTGCCATCGACATACCGCACACCCAGCAGGAAATCCCGGCAGGCCCCGGCTTGAATACGCCGTGGGCCCGAGATATTGGCCGCCACGACACCGCCGATGGTGGGCTCTCCGCCCGTGCCCAGCAGACCACGATGATCCATAGGCTCAAACGGCAATTGCTGACCTTCTGCTTCCAGAGCGACCTCAATTTCGGCCAAGGGTGTACCGGCCTGCGCCACAAGGGTCAGCGCGCCGGGTTCATACAAATTTATGCCGCTTAAGCCCACGGTGTGAATGGTTGCGTCTGGCCCGCCAATACCACGGGTGCCACCACCGGCAATACGCACCGGATGGCTCAGTCCGGCCACCATCTCGGCCAGTTCGGTTTCCGTCTTGGGTTTCATCGCATATCTTTTGTGTTAGAGCCTATTATTTTGCAGCCAGACGCACATCGCGCCGGGATGCTGACGCGTTCAGAGGGAACACTTTGGCGGGGTTCAGCAACCATTTCGGATCAAACACATCCTTGATCGACATCTGTGCTTCCAGGTCTTGCGGCGCGTATTGATGTGTCATCAAATCCCTCTTTTCCACGCCTACCCCGTGTTCACCCGTCAGGCAGCCGCCTACATCGACGCATAGCCGCAGAATGTCGGCGCCAAACGCCTCGCATTTCTCAAGATCACCGGGTTTGTTGGCGTCGAACAGGATCAGAGGGTGCATGTTTCCATCACCCGCATGAAACACATTACCGACGGGCAGGCCGTAGTCTTGGCTCATCTCGCCGATCCGGCGCAACACTTCGGGCAGGGACGAGACCGGGATCGTACCGTCCAGACACATATAGTCGTTCATCTGCCCCATGGCCCCAAAGGCCGATTTCCGGCCCAACCAAATCTTGGCGCTTTCCTCAGGCGATTGGCTTTCGCGAATTTCCACCGGGTTATGGCGTTTGGCAATCTCGACGATCTTCGACAGCTGATAGTCGATCTCAGCCTCGGACCCTTCGACCTCGATGATCAGCAGCGCCGTGCAATCGGGATAGCCTGCTTTGGCAAAATTCTCACAAGCCCTGATGCACAGCGTGTCCATAAACTCGATCGCGACGGGCAGAATGCCCGATTTGATAATATCCGAGACACAATGCCCGGCGACTTCGTTGTCGTCGAAGCCAATCAGAACCGGCCGGGCGCCCTCGGGTTTGCGCAGTATGCGAAGCGTTGCTTCGGTCACGACACCCAATTGCCCTTCCGAGCCGCAAATCACCCCCAGCAGGTCCAATCCACCTGCGTCCAGATGCGCGCCGCCGATTTCAACCACACTGCCGTCCATCAATACCATGGTCACGCCCAGCAAGTTGTTGGTCGTCACACCGTATTTCAGGCAATGCGCCCCGCCGGAATTCATCGCGACATTGCCCGCGATGGCGCAGGCCAGTTGTGACGAAGGATCGGGTGCGTAAAAGAAATCCTCTCCCTCAACGGCCCCGGTCACGCTCAGATTGGTGCGGCCGGTCTGAACGCGGATAAAGCGATTGTCATAATCGGTCTCCAACACCTCGTTCATGCGGGCGATGCCCAGAATGACGCAATCCGCCGTCGGCAATGCCCCGCCCGCCAGAGACGTGCCCGAACCGCGCGGCACAACCGGCACGCCTTCGGCATGGCAGATGCGCAGCGCGTCCGAGACCTGTTGCGTGGTCGCCGGCAGCACCGCCAGCATCGGAGGACATTTATACGCCGTCAGCGCATCGCATTCATACGCGAGGGTTTCAGCAGCATCATGGATCACAGCATCTTGGGGCAAAACCTCCAGCAATTGCTGCAAAACGGCGTCCCTGCGGCGCAGAATATCTGGGTTTGGCGTTGGCATGTCCATAGCGAGCCCTCCGGTTTGGTAAATTAATATTACCAATTTCTACATCTGGCAAGTTCTCTTGGCCGCGCGTAGTGTCGCGACCATGACCTGGATTGAACGCGCCCTGGTGTTTTCACCACTCGACTATGCGGCCATTGTGCTGCTGTTTTGTGCCTGGCAGTGGATCGGCTGGCGGATCGACAATCCTTCACCGCGCAAAAACTCCGTCACGATGATGATGGATGATTTTCGCCGCAACTGGATGCACGAGATGGTAACGCGCCAACCGCGCATGTTTGATGCGCAGATGGTTGGCACCATGCGGCAGGGCAGCACGTTTTTCGCCTCGACCACGATGATTGCCATTGGCGGCGGGCTGGCCTTGCTGGGCAATACCGAACGTCTGGCCGGGGTGGCGCAGGATCTGGCCATAGGCAGCGCCCCGGCCTTGGTCTGGGAGATCAAGATTTTGATCGTACTGGCATTTCTGTCGAACGCGTTTTTGAAATATGTTTGGGCGCATCGCCTGTTCGGCTATTGCGGGGTGCTGATGGCCGCCGTGCCCAATGACCCCGAAGACCCGCAGGCCTATCCCCGGGCCGCGCAAGCCGCCGAGATTTGCGTCACCGCCGCACGCAGCTTCAACCGTGCCCTTCGGGCGACCTATTTTGCGCTGGCCTCGGTGACATGGATATTGGGGCCGGTTGCCCTGATCATCGGCACCACCGTCACCTTTGGCGTGTTGTATCGGCGGGAATTTGCCTCGCATTCACGATCGATCCTGATGGACCTGCCACCCAACACAGGTTCGTGATGACGCGGGTGCGTCGCACACCCTATGGTCAGCGCATGCGATACCTGATTCTCAGTGCCTTTCTGGCCAGCCCTGCCCTTGCCGATCCGTCGGTGATCGAGAATGTCTCGGCCCGTCAGAGCGGTGATACCTGGCGATTCGACGTGACGATCCGCCATCCCGATACCGGCTGGGATCATTACGCCGATGGCTGGCGCGTGCTGGATATGGACGGCAACGAGCTGGGCATGCGCGTGTTGCACCATCCACATGAGAATGAGCAGCCCTTTACCCGGTCGCTAAGCGGTGTGGCCATTCCCGAAGGTGCCACACAGGTTCAGATTCAGGCACGCTGCAGTGTTGATGGTTGGAACGAAGACACTACGGTCGTTGATCTGAACTGAGGCTCAGAACACGCCCAGGGTCAGACCCGCAGCCAAAGCAGCACCGATCTCGCGACATTGGTCCAGTTGGTCGTCTGGAACAGTCTTTTCCGCCAAAATCGCCTCGGGCGTTTGCGCATGGGTGCAGATGATCAGCGGTGGTTGCGCCTCTTTCAACCGCCAGCCGGTTGCGATCCGGGCGATTTGGCGCGCGGCGTTCTCGCCATCGGACCCGGCGCACACCATCTGGGCATAGGGACGGCCTTCGATCTTGCCCAGTACGGGATAATAGCTGCGGTCGAAAAACTCTTTCATCAAACCCGAAATCGCGGCCAGATTCTCGGGCGCGCAGAACAGGTAGCCATCGGCGCGCAGGAGATCGTCCGGTCCGGCCTGATCGGCGGGTTTCAGGATGGTTTCGGCCTCATCCTGCGCGGCCTCAGCCGCGGCTTCGGCCATTTGCCGGGCGCCGCCGGTGCGCGAATGGTAGACGATCAAAAGCTGCGCCATGTCAGACCCGGTGGTAAGGGCCGCCCGACAGGATGGTTGCAGCCCGGTACATTTGCTCGGCCAGCATCACACGGACCAGCATATGGGGCCAGACCATTGACCCGAATGAGATAGAAAAATCGGCCTCGTCCCGCAGATTAGGGTCTATTCCGTCCGCCCCGCCAATGATCAGCGCCAAATCCTGACGCCCGGCCTCGCGCCATCCGCCCAGTTTCTTGGCAAAATCCGGCGAGGACATCACCCGCCCGCGTTCGTCCAGGGTACAGATCACAGCCCCCTTGGGCAGTGCCTTGCGCAGCAGCGCACCTTCGGCCCCCATGCCTGCGTTTTTCTTGTCCTCAACCTCGATCACACGTGCAGGACCAAGGCCCAGTGCGCGGCCGGTCCGGTCAAATCGGGTCAGGTAATCGTCAAGCAGGGTCTTCTCCGGTCCGGCACGCAATCGCCCGACCGCACAAATGCTTATACGCATATTTCTCTCGCCGCCGGCCTGTTAATGCAGGCCGGGATGGCGCCTCAGTTCGCCGAGGCGCTGCCGCCCTGGGGCAGCCACATCTTTTCCAGCTGATAGAATTCACGCACTTCGGGGCGGAAGATATGGACGATCACGTCGCCCGTATCGATCAGCACCCAGTCGCCGGCATCCTTGCCTTCGACCTTCGAGGTGAAACCGAATTCCTGCTTGATGCGATCCGTCAATTTTTCCGCCATGGCCGAGACCTGACGGGTCGACCGACCCGAGGCAATCACCATGTGATCCGCAACCGAGGACTTGCCTTGCAGGTTGATCTGCACGACATCTTCGGCCTTGTCATCGGAAAGTGAGGAAAGGATACGTTCAAGCAGCTTGTCGCTGATTGACTGAGAGTGAGCCATTACATTGGCCCGGTCATCGGCGGGCAAACCCGCCTGAGTATGTAGAGACAGAACATAGTCCTCCTTTGCTGCGCGCCGTAAAACCCCGGCGCCGGGGTACTAATAAGGTAACAAGGGGAATGCAACATTTCAATGAAACGCCGCTATGCGGGGCGCACAGGGGATCACTCTTTGGCGACCTGTTGCGTGGCTGCGTCGGACAACAACCGAACCTCGCGCTGGGGGAAGGGGATGGAAATACCTTTGGATTTAAACGCATCCCACAGGGCCAGATAGACATTGCCGCGGATATTGGTCAGGCCCTTGGTCGGGTCACTGATCCAGAACCGCAGGACGTAATCCACGCTGCTGTCACCAAACCCGGTGATGTGGCAGACCGGCTCGTGCTTACCGCCACTTAAAACGCGCGTCACGGATTTGACCGCACCGATGGCCGTTGCACGGACATTATGCGGGTCGTCGTCGTAGCTGGTGCCGAACTCCAGGTCCAATCGCACGAATTTGTCGGAATGCGACCAGTTCACCACCTGATTGGTGATCAGATCCTCGTTCGGAATCAGGTATTCCCGCCCGTCCCGCGTCACGACCGAGACATAACGCGCGCCCAGCGCATTGATCCAGCCGAACGTGTCGCCCAACGAGATCACGTCGCCCGGCTTGATCGACCGGTCCATCAGGATGATTATCCCGGATATCAGGTTGGACACCACCTTTTGCAGCCCGAACCCGATCCCCACACCAATCGCACCGGACAGCAGCGCAATACCGGTCAGGTCAAACCCAAGCGTGCGGATGGCTGCCAGAAAGACAGCGCCATACAGCAGCACCTGAATGCCCTTAGCCAACAACACCTGCATGGATGGGGTGATGTCGTCATTGTTCATCAGCCCCCGCTCAGCCGCGCGGGTGCCAATACGGGCCAGCGTCAGCAAAAAACCGATTAGCAGAACCGCCTTGATGATCCCCAGCGCCGAAATGTGCAGATCGCCAATGGAAATCGCTACCCCGTCCAGAAAATCGGCCACGTCATCGGTCAGATTCAGCGCAATCAGCGTTGCATAGACCCACATGGCCCATTTGAATATCCGCCGCAGGGTCCGGTTGCGCACCAGCCGCGCCACCAGGGCAATGGCCAGCCACGCCAAGGCCAAAGTCGCAAACACGCCGATAATGTAACTGCGCGACGGCCAGGTGACTTGCTGCATCAAAAGATACAACGCCCAGGACATCACCACGAAATAAACCAGCGTCAGGCGCTGCATTAACTGCACCAAGGTACGCAGCCGCCATTTCGGCCAGCCCGAGCGGGACCGGGCCCAGGTCTCCCACCGGCCTTGCGTTGCCAATTTCAAAAGGAGGGCCAACCCCCAAAGAACAACAATGATGACCAACTGGTGCTGTCGCCAACCGGGGGTGACAATCAGTTCGACAAGGTTTTCGAATTGCACGGAAAAGCCCGCGACCATGTTTTCATAAAGGTCCGACAGCGAGCTGGGGATCAGGTCCTGATTCATGGTTCCAGCTTGGACAGCGTTGCACAATGATGCAAGTCTGACACCGGATTGAACCTTGATTGACAGCAAAGCCCGATATATCTGGTGCGCATGAGACTCAATCTGGCCCCTGCACCGACGTTGCAAGACCGCACGCGCCTGCGTGAACGGTTCTTTGGGGCCGCCCGCACGGTTCTGGCCCGCCTATAAGGCGCGTCCAGCCACTCGCCAGCTATTTCTCATTTAAATACGGGAGAGGACCAATGTCCCCCAAAACACTCTATGACAAAATCTGGGATGCCCATGTCGCGCACGAAGCCGATGATGGCACCTGCCTGCTGTATATCGACCGCCACCTGGTCCACGAAGTGACCAGCCCGCAGGCGTTCGAAGGCCTGCGCATGGCGGGCCGCAAGGTGCGCGCCCCGGAAAAAACCATCGCCGTGCCGGATCATAACGTTCCGACTACACCGGACCGCGTGAACGGGATCGAAAACCCGGAATCGCGCATTCAGGTCGAAGCGTTGGACAAGAACGCCAAGGATTTCGGCATTCACTATTACCCAGTGCATGACGTCCGTCAGGGCATCGTTCATATCGTCGGCCCGGAACAGGGCTGGACCCTGCCCGGCATGACCGTTGTTTGCGGCGACAGCCACACCGCCACCCATGGCGCGTTTGGCGCGCTGGCCCACGGTATCGGCACGTCTGAGGTCGAGCATGTTCTGGCCACACAGACTCTGATCCAGAAGAAATCCAAGAACATGAAGGTCGAGATCACCGGCAAATTGCAGCCAGGCGTGACCGCCAAGGACATCACTCTGGCCGTGATTGGTGAGACCGGTACGGCTGGCGGCACCGGCTATGTCATCGAGTATTGTGGCGAAGCGATCCGTGATCTGTCGATGGAAGGTCGCATGACCGTCTGCAACATGGCCATCGAAGGTGGCGCCCGGGCGGGCCTGATAGCGCCGGACCAAACGACGTTTGAATATGTCAAAGGTCGCCCGCACGCACCTAAAGGTGCGCAATGGGAAGCGGCTTTGAACTGGTGGAAAACGCTCTACACCGACGAAGACGCGTATTTTGACAAGGTTATCACTCTGCGCGGCGAAGACATTGCGCCAGTCGTCACATGGGGCACCAGCCCCGAAGACGTCCTGCCGATCACCGCAACCGTGCCGAACCCCGAGGATTTCGAAGGCGGCAAGGTCGAGGCGGCCCGTCGTTCGATCGAATATATGGGCCTGGAAGCGGGCCAAAGGCTGAGCGATGTGGAAATTGACACCGTCTTTATCGGGTCCTGCACCAATGGCCGGATCGAAGACTTGCGCGCCGCCGCCGAAATTCTGAAGGGCAAAAAGATCAAAGATGGTCTGCGGGCCATGATCGTTCCCGGCTCGGGCCTGGTGCGCGCGCAGGCCGAAGAAGAGGGTCTGGCGGATATCTTCAAAGCAGCAGGCTTTGAATGGCGTCTGGCTGGGTGTTCGATGTGCCTGGCGATGAATCCGGATCAGCTGGCACCGGGGGAACGCTGTGCCGCGACCTCGAACCGCAACTTCGAAGGTCGTCAGGGCCGGGGCGGACGCACCCACCTGCTGAGCCCTGCAATGGCTGCCGCTGCGGCAATTACGGGACGGCTGACAGACGTCCGTGAATTGATGTAAGGTCTCCTCATATCTAGATATTTGAGGGATTGAACACATGAGTGACTGGATCAAATGGTTCCTGCTGGGGCTGCTGTCGATAGCATTTGGCGTCTTTGCGCTGGGCAATGCGATTGCAGCTTCGGTTGCGGTGACGGTGGTGACTGGGGTGTTGCTGCTGATTGCAGGCGCGTTGCAGGTTGTCGGCGGGTTCACCGTCGAAGGCACCGGCAACAAGATCCTGTCTCTCATCATGGGTGTGGTGATGCTGTTTCTGGGCTGGTCCTTCCTGGATCACCCGCTGCAGGGGACCTTGACCTTGGCGACGGTGATGCTGGTTCTGTTTATGGCAGGCGGCATCGCGCGGGTCATTCTGTCGTTCCAAATGAAAGGAACGCAGTTTTTCTGGCCCACGATGATCTCGGGCATCTTGTCGATCGTCCTCGCCGCTATCATCTGGACGTATGTGGGCAAGGAACCCCAGGCTCTGCTGAGCATTCTGGGGATCTTCCTGGGCATTGAGATGCTGTTCAACGGGTTCGGATTGGTCTTCATGGCGCTCTTCATCAAGAACGCACCCAAAGACGAAACAATAGAAGCGAAACAGGCTTAAACGCGGGGCACGGGCGCAGCCTTCTCCCGCAGGAGTGTGAACATGGAAAAGTTTGACAAAGTCCACGGGGTGGCTGCCCCAATGCCACTGATCAATATCGACACCGATATGATCATTCCGAAAGTGCATCTGAAAACCATTAAACGGTCCGGCCTTGGCGTCGTGCTGTTTGATGAGATGCGCTACCACGATGACGGGCAGGAGAACGAAGAATTCGTCCTGAACCAACCCGCCTATCGTGAAACCGAGATTCTGGTGGCAGGCGACAATTTCGGCTGCGGCTCGTCCCGCGAGCACGCGCCCTGGGCAATCAAGGATTTCGGCATCAAGGTGGTGATCTCGACCAGCTTTGCCGACATCTTCTATAACAACTGCTTCAAGAACGGCATTCTGCCGATCGTGGTCGAAGAAGAACATCACGCGCTGCTGATGGAAGATGCCCACAAGGGTCAGAACGCCCGCATGACCGTGCATCTGGAAGATCAGCAAATCACAACATCGGATGGCGTCGTGATCGAGTTTGACGTCGACCCACACCGCAAACACTGCCTGCTGAACGGTTTGGACGATATTGGCCTTACGATGGAAAAAGACCATCACATCGACAAATTCGAGGATCACGCAGGCCAGGCCCGCCCCTGGGTGTGATTCTGTGGATGAATCTGTGGATACTCAACCTAATGGGGTCGCCTCGGCGGCCCCATTCGCATTCTTGGGGTCAAAAGCCTAACTACCACAAGATATAGGTATCAATTTGAGATACACGTCGGATTTGCGTCGAAAATGATGCAATCCCGCACCAGTTGCGCCATCATTTTGCCCGAAATTACGTGTTTTCTGCACCTTGGCTTGAGCGAAATGTCGCTTATCGTCAAAGTTGGCGAGACAGAGGCATCCGTCAAAAAATTACGCGGCGGGCACAAGTTGGAACGTAAGTCGGCACAGAATCGGCTACTCCGGTTTGGAAAGGGTTCGGATAGTGATTGCGCGCACAACTGGGGCGGCAATTCGGGGAATAATGGTTGCACTGATGGTGCTAACCCCCGCGTTGTACTTGCCCGTATCGTCAACGAATGGCACCGAGATTGTCGTCTTTCTCGCCATTCTCGCATTCTTTCTGACGTTTGCTGAATATAACTCGGCCTTTCCCAGCTTTATCGAATTCCGCGACGCACCACCTGTGAACCGCCTGCGTTTTGTCGGGTTGATGTCGATGATCACTTTCCTGACGCTGATCTGCAAAAACGCCTATGCGCCCAGCGATCTGACCGGGCTTTTTTATGCGTTGGGGCTGGGCATCGCCAATGTTGTCGATTTCCCCTATTCGCCGGTTCGGCTGGTTGTGCTGGTGTTGCCCGCCGATGCCAACGCGCCGCTGATCGAATTGGTGCGTATCTCTGCCAGTGTTGCTTATGTTGCCGCGCTAGTGACCATTGCCAGCTTTGCCTATGCGGTGAAGATGCGCGGCTGGCCTACCGGCAACGGTGCGTTCAACGTCTGGACCAACCTGCCGCTGTTTGACCCGACCAAGGGCGGGGACGTCGTCACCCGCCTGCAACGGGACGGGCGCCTGAATATCTCGATCGGGGTGCTGCTGCCATTCCTGATTCCAGCGCTGATCAAATTATTGACTGACTATGCCAACCCGATCTCGCTGAGCAATCCTCAGACCATGATCTGGACCATGAGCGCCTGGGCCTTCCTGCCCGCCTCGATGATCATGCGCGGCATGGCGACATTGCGCATCGCCAATCTGATCGTTGAAAAGCGCCGCGCCTATTCCACGGCTGAGTCTACACAGGCCGCATGATCCGCATTCTTCTTCTGTTGCTGATGCCGGTTATGGCACAGGCAGAAACGCTGCGCATTGCCACCTTCAACACCGAGCTGAACCGCGACGGGCCGGGTCTGTTGCTGCGCGATATCCGGCGCGGCGATCCACAGGTACAGGCGGTGGTCGACGTTCTGGTCGCCGCCCGACCAGATATCGTCAGCTTGCAAGGCATCGACTGGGATATGGACGGGCTGGCTTTGACTGCTTTGGCCGATCTGTTGCGGACCGCTGGACTGGACTATCCCCATCACTTCGCCACCCAGCCCAATGCGGGGCTTGAGACCGCTTTGGACCTGAACGGAGACGGGCGCACCCATGGTCCGGCAGACGCGCAGGGCTGGGGTCGTTTCACCGGTCAGGGTGGGCTTGCGGTGCTGTCACGGCACCCTATCCGCACCGACACTGTGCAGCAGTTTACGGATCTGCTGTGGCGCGACCTACCGGGCGCGCAATTGCCAGTGACGGAAGACGGCCCCTTCCCATCGGAACAGGCCCAGCGCATTCAGCGCCTGTCCGCTGTGGCCCATTGGATAGTACCTGTGGACACACCCATTGGTTCGCTGGATCTGATGACATTTCACGCGGCCCCACCAGTGTTTGACGGCCTCGAGGATCGCAACGGGTTGCGCAACCGCGACGAAATCCGCCTTTGGTCCGCAGTTCTGGACGGAGAATTGGGGCATAGGCCCCAAGGCCCCTTCGTGATCGCCGGAGATGCCAACCTGGACCCGACACGCGGCGATGGGCGGAAAGAGGCAATACAGGCGCTGCTGGCCGATCCGCGTTTGCAGGACCCACACGCAGATCAACCATTGGAGTCCCAGACTACTGTGGTCTGGAAGGCGGTGGGCGAAATGCGGGTGGATTACGTGCTGCCCTCGGCCGACCTGCAAGTTACCGCAGCGGGGGTGTTCTTGCCCAAACTGGGCACGCCTCTGCGCGTCGCCGCCGAACAGGCCAGCAGACACCGGTTGGTCTGGGTCGACATTGCTGCGCCCAAGCAGCTTTCGCACTGATCCATTCATTTCACTTCTGTTATTGCCGCCAGGATCGGAACGTGTATTCATTTCTGAATGGACAAATCTCTTACTCATGCCGACTGGTCTTTGATCCAAAGCTTTCTGGCCGTGGCTCAGACCGGCTCGCTTTCGGCAGCAGCGCGGCAGCTGGACCGAAGCCAACCTACGCTGGGCCGCCAAATCCACGCGCTTGAGGATGAGCTGGGCGTGTCCTTGTTCGACCGGCATGCCCGCGGACTGAAGCTCAGCGATGTTGGCGCGCAACTGCTGCCGATGGCGCAACAGATGCATTCGGCGATGACGTCATTCAGTCTGGCGGCGGCGGGTCAGGCACAGCAACTGGAGGGGACGGTGCGCATCACCGCTTCGGTCTTCGCGTCGCATCACTTGCTGCCGCCGATTCTGGCACAAATCCGGGCCCAGGAACCTGCCATTCAACTGGAACTGGTGGCAACGGACACGATCGAAAACCTGCTGTATCGCGAGGCCGACATTGCCGTGCGCATGTATCGCCCGGAACAGATGGACCTGATCTCGCGCTATCTTGGGGATGTGCATCTGTGTTTTTGCGCGGCCCGCACTTATCTGGATCGCGCCGGGCGGCCAACACGCCCCGAAGAACTGTTCGACCACGATCTGGTAGGCTTTGACGCCAATGAACAGATCATCACTAAGATGCGCGCGCGAGGGTGGCCCGCCAGCAGGGACAGCTTCGCCACCCGCTGTGACCTGCAAAGCGCCTATTGGCAACTGGTCCGTGCGGGATGCGGAATCGGCTTTACCCAGATCGAAGTGGCAAAGGCTGATCCGGATGTCGAAATAATACCGCTGGATGTTGATGTTCAGACATTGCCAGTCTGGCTGGCCGCACCGCAGGCCATGCGTCAGACCCCGCGCATTCGCAGGGTCTGGGATTTGCTGGCGGACGGGTTGAAGGCCAGCCTTTAAAGCGCGCCGGTATAGGTGCCGCGCGGCGGGTAGTTGTTGCCCAGAGTGAATTTCAGACCGCCAACAATGTCGGACATGGCAGGTCGGGCAAAGGGCGTGGTCTGTTGCCACGCATAATAAAGCATTCGATTCGGGGCGATGAAGAAATGACCTGGTTCGGCGAACAGGTCAGGTTCGGCGCTGCCTTCGCGCGCGGTTGAGATGTTCAGCCCCCAATCATCCCGCGCCGCAGCCATTGGCAGGCTGTGCCCCACACGCAGCCGCGAAACACCGGCCTTCTCGGCCGTTTCCGCGGCGCGCTCGGCCGTGTCTGTGGTGATCATGATCACTTCGATACCAAGCTCGGCAAACTCATCCAGCGCCGCTTCGACCTCGGCCATCTGCTTGATACAGATCGGGCAGTGCAGGCCGCGATACTGAATCACCAACGTGCCATTTTCGCCCTTATCGGTATCCAGATCGAAACGTCCATGGCTCACCGTTTCAATTTTCAGCTCAGGAACGGGGTTTCCCGGTATCAACATGTGTTTTCCTCGTGAATTGGCCGGATCGTCTCATTGACCCGATGCGGCGCAGACGCTAGGGCCTTTGCGACGAAACGCAAGGAGATCCTTCATGTCCAACCCCTCGCTCCTCATCCTGCCCGGAGACGGAATTGGCCCCGAAGTCATGGCCGAAGTGCGCAGAGTAATCGATTGGTTCGGCGAAAAGCGCGGCCTTCACTTTGACGTGAGCGAGGATCTGGTGGGCGGTGCGGCCTATGACGCGCACGGCAAGCCACTGTCGGACGAGACCATGGCCAAGGCGCAGGAAGTTGACGCCGTTCTGCTGGGCGCTGTTGGTGGTCCGAAATACGACGATCTGGATTTCAGCCTCAAGCCCGAACGCGGGTTGCTGCGTCTGCGCAAGGAAATGGACCTGTATTCCAACCTGCGCCCTGCGCAGTGCTTTGACGCGCTGGCCGATTTCTCGTCGCTGAAAAAAGACATCGTCGCCGGTCTTGATATCATGATCGTGCGCGAGCTGACCTCGGGCGTCTATTTCGGCGAACCCCGGGGAATCTTCGAAGAAGGCAATGAGCGCGTCGGTATCAACACCCAGCGCTATACCGAATCCGAGATCGAACGCGCCGCGCGCTCGGCCTTTGAACTGGCGATGCGCCGGAACAAAAAGGTCTGCTCGATGGAGAAGGCCAATGTCATGGAATCGGGCATCCTGTGGCGCGAGGTCGTGGACCGTGTGGCCAAGGAATACCCCGAGGTCGAGCTGTCGCACATGTATGCCGACAACGGCGCGATGCAGCTGGTGCGCGCACCCAAACAATTTGACGTGATCCTGACCGACAACCTGTTCGGCGATATCCTGTCGGATTGTGCCGCGATGCTGACCGGCTCGCTGGGCATGCTGCCGTCGGCGTCCTTGGGGGCACCGATGGCCAATGGCCGCCCCAAGGCGATGTACGAACCGGTCCACGGCTCGGCCCCCGATATCACGGGTCAGGGCAAAGCCAACCCGATCGCCTGTATCCTCAGCTTCGCCATGGCACTGCGCTATAGCTTTGATCAGGGCGAAGAGGCGGATCGACTGGAGGCCGCGATCGAGAAGGTTCTGGCAGACGGTGTCCGCACCGGTGACTTGCTGGCCGATGAGGGCGTTCAACCAGTCTCGACCACCGAAATGGGTGACGCGATTCTGGCGGCGCTGGACAGCAGCCTCTGATCCGCTTTCACATCAGACAAATAAAAGGCGGTGCCACGCGCACCGCCTTTTTTATTGGTGCATCAGTTGCCGAATATATTGTTCAGCAGATTGTTGATTGCATTTTCAAACCCACCCTGCCTGCGGCGTTGTCGCTGCGGCTGTGCCACCTGTTTAGGTGGATCCGGGGCCAGCATCGGCAGCGGTGTGGGTGTCATACCTTCGGTCACGCGCAGCATGGTTTCTTTCCAGATCTCTGCGGGCAGCCCACCCCCGGTCACGCCGGACAGGGGTGTGTTGTCGTCATAACCCATCCAGACACCGGCCACGTAATCCGCTGTAAATCCGATAAACCACGCATCCCGCGCCGCCTGCGTCGTGCCTGTCTTACCGGCCACCTGCCAGCCCGGCAGTTGCGCCCGTGCGCCGGTCCCCTCGGACACCACACGCTGCATCATCCAGGTCAGCTGTTTGGCGGCCTTGTCGTTGATCACCCGCTCACCAATGCCCGAGCTGGTCACCATCACCGGCGTATCATCCTCCAGCAGCTTCAACTCTGACAGGCCATAGGGTTCCACGGCCGAGCCACCATTGAGGATACCGGCATAGGCACCGGTCATCTCGATCAGCGTGCTTTCCGACGCGCCCAGCGCCAAGGCCGGCCCCTGCGCCAGATCGCTGTCGATGCCGAACTCACTGGCGACCGTGCGGACATTGTCCAGACCGGCAACTTCGGCCACTTTCACCGCCGGGATGTTCAGCGAATTCTTCAGTGCATCTGCCAGCGTAACCCGACCATAGAACTTGTGGGTATAGTTCTTGGGACACCACTGACCGGACCCTGGAATGTTGACGCAATAGGGCTCATCCACAACCGTATCCAGCGGTGAATAGCCCAGCTCCAAAGCCGTGGCATAGACAAACGGCTTGAAGGACGATCCGGTCTGGCGCAATGCCTGCGTGGCGCGGTTGAACGCACCCGAGACCCGCGTCTGGCGCCCGCCGACCATGGCGCGTACGGCGCCGTCTGCCGACATCACCACAATTGCGGCCTGCGCCTTGGACCCTTCGCGGACCTTCTCCTGAAAGATGTATTTCAGCGCTTCTTCTGCCGATTTCTGCAAGCGCTGGTCCAGGGTCGTCTTGATCACCACATCATCCGTGGTATCTGCCCCAAAGTAACTGGGCAGCTCTGTAATGACCCAATCGGCGAAATACCCGCCGGCCCGTGCTGCTGCGGCCTCGGACAGTTGTGCGGGGTTGCTGCGGGCACTGCTGGCTTGCGCGGTTGTCAGATAGCCCTGCGCCTCCATCAGCCCCAGCACCAGACGCCCCCGATCCTGCGAGCGTTGCAGGTTGTTCGTGGGCGCATAACGCGTGGGGGCCACCAGCAGACCGGCCAGCATCGCCGCCTGCGCCGGGTTCACCTCGGCTGCAGAGATACCGAAATAGCGCTGGCTTGCGGCCTCGAACCCGCGGGCACCGGCACCAAGGAACGCGCGGTTGAGATAGATGGTCAGAATCTCATCCTTGGAATACTTGACCTCCATCGCAATCGCATAGACCGCTTCCTTGGCCTTGCGCCACAGCGACCCCTGACGGCAATCGGATTCATACGCAGCCTCGGACTCCCATTCGCTGGGCACATACGGCACGCCCAAGCAGAGCAGCTTGGCGGTCTGCTGCGTGATGGTTGATCCGCCATGGCCTGACAGCGGCCCGCGCCCCTCGCTCAGGTTGATGCGCACAGCACTGGCCACACCTCGGGGGCTGACGCCGAAATGGCGATAAAACCGCTTATCCTCGGTGGCGACGACAGCGTTTTTGAGGTGCGGTGAAACAGTGCCCGCCGTGATCACCCCGCCGAACTGATCCCCGCGCCAGGCAAAGACCTTGCCGTTGCGGTCCAACAGCGTGACCGACCCCCGCGCCCGACCGTCCAGCAGTTCATTCACATCTGGCAGCGTGGTGTAGACAACTCCAACAGCCAGCGCCAACAGCATCGCAACCACCGCGCCGACGCGCCAGGTTATGCCCCAGATCAACCGCCAGACCCACCGGAAGAAACGGCGGAAAATACCCCCACCACCGCCACCGGATTTCCGGCGCGCTTTCTTACGCGTGGTCTTGCGCGTCGTCGTTTTGCGCGCGGCCGCCTTCTTGCCCGCGGGTTTCGCGGTGCGCTTGGTCGCCGCGGGCTTGCGCCCTTTCGACGGGTACCTTTTATCCGCGACAAGCGGTGCCTTTCGGCGCCTGGACTCAGTCATGCTCAAACTCTGCCCGGTTATCGTTTTGAGGCACAATACAATGCCACGCCGGTGAAGTAGAGGTCTGAAATTCCGGCAATCAACCTCCATAGCATGCCTATTTATTACTCAATTGTCACTTTTTGTGCAAAAATTGTGCACTTCCCCACGCATTCACCCGGCGTCGTCCCTCCTTACCCGTTCCTTACTGCGGTCAGGCACGCTCTTTTTTCTGCAGGTGCAAACAGACCGGACCGCAGAGGGGACCAACGTGAAACTGATTATTGCGACAATCAAGCCGTTCAAGCTTGAAGAGGTGCGCGAGGCACTGACCGACGCAGGCCTGCAAGGCATGATGGTGACCGAGATCAAGGGCTTTGGCTCTCAATCTGGTCACACAGAAATCTATCGCGGCGCTGAATACGCAGTGAATTTCGTGCCCAAAATCAAGTTGGAGATTGTGGTGCCTGCCACGATGGCCGACCAGATCGTCGAAACCATCACCAAAACCGCCCGAACCGGCAAGATCGGCGACGGCAAGATTTTCGTCCTCGATGTTGAGCAGGCCCTGCGCGTGCGGACCGGGGAAATGAACGAAGAGGCGCTGTGAGCGCCCCCATTCACAATATTCGAGGACTGACTATGAACCTGATGAAATCCCTCATTCCTGCCGCCGCGATTGTCACGCTGCCGCAGATGGGTCTGGCGCAAGAGGCTGCCGTCGAAGGCGAGGCCGCGCTGCACACCCAGTATATCTTTACCACTCTGCTGTTCCTGATGGGCGGCTTCCTCGTTTTCTTCATGGCTGCTGGCTTTGCCATGCTGGAAGGCGGGCTGGTGCGTTCCAAGAACGTGGCCATGCAGATGATCAAGAATGTGGCGCTGTTTTCGATTGCCGCGATCATGTATTGGCTGATCGGCTTTAACCTTATGTATCCGGGCGATGGCTGGTCCATCACCGGTTGGCTGGGTCCGTTCTTCTCAACCACCGTGCTTGATCCCGTTGGCGTCGGCGCCGATGCAGCAGCTCTGGATTATGCCTCAATCGGTTCGGATTTCTTCTTCCAACTGGTCTTCGTTGCCGCGACTGCGTCGATTGTGTCGGGCGCCGTTGCCGAACGCATCAAGCTGTGGCCCTTCCTGGCTTTTGTCGTTGTGCTGACCGGTATCATGTACCCGATCACCGGGTCGTGGAAATGGGGCGGCGGCTGGCTGGACGCACAAGGCTTTTCCGACTTTGCCGGGTCGACCGTGGTGCATTCGGTCGGCGGCTGGGCGGCTTTGGCCGGGGCCATCATCTTGGGCCCGCGCATCGGCAAGTATAACAAAGACGGCAAGGTCCACCCGATCCCGGGTTCGAACCTGGCGCTGGCAACCCTGGGAACGTTCATCCTGTGGCTGGGCTGGTTCGGCTTCAACGGCGGCTCGCAATTGGCTATGGGCACCGTGGGGGATGTCTCGGACGTGTCGCGCATCTTTGCCAACACCAACATGGCCGCCGCTTCGGGGGCTGTCGCGGCGCTGATCATGACCCAGCTGTTGTACAAAAAGCCTGACCTGACCATGGTGCTGAACGGCGCACTGGCCGGTTTGGTGTCGATCACGGCCGAGCCTCTGGCCCCGACCCTGTTCGGTGCGCTGTGGATCGGTGCCGTGGGCGGTATCATCGTGGTCTTTGCGGTTCCGATGCTGGACAAGTTCAAGATCGACGACGTGGTCGGTGCCATCCCGGTTCACCTGTTCTGCGGTATCTGGGGCACCATCGCCGTCATCTTCTACGGCGAGGCCACGCTGATCACACAATTGACAGGCATCATTGCTTACGGTGTGTTCACCTTTGTCGGCGCAATGATCCTGTGGATGATCCTGAAAGCCACCGTCGGCATCCGCGTCAGCGAAGAAGACGAAATCAACGGCCTCGACATGGCGGAACTGGGTATGGAAGCGTATCCCGAGTTTTCAAAAGGCTAAGAGTCAACCACTCTCAAACAAAAAACCCGGACGTTCGCGTCCGGGTTTTCATTTTTAAAACTGCGGGATTTCAAACCCCGACGTCGACAATCGCCTTGGCCAGAATTGGCACGGTGGTCGCGTTCAGGCCGGCGATGTTCAGGCGGCTGTCACCGACCATGTAGATACCGTGATCGTCGCGCAGTTTCTCGACCAGTTCCGGAGCCGCACCCAGGCGCGAGAACATGCCGCGGTGCTGAGCAATGAAACCAAAGCGGTCCGAGCCGCTCAGCCGCTGCAACTCATCCGACAGTTGCTGACGCAGGCCCAGCATGGACAGGCGCACATCTTCGAGCTCGGCAGCCCAATCGGCGCGCAGGGCGTCGTCATTCAAGATGGTGGTCACCACGCGTGCACCGTGATCGGGCGGGAAGGAATAGTTCTGGCGGTTCAGGAAGGCCAGCGTAGCCTGATTCAAGGCTGTCTGCGCTGCATCATCACTGATCGCCATCAACAGGCCGGTACGTTCGCGGTAGATGCCGAAGTTTTTCGAACAAGACGCCGCGATCAGGCAGCGCTTGACCGACGAGGCTACCAGACGGGCCGCCTGCGCGTCCGCCTCCAGACCGTCGCCAAAGCCCTGATAGGCAATGTCGATCATCGCTACCAGACCACGTTCGTTGATCAGGTTCACGACCTCTTGCCACTGCACCATGTTCAGGTTGGCGCCGGTCGGGTTGTGGCAGCAGCCGTGCAACAGCACCACGTCACCCGCCTTGGCCGTCTTGAGATCCTCGATCATGCCATCGAAGTCGACGCCACGGGTATCGCCGTCGAAATAGTGATAGGGGACCATCTCCATTCCCAGATAGTTCAGAATCGACAGGTGGTTCGGCCATGTCGGGTTCGACACGAAAACGCGCGCCGATGGGTTGGCCATGCGGATCAATTCGAACGCCTGGCGGCAGGCTCCGGTGCCGCCCGGAGTGGCCACGGCAGCGATGTTACCGCGTGGCACAGACGTGCCCAGGATCAGGCCGATCATCGCATCCGCATAAGCCGGGTCACCGGCCAGACCGGTATAGGCTTTGCTTTCCTGCTCTTCCAGAATGCGCTTTTCGGCGGCCTTCACCGCGCGCATCACCGGGGTCACGCCTTCGGCATTCTTGTAGACGCCGACGCCCAAATCGATCTTTTGATCACGCGGGTCTTCGCGGTACATCTGCACCAATGCCAAAATTTTGTCGGCAGGTTGCGGCTTGAGGTTCTCGAACATCAGTTCTCTCCGGTTGCGACGGGCAGGGTCGGGAAGGCACCCCATTCAGCCCAGGAGCCGTCATAAAGCGAATGATCTTTCTTGCCCAAGCGTTCCAACGCCAGGCTGAGGATGGCGGCGGTCACGCCCGACCCGCAGGATGTGATTGCAGGCTTTGACAGGTCCACACCTGCGGCTTCGAACACAGCGCGGCAATCGTCGGGCGATTTCATCGTACCATTCTTGTTCAGCAACAGGTCAAAAGGCACGTTGCGCGACCCCGGAATATGCCCCGACCGCAAACCTTCGCGCGGCTCAGCCGCAGTTCCGGCAAAGCGGGCGGCGGATCGGGCATCGATAATCTCATGATCGGCGAGTTTGGCTGCGGCAGATACCTGCGTCACATCCCGTACCAAATGGTTTTGCACTCGTACGGTCATATGGCGATCCCGAATGATCGGCGGCAGGTCTTCGATTTCTCGGCCCTCGGCCTGCCATTTCGGCAAGCCGCCATCTAAAACAGCGATGTTTTCCTGACCCATCAGCCGAAACAGCCACCAGACCCGCGCCGCAGACATCAACCCGGCACCGTCATAGACCACGACCTGATGTCCATCCCCCACACCCATCGCCCGCAAGCGCGACATGAATTTTTCGACCGGTGGTGCCATATGCGGCAAGTCCGAACGCTGATCGGAAATATCATCGATATCGAAGAACCGCGCACCGGGAATATGGGCGGCGTCATATTCCGCCTTAGCATCCCGTTCCTGTTGCGGCAGATACCACGACCCGTCCAGAATCCGTAAATCAGGATCCTTGATATGGGCGGCAAGCCATTCGGTGGAAACGAGTGTTTTCGGATCGTCCTGCATCAAAGCCTCCCCTAAGCGAGCTTGAGTTTTCCCTATACGCGCACGCATTCGGGTTCAAGACTGGATGGGGCCTAGCCCACCTAACGCGCGCGCCTGAGACGGAAAAACTGAACGATCCCGATCATACTGATCAGAATCCAGAAGGATTCGATCAACATAGACGCCAGATTGAAATTCTGAAGCAGCGAATAGACGATCAGGATCGACCCGGCGAGGTTCAGCACCGGGAATGCCAGATCGTCCGAATTCATCATCCGCATCTGAGTGGCAAAATACGCAGCCACCACGACCAAAGCACCGATTGAGCCAATCGCGTCCGCCAGTGTTAGAGTTTCCAGAAAAGCGCCCATATCTTGCCTTTTACTATGTGGGGTCAGGTTCAGCCGATCGCGGGCAGCGCATCCAATTGTGCATAATGGTGCATGTTCAAAAAAACAGCCCCTTGATCACCGGCGCGATAGCCATGCGGCAGGTCCGCCGCAAATCGCAGGCCCTGTCCCGCCTCAAGCGCCACCCACTTCCCATCACGCAAAATCTCAAGCGCGCCGTTCAGGACAAAGACCTCTTCCGTCACGCCAGTCGCGTGGGCGGCGGATTCGTGGCTTTGGTTCGGCGAAAGTTCCACATGAAATGTCTCGGCCCGCAGGGTGGGGTCAAAGGGAAAGACGATCTTAACTTCGATGCTGCCGGGAAAGGTCACCGTGCGAAACACGTCAGGCGTTGTCGTATCGCGCAGTGCCGCCGTGCCGATCAATGCACTGAGGGGCAGTTGAAACCCTTTGGCAATCTTCCACAGCGTCGCGATGGTCGGGCTGGATTCTCCACGCTCGATCTGGCCCAGCATGGCTTTGCTAACGCCGGTCATCTCAGCCACCTTCGACAGGCTCAGCCCCGAGGCCGCCCGCACATCCCGCAGTTTCAGTGTAATATCGTCCGGTGCCATCTGATCGTCTTTCGAATCCTCTTGTGCGTTATAGCGCACATGTGGTACGTGCGTTATAACGCACACATCCCGCATATCGCAACCGGGGCAAAAGGGAAACAGCATCATGCCAATGTACCGATCCAGAACCTCCACCCATGGCCGCAACATGGCCGGTGCCCGCGGCCTGTGGCGCGCAACCGGTATGCAGAATGACGATTTCGGCAAACCGATCATCGCCATCGTCAACTCGTTCACCCAGTTCGTTCCCGGCCACGTTCACCTGAAGGACTTGGGCCAGATGGTCGCGCGTGAGGTTGAGGCAGCAGGCGGCGTCGCCAAGGAGTTCAACACCATTGCGGTGGATGACGGCATCGCCATGGGCCATGACGGAATGCTGTATTCGCTGCCCTCGCGCGAAGTGATCGCGGATTCGGTCGAATATATGGCCAACGCGCACTGCGCCGATGCGATGGTCTGCATTTCGAACTGCGATAAGATCACCCCCGGCATGCTGATGGCCGCAATGCGCCTGAACATCCCGGCCATCTTCGTCTCGGGCGGTCCGATGGAAGCGGGCAAGATCGACATCGCTGATCTGGACGTCAAAAAGATCGACCTCGTCGACGCGATGGTTGCCGCCGCTGATGACAAATACACTGACGAACAGGTGCAGCATATCGAAGAAAATGCCTGCCCCACCTGCGGGTCATGCTCGGGCATGTTCACTGCCAACTCGATGAACTGCCTGGCCGAAGCGCTGGGTCTGGCGCTGCCGGGCAATGGTTCGACCCTGGCCACCCACGCTGATCGAAAAGATCTGTTTCTTGAAGCCGGTCGCCGCATCGTCGAGATCACAAAACGCCATTATGATCTGAACGAAAAAGGCTTCCTGCCGCGCGAGATCGCAACCTTTGAGGCGTTTGAAAACGCCATGAGCCTCGACATTGCCATGGGCGGATCGACCAACACGGTTCTTCACCTGCTGGCCATCGCGCATGAAGGCGAGGTGCATTTCACCATGTCCGACATGGACCGCCTTAGCCGCAAAGTCCCCTGCCTGTGCAAGGTGGCACCAAACACTGAAAACGTACACATGGAAGACGTTCACCGCGCCGGGGGTATCTTCTCGATCCTGGGTGAGCTTGGCCGAGCGGGGCTGCTGCACGAAGATTGCGCCACCGTGCATTCCGCCACGATGGGTGAGGCAATCGCGAATTGGGACATCAAGGTCGCCAACAACCCCAAGGCGCAAGAGCTGTTCAAGGCCGCCCCGGGGGGCGTGCGCACCACCCAAGCCTTCAGCCAATCGAACCGGTACAAGGAACTGGATATCGACCGCGAAGGCGGTGTAATCCGGTCGAAAGAGCATGCCTTCAGCCAGGATGGCGGTCTGGCGGTTTTGTTTGGCAATATCGCTCGGGACGGCTGTATCGTGAAAACTGCAGGCGTTGATCCCGCCAGCCTGACCTTCACCGGATCGGCCTATGTCTGCGAAAGTCAGGATCAGGCGGTCAATGACATTCTGACCGGCAAAGTCGAAGCGGGCGACGTCGTGGTGATCCGCTATGAAGGCCCGCGCGGCGGTCCGGGGATGCAGGAAATGCTGTATCCGACCTCGTATCTGAAATCCAAAGGTCTGGGCAAAGCCTGCGCCCTGCTGACTGATGGTCGGTTCTCGGGCGGTACATCCGGCCTTTCGATTGGCCACGTCTCACCCGAAGCCGCCGAGGGCGGTGAGATCGGACTGGTGCGCCCGGGCGACAAGATCGAGATCGACATCCCCAACCGCAGCATCCATCTGGCCGTATCAGACGAAGAACTTGCAGCACGGCGCGAAGAGCAGGACGAAAAGGGCTGGGTGCCGGCCGAGCCGCGCAAGCGCAAGGTGTCGACCGCGCTGAAGGCTTATGCCAAGTTGACAACCAGCGCGGCGAAAGGGGCGGTGCGTCAGGTCTGAATCGAATTGTAGCGTCAATCGAGGTTTTACGTGCAGCCTCGATCGGCGTTATCATATTTTTATATGACTATGGTTGCACAAGCCCTCCTAGTACCTACATGATATTTACTCACAAATTAGTGAGTAAAATTAAATGATTACGAAGGAGCAAAATAATGGGAAAAGGTTCACCTCAAAACGACCCGAACGGTGCTGGCTATCCATCACAAACCGGTAATTCGTCTGGCGGCGGCCGCGGTAACGACAATCCGGGTGGGAAAAAGTAACCCGATTTTCACCCGCTGCGAGATCAAAATGAAATCAGAGATTAGCTTCTGATGTGGCGCTGCGCGGAGATAAACTTCGCGCAGTGAATTTAACAATCACCGGCCGCCAACCAAACATCCACTACATTCAATCGCCAAGTTTGGCGTGAACTTCATCCAGATCAATTTCACCGATCGGCATCTTATTCGCCGGGTTCTCAAAATCGTATCGGAACAGTTCGAAATCCTGTTTGTAGATTTCGTAGACCAAATGCATGGACAGATCGTCGAAATAATCCTCGACCGGATGCGCCCGTTTGGGGCCATGCCCTTCGGATTCGTTGAACCGTGGAATATCTGAAAGGCTGACAGCGTGAGGTGTGTCCAGATTGTCCAGCACCCCCTGCATTCCGTCATTGAATTTCTCAGTCCAGAAAATGCGGTCGTATCGCCCACCATTTACGATGAAAGTCGAGACATGCCCTGACACGGCCGACCAGTGAATGTCCGGGTCCATCGGTCGGCGCCAGCGGATCGTATCCCGCGCAAACAGCAAAAAGCGTCGAAAACTAGCGATCTGATCGAACTCGCCCTTGCCGTCATCGCCGCCCACTTCGATCCCGTAATTATAGATCAGCGTCGGCACCAGATTGCCGCGATACCGGCTGCCGTTGCGCTGGATGCCGCAAATCTTGTCGAAGAATGAACTCAGTATCCGCGTGTAAGGATTGCGCACGCAAGTAAAAGAGTATGAGGCGTGCTTGCGAATATTGCCGGAAATCCGGGCCTGGCTGTCGGCAAAGGCCCATTTGTGCATACCGTCCTTGGCGTCATGAATATCGCCGTCGAAAAACCGACCGTGGTCCGAGTAGTACATAATCTGCCCGATGGTCGAGCACGCACATTTCGGCACAACACGGTACACCATACTCTCACTCTCGGTCATCCATGTACCGGGAAAACCCATCTGCAATGCCTCCTCAGCGGGTCAAAATAACCACACGCGCCCGCCTAGGCTCTTAAAGAACCAAAAATATTCTGTTTATTCAATCGCTCATCCTCAGTATCAGAGAGCAAACAGGCAGAAACGGACGTTACAGACGCAATATGGCAAAAATTGCCTATATTCTATTGTGCCACAAGGACCCTGACGCAATCATCGCGCAGGCCGAGCAACTGACAGCCGCAGGCGACTGCATGGCCATCCATTTTGACGCGCGCGCCAGCGCGGTGGCCTATGACCGTATTCGCAGCGCGTTGAAAGATAATCCAAATGTGGCTTTTGCCGCCAAGCGCATCAAATGCGGCTGGGGCGAGTGGTCTTTGGTGCAGGCGACCCTGAATGCCGTGCAGGCTGCGGTGGATGCGTTTCCACGGGTCACCCATTTCTACATGCTGTCTGGCGATTGCATGGCGATCAAAACCGCCGAGTACATCCATTGGTTTCTGGACGAAAACGACAAGGACTTTGTGGAAAGCCACGATTTCTTTGCCAGCAACTGGATCAAAACCGGTATGAAGGAAGACCGGCTAATTTACCGTCATTTCTTCAACGAACGCACCCAGAGCAAGCGGTTCTATGCCGCGTACAACCTGCAAAAACGCTTTGACCTGACGCGCGATATCCCCGCAGACATCCAAGTTATGATCGGCAGTCAGTGGTGGTGCCTGCGCCGCCGCACGGTCGAGATGATCCTTGATCTCCTGCAACAGCGCCCGGATGTGGTCCGCTTTTTCTCGACCACCTGGATCCCGGATGAGACGTTTTTCCAGACCCTAGTCCGCCATCTGATCCCCAAGGAAGAGATTGAGAACCGCACCCCCACTTTCCTAATGTTCTCGGATTACGGGATGCCGGTGACCTTTTACAACGATCACTACGACATGCTACTGGGGCAGGATTACATGTTTGCCCGCAAGATCAGCCCCGAGGCGCATGAGTTGAAAGAGAGGCTGGGCCAGCTCTATGCCAGCGAAGGGGTCGAGTTCCAAATCTCGGATGAAGGGCGGAACCTCTATGGGTTTCTAACCGGGCGCGGGCGCGTTGGCCGCCGCTTTGGGCAGCGCTTTTGGGAGGCTGGGAATACCTTGGGTCCCGAACGCGAACTATATCTAATTGCGTGCAAAAAATGGCACGTGGCCAAGCGTCTGGTCGATCAGATCACGTCCGAGACTGACATTCCTTGTGTCGAATACCTGTTCAATGAAGAAGACACCCTTCTGCCTAATCTTGGCGGTATCGAGACGACGCTAACCAAGCGCTCCCGCCACCGGCGCGCGGTCGTGCGGATGTTGTTCGATCATTTCCAGACCGACAAGCTGGTACTGTGTGTGGACCCGGCAAATCTGGATATCATTCAGGATTTCTGCTCGGACCAGGTCAGGACCCGGGTTCTTGAGATCGAATGCGACTATTCTGACGATTACCTGATCGGCCATGCGCGGCGGGTCGGTCTGGCCGGAGAAAACAGCCCATCGGAAACCGTGGCGCGCCTTGTGCCGGCCTTGCGCAATTCGCTGGCCTATGAATCCGAGTTGATCCGGGGTGCGGGGTTCGAAGGATACATGCGTATCCGCGAGGCCAATACGCGGGCTGAAAACGAAGAGGTAATGGCTGAATTTCTGAATGTCCCAGAAGACAAGGCGCAGGCCGTGATGAGACTGGATTATCTGTTTGCAGACTGATCCGGCGGCACCTGCCGATGCCGCCGGAAGGGTCAATCAGATGTCGAACTTCACGCCTTGGGCCAGCGGCAGTTCGGCTGAGTAGTTCACCGTATTGGTCTGACGCCGCATATAAGCCTTCCACGCGTCCGAGCCGCTTTCGCGCCCGCCACCGGTTTCCTTTTCGCCGCCAAATGCGCCACCGATCTCGGCACCCGAAGGTCCGATATTTACGTTGGCAATTCCGCAATCCGACCCGGCTGCAGTCAAAAACTGCTCGGCCTCACGCATGTTCAGGGTGAACACGCACGACGACAGACCTTGCGGTACGTCATTCTGAATCTCGATCGCATCGTCAAAATCGTCATAACCCATGACATAGAGGATCGGAGCAAAGGTTTCGGTCTTCACCACATCGCTTTGGCCGGGCATTTCGACGATGGCGGGTGCCATATAGACCCCGGCTGGCACGCCTTCGGTCACACGGTTGCCGCCGAATACGGTGCCGCCTTCGGCCTCGGCCGCTTTCAGGGCTGCGGTCATGGCCGCACCCGAGGCTTCGTCGATCAGCGGGCCAATCAAGGTGCCCTCAGCCAGCGGGTTGCCAATGGGCAAACCAGCATAGGCCTTTTTCAAACGGCTCACCAATTCTTCACGGATCGAGTTATGCACAATCAGACGGCGCAGTGTGGTACAACGCTGACCCGCGGTGCCCACAGCCGAAAAGACAATCGCCCGCACTGCCATTTCCAAGTCAGCCGACGGACCGACAATCATTGCGTTGTTGCCGCCCAGTTCCAGAATGCACTTGCCAAACCGCTGCGCCACGATGGGGGCCACTGCGCGGCCCATACGGGTTGAACCCGTGGCCGAGATCACCGGCACATCCTCGCTGGCCACCAGCGTCTCGCCCAGCGCGGCGCCGCCGATCAGGGTTTGCAACAAGCCTTCGGGCGCGTCGCCGAACCGGGCCAGTGCACGTTCAAAGATTTTCTGACAGGCCATTGCCGTCAGCGGGGACTTCTCGGACGGCTTCCAGATCACCGGATCGCCACACACCAGCGCAAGCGCTGCGTTCCACGACCAGACTGCGACGGGGAAGTTGAAGGCCGAGATTACGCCCACCGGACCCGCCGGGTGCCATGTCTCCATCATCCGGTGGCCGGGCCGTTCCGAGGCAATGGTCAGACCGTATAGCTGGCGCGACAGGCCAACGGCAAAATCGCAGATGTCGATCATCTCCTGCACTTCGCCCAGACCTTCCGAGGTGATCTTGCCAGCCTCCCAGCTGACCAGCGCGCCCAGATCGTCCTTGGCGGCGCGCAATTCCTCGCCCAGCAGACGGATCAACTCGCCCCGGCGCGGCGCGGGCACGGTACGCCATGCCTTGAAGGCCATTTTCGAACGGGCAAGGATGGCCTCCATGTCGGAAGCTGGGGTCTCATGCACCTCGGCCAGCAGGCTACCGTCAATCGGCGAGGTCACCTTGAGCGTGCCGCCGGTCAGTTCGGCTTCGGTCAGGTCCAGATTTGCCAGGGTGGTTTGCGCAGTCATCACGATGTCTTTCATATCTCAGGCCGCCTTGTTCTGTTCAGTTACGTCGCCGGCGCGATAGAGTCGGCCAAATTCAGTGTTGAGGAAATCGGACAGGTTCACCTGTTCCTGCCGGATAAATCCTTTTGCGGGCAGTCCCCCGGTGCGCATCAGGTCGACCACGCCCAGAACGCCTGCGGCGGTGGTGACCTGAATGGCGCTCCAGACCTGTCCGTTGAGGGTGCGGGCAAAGCTTTTGTTGATCAGGGATTTCTCGCGCAGCGCACCGTCAATCAGGCCCTTGGCAGTGCAATAGACCAGCACCACATCCTGATCGGTGCGCGGCAGCGCGGTCTCGAAGATGTCCTTCAGCAGGTCGCGGCGGCGCTCCAGCCCCAGATCCTTGAGCAGCAGCTTCAGGATTTCGCAATGGCCGGGATAGCGGATCGAGCGATAGGATACCGCCCGCGCCTTACCCTCAAGCGTTTCGGGCAGCGTGCCCAACCCGCCGGAGGTGTTGAAGCACTCGTATTCCACGCCGTCATGGCCCAGCACTTCGTAATCTTCCAGCGGTGCGGTTTTCACGCGCTCGCCATTCACGATGGCATCGCAGGGGTTGCAGTACTCGTTGATCAGCCCGTCGGTCGACCAGGTCAGATTGTATTTCATTGCGTTGGTCGGATAGAGCGGCAAAGCCCCAACCCGCATATGCAGGCTGTCCAACTCATCAAGTTCGGCCGCCAGCGACGCGCCAGCAATGCCAACGAAGCCCGGAGCCAGACCGCATTGCGGCATGAAGGCGGTATCGCTGTCTTCGGCCAATTCGCGCACCGCATTGGTGGCTGCAACGTCTTCGGTCAGGTCAAAGTAGTGTGCCCCGGCGGTCTTGGCCGCCTTGGAAATCTTCGGCGTCAAAAAGAACGGAGCAGCTGAGATTACGGCATCAAACCCAGACAGTCCTTGGGTCAGTTGTGCCTCATCCCCCACATCGATCTGCCGGGTCGCTATTCCCTGTTTATTAAGCACCGATAACGCCGCCAGATCGCGGTCGGCAACGGTGACCGAGTAATTCGACGATGCTTGCAGCAGGCTGGCGATCATCTGACCGATCTTACCTGCCCCTATGACACAAATGTTCCAGCTCAAAACGCGCCTCCTCTTTCGTTTAGGAAAAGTATGAGGGGTGGGCTGTTCGATCCGCAGGGGTATTCTTGACGAAAACGCGGAAAGTTACGTCATTACGACGGTGATTTCGACATAATGTCAAAACCATGACTAACAGGAAGCGGGCGACAAAAGCTACAATCCGAACTCGTATAGTCAAATCAACAACATCGGTGATTTTTGTGTCCAAATGCGATACGGTACGCGCAATTGGGCCCATTTGTTCGCGCTGAACGTGCGCATTCTGTTGGCCCGGCCAGTGCAGATTAACCATCGGGCCGGTCCTTTATTTCTGTTTGACCATAAGACGCCTGACACATGCCACAAGACGCAGCACTGGTTCTTTGACGACATTCACGGCTTTAGTTCAGGGGGGAACAGACGTGCCTAAAGACCCGATTGAAAACACTATTTCCTATCATCCAACCGAATCCGAATGGGCGCTGATACAAGAAGTTCTGCCCGCCGATGATCCAACCGTAATCCAACCGCATTTCGAGTGTTTCGAGGTGGCTGAGGATACGATCCTGCCATCGCGGGGCATGTATGTGGTGCTGGGGGGCGAGGTGCATCTGCGACAGGACGAGACGGTTCTGGCAAAGGCCGACGCGGGCGACTATTTCTACGAGGAACATCTTGAAATCTTTGATATTCCCGTCAGCCTCGAAGCTTTGGCCACGCCCGGCACCAAGTTGGCTTATTTGTCCAGCAATCACTGGCTGGAAATTCCGACGGACATCCGCGAAGCCTGCTATGACACCCTGTTCGGTGATCTGGTCAGCGTGCATTTGCAGAACTTTCAGCAACCCATCAATTGCTGCAGCGTTACGGCAGCGGCGCTGAGCATGTCGGCGCTGGGGTTCAGTTGCGAGGTCAACGATATCTTTCGCGAATGTGCCCTGCCCACGTCTTTCGTGGTCAATGACGGTATTTCACTGGGTGAGCTTTACGACGTCGCCTGCACCTTCATCCACACCCAGGGCCTGCGCGACAAGGTGCAGGTTCAGGCCTATTTCATGGACGAGGCCACGACCTCGGTCGAAATTTTGCTGAAGGCGATCGACGAATCCAACCGCCTGGGTGGGGACAACGACATCCTGGTGGCAAATTTTCAGGTCGGTGTCGCCCATGGCAAACCGACCATGCCGGGGGGCCACTTTGCCATCATCGCCAAGTGCAATCCCAGCACCGGGCTGGTGCATATGATGGACGTCCACCCCGAGAAATACGGCAAGCTGTGGGTCACCACCATCGACCGGCTGTGGGCCGGAATGTCGGATCGCGACGGAACCTCGATGCGATCACGGGGCATCCTGCGGTTCTCAGCGCGTGAGGCGGTAAAGACCAACCTGCAGACCCTGCAGCAGGACTGCAACTATGTGGACAGCACGTTGTATCTGGCCAAAGACCCCAAGAAACGCCGCAACCTGTTCCGGCGGGCCAGCCCGAATATGAACTCGCTGGGGGTGCTGGCCGAAAGCCTTGCGATCCTTGGGGATGAGCAGGTCGATGAAGACAAGCTGCTGATTGCCACGCAAACCGATTACACCGAAGCCTTGAGCCGTGTGTCCACCGCCAAGGAAATGCACAGCCTTGCGCAGCGGTACCTGAGCCAATCGCCCGATGTGCATCTGGGCAGCACGTTCCACAGTTATGCCTTGCGACCTAATCCCGAGGAGATAACACCCGAGAAATGGTTCCAAGATCATTTGCGCTTGCTCAACAGCGATGATGATCGGCACCTGATGATCAACATCGACTTTAACCGCGTGCTGGGGTTTGAAGTCATCCGTCCGCCCGAGAACGTCTATCGTGAAACGGCCTTGCTTGAGGAGTTCTGGTGCCTCTGCATCGCCTATGACGAGGATACCGATCTGGTGACCGTGGTGGATATGAGCCCCGCGACCTCGCAGGTGTGGCAGGCCCCGCGCGGGCATATCTTCCGCGGCCTGCGTGATTTGAAAAACCCAGCGATGCTGGTGATCGAGGAACACGACCCCCCAGAAGACCCCACCGACGTGGCCCGCATTGTCGCGACCAACCCGCTTGTGCTGTTTTACGCCGATGAGGACCCGTGGTCCTATATGCTGCGTAGTATCCTGTCCAATATCGGCATCACCAGCATCAAGCTGATCGACATAGAAGGCCACGGGGCCAATGTGATGAAGATCCGGCGGCAACTGAATGTGCTGACCGGTAAGGAAAAACCGCCTTACCTGTTTTTCCAGAACGAATGCCTGGGCAGGCGGTCGGACATTGTCGATATGATCCTGAAAGGTCGTTTGCAGGAACGGGTACACAAAGCCGGTTTACCGGTTCTGCTGCGCCATGAATCCCCCAGCCTGGACAAGAACATCTTTGGCTATCCCAAGGGCGGGTTGACCGATGCGCCGACCGAAAAGCGCAACGTATTGCTGTGCGCCTGCGGATCATCGGCAGCCGACAAGGTGCCGGAACTGGTGGAACGGATCACAAAAGCCGGGCACAACGTGAAACTGATCCCCTCGGTCTCGGCCGAGAGGTTCTTTCGCGATTTCGGCGCCGAACGGATCGAGCGATGCATCACCCATAACGACTATTACCGCGACGATGACGAGTGGAACTTTCGCTATATCGAGTTTGGAATGCCCCTGCGCGCCTCGCATCTGGCGCTGTGTGACTGGGCCGATTGCGTGATCGTGGCGCCGGTGACCTGCAACACAATGGGCAAGATCGCCAACGGAATTGCCGACAACCTGCTGACCTCGGTCTTTGTGGCGTGGCAATACCGGAACAAACCGGTGATCCTCTGCCCCGCTTGCAACACCAATATGTGGAACAACGTCACCACCCAGAACAATGTCGAAAAACTGCGCGATCTGGGTATTGATCTGGTCGGGCCGCGCAAGGGGCGGCTGTCCAACGGCATGATGGGCATCGGTATGATGGCGACTCCGGATCAGATCATGGAGGTTCTGGACGAGGCCTTCGAGGAACTGGCCGATCAAGAACACAACATCTGCAAATGGGCGCAAGAGGCCGCCGCCTCGGATGAATTCGCGCAATGGGGCCGTGTATTTCAGGCCATCGACAACGGTATGGCTGGAATTGATATCGTTGATGACAGCAACGGCGACACCCTGTTGCACTACGCGGCAGGCGGCGAAGGCGAGATGAACGAGAGCGGGATGGATCTGGGCAAGCCCGACCTTGAGGCGGCACAGGCGCTGATCGACCGTGGCATCAACGTCAACGCCAGCAACGACCACGGCTTTACCAGCCTGCATGTGGCGGTAATGAACAACTCGGTCGAGATGGTGAAAATCCTGCTGGCAGCTGATGGGATCGACGCCAGTTCGTGCATCCAGTTCCTGCAGAATCCCAAAAACGCCAGAGACGCCAAAGTCTCGGACGAAATCCAGGCAATGCTGGACGATTGGGCCAATACTCACACTCTGACTGAACTTGAGGATGAGGACGAAGACGATCTGATAGAAGACCGTGAAAAGACCCATCTCTACTTCACCTACGGATCGTTGAAGAAAGGCTTTCCCAATCACGATGCCCATGCCGAGGTGCTGGATGATTTTGTGGGCGAGGCGATCACCCGGCAACGCATGCCCCTGATCGTGCCGCACGAGCCGTTCTGCGATAATCCGAACTGTGGGTTTTTGCACCGGATGGCCACGCTGGTCGACCAGAAAGGCCGTGGCAAAGCGGTGCGGGGCGAGGTCTATCGCGTCTCATCCACCGGGATGAAAGAGCTGGACAAGCTTGAAGGCTATCACGGCCCCAACTCGCCTGAGAATGTCTATGTTCGCAAGCGGATCAACGTGTTGATCAACGGCGTCAAAAAACCCGCCTATACCTATGTGATCGCGCATCCCACCAAGTATCTGGATGAATGGGAACAAGGCACATCCGGGATCGTGGCGGAATACACGCTGGATATGGCCACCGGTACGCCAAAACCGGGGTTTCAACCGACAGCCTAATTGTGGGTTTCGATCACGGCCTCAACCTCGGGTCCGGCCTTGAGGCTGAGGTTGTAGCCCGTGATCGCCACCATGCACAGAAGGACAAAAGGCCAGAAAGCGGCCTTTGGGTACAGGTTGTCCTTGTAATGGATAAGCCGCAGGGACGGCACAGCCTCGGATGCAAACAAGTAGGTGTTTACGGAAACCGCCAGCAAGAGAAAATACATCAGGAAAAAGAACGACTCCATGTAGATCACCGGCGATCCGGCAAAGCCTTCACGCAGCTGTACATGGGCCAGCAGGATCACGAAAAACAAGACCGAGCATGTGCCGATCACGCTGGAGGTACTGAAATCATGCCGTTCGACCAATTCGGGGCGGCGGGTCACCGTCATTACCGCACCGAACAGCAGCATCGTCACCACGATCAACGGGATCATGTGGACAATGAAAGCGTTCCCGAAATTGCGCTTGATGACGAAGTTATAATGCAGTTCCGGCAGGTTGGTCTGGAACTCGTTCTCGCCAATTCCCAGCGTTGTATCCAGATCGGACAAGCGATAGTCGAAATAGGTGTTCTCACGCTCCCACGTGCCCATGACGATGCGAGGATCTATGCCAAAAATATCATCCGGCCCGGTGGCGGGATAGGACGAAAAGTCAGGGATTAGAGCCACATTTACATCAAACTCACCGGGCCAAAACCGGACCCAGACGGTTTTATGGTCGAACGGATAGCTGGTGTAGTCAAAGCTCTGCCGCAGGGTCTGTTCAAAATACCAGCCAATCAGGGTCACGCCGTCCTGATCCATCCTATAGGCCTCTTCGATTACACCATTCGCGGCATCGACGGCCTCGGGCAGGATGAACCCGATCTCTTTTTCGGTTGGCTTGATAGCGTCATGAACGCCGTCTTCGAAATGTTGCCAGACGTAGCCGCTCACGCGCACGTCGCTGGCGCCGGTAAAGCTGAAGGATTTGATGAAGATGCCGGTTTTGACCCGATAGTCAGGCAAATTGTCCAGCTTTTGCAGATACTCATCGACTGAGGCCTCATCTGGCAATTGCGTCGGGTCGCCCTCAAAATGGTTCAGCGCGACCAGAAGTTTGAACAGCACGACGGCCAGAGCAAGCGTCAGGGCACCGGAAATCAGCCAAACCTTCTTTTCGATGCTCATTCAGCCCCTCGCCCGCTCAATTCAACCGCCCGACCAGAGATTGCGTGATGCCCATCTCGGAAAAGCGCGCGCCCAGCGCTTCGAAATCTTCATGTGCTGACATGGGAATGCCCCAGCCCCCGCACGCGGCCAGAACCCTGGTGTGCTGTATCGACAGGTCGACCATTGGCAGGGGTTCCTCGGCGGTGAATTTTGCCAATGCGTCCGCATATTCAGTCGCCCGGTCCCATTCCTGCCGTGCCAGCATGACGGCGCTGGCATCGGGATAAAAATGCAGGTGGCTGTGGCCAACGCAACCCTCGGCAATGATCTGGGCGCCCAGTTTCAGGTGCTGATCCTGTTTATTAGGGTCTGTTTCCGCCATGGCCAGCGCCGACAACGCCTTGGGCCCCACGAAATTCCGACCATGTTCGAGCGCAATATCGACGGCCCGCTGACCGGTTTCCTGAGCATCTTCCATCTGCCCGGCGTAAACCTGTGTGCGGGCCAGATGCTCCAATGCCTGCGCCTCAAGCCGCTTTGCGCCTACGCGGCTGGCAATTTCGGCCGAAACTGCGAAGGTCTCCAGCGCCCGATCCAGCTCACCCAAAAACGTATGCGCAACGCCAAGGCAGGTCTGGGCCACGCATTCCGGAACAAAGGCGAAATACTTCTGGGACACCTCGATGGCCTCTTGTGCATCCAGCTTGCCCTGCGCCACATCGCCGGTATAGCTGCGCGCCACGCTGAGGTTGTGCAGGTTCGCTGCCAGATCACGCACCAAACCCTTTTCTCGTGCTCGTTCCACCGCCTGCGTATAGAACCCCGTGGCGGTCTGCATGGTCGCATTCATGAAATTCGCATCGCCGAAACCGCTGAGCGCACCGACCTCAAGCCGCGCCGATTCCAGCTTTCTGGCCAGTGTTAGAGCCTTTTCATTGCTTTGCAGGGCGTCCTCGACCCGACCCAGAGGAAAATACACATTGCCACGGACATAGTTGATCTGGGCAATATCGCGTTCCGATCCACACCGCTCTGCAGCTATCTCGGCCGTACCCAGGCTTTGCAATGCGTCTTTGTACAAACTGGCCTGCCGTGCGGCCTGCGCCAACCCGATATGGGCGCGGGCGGTCTGTTCATCCGTTTCAGCCAGATCGGCCGCTTCTTTGAATTCGCGCAAGGCGTCATCCGACAGGCCCTGCAAACGGTGGGTTTCACCGCGCGCGCAAAACAGATCGAACCGTACCCCGGATGGCGCGGGCAATTCCAAGGCCCGTTCGATCAGCGGGCTGGCATCATCAAACTGGAACGCCTGAATCAATTTCTCGGCAGCTTCCAGATACGCTTGTGCCGCATTGGTGGCACCTGCCCGATCCAGATGTTGCGCCCGCAGGGTGGCATCGCGATCCTCGAACCATTTCGCGGCCTGACGATGCAGCCGCGCGCGTTCGGATTTCACCAGCGTCGCATAAGACCCGTCGCGGATCAGCGCGTGGGCAAACATCAGATCGGTTCCTGCCTCACGGATCAGGGCGGACCGGATCAGGGTCGAAGTGTCCAGATGCCCTTCACCCAAGACATAGTTCAGCACCTCGGGCGAGAACCTCTGACCCAACACCGAGGCCGCCTGAATCGCCGCCCGACTGCGCCGGTCCAGCGCATCCAGCCGCGATTGCACGATTCCCTGAATGCTGCCCGGCACGGATTCGCGTTTCAGCACATCGATATTGCGCAAGAGCTGTTCCAGAAACAGCGGGTTGCCCCCCGCGCGCTTTACGCAGGCATCCAGCAGTTCGGGGTCCACGCCGGTGAACTCCTGAACCAGCTGTCGGGCCTGCTCATCCCCCATCGGCGCCAGTTCCAGCTTCGAGATCAGCGCGCCTTCGGTGCCCATCTGCCATTCACGGTTGATCGGATCGCCCTCGACCCGGCTGGTCATCAACAGTACACAAGGCAAATCGCGCGTGGTCGCGGCAATATGGGCGCAGGCGGTCAGAATTTCGGGGGCGGCCCAGTGGATATCCTCGATCTGGATGAGCATCGGCGCGTCACGACTGCGTGCCGCGATCAGCTCGTCGATCACTTGCCGCCTTCCGCGTTGGCGGGTGGCGTTATCCATCACAGCATAAACTTCGGCCAGGCCAGGGTCCTGCTCCAGTTCCAAAAGCGCGTTCAGATGTGCCACGTTAGACGGCGACACCCATCCCTTGGTCACCGCATCCTGCGCCATTGCAGCACCGGTGGCAGCGTCATCCGTAGGTTGCAGCCCCAGAATGCTGCGGGCAACGGACTGGATGGCTGAATGCCCCTCACGCGCGCCAAAATCCATGACCACGCCGTTGTGGATCGAGTAATTGAGGCCTGCGGCCATTTCGGCCACCTGCTCGGACAGGTGGGTCTTGCCAATGCCCGGCTCACCCAGAACGATATGCACCTCACCCTTGCCGTGCTGCTGGCAGCGATCGAACGTGGCCGAGAACAGCGACATCTCGCGCTCGCGACCGACAAATCGGTGCCGGCGTGACCGGATGTTGCGCGCCATTCGATCCAGACGCCACAGTTCCACCGGTTCGTTCAGCCCCTTGATGGGCTTTTCACCCAACGACTCGCCCACAAAAAGCGGCCCTAACGCGCGCTGAATGTCATGCGACACCAAAGTATCACCCGGCGTCGCCATATCGGTGATGCGCGACGCCAGATTAACGCCGTCGCCCGTCACTGTGTACTCTGTATGCGCCTGACTGCCGGTTGTGCTGGCGATCACCTGACCCGACGCGATGCCGATGTGACACGACAGAGGCGGGTTCAAAGCGGGCAGCACTGCATGGATTTCCAGCGCCGCCCGCGCGGCCCGCTCGGTATCGTTGGTGTGCGATATCGGCGCTCCAAACACCGCCATCACCGCGTCCCCGATATGCTTGTCGATCCGACCACCGAATTTTTCGACCACATGATCCACCTTGGCAAAAAACGCGTTCAGCAGTTCATGCATGTCCTCGGCGTCCAACTCGCTGGTCAGGCGAGTAAAGCCGGTCAGGTCGGCGAACATGACTGTCACCTGCCGCCTGGCGGGCTCCAGCGGGGTTTCGGGCTCATAGGGTTGAACGGTTTCCACAGTCTCAAGCTCAGCAATCGCGCGCAGCAGCCTGCGGCGATCTCCGACAGCGGTCACTCCGATTTCGATCAGGTCTTCGCCCGTAAGATCGGGCAAAATTGCGAAATCAATTTTGTTATCCAAAAAGGCTTGCGCATAGTCAGATAGTCCAAGTGCGCTTAGCCAGTCCCTAAGGTCCTGAGACATGTCGCCCCTCTGAAGCCCCCAACTTCAGTCACAGACCTAGCACAGCAGACCCGTCTGAGTCTGCAATGGTTAACGAATTTAATGTTTATGTACGCCCATATGCACGAAACAGGAGCATCCGACCGCAGAGATTCAGGATGAGCTTATCGAGATTTGCCGCGTTCAAACCTGTAACACCGTGGGGCCTTGTCTGATTTCAGCTTGTGAATGGCACGCGTGCCTCATCCAGAGATGTCTGTCCGCTGGGTAAGGTCAGATCATGGATCACCGGATTCGACCGGGCGATAACCCGGCCTTTGCGCACCACGGTCAGACGATGGGCGCGCAGGCGGATCGCCTCGATCTTGTCGCTGGCCTGCAGCAGAACGAAATTCGCGTCGCAACCCTTGGCCACGCCGTACCCCTGCAACCCCATGATCCGGGCCGAGTTTTCGGTCACCGCATCAAAACACCAAGCCATATCGGCCCGGCTTGAGAGTTGCCCCACATGCAGCCCCACAAAGGCCACGTCTAACATGTCGGCCTTACCCAGCGAATACCAAGGGTCCATCATGCAATCCGATCCGAACCCCACAGTGATCCCTGCATCGCGCAATTCGCGTACGCGGGTCTGGCCGCGGCGTTTGGGATACGTGTCGTGGCGGCCCTGAAGCATAATGTTGATCAACGGGTTTGGGATTGCATGTACCCCGGCTTCGACCATCAGAGGGATCAGTTTCGATACATAGTAGTTGTCCATCGAATGCATCGAGGTCAGATGCGACCCCGCCACCCGTCCGTTTAGACCCAATCGTTGGGTTTCATAGGCCAACGTCTCGATATGGCGGCTTTGCGGGTCATCGCTTTCGTCACAATGCATGTCGACCATCAAGCCACGTTGGGCCGCGATTTCGCAAAGCTGACGTACAGAGTCGGCCCCGTCCGCCATCGTGCGTTCGAAATGCGGAATACCGCCCACCACATCCACACCCATATCTAGCGCGCGGATCGTGTTCTGCATCGCGTTAGGGTCGCGCAGAACACCGTCCTGCGGAAAGGCAACCAGTTGCAGATCCAGGTAGTCCTTCACCTGCTCGCGCACTTGCAGCAGGGCTTCAACACCCTTCAGCTCATCATCGCAGGTATCTACATGGCTGCGGATCGCACCAATCCCCTTGGCCAAGGCCAGCTCGCAATACCGCATTGCACGTGCGACGATGTCCTCGACCGTTTGGATCGGCTTCAGCTCTCCCCACAACGCGATACCTTCCAGCAATGTGCCCGAGACATTCATGCGCGGATTACCTAGCGATAGAGTCGCATCCATATGAAAATGCGGGTCAACAAAAGGGGGAGAAACCAATTGGCCACCCGCATCGATTACTTCGCCAGCTTCGGCTGTGATCCCGGATTCAATCGCGGCGATCTTGCCATCCGCGCAAGCAATATCAATGCCAGTCTGGCCATCGGTCAGGGTGGCATTCTTGACGATCAGATCGAACATGACGTTTCCTATCGTTGGCCCTTGAACCAGGGGGTGAGCAATGCACGCGGATAATCCGCCGACCGCGCCGCAACCACAAGGGCGATGATCGAGAGGATATAAGGGGCCATCAGGAATACCTGACCTGGCACCAGCGCGCCGATCTCGGTTTGCAGCCGCACCTGCAACGCATCAAAGGCCCCGAACAATAACGCGCCCAACAGCGCCTTTCCAGGCCGCCAACTGGCAAAGATTACCAGCGCAATGCAAACCCAGCCGCGCCCGTTGACCATGCCGAAGAAGAAGGCATCAAAGGCGCTCATCGTGAGGAAAGCCCCGCCCAAAGCCATCAAGGCCGAGCCCGTGACAATAGCCCCGCTCCGCAGCCCGTAAACCGACAGGCCTTGTGCATCGACACTGTCCGGGTTGTCTCCAACCGCCTGAATGGCCACGCCCAGGGCGGTGCGGTTCATCACATACCAGACCACCGCCACCATGAGCAGAGCCAGCCATGTCAGTGCGGTTTGCTGGAACAAAACAGTTCCTAAAAAGGGTAGATCTGACAGTACGGGCAAATCCAGTGGCTGAAATGGCTCGATCCGCGGTGGTGACGACACGTTCGGCAATGCGGTGCGATAGGTGTAATAACTGACGGAGGTTGCAAACAGAGTAATCCCCAGCCCCGAGACATGTTGCGACAGACCCAGAGGCACCGTTAGGATCGCGTGCAATAGGCCAAAAAAGGCCCCGGCCAGCGCCGCGACCAGCACGCCGCCCCACAGCCCCGCGCCCAGCCAGACGGCCATCCAGCCGCACATGGCACCGACGACGAATATCCCCTCGATCCCGAGGTTCAGCACACCCGCCCGCTCGCAGATCAACGCGCCTAAAACGCCAAAGATCAGCGGCGTGGCGATGCGCAAGGACGCGGCCCAGAAGCTTTCGGAGAGCAGGATATTAAGGATATCCATCATGACGTGACCCCTGACGTGCTGGCCCGAACGATCCTGTAGCGGGCAAAGAACCCACCAACCAACACGCAAAGCAACGAAACCGACACCACCAGATCGGCCAGAAAAGACGACACGCCCATTGCGCGGCTCATACTGTCAGCCCCTACGAACACGGATGCGATGAACAACGCGGCGATCACCACGCCCACAGGTGACAGCCCCGCCAACATGGCGACCACGATGCCGGTATAGCCAAAGCCCGGCGACAGGTCCGAGGTCAGATACCCCTTGAGTCCGGCGACCTCGCTGACCCCGGCCAGCCCCGCAAGGCCACCAGACAAGATGGCCACGCCAAACAGCGAGCGGTTTACATTGATCCCGGCATGGCGCGCGGCAGCAGCGTTTTCCCCCACCGCCCGCAAACGGAATCCCCAAACCGATCGGGCCAGCATGAATTGCGCCAATCCGGCCAGTATCAGAGCCACAATCAACCCTGAATGCACCCGCATCCGCTCGATCAAAGGCGGTAACATACCCTGATCCAGGATAGGGGCAGATTGGGGCCATCCCAGGCTCATTGGGTCCTGTAGGGCCCCTTCCAGCATCATCTGCACAAAGATCAGAATGATGAAATTCAACAGCAACGTAGTCACCACCTCATCCGCGCCAAAACGGATTTTCAGATAGGTCGGGGCAATCATCCCTGCCGCACCCGCTGCAGCACCCAGCACGACGATCAGCGGTAATAACAAGATACCATGGACATCCAGCACCCCCGACCCAACCGCCACAGCCGCCATCGCACCCAGATACAGCTGCCCTTCGGCCCCGATATTCCACAGCTTGGCGCGGAACGCCAAAGCGGCGGCCAGACCGGTAAAGATCAGTGGCGTGGCGCGCGTCAGCACCTCGGAAAATGCGAAAACAGAACCAAATACGCCGCGAAACATCTCTTGATACGCCAGAATAGGGTTCGCCCCCGCGGCCAGCAATGGAATGGCGGCAAACCCCAGTGCAATTATGGCGGACAGGATTGGAACACCCAGGGTAAAGGCCCGCGACTGAGTCTGGCGCGGTTCTATGCGGATCATGCCGGTTCTCCTGCCATCATCAGCCCGATCTGTTCGCGGTCGCGGCCGGGGGCCTCGTGCAATTCACCATCGCGGATCACCACGATGCGGTCGGCCAAACCCAGAATTTCATCAAGATCTTCTGAGATCAGAACCACTCCGGCCCCGCGCGCGCGCGCCTCAAGCAGGCGGCGTCCGACCTCGGCAGCAGCCCCCATGTCCAGACCACGCGTCGGTTGATTGGCCAGGATCAAACGCGGTGCCCGATCAAATATCCGCGCCAGAATAAGCTTTTGTATATTGCCACCCGACAGCAACCGCGCCGGTGCTTCGACACCCGGCCCACGCACGTCATAAGCCTTTGCAAGGCGCGCGGCGTTCTCTTCGATCGCCTCACGTCGCAACAGGCCGCGCGATTGCACGTCGCTGTCATCCAATCGCTCGATCACCATGTTTTCAGCCACGCTCATCGCACCAACGATGCCTTCGTGGTGGCGATCTTCGGGGATGCGCCCCACGCCCGCACGTATCATCGCCGCGGGGTTGAGCGTGCCGATTTCAACTCCATCTACCTTTATTAGACCCTGTTCTGGCTGAACGAGACCCGAGATCACATTGGCCAAGCCGCTTTGTCCGTTGCCCGAAACCCCAGCGATCCCGAGGATTTCGTGCGCATGTACAGTTAGATCTACAGAACTGAGCGTATCGCGCTTGGACCGGCCAGCGACTGACACGCCGGACAGGCTGAGTACCGGAACGCCCGGCGCCATGGTGCCCCCGGCAAGTTCCGGCGTATCCGCCCCGACCATCATTCGGGCGATAGATTTCTCATCCGCTTCGGATGTAGCCATCTCACCAACTTTGCGTCCGTGGCGCAGCACCGCGATCCGATCAGAAAAGGCCAGAACCTCGCGCAGCTTGTGGCTGATGAAAATGACCGACAGCCCCTCATCCGTCATCATACGGATGTTTTCGAACAGTGTGTCGGCCTCTTGCGGGGTCAGCACGGCGGTGGGTTCGTCCAGTACCAAAATTCGCGCCTGCCGATACAGGGCTTTCAGGATTTCCACCCGCTGCCGTTCACCCACAGACAGACGTCCCACGGGCATATCCAGCGGCGCGGTCAGGCCACTTCGATCAATAATAGCCTGAATCTTTTCCCGGGCTTCCCGCCGATTGCGGCTTAGTGCAAGCAGGGGTTCCGAGCCCAACGTGATATTATCCAGGGCCGAGATATTCTCGGCCAGCGTGAAGTGCTGATGCACCATGCCAACGCCCGCGGCCAGCGCCACCTGCGGGTGACCCAATGGCAAGGGCCGCAGAACACCCGCCTCGTCAGCGACGTCGATAGACCCTGAATCGGGCAAATAATGCCCGAATAACATATTCATCAGCGTGGTCTTACCCGCGCCGTTCTCGCCCAGCAATGCCAGAACCTCGCCCTTGTTCAGGATCAGGCTGACATCGTCATTGGCGACGACGGGACCAAAGCGTTTGCTCAGCCCGTTGAGTTGCAGAACCGTGGAGTCTGTCATTGGAAACACGGGCCAGTTGCTGAACCGGCCCGAGCAGTATCAGTTATCCGAGACCGGGCGGTCATCGTTGACATTCACCCGGAACAGACCGTCCAGAATCTCGGCCTGACGGGCACTCACCGCCTCAAGAACCTCGGCCGGAACTAGCTCTTCATCCAGAACCATTGACCCGCCGCCATAACCCATAAAGCTGTACTGGCCGTAATCCGCAGCCTCGAACGAGCCACCCGCCACATTGGCGATGGCCTTGTCGATGGTCGGCTCCATATGCCACAGGGCCGAGGCCATGATCGTGCCGGGGTAGTCGCCCGACGTGTCGATGACGTTGCCTACGGCCTTTACACCACGCTCAACCGCCGCATCCGAGACACCAAAGCGTTCCGCGTACATGATATCCGCCCCCGCATCCATCATCGCGATGGCGCTTTCCTTGGCCTTGGGCGGATCGTACCAGCTGTCGATGAAGGTCACGAGGAAGGTGACATCCGGGTTCACTTCGCGCGCGCCATCCATGAAGGCGTTCATCAGGCGGTTCACCTCGGGGATGGCATATCCGCCGACCATGCCGATCACGTTCGATTCCGTGGCAGCCCCTGCCACCATGCCAGTCAGGTAAGACGGTTCGTGAATCCAGTTGTCGAAAACCGAGAAATTGGGCGCCACCGGCCCAAAGGAAGACCCCATCAAAAAGGCGGTATCAGGATAGTCCTTAGCCACCTTGCGCGCGGCGCGTTCCAGGCCAAACACCTCGCCCACAACCAGCTGTGCGCCTTGTTCGGCATATTCGCGCATCACACGTTCATAATCTGTGTTCGCCACATTTTCCGAGAACACGTATTCGATGTCACCACGCTCGGCTGCGGTGTTTAGGGCCTTGTGTATGCGGCTGATCCATTGCTGTTCCACCGGCAAGGTATAAATCGCCGCGACCTTGACGGTTTCCGCCGCCGCCAGACCGGCGGAGAATAGGGTTGAGGCAGCCGCCACAGCGGCCAGCAGTACTCTTCTTGAAAATATTGTTTTTGTCATAACACTCTCCTGTCTGGCAGGATGGCAGCATTTTTTTACTGTTCAGTCAATTTTTTCATCCATGTCCCATGGGAACATGACTGTATCTCAGACAGTTTCGGTCGTGTTTCTAAGGTTGGGGTATGGTCAAGCGCTTAGGCCCAAAGCTCATGTTTTGCCGCCATAGGGCAAAGCGGCACGACACACGTTTTACGTGTGTCTGGCGTAAAAGTTTGTAAGCAGGTGTCTAAAGGATAATTCCGGTGTCACGACACATTACACCAATCTAAAAACTAAAGACTGCCGCAATGGTTTTCCCGGTGACAGCGCGCCGTATTGGCGCACTACTATTCGTTTGTTTGAACAGCGGATCAGTTGGTGCCCACTGTGCTTGTGGTGCTGTTTGACGACCCGCCGCCACCGCCGCCCGAAGCAGCCACACCTACTGCGGCCGCAGCCACGCCAAGTGCGGGCGCGACAAGAGGTACAAAACCAGTCACACCTTCAGCCGCAGCTGCAGCCGCCGCATCGTCCAATGGGGCTACACGAGTAGGATCGACAGGCTCCGGGGTCGTCCCGTCGGTCGCGTCCTGCGCAAAGGCGCTTGCGGTTGAAAGGGCCAGAACCAACACGGTCGCTCTGATCATCATGAATCTCCTAAAACAAGTCTTGGCCGGACGCTATCACACCCGTTCGGAGGTGAGAATGTCATTGCTGAAAAAATTTCTATAAACGTGCAGATAAAATTTGCTTTTTCAGAGGCTTGCCACAGATTTGCGCCCGCAGACCCCCTAGGCGCATTTCCTTAAATTCAAGGGTGGCCTGCAACGCTATCCGGCCCGGCCACACTGCCGTTAACTCTTCAATTGCAGAATTGCCACATGGTGTTTTGTGGATATTTTTTTGGCGGTTTGTTTCGGGACGTTTGTATTGAAAGTTGTTAGTGAGGCGCCGATCGAAAAAGCGATAGATTGACGTGAAGATTCGAGCGGTGTCTTTGAGGTTGAGAAGCCTGTTGGCGTTGGTATGTGGGGGTGCGGCGGGCATGGGTCAGGCGCAGTCTGTTTCGACCTATGGCACACCCGGCCTGCTTGAGATTCCGACCGCCGAGATGTTCGATGACGGGGCGCTGGTGTTCACCGCTGCGGGGTTGCGCAATAGCGGGCGGGGGACGATGACGTTCCAGATGCTGCCCTGGGTGCATGGCAGCTTCCGTTATGCGGTGATCGACAGGCTGGATGGGCCCGACACCACCCGGTATGACCGCAGCTTTGACATCCATTTCCGGTTGCGCGAGGAAAGCCGGCACAGCCCGGCCATCGTGATGGGGCTGCGCGATTTTGGCGGTACCGGCGTCTATGCCGCCGAGTATTTTGTGGCCACCAAGACCTTTCAGGACCGGCTCAAGCTGACCGGTGGCATCGGCTGGGGCCGCATGGCAGAGCGGAGCGCGTTTTCGAACCCGCTGGGTGTGTTTGGCAGCCGGTTCGACACCCGGCCGCCGCCAAATTCGAACGGTCAGGGCGGTGAGCTGGAATTCGGCAACTGGTTCCGTGGCGATGCGGCGCTGTTTGGGGGCGCCAGCTGGCAATATAATGACCGGCTGACCTTACTGGCCGAGTATTCCCCCGATCTGTACAGCCAGGAAGCGGTCAACGACAGTTTCCGGGTCAGATCCCCGATCAATGTCGGGGTCCAGTACCGGTTCGACAATGGCACGCAGTTGACCACATCTTTTCTTTATGGCTCCACGCTGGGGCTGACGCTGAGCTATTTCATCGACCCGCGCAAATCGGTGGCGCCGGGCGGGCAAGGTGCCGCGCCACCGCCGTTGCAGCCCAGATCGCAGACCGCTGCCGCAACAGCGGACCGCGCGACCGGCGACATCCGGTCCCGGATGCAGGCCGCGCTGGAACAGGAAGGGCTGCGGCTGGTCTATCTGTCGGGGACCGGCGATACGGTTCAGGTCGGGGTCGAGAACACCACCTATGGTCAGGCCGCCCAGGCGTTGGGGCGCACCGCCCGCGTGCTGGCCAATGAAGAACCCGCCCAGACCGAGCATTTCGACATCGCGCTGATGTCGAACGGCGTGCCGCTGAGCGCGGTGCGGGTCAATCGCGACGACCTGTATGAGCTGGAACACGACCCCGACAATGCCTGGCGCAGCTTTGCCCGGGCCGAGGTGTCGGACACGCTGCCGCTGGTGCAGGGCGGTATCCTCAGCGATGCTTACCCGCATTTTTCTTATCGGTTCGGGCCGTATCTGAACTTTTCCTTCTTCGACCCCGACGACCCGCTGCGATACGAGGTGGGCGCCGCGCTGGGGCTGGATTACACGCTTTCGCCGGGCTTCACCCTGTCGACCGGGCTGCGGTTGCCGATCCTCAGCACGCTGGATGACAGCACCCGGGTCTCGGATTCGCCGCTACCGCATGTGCGCTCAGACTGGGCGATCTATGCCCGCGAATCCAACCTGCGGATCGAACATATGACCGGCGAGTATCTGTGGCGGCCGGGCACGAACCTTTATGCCCGCACCACGCTGGGCTATCTCGAGACCATGTTCGGCGGGCTGTCGGCGGAACTGCTGTGGTATCCCACCAACAGCCGCCTGGCGCTGGGGGCCGAGGCCAATTATGCGGTGCAACGCGATTTCGACGTGCTGTTCGGCTTTCAGGATTATTCCGTCGCCACCGGGCATGTCTCGGCCTATTACGATCTGCCGGGCGAATATCACGCGCAGGTCGATGTCGGGCGTTACCTGGCGGGCGATTATGGCGCCACCTTCACGCTGGATCGCGAGTTTAACAACGGCTTCAAGGTCGGAGCGTTCTTTACCCTGACCAATGTCAGCTCGGAAGAGTTCGGCGAAGGCTCGTTCGACAAGGGCATCCGACTGGAGATCCCGGTCTCGTGGCTGACCGGGCGCCCGTCGCGCAACAAGATCGCCCAAACCATCCGCCCCGTTCTGCGCGATGGCGGCGCGCGACTGCATGTGCGCAACCGGCTCTATGGCGTCACCCGCGAGGCCCGCGCGCAGGACCTGTCGCGCGGCTGGGGGAGGTTCTGGCGATGACAGCCCTGCGCCGCCCTGCCCTGTTGGCCCTGATGCTGATCTCCTGCGGCGACGCGCAGGAAGATGTCGATCTGCTGAAGGGGGCGCTGTTTCCCAATGCGCCCCGGTTCCATCCGCGCGCGCAGGCGCTGGCCGCGCGCCGCCCGATCCCGCCGCGGCTTGAAGTCGGCTTTCCCGCCCGCGATCTGGCCGGGGTCATGCTGCTGGAGACCGAGCGCGCCGGGGTACAGACCTGGCTGAGTGCGGATGGCGCCACCATCACGCTGGATCAGGGGTTGCTGACCTCGGCCAAGGGGTTCGGCGGCGGTCTGGCCGGATCGGATGTCAGCCAGAGCGCGGCGCTGATCCTGAGCGGCGGTTCGGGCCGGGCCGAGCGGTTCCACAGCTTTCTCAACGGCAATGACGAGATCGAGCTGCACGCCTATCGCTGCCGGATCACCCCGTTGGGGTCTGACCCGGTGGTGTTGCAGGGCACGCCCGTTGCCGCGCAAAAGCGGCAAGAGGAGTGCTATGGGGTGGCCGAGACCTTCAGCAACATTTACTGGGTGCAGGACAGCACCGGCCGCATCGTCCAGTCCTCGCAATGGACCGGCGATTTCCTGGGCAACATGGTCATAAAGGTGGTGCCCGATGAGAGTTGAGATTTTGAACAGCAAAGGACAGCGCGTGCGCCATTTCCCCCTTCTTCTCAGTGCGCTGGCCCTGAGCGGCCTGATCGCCGGATGTTCAACCATCTACCGCAGCCCCTCGGTGACCGCAGGCGTGTCGGATGCCGGCAAGGTCCGTGTCGTGCCGGTCACGCCCGAGACCGTGCTGGTGGCCAACCGCTCGCCTTATGCGCCCAAAACCCTGCCTTCGGTGTTTGGTCTGTCGGCCGGATCGGGCTCCTCCACCAGCTTGCGCAGCACCGGCCCCCTGCCCGAGGCGCCCTCGACCCAGGACGGATCACGCGCCGGGCTGCAGCTGGACCCGCCACCGCAAGTGAACCCCGGCCCCTACACCATTGGCATCGGCGACGTGCTGGTGCTGTCCACGCCATCCACCCAAGGCACCGCCGGAGAGCTGTCGGGCCTGCTGGCCGCGCAGAACAGCCGCAACGGCTATACCGTGCAGGATGACGGCTCGATCAACATCCCCGATGTCGGCCGCGTGCGGCTGGTTGGCCTGACCGTGGACGAGGCCGAGGCGCTGCTGTTCCAGCGTCTGGTGGAAAACCAGATCGACCCCACCTTCAGCCTGGAAATTGCCGAGTTCAATTCCCGCCGCGTCTCGGTCGGCGGCGCCGTCGGCCAGCCCGGCATCCAGCCCATCACCCTGACCCAGCTGACCCTGGGCGAGGCGCTGTCGGCCGCCGGGTCGGTCTCGGTCAGCGATATCGACAATTCCTCGGTGCGCATCTACCGCGACGGGCAGATGTATCAGATCCCGCTGGAAGATCTGTATGCGCGCACCGCCTTGCAGAACCTCAAGCTGATCGCTGATGACTCGGTCTTTGTCGATACCGACTATGATCTGGACCGGGCCGAGCGCTTCTTTGCCCAGCAGATCGCCCTGCGCGAGACCGTGCTGGAAGGCCGCCAGACCGCCCTGCAAGAGCTGAACGTGGCCGTCAATCTGCGCCGCGCCGATCTGGATGAGCGCCGAAACAACTTTGTTCAGTCCATCGAACTGGACGCGGTTGATCGCGATTACGTCTACCTGTCCGGCGAGGTCCGCACCCAGGGCCGCTATGCCCTGCCGTTCAACCACGCGGCCACCCTGGCCGATGCGCTGTTCGACACCGGCGGCGGCATCGCCAAGGAAACCGGCGACGCATCGGAGGTTTATGTGCTGCGCGCCGCAACCGACGCCCGCGAGTTCGGCGCCGTCACCGCCTGGCACCTTGATATCCGCAACGCCGCACAGCTGACCCTGGCCGCGCAATTCCAGCTGCGCTCAAACGACATCATTTTCATCGCGGAAAACCCTGTCACAAAATGGGGCCGCACCATCAGCCAGATCACCCCATCCCTTGTCACGACGCCAATCAATGCCGCGGTAAATTAAGTCACCCACCCGGGCATCGCCATCGCGCCCAATCAGCACAAGCGCGCTGGCCGCCCGGGTCGGTTCATTGCCTTCACGTCTTTCAAAAGCTTATCACACACCAAAAACACGATTATGATCGCACCGGGCGTGCCGACCCTGGGTACACAAGGAACCAAGATATGAAGATCGCGATTGCCGGGATTGGCTATGTTGGCTTGTCCAACGCCGTGCTGCTGGCGCAAAACCACGACGTTGTTGCCCTGGATGTGTCCGCCGCGCGCGTGGACATGCTCAACCAACGCGAAAGCCCGATCCAGGATACCGATATCACCGACTTCCTGACCAACCGAACGCTGAACCTGACCGCCACCACCGATCCCGAAGCCGCGTTTGGCGGGGCAGATTTTGTCGTTGTGGCCACCCCGACCAATTATGATCCGCGCAGCAACTATTTCGACACCAGCTCGGTCGATACGGTGATCGACCAGGTCACCAGAGTGAACCCCGATGCCGTCATCGTGATCAAATCCACCATCCCCGTGGGCTTTGTCACCGATGCCCGCGCGCGGTTTGGCACCGACAATGTGATCTTCTCGCCAGAGTTTCTGCGCGAGGGGCAGGCGCTGCACGACAACCTGCATCCCAGCCGGATCATCGTCGGCGAACGCTCGGACCGGGCCAAGACCTTTGCCGAGCTGCTGCTGGAAGGAGCAGTCTCAAAAGATGCGCCGGTGTTGTTCACCGACCCCGACGAGGCCGAGGCGATCAAGCTGTTCGCCAATACCTACCTTGCCATGCGCGTGGCCTTTTTCAACGAGCTCGACAGCTATTCCCTGGCCGGCGGCATGGACCCGCGCCAGATCATCGAAGGCGTCAGCCTCGACCCGCGCATCGGCGCGCATTACAATAACCCCTCGTTCGGATATGGCGGCTATTGCCTGCCCAAAGATACCAAACAGCTGTTGGCCAATTACAACCATGTGCCGCAGAACCTGATCCGCGCCATCGTCGATGCCAACCGCACCCGCAAGGATTTCCTCAGCGATCAGATTCTGATGAAAGGGCCCAAAACCGTCGGCATCTACCGGCTGGTGATGAAAGAAGGCAGCGACAATTTCCGCCAAAGCTCGGTTCAGGGCATCATGAAGCGGATCAAGGCCAAGGGCATCCAGGTCATCGTCTATGAACCGGTTTTGAGCGAGGATCATTTCTTCCACTCACCGGTGATCCGCGATCTTGACGCCTTCAAGCAGCAGGCCGACCTGATCCTCGCCAACCGCATCTCGGACGAGATCCGCGATGTCAGCGACAAGGTCTTCACACGCGATCTGTTTGGCGCGGACTGATCCCGACAGAGGGGTTTTGAGAATACAAAAAACCCGCCGCCGGAAGTCCGGTGGCAGGGCTGTGCGCCGTGAACGGCGGATACTTTTACGTCAGCACAAGCGCATGAATGCCCGACGCCGTCGTGCCGGTCGCATGCACACGCGTAACCCCCACCGGCAGGATCGAAAAATCCGTCACCTGAACGGTGCGTGTCTCCCCTCGCACCGTGGTCATCACCACGGCCCCCCCCGCCTCAACATAAAGACCAATCGCCACATCCGACAAATCCGCCACATCCGACGGCGCAACAGGCAAAACATCACGCGCAGGCCCCGAAAGGCTGGAAACGCGATTGATAAAAGGGTTCATGCTCATCAGCCCAACCTCACTCAGTCATCTCAATCAGAAACACCATAAACAAAACACAACTAACACAACCAAAACACACCGAACGGAACGGCTGCACCAAGCTTTCCGGGCAATAAAAAAGGCCCCCGTCCGGGGGCCTGATCAATGCGCCATACCTGGCTGCGTGGCGTCAGATGGGGCTGGAACGTCAGCCCTTTGCGCCCTGACCGCGTGCATAAACATCCTCGTACCGGACGATATCATCCTCACCGAGATAGGTTCCGGTTTGAACTTCGATCAGAACCATCGGCACCTTGCCAGGGTTCTGCATCCGATGCACCGCCCCCAACGGGATGTAGACCGATTGGTTCTCGGTCACCAACTGTTCCTTGTCGTCGATCGTCACAAGGGCCGTGCCTTCGACAACGATCCAGTGTTCCGAGCGGTGGACATGGCTTTGCAGGCTCAGCGACGCGCCGGGGTGGACGTGAATACGCTTAACCTGGAACCGGTCGCCAACCACAAGGCTTTCGAACCAGCCCCAAGGGCGGTGATCCTTAGGGAAGGTTGTAGCCTGTGCAGCGCCTTTTTCCTTTAGCGCGCTCACCGCTTTCTTAACGTCCTGCGCCCGCGAGGCATCCGCAACCAGAACCGCATCATTCATCGCCACGGCGATGATGTTTTCAAGCCCGATGCCCACCAACTCCAACTGGTCACTGTCCGAGCGCAACAGCGCGTTGTGGCAATTAATGGCTGTGGCTCCGCCGCTGGTCACCACACCGTCAGAATCCGGCCCGCTTTCTCGCCAGACTGCATCCCAGCCACCCAGATCGGACCAAGCCGCGTCAAACGGGACAACCGACAGGTTCGTCGCCTTCTCCATCACCGCGTAATCGATTGAGATATCTTCGGCCTTGCCCCAGGGTTCAGGGTTCAGGCGCAGAAAGCCCAGATCCGGCGTTGCCGTATCGACGGCTGCCTCGACGGGCGATATCAGTTCGGGCGCATGAGCCCGGAAGGCCGCAATCATATCCGATGCACGGAAAAGAAAGATCCCGGCATTCCATTTGAAATTGCCCGCTTCGAGCATTTCAGTTGCGCGAGCCAGATTTGGTTTTTCCACGAACTTTTTCAGCGGAACGGGTGATCCGCCGCTGTTCGATGCGCTCGCCAATTCGAGATAACCATAAGCCGTTTCCGGATGCGTTGGGGTGATCCCGAATGTTACCAGTTGCCCTTGCTCGACAGCCTCCAACCCGCGGGCAACCGCATTCTGGAACGCCGCCACATCAGGCACTACGTGGTCGGACGGCGCAACCAACAGCACCGCGTCCGGATCCTCGGAATGGGCGCGCAGCGCGGCAGCGAGGACCGCTGGGGCCGTATTCCGCCCTTCGGGCTCAATCAAAATGGCACCGGGATCAATGCCGACGGCCTGCAATTGCTCGGCCACGATGAAGCGGAAATCCGAATTGGTCAGAACCACCGGAGCAGCGAATTCCAACCCCGCCGCCGCGCCGGACAAACGCCGAGCTGAGGCCTGGAAAAGTGTCTCATCCCCAACAAGCGGCACAAATTGTTTGGGGTAACTCTGCCGCGACAACGGCCAAAGACGCGTCCCGGACCCGCCGCAAAGAAGAATAGGGGTGATCAACATGATAAGCTCGAAACCTGATTTAATTTAAACAGGTCCTATTAGATGTGAATTAGCGTGACAAGATTTTGCTCAGCTTCAACAGGAAAAAGCAAGTGCAACCGCGGATTTGCGCTTGTACGGGCTCAGTCTTCAGCCTTGTGCCGTCAAAAATCTGGGCTCCCCACCATCCAGGCAAACTGCACTTAACACACCAGTTGCAAAAGCGCCGGTATCAATGGAAATTCGTCCCTTTTGCGCGCCAGCCTCACCGACAATCGTATGCCCGTGTACAACCCAAACACCGTCGCGCCTGATTGTTTTTAGAAATGACGGATGACCCCAGATAAGGGTCTTTTCCGACTGGTTGGTGGGCGGAACATTGGGGTCAGCACCGGCATGCACCACAAGGACGTTGCCCGACATTTCCCAGGTCTTCAGCCCGATCACCCATTGATACAACGTGTCGCCCATCGCCTCTTGGAACCTGTCCCGGCACTCTGTCAGCTCATCACCGGTCATCTCAGCCCGGACCCCGCGCACATCGAATGAGGCCAAAGTCTGCAACCCGCCATAACGCAGCCACCGCGGACCCTGTTCCAAGGGGTCTTTCAGGAACCGCAGCATCATCTCTTCATGATTGCCTTTCAGGCAGGTTATATCGGGGCGCGCACTGATCAGGCGCAAGACCTCGGCGCTGCATTCTCCGCGGTCGACATAATCGCCCACCAGAATGATCCGATGGTCCTGCGGCACCTTGTTCAGTAGCTTTTCCAACTGCACGACACAGCCATGCACGTCACCGATGACGCATATTGGAGTATCTGGGGTTGGTGGCAGAAACGGGGCACGCCGCCTGAATCGTCCGAAAAGGGATGACAGCACGATGAACTTTTCTCCTGCCCGGTTAGCCGTGAAAGGAGCCGATACAGGAAATCCGGCACCGGCCTTAGATCCAAACGTGATACCCGGCGACCTGACTGCGGGCAAGACCGGGTTCAGGCGGTTCGGCAGGCGGGCACGCCCATTTGAATGATCTCGCGGCCTTTGACCTTATAGAGCCCGTTGATCCGGTTCCGGGCTTTGGTCATGAACCAGGATTTCAACGGTTCCGGATAATAAGCAGCCATGATCTGACTGAAATAGTCGAAATCTTCTTGCGCAAGCCGACGACCGCTTTGGGACGGACCGTGAAACCCAAAGGTGGTATCGGGATCAATGCAAGTTCCAGGCAACCCCAGAAACATCGTGCATGTCGAATAGCAGATACGGCCCCTGATCTCGACCAGAACTCCGTTGCGCTTGAGGTTTTCCAACTCGATCAAACGGTCATGCAGATAGCCGCCGCGATCGCTTCCCACGACCAGCAACTGCTGTGCCTGGGCGCGTGTTTGCGCAAGGGTCACCGGTATCAATGTCGCGACACTCAGCAAGACGATAGAAAACCGGACAATGCTACAAGCAGAGCGCTGTCCTGTTTGCGCTGACGCTTTGAAACAACAGTCGAGGAAACTCGGCATGGTTCTATCTCCGATTCCAGTAATGATCTGGATCAGGGCTAGAGAACCGCGATGCCTCAGCTGTGCGCTGCCTGTGGCGAAACTTGGCCTTAAATCAATGTTTTAATAGGTTTTTTATGTAAACTTTCCATGTCCAATACGCACGCAGCGTTGCGAGAATGACGCTTAGGGTCATGGGACGGTCTTAGATTCGGTGTCGCCGGGCGATACAGCGACAGATGCGTCTGCCCGATAGAACAAGCGCACAGAGATCAATACTCTCAGTCACTTGTAAACAAAACGCAGTATATCAGATCAAACACCCTTTACCAAACTGCCCACAAGTTTTGGACGCAACCAAGCGTGCGGGCGCGGATGTTTTTTTGTGACCAGAGACTTGAAGCCAAACAGGGCTTTTCACCCGCATGTTTGTTCAGCAGCTTTGGAATAATGCGGGCAAGTTCTAATTCGACCAGCGCTTGGTACGCCGCTGGAGACGCCAAAGATCACACCAGTAAGAAATCCGCCAAGGTGAGCAAATGGCGACCTTCCACCACTTCCGACTTTCCTGAAAAAGCTTTTGTTCATATTCCTTTTTGGAATAACGTTTGGGCAGCGCGATATGGATTCTTGAACTGAATTCCTGAGACGTGGCAGAGGCGGTTGCATTCAACATCGCACTCGTTTGCAAGGCCAACTGACGCCTCAGGCCGACTTCGAAGCTCGAGGGATGCACATAATCCAATACCATGTTGGCACTGTCACCACCTGCATCCGCCCAACTGACACCCAGCGCCGTATTGGTGAACACAACCGTGCTTTGCAGGTCGTCCCAATCGCTGTAAAAACTGTCCCATACCGCCGGGCGCACGATGTCCTGCAAAACGAACCCTTCGGCAAGAAACAGCAATGCCCAAAAGCTGGGCCATGAAATCAGCAGATCTTGAACCTGTTGTTCAGCTACGGGAACCGGTGAGAATACTACAATATCAGCGTAACTCGTTAGCAGGTTTACACTGTGTTCCGCTTCACTCAGGCTTGCCGCAGGAACGCCCTTAGTGACGTGAATGATACGAAGACCACCATCAGTGGCCTTCTGAGGAGAAACGGTCTTAGACAGCGCGCTAAAGGAAGATTGAGTGACACGTGGAACACCGCTCTGCTCATAGGCCGCGCACCATTCCGTGTGCTTTCGGCCTTCAAGAACGATAATTTCACTTACATGTTGCTTGCACGCTGAAACAACCTTCTCAACGGCTAAGCTCCTTGTTTCACTGTCATTCATTCAGATTTACACTCTGGCGGGTTTAGTAGGTATTCCTAAAGATTTGGACCGCTGTCCGGATTTTCGAGCGACATTAAAAATGCTGCCCAGATATCTCTAACCTCTGATTTTGAGACATTGAATGGGCGATTTCCGTAAACGAACTCCAGTTGCTTCCCAGCAAAAGCGGCGCACGCGATAGCAGGATTACATCTGCCAGCGCATATTTAAGCTGCACTTCAGATCGGTCATATACCGTTCTTGGCAGGCTGGTCACACGATCTTGGTATTTCGCAGCGAAAGCACCATAGGATTCCGAGTTATCCGACGCCAGAAAAATCGTGGAATCGGCCTTGGCCTCCAGCAGTTGATCCAGACGTTTGAAGAAGAACGCATAGTGGGATCTGCTGCGGGCACGTCTGGAAATCTCGTCTTCTGACCGCGACCAGTCTCCGGGAACGTCCCCATGAGGGTCCGTAGCCGCGCCGCCATTCATACGCACGTGTACGGCGATGTCGTTTTGGCTGCGGACGGACTCGATCATCTCTTGCACATCCGCACTCGGTTTCAGCTCACGCAGGAATTTCCGTTCAATGGGGTCGTAGGGTTTACCGAATGTAAACCTGTAAGCCGATTGGATAACGATATCCCGCTGCGCCTTAACCAATGAGGCGGTGTCAAAGGCCTCTCGGAATGCCTTGCTCATCAGGTCGACCGTTAACGCGTTCTCCGGGCTGTTCTCTTTGGTATCCTCGACTGCCCCGTCAAAGTCGAACAATGACGCAAAGGTGCAATCGCAATGTTCGTCAGGCACCCAGCGAATGATCAGTTCGCGATCGTGGATTTGTGAAAATGAAAACCCCGAAGCAATTGCGCGCAATCGGTTGCCCAAACCATGCTGCGCATCGACGACAAGTTTCGGCTTTTGCAGGCTATGCCCCAGCGGAACGGTAACTTCGCCTGTATTCTCTTCCGGTTGCAGCGACGTGTTGCTGATGGCCACAATGGCGTCTTCCAACGAGCGGGTCATCAACGCATAATCCACAGCTTCGCAGGAAACAGAGACCGCAACACCTTTGAAAACATCATGTATTGCGCTAACCGCCGCTTCGGCGCGTTCCATCCGCGTGCCAATTAGGTTTGTATCTACACCGTAGGGGTGGCTGCGTCTTAACCGCAATATGTTCGCGGTTTCACTAAGCACCCGGAAACCCGTCATTGGGCAACTCGCATCCCACGGGGCGCAGGAAGACGCAGTTTGCCGGTTCAACGCGATCCAGAACTGCGGATACGACTGCACTTCGTCCCATCCGGTGACCGGTGTACTTTTGGGGCGCTCAACACGTCTTACGTCGGAATGATCAATATGGCTGATGGTGTCGGGATCGACATCTTCTCTTTGCACGCCTGCGTTGGTCAGGCGTCCGTACAGGTCATCGTCATCCCAGCCATAAGTGACAATCCGTTCGTTGAAGCCGTTAACAGCCAAAAGATTTTCACGCCCAACGACGAAAAAGCCGTTCACGTGGCTTTGCCCGGATTTCGCCTGGCGCCAGTTCCCTGCAGTCAGTTGGTCAACACCTGTTGTGTTGCGGCTAAAGAACTCTGAATCGAGGATAATGTCACTGTCGACTTTGATAATCTTGTCTTTGGTCGCAGCGCGGAATCCCAGATTATACGCGTGGGACAAAATCCAGGATCCTTCATCCTCGACCCGAAGAATCCGTATACGTGGATCAGTTATCCCCGCTTTCCGAAGAGTGATCTCTACCGGAATTTCCGAACTCCAGTCCACGATGATAACTTCGCCAATCTCCTGATGTACAAGCCACGTTGGCAATGTCTGCGCCAGGTGGTCATTTCGGTTCATGCAGCATGTGACAGCAGCAAAACCGGGTTCCATGGCGGCATCGGGTTCATATTCTGCGCCAGCTTCTTCAAATTTTGGAAGGTTGCGCCAAACGTCAGGTTGCGTTCGTATCTCATTGTAGAGGGCAGAAACCGAAGTTGGTGATTTAGCGTTCCGCACCGAAAGCTGTGCTCGAATCAAACTGCGAAATGTGTCCCTGGCCTCAACTGTTGTGACGGTGTCATCAGATGCGTTCGCATCGCAGAGGCTTGCAACTATATCTTTAGAAGATTGCATTTTCTCAGTTTGAACCCTTGGTATGCCAATGCCTTCGGTATCTTAATATTTTGGTCGTTCAATACATTCCACCTGGGATTGCGTACAAACAACTTGAGCACCGAGTACCTGTTTGTTCAGGCGTGTCAATCACCAAAGACGGTATCTTTGAAGCAAGCCTCCAAGATTTCAACCTAGATGAGCGGTGATACGCCGGAATCATTGTTTTGACGCCCTTGTCAGGTCAGCTTGCTGTCTTGGTTGTGTCCCAGTTATCTGGAGTTTTAATTTATTGGCCTCGCATCGCTGAGGTCTATTTGGTTTTCCGGCATTGAAGCTTTGTTTTGGATGAGGTTATTGCCTCTCACCCTATTGTTTTGTGGTTCTGACGGGTTGAGGGTGTTAAGCGATTGATCTTGGGGATCAATTGTAGTGTGACCGGGCTGTTCTGAGATTTTCTGACGCTGGTTGCGGGAGTAGGATTTGAACC
>NZ_JBQFSR010000008.1:0-217107 GCF_056538105.1 Ruegeria sp. BH6
TGATCAGCTTGGGCTGGTGCTCTTTCGCCAGCGCCTCGACCTGATCATAATCCAGCATGTTGTCTTCCTTGCGGACGCCGTACTGCACCGCGTTGAACCACTTGCCCGACTGGTTGGGGCGCGCGCCGTGGGTCAGGTGACCGCCGGCATCCAGGCTCATGCCCAAGATGGTGTCGCCGGGTTGGATCAGCGCCTGGAACACGCCCTGGTTCGCTTGGCTGCCCGAGTTCGGCTGCACGTTGGCAAACTCGCAGCCAAACAACTGCTTGGCGCGGTCGATGGCCAGGTTTTCAGCGATATCAACGAATTGGCAGCCGCCATAGTAGCGCCGCCCGGGATAGCCTTCGGCGTATTTGTTGGTCATCACCGAGCCCTGCGCCTCCATCACGGCGGCAGAGACGATGTTCTCGGACGCGATCAGTTCGATCTCGTCGCGCTGGCGGCCCAGCTCAGATGTGATCGAACCAAAAAGCTCAGGGTCACGATCAGATAGGGATTGGGTGAAAAAACCGTCTAGACGATGCGGGACATTCACGGGGCATATCTCCTGAAATTGGTTAGCCGGTCCAGCCAAGGCCAGCAGAAATAGCGTTCATGGATTGCAGTAGCGGCACAGGGACTGATCCTGCTTGCGATTTGTTTCGGGCTTGTTGCAGCAGTTCGACTTGCAATGCGTGAATGCGAGCCAACTCCGCCCGTTTGCGATCAAATCGTTCGCACAGCCGGGGAAAACGGTGACCTATTGTCTGACCGCCAGTCAGAAACTGCACAGCGCTGCAAGCGTTATCGAATTCTGTTTTGATCGCCTGAGAGATGCTTTGGCGAATGTACTTATCGCGCACCAATTCGCCGTATTGCGTGGCGATGCCCATATCAGCCTGATAGAGCGATTTCTCCATCTCATCGACAGCGAGGCGGAACAGGCGAGATTTCTGAAACATTTCTTGCAAAACTTCGTCACCGCGCGAACCTCGGAACTTGCGAAAGCTGGCCATGGCTGCACCAAACCCGTACCAACCGGTAATCAGGTGGCGGTTCTGCGACCACGCAAAAACCCATGGAATAGCCCGCAGATCATCGAGACTAGCTGCGCCGAACCGACGGGTCGGGCGGGAGCCGATTTTTAGGCGAGCAAGTTCCTCGACGGGGCTTGCCTGCTGGAAGTAGTCCAGAAAACCCGGCATCTGCAGAAGCGATACATAGGCTGTTTGCGACAGTTCCGATAGGGCATCCAGCGCATCGTCAAATTCGGGCCGGGACGGGGTTTCGCTGTGGTTAGCCGTATGTCGAAGCATGCTTGAGAGCAGTAATTCCAGATGCGCTGCAGCTGTGCCGCGGTTAGCATACTTGGTCGAAACAACCTCACCCTGTTCCGTAACACGCAAGCGTCCGGCAATGGTTCCGCTGGGTTGTGCGGCGATGGCGCGCCCGGTAGGTGCTCCGCCCCGGCTGACAGAGCCGCCGCGCCCATGAAAAAATGTAGCCTTGAAACCTTGCGAGGCCAGTGCCGTGACAATCCTGCGTTGCGCGCGTTCCAATTCCCAAGTTGAACAGAAAAAGCCGCCATCCTTGCCACTATCTGAGTAACCCAGCATCACCTCGATCACGTTACCTTCGGTTTTAAGGCTGCGGCGGGAAAGCGGAACATCAAGAACGTCCAGCAATATCGCTGGGGCATTGCGCAGGTCGGCAATCGTCTCGAACAGTGGGACCACTGATAAATCCAGAGTTTCGGACCCGAATCCTGCGTACCGGGCCAGAAGATAGACACCGAGAATGTCGTCGGCGGAACGGGTCATTGACAGGATGAATGGTCCGATAGCCTTGGGGTCTGGTCCCGATCGAACGCTGTAGACAAGTGTCAGGAGGGCAAGGAGCTCTTGGGCCTGATCACTCAGCGCTTCCCGATTTTGATAGGGCAAGTTCTGATCCGCCAATTCGGCCCGCAAACGGGCAGACCATTCGGGCGTACCATATTCCAATGCCTGCCCGGATTGTGACCAAATTTCGGCCAGAACATCGGTTGTGACGGTGGAATTCTGGCGTATGTCCAGCGTTGCGGTGCGGAACCCAAAAACCGCTGCGGCCCGGCGCAGTGGGCGGATATGTCTTCGCGCCAGATTTTCGGCTTTGACCGCGCATAAAGCGGCATCAAGCGCGTTTAGATCGTTCACGAATTGCGAAATGTGGTTATAGCCGTCTTTTATCAGCCGAAGGCGTATGGCATCCAGAGCCTTCCGGAACGGTTCGTTCTGATTGCGGCCAGCGTCCGGAGCCCGGTCGACAATTTCTTGTACACGTGTCCTGTGTGGTTCGGGCAGCGGCAATATGAGCGCACTGATACTCAGCTTGCTTGCGGCTTGTTTAAGGGCTTGACCGTAGAGGTCCAGAACCGTTTCGCGCCCACGTTGCAAGGCCAGCGCGGTCATCTCTGTCGTGACATTCGGATTGCCGTCCCGGTCGCCTCCGATCCAGCTGTGAAAGCGAATACTGGGCGTTTTGCTCAAGGTCTTTCCCAGCATGTGCAGGCAGGCTTTATCGAACCGATCCATGACTTGCGGGACGGCGTCAAAGATTGCGTCCCTGAAGAATTGCAAACCCCACTCGATCTCATCGTGCAGGCTTGGCCGCGTCAGGCGAAGTTCACCGGTCAGCCACAGGAGGTCAATTTCACCTTCCAGGTTTTTAAGCAATTCGGCGCGCTCAGTTGGGGTCCAGCGTTGCGTTTCAAGACTGACAAGGTTGCGATAAATCCGCCGGTGGATTTCCAGTACGGTGACCCGTTTGGCCTCGGTTGGATGCGCGGTTAGGGTGGGTCCGGCACACAGATTAGCGGTCAGTTTTTCCATTGGGCTGTCTGCCAGGGACAGGTCAGACAACACCTCGGCAAACCCGCCTTCGACCGCTTCGGGCCCGCTATTGGTCTCGGTCAGTCGACGATCTCTGACTTCGGCGTTTTCATCGATGATACGCAACAGTTGGAACCAGATAGACAGGGCCTGCAAATAGGGCGTCGCCTCGGGTCCGGTGGGGATGGATTGCAGCGGTGAGGCCCCGGCCCATGTCGCTACATGCGGCGCCCGTTTCATCAAAATGTTCCGCCACAACGCCCGCAGTTCCAAGCGCAACCCATCAGCATAGCTTGAACGGTTCAGGGGGGACTGAATATTTTGGGCCAGCGCTTGCATCAGATCACCCGGTCACGTGGTTCACGGCCTTGGAAAAAGTCACTCAGATTATCGAGAACGCGGAAGCCCATCGCTTCGCGGGCCTCGCGCGTTGCGCTGCCCAGATGCGGCAGCATCACGAGGTTGTCACATTGCAGCAGATCCGGGCTGATGCGGGGCTCGCCGTCGAACACATCCAAAGCTGCGCCACCAATCATGTCGAACATCAGCGCCTGAATCAGAGCCCATTCATCAATCACCTCGCCGCGCGCAGTGTTGATCAGGAATGCGTCAGGCTTCATCAGGCTCAGTCGGCGCGAGTTGATCAGGTGCCGGTTCGCGGAGCCGCCGGGGCAGTGCAGTGACACAAAATCGCACTGGGGCAAGAGATCATCGATCGTTTCCACCTGTATTGCGTCGCACTGGCCCAATACATCCGCGGCCACCTCGCTGCGGTTGTAGACGAGGACGTTCATACCGAACCCGTGATGGGCACGGCGAGCCATTTCCTGGCCGATCCGGCCATAACCGATGATGCCCAGCGTCTTGCCGCTGACCTTTGTGCCCACAAGATGCGTCGGCCGCCAGCCGGTCCACTTGCCGGAGCGCAATTCGCGTTCGCCCTCACCTGCCCGGCGCGCAACCATCAGTAGCAACGTCATGGCCAGATCGGCCGTACACTCGGACAGGACATCCGGTGTATTTGTTACCGTCATGCCTAGCTCACGCGCCGAAGGTTCGCAGATATGGCTATAGCCGACCCCATAATTGGCAATGATCTTGGTCTGCGCGCCAGGCACATCCAATGCCTCGGCGCTGAGCGTGTCGGTGACCGTGGGTAGGACAGCATCATAGGTTTTCAACGCCCGCCGGATGTCTGCCGGGGACATTGGCTTGTCCCCGGTATTCAGCACGGCGTTGTAGTTTTCGGCCAGTTGCGCCTCGACGGCGGCAGGCCAGCGACGGGTGACTAAGACCGAAGGTTTAACCATCACGCAGCCTCCATCACTCGTGCGATTGTCTCACCAATCACGGCGGGGTTTTCGGCCACGGTCACACCAGCAGCGGACAGGATTTCAACCTTTTCGCTGGCGCTTTCGCCAAAAGCCGAGATGATCGCACCGGCGTGCCCCATGGTTCGACCTTTGGGGGCGGTCAATCCGGCAACATAAGCAATGACCGGTTTTGTAATGTGATTGCGGATGTATTCCGCTGCCTCGGCTTCTTGCGGACCGCCGATTTCGCCGATCATCGCAATGATGTGGGTATCCTCGTCCTCTTCAAACCGTTGCAGGATATCTTTGAACGAGGACCCGTTGATCGGATCGCCACCGATACCGACGCTGGTCGAAACGCCAATGCCACGTTCTTTGAGCTGTGCTGCCGCCTCGTACCCCAGTGTGCCCGAGCGACCAATGATGCCGACATTCCCAGGCAGGTAGATATGGCCCGGCATGATACCCAGCAGAGCCTTGCCGGGAGAGATTGTACCGGCGCAGTTCGGTCCAGTCAGAACCATACGTTTTTCTTTGGGGTAGCGGTACATGTACCGCTTGACCCGGATCATGTCCTGCGCCGGGATACCGTCGGTGATACAGACACAGTAGCGAATGCCCGCATCAGCAGCTTCCATGATGGAGTCTGCAGCAAACGGAGGCGGAACAAAGACCAGACTGGCATCCGCTCCGGTTGCCTCAACGGCCTGTTTCACGGTGTCAAACACCGGTACACCTTCAACGGTTTCACCACCCTTGCCAGGAACAACTCCGCCGACAACATTGGTGCCGTAGGCCAGCATATCCTTTGTGTGAAAGCGCGCCATGCGTCCAGTGATGCCCTGAACGATTACGCGGGTGTCGCGGTCGAGAAGAATGCTCATTACACGGCCCTCATCTTGGTGTTTTGGGACAGATCGTTCTGCCATGCGCCCACCGCCCGTTCAGCGGCTTCCATCAAAGTGGTGGCGCGGATGATCGGCAGGCCGGATTTGGCGAGAATCTTTTGGCCTTCTTCGACATTCGTACCGGCAAGTCGCACGATGACCGGGATGTCGATATCCAACTCACGCAGCGCCTGCACAACGCCCTCGGCGACCCAGTCGCAGCGGTTAATACCAGCAAAGATATTGACCAAAACCGCCTGAACGTTCTTGTCGGACAGAACCAGTCGAAAGGCCTTGGCCACGCGCTCGGGTGAGGCACCACCACCGATATCGAGGAAGTTCGCGGGCTCGCCCCCGGCCAGTTTGATCGTGTCCATCGTGGCCATGGCCAGACCAGCGCCGTTCACGATGCAGCCGATATTGCCGTCCAGCCCGACATAAGACAGGCCACGGTCCGCCGCGCGGCTTTCACGGGGATCTTCCTGGCTTTTGTCCCGAAGTTCAGCGATCTGCGGATGACGGAACAGAGCGTTGTCGTCAAAGCTCATCTTTGCGTCCAATGCCAGCACACGGTCGTCGCCAGTGATAACCAGTGGATTGATTTCAACCATCGTGGCGTCCAGATCGCTGAAGGCGGCGTAACAGCCCTGCAACGTCCGTACCATTTGCTGAACCAGACGAGCCTCAAGGCCCAGATTGAAGGCTATCTCGCGGGCCTGGAACTCCTGCAGTCCAACTGCGGGTTCCACGATTGAGCGCACGATGCTGTCCGGGCGTTCCGCCGAGATCTCCTCGATCTCCATCCCGCCTTCGGAGGAGGCTACGATCATGACCCGTTGGCTGGAGCGGTCCAGAACAAAACCAAGATAGATCTCGCGATCAATCGGCACAGCGGACTCGACATAGACACGATAGATGCCTTTACCTTCCGGTCCGGTCTGATGGGTCACCAGCTTGCGGCCGAACATCTCGTCACAGGCCTCGTGGATCTCGTTTTCACTGTTACACAGTTTGACGCCACCCGCTTTGCCGCGGCCACCCGCATGGACCTGGGCTTTGACAATCCACTTGTCTCCGCCCAGTTCGCGGGCGCGATAGGCCGCCTGTTCCGGGCTATAGGCCAAGGCACCTGACGGTACGGCGACGCCAAAATTCGAAAGAACCTCTTTCGCCTGGTATTCATGGATATCCATCTGCATTCCTCCCGTTCATGCAGTGCGTTCAAGCAGCGATCGATGTGCCGTAACGGCTTTCGAGCAATGCCTCGATCTCTTCGAAATCGACATTGCCGCCCAGTTCCCTCATGGCTTCGGCAAACAGGCGGACGATCCGGCTGACGGCCTGGCGGTTGAGCTGATTGAGGATGCCGATGCGTACCTGAACCGGCGCGCTGAGCGTCGGCCAGATCCCAAAACCCCTTGCCCGACAGTTCTGCACCAGCTCCATCTCTCGCCCGGCCAGTTCCGGCGGCAGATTCAACACGACCAGGCTGGGCATGTCAGAAGTCACCTCGCATCCCATGGCCGTAACAGCATCGCGCAGCACGCGTTCATGGGTCTTGTAGGATGCCGTCCGTCTGGCCAGACCTTCCTGAAGTGTCAGACGCAGGGACTCATGGAACGCGGCGACTGCGTATCCGGAATGGGTTCTGTGATAGGTTCCCTTTTCGACGTCCTGACCGTCGACAATACCCCAGTGACGTGCCTCGAATAGAGGATTGTGGACATAGCTGTAGGCACCCGTCGCTCTGAGGGATTCAATAAAGGCATCTGTAAAGCTGACCGGCGCATAGGTCAGCGGCAGGCAGCACAGGCCCTTCTGCGGACAGGAGGCCCAACCGGCGATCCCCGGATAGTCATCGATCGAAAAGTCATCGACGCCGAGGGATGAGACCGCATCGACCAGGCCCATCACCCCATGACGCTCGCAAGCGTCCGAGAAGCCACGCAGATCATTGACGCGACCCGAACCCGTTTCCCAATGCGCCATAAAGGCCCATTTGGGTTTGTGCTGTTCCAGCGCGGCTTCAACCAGTTCACCAGTGACCGGCTGTCCGTGCGGAACATCAACGACCGTTACGCTGGCGGCCTGTGGATCAAGCGGGCTGGCGGCATGCTCCTCAGGCGTGGCCGCCTTGATGCGTAGGGTCAGCGCATCAATGCCGGAAAAGGTGCCGTTGGCAAAGGCCACGACTTTATCACCGGGCATGACAGCCGAGAACATGGTGTCCAGTGCGCTCCAACCAGTGCCCGCGACCGCGAATGTATATGTGTTATCGGTTCCCCAGATATTGCGCAGCATGTGCTTGCATTCGACCATCCCACGCAAAACGTCGCCCTGCATGTGATCCGCAACCCCGGCATTGGCGAAGGCCTGCAAAACACGAGCATCGGTATTGCCCGGCCCCGGACCAGCAGCCAGTGTCTCGGGGATCTCAAGCGTGGGATAAATCTGAAAAGTCATTCGATCCTCCTTGATCGTCGGCGTGGTCAATCACGCCCAAATATCGCGTTGTGGATCAGGAAAGCGTTGCTTGCATCATTGCGCAACGTAACTTACTACTGCTTCGGGACTTCTAATAGGATTAGAAAAAAACTACCCGTTTTGGCAGAAATACCGCGGTATACCAAATTAGCACCTATTCTTACGGGTAGTTTTTTGGGTTTTTGGGTGTAAAATCAATGGCAGAGCCTTCACAGCAACCGATTAACGTTATGCTTGCCGACAACAATCCACTGGTATTGTCGGCCATGTCCGAGATTTTCGAGCGTGATCCACGATTCTCTCTGGTGGCAACATCAGCAACCGCCGAAGGCTTCTTGGGCGCGGTTATGAGAGTTCCGGTCAAGGTCTGCGTGATCGCCTGGAATTTGCCGGTCTTGGGCGCCGCCAAATTGATCGAGGTTCTGCGTGAACAGGAGAACGCGCCCCGTTTCGTCGTATATGGAGACGATGCCGGAGACGTGCCGCGCCTTGCTATGCAGGCAGGAGCTGCGGGGTTCGCATCCCGGTCAGGTGAGGTCGATGTTTTGCTGGAAACTTGTTCGGATGTTGCCCGAGGCAAGATGGTTTTTCCGTTCATCGATGTTCGGAAAATGCAGCAGGATCCAATTCACAGCCTGTCTCGTAAAGAGCGCGTCATCCTTGAAGCGTTGGCCAAGGGCCTATCCAATCGTGAACTTTCGAAGGACCTGCAAATCTCGACAAATACCGTCAAATTTCACCTGAGCAACATCTATGAAAAACTTGGGGTGAAAAACAGGGCGCAAGCGATTGCATTCTACTATTCTTCTGGCGCAGCCTCAGATTAACAGATTTGCGCCTATGGCCGAGCATTTACTAGCTATCACGCAATATGTGGAAGCCCAAGCAGGCCAAAACGCTCGAATTCAAGCTTTCAGAACGTCGCAGCAAACAGGTCGCCACAAAGTTCTTCGCCAAGATGCTGGAGGTCAACGGCCTCCCACGAAAGATTGTCATCGGCAAAAGCAGCACAAACACTGCGGGTATCAAAGCAACCAACAGAATGCTCAAGGGTTTTGGTTGCCCGATACCAATAGAGATGGTCAGGCGGAAGTACCTGAATAATATCGTCGAACAGGACCACCTGTTCATTAAGAGGCGAACAAGACCGATGCTTGGGGGTAAGGCCTTCGCATCAGCTGAGGCAAGCTTGGACGAGATCGAAATTGTGCACATGATTACTCCGAGCCCGTCTGTTCAATTCGTCGAATTGCATTAAAAGACCCGGCTGCTGTCAGGCTACGCAGGCGCTTGGATCACTGGCGAGTGGCGACGGAACGTGACACAAACTCCATGAGGCGCCTGAACTTTGGGCATTCCATATGGGTCTCTGCCGGACAATCCGCCACGTGACGCAACGCATCGCGTAGCCGGGTGAGACCACGGATTTGTTCATCAAGAGTATCTGCGCGCAGGTGCAATTCAGGGCGTGGCAATTGCGGAGTGCCATCATTGGCGAACATGTCCTTGATCTCAGCAAGTGAGAATCCCGCCATTTTTCCTAAAGAGATCAAAGCAAGCTGCGTCGCGACGCGTATCTCGAACTGCCGTCGAAGCCCTTTCCTAGCGGCGGACTGGATCAGCCCGATCTCCTCATAATTGCGCAGTGTTGAGGGGGGGGACGCCGCTCCTTTTGGACAGGACGCCAATATCAAGAAGTTTCATGGTTGACCTCAAGTCGACTTGAAGTGGCAGGATAGCTCCTCACTGGTACATGAGACAAGAAAGCTTACGATGACTGATACAGTGCAGGCGCAATCTTCCATTCCCATCCTGATCACTCTCGCTGCAGCGACATTGACCGCCTCATTGGGTATCAGTATCGCCGCGGTAATGCTTCCGACGCTGACGCGTAGCTTCGCTGCGACAGTTTCCGAGGTGCAGTGGGTCGTACTGGCTTACCTGACATCCGTGACCATCACGATCGTATCCGCCGGGCGGCTTGGCGATCTATTCGGCCACGGTCGCTTGCTGATTGCTGGTCTCATCGTCTTTATTGCAGCGTCGGTTCTGTGCGCTATCGCCCCGAGCCTGGGCTTGCTGATTGCCGGACGCGCGTTGCAGGGGCTTGGCGGAGCGATCCTGATCGCGCTTCCAATGTCTATCGCACGTGATTTTGTCCCGACTGAGCGGTTGGGCACGGCAATGGGATTGCTTGGCACGACTTCTGCTGCGGGGACTGCCCTGGGCCCCTCACTGGGCGGTGTGTTGTTGGCGATGGGCAACTGGCGCATGGCATTCTGGTTTCTTGCCGGCTTTGCTGGTGTCACGCTTTTACTGTCTGTCACCGCAATCACGCGCGATTCCGAACGTCCGACAGTATCCTGCCGAGAGTTGGATTTTCCAGGAACCATAGTGTTGGTTATTGCACTGGCGGCCTACGCTCTGGCAACCAGCGGCGGAGCCTCGCGTATCCCAGTGCCACCGGGTGCATTGTTTTCCGCTGCTCTGATCGCAATCGTCTTTTTTGGGCTTGTCGAAACCCGTGTAGCTTCACCGCTGGTGCCGATGAAATTGCTCCGTGACCAGAGGACAAGTATCGGGCTTTTTTTGAACCTTCTGGTCAGCGCAATCATGATGTCCACTTTGGTCGTTGGTCCGTTTTTCCTGGCATTTTCTCTGGAATTGAACGAAGCGATTATCGGTTTGGTTATGGCAGTTGGGCCGCTGGTCGCTGCGCTCTTCGGCGTTCCGGCCGGATGGGTGACGGACAGGCTTGGTGCGGATCGCGCGATGACCATCGGCCTTGTGCAGACTACTGTTGGTCTGCTGTGCCTGGCGTACCTGCCGGGATACTTCGGTGTCGGCGGCTATTTGGCTGCACTCATCATGTTGACGCCCGGCTTCCAACTTTTTCTTGCCGCTAACAACACGGCGGTTCTGATCCACGCCGCCAAAGAACAACGTGGCCGGCTCTCTGGCCTTCTCGGGCTCTCGCGGAACCTGGGTCTGATGACGGGTGCCTCTGCAATACCCACGCTATTCGTCAACATAGTCGGGAAGGGAGATACCACTAATGCTCCGGCCGCAGATGTTGCCTATGCTTTTTCGATGACTTTCACGGCCACTGCATGTTTGGCCCTGATTGCCCTGGGGCTGGCAATTAGCAGCCAAGCCTGGCGCGCCCGCAATGCGCCGACCCCCGCCGAGTGATGTTGCCGAGAAAGGTAATCCGCGTATTGCGGGGCGATTGTGGAGCAGCCAGAATTCTTGTTCTCGGATCGAAACGGCCTTTGAAGTCACTACGGCAAAACAAAGTGGACGGGCAGGATTGCTGATCCTCCCCCTCTGAAGTGGTCCGCCGTTATGGTTAAGAAAATGAAGGAACCACCTGGCGAACAAGCGACCGAAGCCGGAAGAGATTGTATCAAAGTTGCGGCAAGTTGAGTTATTGATGGGCAAGGCATGTCTCGTCTGGATGCTTTGGACCGGTGGCTTGAAGCCATGGAATCTTCTGGAATCCCGTTGTGAGGCACCCTTTACTGATCATGCTTGGATTGCGTGCCGGCATTTCTTTCCTGTTCTGACTTATAAACACTGTTGGGGACCGGCATTCATGTTCACGCCATAATCAAGAGACTGGCTATTCCGTACAGCCCGGCAATGACGGCTCGTGTGTTTGCGCAGCAGGTGAGTTCGTACGCGCCTCAGTTTTCGGTCGCCGCAAATGGCCGGTCTGGTGAAGCCTCACCACGGCTCATAACGGCCTTGCCTAAGTCCGCTATGAGCCGGATGGGTTACACCATCAGTGCCTTTCCTACCAATGCTTGCTTGTTTGGATATTGCGAAACATCAACACCGCGCTCCATCAGTGCTTCGCTAAGTTCTTCCTCGCTCAAGGCTTCGATCGCTTCGGTCGTCATCTTCATGAAATTGATCCGGCGCTTGAGCTGGCCGTTTGTGTCACCAAAAACGTGTCGATCCTCAAACGCGAACTCATCCGCGTATTTGGTCATGAAGTAAGTTAGGAAGGTGTTTAGGCTGGTTCGGACACGGGGATCATCCGCCATCAAATCCGAGGATGCATTAAGCGTTTCTCGCATCAGGGTTGCCCAACGCTTGGCCCCTTTGTCGTTCATCAGGGCCATCGCGTTGTGGGTGTGATGGAAACTCAGCCGGAACTCTGCGCCGTGATAGTACGGGCCGCCGCCCATGACATCGATCCACATTGACGCCTGAGTTGTGACATGGTGGTTCAGCCCACCGACCCGTTCAAACACGGACGTGAACCAAGGCTCATCGGCAAAGACACGTTCATAGAACCTATGCACGATGCCGACGATGGGCTCTTGCCCGAGGACGGAATAGAGTTGCCAAAACTGAATGGGCTTGCTCAGGTCACCGGGGGCCGTCAGCGAGACAACCTCTGCCATCCGGAGTGCTTCCGGTGGTAGCAGCCCCTTATCGATTGCCGATTTAATATAGGCCTGCTGGATTCTCTCGCTCATGTAACCATGGCGGGTCGGAAATTTGGGAAGGTCAACACGGAGCATTGGGCGAATTCCTAGAGCGTCTTGATGCCAGAAAAATGATGGCTGGGGCAGGGCAGACCGTCACCGCCCAAATGCCTTGCGGTACTTCTGGATAAAGAGTTCTTTTCCTTTCATCTTCCGTGTGACCCAGTCACCGACAGTCGCAAAGAGCCAACTGTTTCCGATTTTGGGGCCTAGCGGAACGAGGATCGGTGCCATTTTCCAAGGCGCGTAGGGCTTTTGTTTCTCTACGGGTTGCCCGCTGAGGACCTGTTTCAGGGTCTTGATCAGCCAAGGGTTCTGACGAGAGATCGCAACAATCGTCATACTGTCACCGACGTCGGCTATGTCCCCGGCGATGAAGACATTTGGGTACTCGGACGGGCGCAACCAGCTATCCGTCTTAATCCGGCCAGAGGGCGCCACGGTCACCGCGGGCAGCGTTTGCGCCAATGCCGTATTTGGTTTGGACCCGATCACGGGGAAGACCAGATCAGCTTCGATAACGCGGCCATCTGACAGTTTTACTGATCCGGCATAAGGTTTGTCCGCGTGCTGCAGATTCTCTGCCCTTTGGCCTACCACGACGTTCACGCCGGCGCGTTCCAGCTTGCGTTTGAGCTCTGCCCCCAGCTTGACGGGATACGTCGGAAACAAGCTGTTGTCAGACGAAACCAAAGTGATGCCCTTACTGGGCTGTGCCGCTGCAATCTCTCCGGCCAACTCGGTACCGACGGGGCCGGACCCAACGATGACGACCGATTTCGCAGACGCCAGCCGAGCGCTGACATCGGCACTGGCCTTGCGAAAGTCATCCATACTTTCGCCCGCCGGTTTGAAAGGGGCTGCATAAGACGAACCAGTGGCCAGGACGATGTAATCCGCAGGGTAAGCAGAGCCGTCTTCCAGCGTTACCTCGGATTGAGTCACAGTAGCGGCACGGCCACGGATGACCCGCCCATTCTTCAGCAAGCGGTCGTATGGCAAAATGATCTGATCCAGCAGATCGGGCTCTAGTAGTGCACGAATGGCCGCTGGCGGCTGCATGAAAGCCTCTCGCTGCTCGATCAGAGTGACATCAGCGTATTCATCCAACTCTTTTGCGACTTCAAAGCCGACGTACCCACCGCCAACTATCACGACTTTCTGCTTGTCCATTCTGTTCCTCATTGCTTTCCATTCGTCTGAGCCGTAATTAGAAACACAAGATCACAACGACAAGTACGGTCATTTTGGATACTGTTATGGCGCCTGTTGAACCGGATGAAAATTGCCTCATTGAACCTTTGATTGAGGCGATATCGGGTAAGTGGAAGCTCTTGGTCATCTATTGGCTGGCGCAGGAAACCTCGCGGTTCAATCAACTGCAACGAAATCTTGGCAGCATCACGCACCGGACTCTGACCCGCCAGCTTAGCGAGTTGCAAGACGCCGGGTTTGTGTCGCGCAAAGATTTCAAAACGATCCCACCGCATGTGGAATATAGCCTCACACCTTTGGGCCAAAGCCTGATACCAGTGTTACAAGTTATGCATGATTGGGCAGCGGCAAATGTGGACAAGCTAGCCACCAGGAAGTGAGGGCCTCGTACGTCAATTGTTGCGTATTTGCAGGAGAAAGAAGAATAGTCTGAGGTGCTGCGCATCAATGTTCGCTTGTGAATAAGCAGAAACGCTGCACTGGACACTTTGATCAAGGTCAGCAAAGGGCGGCTGGCTGCGATCATTCCTCTCGTAACAACGCTTCATTTCGGTATTCTGTAGGGGTCTTGCCTGTTTGCGAGCGAAAGGCCCGATTGAATGGCCCAAGCGAAGAGAAGCCAACGTCAAAAGCAATGCTGAGCACTGTACGCTCGGCCATTTCCGGCTTTTCCAGCATCGCTTGCGCCTCGTGAACGCGAAATGCGTTCACGAAGCTGGTGAAGTTGCGGTGTCCCATTCCCTGATTGATCGCAGACCGTAGCCGATGCTCTTGCGTCCCGAGTTTGGCGGCCATTTGTGCCACGGTCAGGCCTTCCTCTCTCCAAAGACCTGCAGCCATCGCAGTATCAATACGCTTGATCAATGCCGCTTGCGCAGGGTTCGGGTTTATGTCGCGCTGCGAGGCAGCAGAGTGTTCGATCCAAATGTCGGGTGCAACACGCACCGACCAAACCAGGAACGCCGCTGCAGACAGGCAAATTGCTGATGCCTGTAGGGGGAATACCCAATACGGAAGCACCTGATCCAAATGGGTGATTTCAATCACCGTGATGATTATGCCAAGGGTCAATAGCCAGACCAGAAACCAACGGCGAAACCGGCGGCGTTCGGCAATCAAATCTTCGACCTCGCCTGAAACAACAATTTTCAGCATGTGCAAAAAGAAGATCAGCACGCATGCGCCACGAACCGCACCCAGCGGAAATTGCAGCTGGGTCAACCAGCTTGTTCCAACGATAAGAACCGCGACGGTGATCTGCCAGGGTCGAATGACAACGTCATCCTGAAACAGCTCAATCGCGGCCCAATAGATCAGAACCGGGATCACGCCCGCGACCATCACAAGTACAAACCGGATTGGCCCCTCGCTCAGATCGATACCCGGAGAGGACACGATCACATAAGTGCCTAGGCTCAGGCACAGCAGCACGACGGCCAGACTTTTCCGGGTTCGGTTTCCGTTTGCCAAAAAGATCACAGCACAGAGAAAGAGAACGCCAACGGCGCTACCACGCAGGAAAATATCGAAGACCGCTAAATCTGACATCACGCGCATAAGCGAAGTGCGAATTGGCTTGCCGGTCAATGGCTGGACCATGTCGAAAATGAAAAATACTCGCCGAAAACTCAAGTTGCCCATCGTTTTTCGAAATCAGAGGGAATCCGATACCCGCATGCGTCAGGTCGTTTTGCATGTCCTTTCGCACTTGGAGAAGCCAATGACACATCTCACTACACTGCTTTCCGTCTATGCAAATGTCTTTGGCGGAGACTTCTTGCGCTATGTTTTGGGCGCAGGCGGTACGTATCTGTTGATCAATGTCCTTCTGGCACGTCGGCTTGCCGCGCAAAAAGTCCGCCTGTCGGATCTACCCAAGGGCCAGATCCGTCGCGAGATACTAGTAAGCCTGCGGACCGTTCTGATCTTTACTGCTGCTGGTACATCAATCGTGCTGGGCGCCAGGGCAGGGGTCATCACGATATACCAACAGGTCGCGACATTTGGCTGGGCCTATTTCGCGTTCAGCATCGTGGCGCTGATCGTCCTCCACGATGCGTGGTTTTATTGGACACACCGCGCGCTGCACTACCCGCCGCTGTTTCGGCGGTTCCACCGGTTGCACCATAAATCACACCAACCTACGCCCTTCACCTCCTATAGCTTCGATGTCGGTGAGGCTGTGGTAAACGCCGTCTACTTGCCTTTGGTATTGATTCTCCTCCCGGCGCATCCATTGGCGCTGTTCGTTTTTGTAACCCATATGATGCTGCGCAATGCAGTGGGTCACTGCGGGATCGAGATCTTTCCAGCCGATCAGAAAGGCCGCCCTGTCTTCGGCTGGCTGACAAGCGTCACCCATCACGATCTGCATCACGCCCATGCCGGTTACAACCTCGGCCTGTATTTTTCTTGGTGGGATCGGCTGATGAAGACGGAACACCCCAAGTACCTCACCGAGTTTGCCCGCGTTGCGCCGCGCATCCGGCCTGTTGGTCTGAAAGCAGCACTTCTGTTTGTAGCGATTGTTGGGGGGCTGGCAGCCAGTCGCGGCGATGCCTTCGAGCTCAGCGGTCGCTACGCATCGCCCGGGATTGGTATCATAGTTGAATTCGAGGATTGTGGCGGGGATGGTGCCACCAAATGCGGTCGGTTGCTCTGGAGTTGGGAGGGGCAGACACCCCATGCGAAGATAGGCGATTTGATCCTGACGGGTCTTGTGTTCAACGGTACTGCCTGGGAGGGAATGCTGCGGGACCCAGAATCCGGGCGGACATATCGAGGCACAATCAGACAGCCGAGCCAACATCGGCTAATCCTCAAGGGCTGCGCCGGCATCATCTGTGCAAGCCAGACATGGCACTCTACAAACTACCTTCGATCCGTACTTTCTGAACACAGAGGTTAACTCCACGCATTGCGCGTGAACACGTTACCAAATCGGCGTCGGGACCCTAATGCGATAGGCGGCTTTGTCAAAGTTGCGCTGCAGGGCCAGTGTGTTCCATGGATGTCTCCTGTGGGCTGAGCTTATCAAATGAGGTAAATTGAAGTAACGTATTCTGGTTAACAGCAGGTCTTGTTTTTAAGATGGAAAAAGTGCTGGGACTTGGCGGGTTTTTCTTCAGATCTGAGGATCCTCCCGCGTTGGCAGAATGGTACCGCGATCATCTGGGAATTGATCTTGTTCCCAATGATTATGAAACGCCCTGTTGGACACAGGAAGCGGGCGAAACTGTCTTTGCCCCGTTCGAGAAGGTGACCGAGTATTTCGGAAATCAGGAAAAGGCATTTATGTTGAATTTTCGTGTTCGCGACATTGAAAAAATGATTGCGCAGTTGGAATCCAAAGGTGTCGAAGTGCGTCGCGATCCAGATTCTCCTTATCCGAATGGCAAGTTTGCGTGGCTCAATGACCCTGAAGGCAATCCGATTGAGCTTTGGGAACCTGCTTAGTTTCAGGGCCCACTGGTTTAATTATCCCGATCCTGTCGGCGTAATAAAGCGCCGCGAGTTTCTGTGCTGCAAAATGACTGAATTTTTTCAGATGATCGGCAGGAAGATATCGGTCCTCCGAGCGCAATGCGTGTTGCAATTGCGGAACCACGGTATCGCGCCAAACACCCAAATTGGTTGGCTGTCGGATTTGCATGTGCTCGCGCGTCCTTGCAGCATGTATCAAAAGGACGGAGGTAGTAATGATCTATGCAATCACGATCTATGGAGAGGCGGGCGTGTTTGAGGCTCTGCCGAGAGATCGCCAGGATGAGGTAATGTCGGGCCATGGTGCACTGCAAACAGCGTTAAATAAGCGGGGGGAGTTTGTTTCGATAAAGCTGATGCCGCCGACCTCTGCAGTGATGGTCGAACCGGCCACCAGCGGGGGCACCGCGCCACTGATTACCGACGGTCCGTTTGCCGAGACGAAGGAAAACTTCCTTGGGTTTTACGCCGCCGATTTCAAAGATCTTGATGAGGCTTTGGAATACGCAAAGATGATTTCCTCGCCCGTTGCGCGGCTCGAAGTACGGCCTGTGGCCTGGGCTGGGGGTGTTATTTCATCGGAGTAGCTCATGTCGGACTGGCTGGAGGCCACATGCGCCCAACAGCGCCCACGTGCCATTGCGGCCCTGACGCGGGTGTTTCGCGATATCGATACGGCCGAAGAAGCCTTTGCCGATGCGTGCCTGAAGGCGCTGACGGTTTGGCCCAAGGATGGCGCGCCCCGTGATCCGTTGGCGTGGCTGCTGACGACCGCCCGCAACGCGGGTCTTGACCATGTCCGCAAATCCCAACGCCGCGCGGCAATTCTATCGCGCCACACAGAGGAGTTTCAACCAGCACCCACCGAAACACCTGACCCTGATGAGATGCGCGACGATGTTTTGCGACTGTTGTTCGTATGTTGCCATCCGGAATTGGATCAACGGGATCAGATTGCCATCGCTCTACGCGTGGTCGCGGGGTTGAGCGTCGACGAGATTGCCAGCGGATTCCTGGTTAAACCAAAGACAATGGAACAGCGGATCACCCGTGCCAAAAAGAAGATTGCGAGCAACTCGGTTGCTTTTGAAACGCCCAGCCCAGCAGAGAGGGGAGCGCGGCTGGGTGAAGTTTCCCTGATGGTCTACCTGATGTTCAGCGAAGGGTGGTCGACTTCGGCCGGTCCCGAACAGATGAAGCTTACATTGTGTGAAGAGGCCATCCGCCTCGCCCGCCTGCTTGTGGCGTTGTTCCCGGCCATGGGTGAGCAGTCCGCCTTGTTGGCGTTGCTGTTGCTCCAACACGCCCGTCGGCGGGCACGTATTGATGCGGATGGAAAGCTTGTCGCGTTGGACGATCAGGATCGCGACCTTTGGGACCGTTCGGACATCGCCGAGGCAACGGGCCTTTTGCAAAAAGCCCAACGTATTGGTCATCGCGGGGTCTATATCATCCAGGCCGCAATCGCTGCGGCCCACGCCCACGCGGCCTCATCTGAAGACGCCGACTGGGCCTTGATAGAGAGCCACTACGCCGCCCTTCATGCGCTGCAGCCGACCCCTGTGGTTAAACTGAACCAGATCGCTGCACAGGCCAAGTTGCACGGCCCGCAATATGCGTTGAAGGCGATGGAGGTAGTGGCAGAAGATCTGACCACCTATCGCTGGTATCACGCGATGCGGGGCGGTCTGTTGCAGGAAACTGGCGACCACAAAGCCGCCATCGCCGCCTTTGAAACCGTGATGACACTCGCTCCAACGGGCCCTGAACGCGTTGTGATCGCGGATAAAATCGCGATCAGCCAAAAAGAATTGCGCGGCGTGTAGGAAAGCCGGCACCTCGCGCGTCCTTGGATCAGACCCGTATGTGGCGGGCACAACCAAGGGAGACACCCATGAGTATTCTAGAGATGACAACTGTCGGCAATTCCGGATGGATCGGGCATTCCGGACCGGATCAGGGCAAAGCCAAAGCCTTTTATCAGGATGTGTTGGGCTGGGCGATAAACGACATGCCGATGCAGGACGGGTCGAGTTATTCGGCCGCAGTGGTGGGCGAGACGCCTATTGGCGGCTTTTCACCGATGCCTGAGGACAATGGAAGCTGGACGATCTTTTTTACCGTGGACGACGTGGATGCGAGTATTGCAAAGGCGCAAGCCAAGGGTGCTGCGGTCATTCAGCCTGCGATGGATATGCCGGGGGTCGGGCGCATGGCGACGCTAACCGACCCGCAGGGCGCGCGGTTCGCGCTGATTACCTATGAAAGCATGGCGTCCTAAACGTCGCTCGAAAGGAGGGATCAGATGGAACAACTGCCCCAAATTGCGCTGATCGTGACAGCGGTGTTTGTCTTGATGAGCATTCCCATGGCAATCGCCGTTGGCGTGCGTCGTGCCAGGACCGGGATACTTTTGCTCCATGGTGAGGATGAGGGACTGCTACGCCTGATGCGGGCACACGGGAACTTCATCGAATATGTCCCGCTCGCCCTGCTCGCCCTCGCGGGTGCCGAGATTGCGGGAACGGCACCCTGGCTCATAGCTGTCTGTGGTGGGGTTCTGCTGCTAGCCCGCCTCATCCACTACTTCGGTTTGCGCGCATCAGCAGAAAGCAAAGGACGCGCAATTGGGGCGGCCCTGACGACCTTGACTATGATGGTGCTGGCTTTCGCGATCCTCTGGCAACTCGGCACAGCCGTCTGATGCCGGTAGATGAAAACCTTAACACTCGTGTGCGCGATGCTTTGGCCGCGCATGCGGGCATCTCCGAAAAGCGGATGATGGGCGGCCAGTGTTTCTTTTTAAACGGCAACATGCTCTGCGGCGCTCGCCGTCACAAAGATGGGGTCGGTCGGTTCATGTTCCGGGTGGGTAAGGCGAACGAGAGCATGGCACTGAAGGATCCAATGGCTGAGGAAGTGATCCATGGAACCCGTAAACTGGGGGGCTTTGTACATTTTGAAGAGGGCGACTGCGATGACCCAGCATTGCGACGCTGGGTAGAACTTTGCCTCGAACACGCCGCAGCCCTCCCGGCGAAAGACTGAATGGAGGATGTGATGGCTACATTTGAGAGTTTCTCGTCTGAGGCACTTGGTTTTCTTGAGGGTCTTACGGCCAACAACACGAAGGATTGGTTCGCAGCGCACAAGACAACCTACGAAACCCAGTTGAAGGACCCCAGCAAGCATTTTGCCGACGGCATGGCTGGCGCATTGCAAGACCTGACTGGGCAGGGCCACCGCAGTAAGATCTTTCGCATCTACCGTGATGTCCGGTTCTCCAAGGACAAGACGCCCTACAACGCACACCTGCATATTGCGTTCATTCCGCAGGGCAACGCGGTTCAACCACCGATGTGGTTCTTTGGGCTATCGCCCGAAAAACTGTCCCTTGGCTGCGGGGTATTTCAGTATGACAAAAATGCACTGGACGCGTTCCGCACGGCAATGGCTGGTCCAAAAGGGGCAGAGTTGATCCAGCTCACTGAAGATATGCGACAGGATGGTTTCCGGATCGAGGACCCAGAATTGAAACGCGTTCCGACTGGCTTTGACAAAGATCATCCCCACGCAGAGGCATTGCGCCGCAAGGGCTTTGCCGTTTGGATGGACGCCGGGGCTCCTGCGTTTGTTATCGAACCGAACCTCATAGAACGAACGTCTGTGTTATTCGGGAAACTCATGCCGGTGTTTCAATTGCTTTCCAGGGTCATGTAGCCAAGAATTTGCGCTCGCAGCGAGCGGCAGCTTAGACGAGTTGCACTGCGGCGAAGTAGTCCTGTTCTGGATCGCCGATCAAGTTGTCGAACGGCATTGCAAAACATCGCAACGGGCAAGCGCTGTTTTTGACTTCAACCTCTCCCAATTCCTCGAGCCTGATATAAATGCGAGGGCGGATTTGATCCTTTGCAGCGCGCGAAAGGCATATTCCACCTGGTGCCGCCAACCGGGCACCTCAGCACTTAGTCCACAGCGGTCCAATCCTGACATCCACCCTACCTTCAGGATGCTGCGGCGCGCCCCGTCGAAGGAGACATGCGCTGAGAGTGCAAATTCCGGAAGTAGTTGAATTCATACATAGCTGACAATGCCACCCTGCAGCGCATTCACGATCAGCTTGCGCGATTTCGTCGAATTTCGGGAACCTTTCCGTGTTTCCTGCATCTAAGGAACCAGGAACGCACTAAAGCGAACCCGGTGAAACCCTTGGAAAGGACCAAACCATGTTCAGAAAAACCGTAGTTGCTTTTGGATTTATTGTCGCTGCCGCCCCAACTGCTAAGGCTCACGATGAACAAGCTCTCGCCAATGCCCCAGCCGGCGATCCTTATGTGAAAGTGAGCGACGTATTGCCATTGCCCGAGTTCATCCCTGGTCTGGGAACGCTCTTCGTCGACCCAACCACTCTGCCCGCAGGTCCGTTCCTCGCATATGATCGCGACGGTCGATTGTCAGCCACGGTCTACATGACACCACTCGACGATCTGCAAAACGGTGCATCATTTGACGGATTGAACATCGGTTCACACACCGTCAGCTCGACAGATATCTATTTCAATGCCGGGCATCCCGGCGTGGACAAGCCGCACGCGCATGTCGTGCTGTTTCACGACGAAAACGCAAAAGAGCGTCTGGCCGAATGATCTGTACGCGCCGTCATGCTGTATGGCTTGGGGGATTGGCCGTTGCTTCCGTCGCCAGTTCGCGGATCGCGCTTGCGCAACCGATCGCCACGGTTGAGATGCGCGGCAGCCCGCGCGGCGAACGTATCTGGTATGATCCTGTTGGACTTGCTGTGTCTTCAGGCACCACCGTCCGGTTCACCAATCGTGATCCCGGCAACAGTCATACAGCAACCGCCTATCATCCGGCGAACTATGATCGAAGGCGACGCATTCCCGCTGCGGCCGACCCGTGGGACAGTGACTTTTTGCTTCCGGATGAGTATTTTGAAGTCACCCTGATTACGCCAGGTGTATATGACTACTATTGCCTGCCACACGAAATGGCGGCGATGGTTGGTCGCATAGTAGTTGGAACCCCCAGCGACGCCGACTGGGAGGGAAGTTCACACGACAAGAGCGATGTTTCGGAAGATATTCTGACAGCTTTGCCTTTGGTTGAGAGGATCCTTTCGGAAGTTACCGTTCGCAGGGAGGACTGATCATGAAGGTCCAAACAAACCTCACTCAACAAGCAACCAGCGATGCGGCCAAATCAGAAGCTGAGCTTGTAAATGCCGCGCGTGACGGAAGCGAGCTGGCGGTCCGGGAACTTATCCGTCGCTTGAACCCCCGCCTGTTTCGCGTTGCCAGAGGTATCGTTGACAGCGACGCCGAGGCAGAAGAAGCGCTGCAGGAGGCTTATCTGTCGGCGTTCAGCAAACTGCAGGGTTTTCGTGAGCATGCCAGCTTTTCCACCTGGATCACCCGGATCGTGATCAACACGTCGCGTATGCAGCGCAGACGAGAGCGTACTGCTGAAGAGTACAACACCGTGGACGAAACCAGTGCACCGAGTGTGATTATGTTCCCCGGACAAAATTCTGAACTCCCCGACGCAACGCTTGGGCGCGCGCAATTGAGAGATTTGCTTGAATCTGCCGTTTCCGACCTGCCGCCCCATCTGCGGCTGCCGTTTCTGCTGCGCGAAGCAGAGGAAATGAGTATTCTTGCCATCGCCACCGAGCTTCAGGTCAACCCGATAACGGTAAAAACACGCCTTTATCGCGCCCGCCGCAGGTTGCAAACTACAATTGAAAACCGGGTACGGGGCGGCTTCGAAGCAATTTTCCCATTTGGCGGCAAACGATGCGCCAACATGACCAATCTTGTAGTAGCGAGATTGCAAGAAGTCGGCGTTCTATGACACAGTTCTTTCGGCTCAGATCAACCATCCTGCAAACCGCGCTCAGTTTTTTTCCCCGGCAACAACGCAAATACGGTGGCAGATTGACAACGATCAATTCCTTCGCGCCAAAGGAAGCTTAGGAAAACCCGTGTGGTAAACCTTGCTAAAACAGCAGGAGGTCTGTTTGTCGAACCCTCAAAACCCTATTCTGATATGCTCTGCCGCGTGACGGGCGCGCTGCGGGTTGCCCTGCTTACGCCCCTGTCGCGTTCTTTGACCTTTATTGCGCAAAAACGTGAACCGTGTCGCCAGCGTCTCGACCGAAATGTTGGGCGAGGAGCTATGGCGGATGACTTTCTGCCCGGCGCTCCTGATTTCCAGCTGAACGACGGGTTCCTGATTGGCGTGCGTGGCGCCGAGTGATCAGGGTTGACCAGCGCAACACTATGACTTCGCGCAAGATCGTCCCATACCGTGTCCTGTTTCCCGCGGCATTTCTTTGCGCGTTGTTCACGATTGCCCTCTGGCCCCTAAGCGCATGGACTGATGGTTTTGGTCCAGCGTTTGAGCCTGCAATTATCTGGCACGTTCACGAGCTGATTTTTGGCTTTGTTGGCGCGGCGATTGGTGGGTATCTGCTGACGGCATTGCCAAGCTGGACAGGCCGACCGCCGGTTCAGGGTGGAGTTTTGATCACATTGTTGGCGTTGTGGGCCCTTGCGCGTGTTGCTATGGCGCTGGCGGATTTCGTGCCTTCCGGGCTGCTTGTCGTCTTCAATGCCGGGTATTTTCTCTTACTGGCGGTTGTAATCGGAACTCAACTTCTGTTGGCGGGCATCTATCAAAAGCTTGGCTTTGTGTGTGCGATAGTGGGGCTTGGTATCGGTGAATTCTTGTTTTTGACCGCGACGCTGATGGGGTCCCCGTCCAGAAGCCTGAAAATGGTTGATGTATTTCTGCTTGGTCTTGCATTGCTGATGATCAACATCGGATTGCGCGCAATTCCTGCTTTCACAGGTAATTGGCTTACTCTCCACGACCGCGTCGGGCCTTTGGTCCCGAGCACTCAGTCTTTGGTCATACCGCAGGTGCTGTTAGGTTTGGCCATTGCGGCCAGACTGATTGGCGCATCAGACTTGGCATATTTCGCGATGATTTGTGCGGCATTGGCAGTTTTGTGGTCAATGCTCAAATGGCGGACGCTGGCGATCATCGGGAACCCATTGCTTGTGGCACTGCACCTGGCCTTTTTTTGGGTACCCTTTGGTTTGATCGCCGTGGGTTTATCGGGGTTTGCACCGTCGTTCTATCCTAGGGCGGACGCCTTGCATGCCATCACAATCGGCGGAATGGCCGGAATGATTATGGCGATCGCAGGCCGGGCAGCAGCGCATACCACCGAAGGTGGCTTGAGGGCCAATTGGGGGTTTACCATTGGAGTTTGGGCGATCTGGATTGCAACCTGCATTCGCATTGCGGCACCGGTTTTTCCGGATCTTCCTCTCGTACTCTGCGTAGCTGTGCTGTGGTGCCTTGGCTGGACTGCTTTTCTGATCGGATTTATGCCTGCTCTCAGAGGAACACCACGGCGCCCAGTTTTGAGCGGCCGCAGGCATCAGACGAAAGTGAGTGCGGCATACAATGAAAGGACAGAGGGATGAAAATTGCATACGTCTCTTCGCAGAAACGGGGCGAAGCTGACAGGTTGTTATCGGAACTGGCCGATGAGCTGAACAACAACGGGTTTGAACTGCGCGGAATCGTGAAGGAGGCGAGCCATTCGCCCATTTATCAGGATGGGTGCGATATGAGCGTGCGAGTACTGCCAGATGGAGCGGTCATCAAGATTACGCAGAACCTCGGTGTCGGCTCGGAGGCGTGTAGATTGGATCCCAGTGCGCTTGCCGAAGCCGTGGCGCAAGTGGAGCAAAGCAGTTTCGAGAACGCCGATCTGTTCATACTGAATAAGTTCGGCCCCGAGGAATGCGCTGGCCGTGGATTCCGCTCGGTGATGGGCAAGGCCTTGGAACACGGTGTTCCGGTGCTGGTTGGCGTAGGGCCTGCATCCATCCCACAGTTTCAGGCCTTCGCTGACGGCCTTGCCATATCGTTGCCGGATGACGCCGTATCACTTCTTGACTGGTGCCTGACGCGCAGTTAACAGCCAGCTCAATTTGAACGGTTCCCTTGGCGCTGTTGCATTAACCGGCGTTGGTAGCGATGGTTCCCGTCTGATCTTCGATCCTTGAAGCCTACGATGAGCCGGAAACCCTCCTCTATGCAAAAACCCTGAATTGTCCCATTGCTGCTGACGTCAGACACGTATGGGCGAATTTTACACCTAGCTTAAAGACGCTGAAGAGGACCCGGCGACATCAGTCCTCAGGGGATTTTGTGCGTGAAAACTATCCGCTGCAGACCGGTGCGAAAGTTCTGGGTACGGGAATCTCAGCACCCAAACTCATCACGCTTGAACGCGCGCGAGAGCGAAAGGCTGCAGTATGATTAATGGCAGTAGTGGGCTCTCATCGCAGGTTCGCAATCGTCCTGTGAGCGTAAAAATCTAGCGATCAGTCTTGTCGCACATCGTAAGTCTCGCGCAACAAGCATCAAACAAATGCCTATCATTCAAAAAATTTCATCTGTTTTTTCGCTTTGTCCCAAGAAGCCCCTAACCTTCTGCTCGAGAGGCTTCTTCCAGCTTCACACCGTTGTTTAACATGCGCCTAGGTTCGTTTGTCCCTGGGATGATCAAGTCCATCAAAAAACTTGTTTTCCCGGCTCATAGGATCTTGGGCATCGGTATGCCCCATCCTGGATTTAATTCGGCTCAGCCCACGTTCGCACTGTGCCGCTAATGGGCGCATTTCCAGCTCAGTTGAAATCTCCAAGGCACGCTCATAGCATTTCATCGCGTCGTATTCCTCACCAGCGCCTGCATTGCTTAAGACTTCGCCCATCACAAACAAACCAAAGGCTTCGTGACCGCGTTCACCACGACTGCGCGCTATATCGAGTGCGCGACCGAGACGTTTGGATGCGTCTTCGATGCGACCGGCTTTGAGATATCCGAAAGCCAGCTGGGTAAAAACCAGGGACTTGAACAAACCAAGCCCGATGTCATCATACAACTGACAAGACTGTTCAAGCCTCGCCAGGCCCGTCTCAATGTCTCCTGCCAGGATTTCAGCAAACCCAAGAAATCCGTTCGTGAAAGGGGATAGATAGGTGAGGCCCCAAACGTCGATGATCGAACTCGCGTTGCCAAGAGTCGCACGCGCAGCCGCGATGTCACCACGTACAATCTGATAATAGCCAATATCGTAACCGATATGCGCGCGGTTGAAAGGATTGTCTTGAAGATCCGCAAGCGCAACGGCTTGTTCTGCATGATGTGAAGAACGTTCAAATTCGCCACGCTCGGCGTAAGACCAGACCAGCCAGGACCGGGCGATAATCGCAGGTGCAAAAGGCAGCCCACACTTTTCGAGCGCAGCATCGCCAGGCAGATTTGAAACAACACGTTCGAAGTATCTCTCGGCTGTGCGCAGTTCACCAGAGGTTACGAATGTACAGCCAAGGTAAAAATCAGCCGCAACTTCCAGCGATCGATCACCGGAATCCCGAGCAATATCGCGCCCGCGTTCGGCGGCTGCCTTGGAGTCAGCCGAGCGTCCGACTTGCCACAAACTTGCGCCACGATAAACGGAAACCCAACCAAGGCGCACATCGTCTTCCAACGTGAGCGACAACTTCTCGGCTTCGTCAAGTGGATCTAGAATAGCGGCGAACTGCCCCAGTGCCCAAAGAACGTTCCGTAGCGCAAATTTCGTATCTATTGCTGCGGTTGCAGTTTCGGCATCCATTTCAAATTTTTTACGCGCGTCGAGCGCCCTGCGAAACTGGCCTGCTGCTTCGCGCAGTGCCGAGCGTTCAACCGCGTCTTCGCCCGCTCTGCGAAACTCTCGGAAAGCACGCGGCCAATCCTCGCCAAGAAAGGCGTGATGGGCCACAATTCCTGCGGTCTCGCTATTGTTATCAGAACTTTTTCTTTCAAGCAGATCGGCAAATGCTGAGTGCAACTCGTGGCGTCGGCTCTTTAATAAAGTGGAGTAGGCAGCATCTTGGACGAGAGCGTGCTTGAACATGTAGCTTGCCATTGGCGGAACGCCCATGCGGAGTATCAATCCAGATTCAACAAGCTTTTCAAGCGCTTGCAGGCAGTCCATGCCGACCTCTGCCGACAAGTCCACAATGTCTTTGTGATCGAATTCACGCCCAATGACGGATCCAATCTGAGCAATCGCTTTTGCCGACCCAAGCCGATCCAGGCGTGCTGAAAGCGATGTGTGAAGCGTGGCGGGAACAACATCCCCACTGCTCAACCCCGCCTCTTGAAATGCCTTGGTCAGTTCCTCGATGTAGAGCGGCACGCCATCGGCACGTTTAACAATTTGCGCGGCGGCTTCCTCGCTCACGTCTCCCCCAGAAACGGAGTTTAATATCCGCAAAGATTGCCGCCGACCGACCCGACTAAGGACAATCTCACGCCAATAGCCGCAGTCGTTCCAATAAGGCTGAAATTCCGGTCGGTACGTTAGCAATAACATGATTGGCGCTTCGGCGGCCTCAGAAATCATGTTTTGCAGCAGCTCCAGCGTCGACGGATCGGCCCAATGGATGTCTTCAATAACTATGATGATCGGGTGCTGTGCGCTCATACGCAGCACTTGATCTATCAGGCAGCGAATTATCGCGCGGCGCAATTGCACCGGAGGGAAATCCGGGGCATCGTAGCGCCCTTCAGTTTCTACCCTTAACAGCGACGCGATCAGAGGCACGCTTTCGGTCAACGGGATATCCGTCAGCCCCAGTATGTTCTCTAGTTTTTCAAGTTGCGCCGCTACCGAGTCCTGTTCTGCAATCCCGGCTGCTCTCCGCATCCCGGTGATCAATGGAAAAAAGGCATCGTTTGTGTGATGAGGAGAGCATTGGTAACGATAGCCGAAACGCCTGTCTCCAGAGATTTCGTGCCGCATTTCTTCTACCAATCGCGATTTGCCGATGCCCGGATCTCCGGTCAATGAAATCACTTGACCCGATCCTGCCTTTGCTTGCTGCCATGCATCACGAATTAAGTGGAGGTCCGAAGCTCGTCCAACCAATGGCGTTGAACCTTGGAACCGGGATGCTTCAAAACGTGTTTCGACAGTTGTTTCCGTGCCGACGCGCCAGGCTTGTACAGGCTCGTCAAACCCTTTCAATTCATGTTGGCCAATGTCTTCCACTTCAAAACGGCGGCCCAAGAGTTGACGGGTTAATGGGCCAACAACAATTTCGTATGGCCGCGCCAGGCGTTGAAGCCGGTCAGCCAAGCCGGGTGTTGCCCCGATGACGGCGGCGTCATCATTCATGACATCGCCAACTATTGTTCCAATAACAACTTCTCCGCTAGCTGCACCTGCACGCGCTTGGAGTTGCCGTCCGTCTTGTGAGTGAATTTCCTGGATTGCTGCAAAGGCATCTTTTGCTGCCTTTACTGCTCGTTCAGCTTCATCTTCATGGGCTTCGGGCCACCCAAAATAGGCCAAAACGCCATCTCCGAGAAACTTGGCGACATAGCCTTGATACCGAAGGACAGCTGATACGACTGCCGACTGGTACTTTGTGACCAGATTCCGCATCTCTTCGGGGTCCAGCTGTCTTGAGAGGACAACGGAATCCACAATATCAACGAACAAAACAGTAAGCAGTCGCCGCTCGGGTGCTGCGTTTTCAATCGTGTCTTTCTTTACGGCTTGTGCCGCTGGCGAAATGGCCGCAAGCAGGCGACGACGGTGCCCAAGGCTGAAGCCAAGGTCTTTCAAGTCCTCGTCATTCAGATGGCGCAGAGTCTCAATGTCGACGTCGTTTTCTTCCAACAACGAAGCATAGCTCTCCAATCCCAGGCGACTCAGCCAGGCACGCAATCGTTGATCCACGTTGCCCCCCTCAGGTTTTTCGGGCTTATTGTATCACATCACAGAGAATTTATCTTTCGTATTGACAGTGTGATGGCCAGAGCCATTGGATGAGGGTCACAATGTCAATCGTTGTCCCAAGCCGAGAATTAGCGCATTCCACAGCATTTTTTGCGGCACTGCCCCTAAAAAAACCCATCCAGTGCTGCGGCCTTTCACCGAAAATTCAAAAATCGCAACAAGTTTCAATAACCTGCGGCGTTTATGCAATCAGCTTCCAATTGGGGAATTTTGGAGCCTTTCTGAAATGGTTTTGGCAGCTTGGACAACCGATGCTGCCAGATCTTCAAGCTTGTTTTCGGGAAATCTTGTAACTGGACCGGAAACCGAAACGCCCGCAACAACTTTGCCCAGCGAGTCGAAGATAGGTGCAGCAATACAACGCATACCCAAAAACCGTTCTTCATCGTCCAAGGCCCATCCACGCTTTCTGGACTTGCGGAGTACTGACTTCAGCTCTTTCAGGTCTGTAATGGAATTGGGCGTCTGGCGGACTAGTGTTTGTGGGGCCAAAAGGGTCTCAACCGCGGCCTCGTCCATAAATGCCATCATAGCTTTTCCAACACCGGATGTGTGAAAGTACGCCGCAGTTCCGTTTTTGAAAGAAGCCCTAATTGGGTTATCGGATTCGACCTGAATGAGAAACAATAGCTGCCCACATTCTTCGATTGCCAGATTTGCTGTCTCACCGGTGTCTTCTGACAGTGTGCGCATCACTGACGGTGCGACTTCCAGCAAATTTGATCCATCTTCGAACGTACTGCCGATCCGATAGGCCTGCGGTCCAATTCGCCATTTGCCTTGCTCGGCATAATGAACAACCATGCCTCGCTGCTGCAACGTGGTCAGAAGCCTGTGTACCGTCGCAACTGGGATTGCCGTGACTCTGGCCAGTTCCGCAAGTGTCGCGCAGCGCGTATCTGAGAGAGCGATCAGCACGCGAATGCCGCGATCCAGCGCAACAACGGGCGATGTTTCGGCTTTCTCCTCATTCGCTTTTAGGCGCGGGCGTCCTCGGCGAAGCGGGTTTTTTTGTTCATTCATACTCAGGGCAACCAATGCTCAGTTTCTTGCTGAAAGATTCTAGCTCGTTCAGCGGGGTAAAAAAATGAAAAATAATAATATAAAATAATCAATAGGTTGATTGGATTTGCTGTCCAAATTTCAAGAGTTTTCCAAAATATTTTGAAATATTTGGAATCTGTCTTATCGTTACTCTTATCCGCTGGAGAGCGGATTGGTGCCAATGCCGAGGCAAAATCGGTCAAGGCCCAGTTAAGGGAGGAAACATGACAAAATCTTTGAACCGCAGAAATTTTCTGCGTGGCTCTGCCGTTGTGGGCGCCGGTGCGCTTGCAGCTCCGGCTGTCCATGCTCAGGAAGGAACCAACCTTAAGATGCAGGCCGCCTGGGGAGGCGGTATTTTTCTGGAAAACGCGCAGTCTTACGTTAATCGCGTGAACGAAATGTCCGGCGGGAAACTCACGATCGAACTGTTGCCCGTGAATTCCGTCGTAAAAACAAGCCAGATGCAGGATGCTGTTCACCGCGGCGTTCTGGATGCTGCGCATTACGTGCCGGCCTATTGGTACTCAAAGTCAAAGACAGCGTCGCTCTTTGGAACTGGCCCCTGCTTTGGCTGGTCCAGCCAGGAAGTTCTGGGTTGGGTGAACTATGGTGGTGGTCAGGAACTATTCGACGAATTGATGGGCATTCTGGGCCTCAACGTCGTATCATTCTTCAACTCACCCATGCCGGCTCAACCGCTTGGCTGGTTCAAAGAAGAAATCACAAGCGCAGATCAAATGAATGGTCTGAAGTACCGCACCGTTGGTCTTGCGGCAGATGTCTTGCTTGAGATGGGAATGTCGGTCGTACAGCTGCCGGGAGGTGAAATTCAGCCAGCAATGAAGTCAGGTCTGATCGACGCGGCGGAATTCAACAATCCAACGTCGGACCGAGACTTTGGGATGCAGGATGTGTCCAAGCATTATCACCTTGCGTCGTTCCACCAGAGTCAGGAGTTCTTCGAGGTCACGTTCAACAAGGACAAATACAACGCCCTTGCGCCTGAGCTTCAAGCCATTTTGAAGTATGCGTCAGAAGCCGAAAACTCCAACTTCTACTGGAACAACACCAAACGCTATTCCGAGGATCTGGTCACACTGGCAGAGGAGCAGGGCGTTAACGTATATCGCACCCCCGACAGTGTGATGCAGGCACAGCTGAATGCTTGGGATGTGGTCGTTGAACGGATTGCCAACGAGGATCCGTTCTTCGCAAAGGTAATTGAAAGCCAGAAGGCCTATGCGAAGACCGTGATGAATTATCTCAACCTGAACCAACCGGACTACAAGCTTGCGTACAAGCACTACTTCGGTTGAGGCCTGAATACCTTTGAAATGAGGAGGTCGCGTTGTGGCGCGGCCTCCTGAACTCCGGGCAGAACAGGCGAGGAACTGACCTTGATCAAGACAATCCACGCCATCGAAGGGCTAAGCCAATGGGTCGGCAAAGCCTTTGGATGGTGCATCCTAATTCTGACACTTTCCGTGTCTTACGAAGTGTTCGTCCGGTATGTGCTGAACAAGCCCACCGTCTGGGCGTTCGACATGATGGTCCAGATGTATGGCGCGTTGTTTCTGATGGCCGGGGCCTATGCGTTGGCGCAAGACGCGCACGTCCGCGGCGATGTTCTGTACCGGCTGTTCTCTGTCCGCTGGCAGGCTCGGGTCGATTTTGTTCTATACATTCTGTTCTTCTTTCCCGGGATGTTCGCTTTGTTCTGGTACGGGTGGGAGATCGCGAAAGACAGTTGGCGCTATGAAGAGGTCAGCTGGAACAGCCCTGCGCGCATCCAGATTTACTTTTTCAAAACCCTGATCCCGGTCGCTGGTTTCCTTCTTATGCTTCAAGGCCTTGCCGAAATGGCCCGGTGCTGGCTGGCGATGCGAAATGGCGTCTGGCTCGAGCGGCTCGATGACGTGCGCGAAACCGAAGACATGTTGATGGAAAATACCATCGACAAAATTCGAACAACTGGCACTCAAGAAGGAGGTCGCAGCGATGACTGATCCACAAGTCGCCATCCTGATGCTCAGCCTCTTCATTGTTTTGGTGCTGCTGGGTTTTCCCATTGCGTTCACGTTGCTCGCCATGGGTGTCGGTTTTGGGTACTACGCCTACTACCAGTCCGCGCCCGAGACCATTGCGGACATCTTCAACAACAACATCTTCTACCTCCTGAACCAAAACACCTACTCGGTGATGGAGAATGATACGCTAGTTGCCATCCCATTATTCCTATTTATGGGATACGTGGTCGAGAGGGCGAATATCGTCGATCGCCTGTTCTTCTCGCTCTACATGGCGGCGCGAAATCTACCGGGCTCGTTGGCCATTGCGGCGCTGCTGACCTGCGCAGTTTTCTCGACCGCGTCTGGGATTGTTGGTGCAGTTGTTACTCTGATGGGTCTGCTGGCCTATCCTGCGATGGCGAATGCCGGGTATCAGCGCAGCTTCGCCTCTGGCGTTATCTGCGCGGGCGGAACTTTGGGAATTCTGATCCCACCGTCGATTATGCTGATCGTCTATGCCGCCATTGCAGAGCTATCACCATTGCGCCTGTATGCTGCGGCTGTTTTCCCGGGTCTTTTGTTGGCGGGGTTATACATCGTCTATGTGATGGTGCGCGTCTGGATAAACCCGTCGCTGGCACCTAAACCACAAGAGGAAGACATTCCTCCGAAACGGCAGATTTATATGGATTTGCTGGTTTCCTTTGTGCCTTTGACCGTTTTGATTATGCTGGTGCTTGGCTCTATCCTTGGTGGTCTGGCGACCCCGGCTGAAGCGGCGGCAATGGGCGCATTGGGCGGTTTGGTTCTGGCGATGCTGTATCGATCGCTCACTTGGGACAAAGTCAAACAGAGTGTCTTTCTCACAGCTAAGGCAACGGCCATGGTGTGCTGGTTGTTTGTTGGCTCTTGGACCTTCGCCTCGATCTTTTCCTATCTTGGTGGACACGATGTGATCGAGCATTGGGTCGTCGGTATGAACCTTCAACCCTGGCAGTTCTTGGTCCTTGCTCAGCTGATTATCTTCCTGCTCGGATGGCCGCTTGAATGGTCCGAGATCTTGATCATCTTTGTGCCGATCTTTCTGCCGATGCTGGATACGTTTGGGGTCAATCCGTATTTCTTCGCGATGCTGGTTGCACTGAATTTACAGACCTCATTCCTGACGCCTCCCATGGCCATGTCAGCCTATTATCTGAAAGGGGTTCTGAAGAACCAGATCCAGTTGATGGAGATCTTCAAAGGTCTGATGCCCTATCTGGCTATCGTGATCCTGTGCATGGTGCTGATGTATCAGTTCCCGGGGATCGCACTGTGGCTTCCTGATTATCTGTTTGGGGTTTGGGTGCCATGACAAAGCATGATCTGTCACTGTTCTCGGCGGTTCAATCCGCCGAGGCTATTCGAACCGGGCGCATTTCATCCGAAGCATTGGTTGAGGCCTGCTTGGCGCGAATTGAGGAAACGGATGACAAGGTTCGCGCATGGGCATACCTGGACGCCGGCGTGGCACTCGATCAGGCGCGTGAGCTGGATCGTATTCGCAAGGCAGGGCGGGCGATAGGGGCGCTACATGGTGTACCCGTCGGACTGAAAGACATTGTCGATACAAAAGACATGCCCACGCAATGCGGATCGGCAATTTTTTCAGGCCGCCAACCTGAGACGGACGCTCGGCTGGTTGAGCATCTTCGTGAAGCCGGAGCGGTGATCATGGGCAAGACCAAGACCACTGAATTTGCCTTCATGAATCCGGCCGACACCACCAACCCTTTGGATCACAGCCGAACTCCGGGCGGGTCCTCCAGCGGATCTGCCGCTGCAGTTTCGGCCAGGCACGTTCCATTGGCGATTGGAACCCAGACCGGTGGTTCGGTGATCCGCCCCGCCTCGTATTGTGGCGTATACGGTTTCAAACCCTCCCGCGGAACAATCTCGCGTAGCGGTGTCTTTCGCACATCTGTGTCGCTGGATCATGTCGGCGGATTTGCAAATTCTCTGGAAGACATAGCTTTGTTGACAGACGTCCTGTCTAGCTATGACCAAGCCGATCCCGGCAGCTTTGCGAGACCGCGGGCTAACATGCTGAAAGGCGTGCGGGCAGAGGTGCCTGTCGAACCGAACATCGCCTGGCTGGATTTTCCGTTCAATGATCGTTTGGATGTGGATACCGTCGAAGGCCTTAATGCCGTTGTCGAATGCTTGGGTGGCCGGGTCGAGCGATTTTCGGCATCCCGTCAATTAGCTGACCTCATTAATGTTCACAAAACGATCTACGATTACGAAATTCGCGAGAACATGGTTGAGATTTCCGAAGCTCATTGGCCGGAACTCAGCCTTGAGATGCAGTCTGCAATAACCCGAGGAACAGAAATAAGCTTGGCGCAGTATGAAGATGCCTTGGCTGTCATGATCTCTGCTCAAAGCTTTTTCGCAGAATACTTCACCGAATTCGATGCAATCCTTGCCCCTGCGGCTACTGGAGAGGCCGTGCCACTGACAGCAGGGCATACTGGCGATTCAGTCTTTTGCCTGACTTGGACGCTGGCGGGGTTACCGTGCCTCACCTTGCCTTTGCTGGTTGGACAGAATGACCTGCCAATCGGCGTGCAATTGATTGGCGCAGTCGAGGAAGATGACCGGCTTCTGCGCACTGCATCATGGGTACAACGCACCCTCGCCGAACAAGAACAGTAAGGAAATTAAACGATGTCGCGACTTACAAACATTCTTATGGGCATTATCGGCACCGGTCTGATGATGGTTTTTGTTCTTGGCCTTGCACACAGCATTTCAACTGGTTTTGCCGGGTTTTGGGGAGGTTTGCCTTTCCTGTGTATTGCGGTCTTTGTGATTGCCTTGGCGCTTTATAATTTCTGGGAAGACGCCGTCAAAAAGGACTGAACGCATGAGTGACAGACCAGTCCTATGGCTGCCGCGCCGCGTGTCCGACGCAACCATTGCACGTGCGCGAAAGGATTATGACGTGATCCTGAACGAAGCCGATACTCCGGGCACGTCAGAAGAGATCATTGAGATGAGTTCCAAGGTAGACGCAATAATGCCCTGCCATTCGGAACACTTCTCAGCAGAGGTCGTGTCAAAGCTTGACCCGCGTTTAAAAATTGTCGCGAACCATTCTGTTGGTGTGGACCATTGCGACTTGCCGGCCTTGGCAGCAAGGGGGATCGTGGTGACAAATACACCAGATGTCCTTTCTGACGCTACGGCGGAACTTGCAATGTTGCTCATGCTTGGTGCGGCGCGACACGCTGTCCGAGGCGATCGCCTTATGCGTACAGGTACTTGGGACAGTTGGAGCCCATCTTTCATGGTCGGCAAGCAACTCACGGGTGCGCGCCTGGGCATCGTCGGGATGGGGCGCGTGGGTCGGGCATTTGCAACAAAAGCACGCGGGTTTAATATGGAAATTCACTATTTCAACCGCACCCGCCTGTCACCTGATAAGGAACAGGGGGCAATTTATCACGAAAGCGTCGATACTCTTTTGCCAGTGGCCGACTTTTTATCGCTTCACTGTCCTGCGACGCCCGAAACTCTGGACCTTATGAATGCCGAACGGCTGGCTGCGCTGCCTGACGATGCAATACTCGTCAACTCAGCTCGTGGCGCTCTTGTTGATGAAGACGCGCTGCTGCAAGCCATTGAAAGTGGAAAGCTGGCCGCCGCAGGGCTTGATTGCTTTAAGACAGAACCGGGCGGAAATCCAAAGTTCGCAGCGCACGAAAACATCTTCATGTTGCCGCATATAGGTAGCGCCACGACTAAAACCCGGGACGCCATGGGCTTTCGCGCTTTGGACAATTTAGACGCTTTCTTTGCCGGAAAAACACCGCGCGACCTTTTATAGACTAGGAAGCTGTAAGGGCAAAATTCCTTTTTTTGACCTAGGTGTGGTGGGCAATCCAAAGGCGGGTCATCCGAGGTCTGGAACGCATTGACCGCCTCGTTTTTTTAACGGGAACGGCAGATCGAAGATTCAGAACTTTGTTGCCTTTGCCCTTTTTGTCAGGTCGGTCTGACCCGATCAAAGATGCTGAGCGAGAGTACATGCTTGGGCGGTGATGATTTTTCAGAAAAATTGATCAGTATATTCGATCAATATCGGTGTAAAAGTCGGGTATCGTGAATAACAACCCATTTTAGCGGAGCACTCCGGTATGTTTCTGGATTTCGAGGAACTGACTCTGAATGTCGGCGAGCAGAAGATTTTTGTTCGTCACGGGGGCGACCCCGGCAATCCGAGCCTTTTGTTGTTGCACGGCTATCCGCAGACATCGGCCATGTGGCATGCGGTTGCCCCGCAGTTCACAGATCAGTTCCATGTCATCTGTCCCGACCTGCGCGGATATGGTCGATCGTCCAAACCCGCCTCGGATGATCAGCATACGCCTTATTCGAAGCGCGAAATGGCAAAGGACATGGTCTCGGTCATGTCTCAGATGGGACATGAGACTTTTCTGGTTGGTGCCCATGATAGAGGTGCGCGCGTCACGCATCGAATGGCTCTGGATCATCCACAGAATGTCCAGGCGATGGTCCTACTGGATATCGCTCCGACGCGTGAAATGTATCGCGACACCTCGAAGGAGTTTGCCTCCGCCTATTGGCACTGGTTCTTTCTGATTCAGAAACACCCCATCCCGGAACAGATCATCGGCAATGACCCCGCACAGTTCTGGAAACTCAAATGCTTCAATCAGGCTAAAGGTGAAAGTCCCTTTACCGCCGAGGCGCTTGACGAATACATCGCGGCCTTTAGCACACCCGAGGCCATCCATGCCACTTGCGAAGATTACCGTGCCGCTGCGACCATCGACATCGAACATGACGATCGGGACGACGGGCGGAAGATAGAACAACCGCTTATGGTCCTGTGGGCCAAGCGCGGGGTGATCGAGACCTGTTTTGACGCGATGGCGCTGTGGCAAGCGCGGGCGCACTGGGTCGAGGGAGAGGCCGTTGATGCCACGCATTACATGGCCGAAGAGATCCCAGACGAAATAGCAAGCCGAATGCGCGCATTTTTCCTGCGGCAAACCGATCAGAAGGATGCAGCCGAATGAGCAGGACGCTTTACGATAAACTGGTGGACGCACATAAGGTCTGCGACCTGCCGGACGGCGACATGCTGATCTATGTCGATTTCCATATCATGAATGAATACACCAGCCCGCAGGCCTTTTCCGGGCTGGATCAGAAAGGGCTCTCTGTCTGGCGGCCCGAGGCCCATTTGTCGGTCGTAGATCACGTGAACGCTACACGGCAGCGCGATCCGCATGATGCGGCGTCCAAGCTGCTGATCGACAATCTGGAAGCCAATTGCAAAAAGCACAACATCGCCTTTTATGGTCTGGGTGACTGCCGTCAGGGGATCGAGCATGTTGTTGTCCCCGAACAGGGGCTTGTCGCGCCAGGGATGCTGATTGCCTGCGGCGACAGCCACACCACCACCTATGGGGCCTTTGGAGCGTTGGGTTTTGGCATTGGCACGTCTGAGGTTGAACATGTGCTGGCGACGCAGACCCTGCGCTATAAGCGGCTGAAGACCATGTTGATCAGTATTGATGGCGATCTCGCCCCCGGTGTGACCGCCAAGGACGTCATCATGAAGGTGGTTCAGGTGGTCGGTGCAGGCGGCGCCAATGGCTATGCTGTCGAGTTTTCAGGCTCGGCCATCCGTGCACAGGAAATGTCTGGGCGGATGACAATCTGCAACATGGCAGTCGAGCTGGGCGGACGGGCCGCCCTGATCGGTGCCGACAAAAAGGCGCTTGAGAAAATCAAGGGCCGCGCGCATAGCGATACGCTGGATTTTGGCGGTCTGGACTGGAACGCTGACCCCGGCGCGGAATATGACACGGTGTTTGAGATTGACGCCGCCGACATTGCCCCGCTTGTCAGCTGGGGCACCAGCCCGGATCAGTCGGTTCCTGTCGACGGCTCAGTCCCTGCCGAGACCGAAGGGATGACGCCCAAGGCACGCGAGGCGCTGAACCGGGCGCTGGGCTATATGGACCTGAAAGCGGGGCAGGCGATGACCGATATTGAAATCGACAGCGCCTTTATCGGCTCATGCACCAACAGCCGTATCGAGGATCTGCGCGCCGCAGCCAAAATCCTGAATGGCAAAAAGGTTGCCGCGTCGGTGAACGCCGTCGTCGTTCCGGGCTCGACCTTTACCCGCCTGCAGGCCGAGGCTGAGGGGATCGACCGGGTGTTTATCGAAGCGGGCTTTGACTGGCGCCCGGAAAGCGGCTGTTCGATGTGCCTTGCGATGAATGACGATATCGCCATGGATGGCGAACGAATTGCGTCCTCGACCAACCGCAATTTTGAAGGTCGGCAAGGCCGCGGGGCACGCACCCATTTGATGAGCCCGGAGATGGTGGCTGCCGCCGCCATCCATGGTCGTATCGCGGATGTACGCGAATTCCTGAGTGAAGGAGTGGACTAGATGCCAAAAACTGTTCACGGGCTGGCCGCCGCCTTGCCGCTTGCCAATGTCGACACCGATGTGATCATGCCCAAACGCTTTCTGATCACGATCACGCGCGAAGGGCTGGCGGATGGCACATTCGCCGACCTGCGCTTTCACGACGACGATACGCCGCGCACGGATTTTGTGCTGAACACACATCCCTGGCACGAGGCTAGGATACTGATCGTCGGCGACAATTTTGGTTGTGGGTCCAGCCGGGAACATGCGGTCTGGGGGCTGGTTCAACTGGGTATTCAGGGCATCATCGGCACCAGCTTTGCGGGCATTTTCTACGACAACGCGCGCAAGAATGGCCTTGCCTTGCCCATCGTCAGTCCTGAGGTTCGGGATCAGTTGATGCAAGCGGCGTCCCATGAGGATGGTGCCAACTATACGATTGATATCGAAAACCGAGTCATCAGACACGGCGAGGCAAAGCTGCCGTTTGAAATGGACGACGCGACGCAAACCGCCCATCTTGAGGGCCGCGACGACACCCTGAACTCGCTGGAATTTGCGGATGCGATCCGCAAATATGAAAGCGGACTGGGAGAGCGGCAACGGGTGCGCGTCATACATTAGCCGGGGTAGTGTGACTTGGAACTTCGCCAACTTCAGTGCTTTGTGGCCGTCGCCGAAGAATTGCATTTTCGAAAGGCGGGCGAACGCCTCGGCCTTAGTCAGCCGGCCTTGTCCGACCGTATATCTGCGCTGGAACACGAGCTGGGCTTTGCTCTGTTCTTTCGAACAACTCGGCAGGTCAGCCTGACGCAAGCGGGGTCCGAATTCCTGCGCGACACCAAACGGATACTGGCGGATATCGATAAATCCGTTTCCAAAGCCCGACACACGGCCGACAGCGGGCTGAAAACGCTGCGGGTCAGCGGCGTGGACGAAGCAATCTCGATGCTGTTGCCGCCGGCGCTGATGGAATTCCGCAAACGGCAACCTTCGGTGCACGTGGACATTCTTGAGATTTCGTCTTCGGACTACCATACGCAAGAGCTTGCGAACCATCGGACCGACATTGCTTTTGTTCGCAACCCCCCAACGGAAGAATTTCTGCAGGCAGATCTTTTGTACCAGCAGGGTGCCGTTGTGGTGCTGCCCTCCGCATCCGAGCTAGCGGGCCGAGCAATGCTGTCAGCGGCGGATATCCGCGATCAGCCGATTATCGGATTTCCAAAACACGCGCGCCCGATCCTGCATGACCTGCTGTGGAACAGCTTTCGTGCCCAAGGATGGCAACCGGACATCGCCTGCGAAGTCATTGACAAATCCACCATGTTGCAGCTGGTGGCGCACGGGGTGGGCATCGGGCTGGCACCAGCTTGGATCCGCACTCTGGCACCTGCGGGTTTGAGCTGCATCCCGTATCGGACAGACAGTCAACGCATCGAACTCTACGTCGCGCGACGGGCGACGGCGAACTCGAAAATGGTGGAGGAGTTTGTGGATGTGGTTAAATACGTCTCCTCGACCCTGCACCCAGACGGCGCAGGTCAGTGACAGATTGCCGATGTGCTTCACTAAGGCACACGTCGACTAAAGTGGAGCAACTCCGGAAGCCTTGATTAACTGCGTGGTTCACCCCAAAGCTGCGCGACGAGAATGCTCAATTGGCGAATCACCGCGCCACTAGGCGGGTTTTCGCGTCTAAATCGACCACGGGTTGGAGAGCAGTTGAGCAGACCCTACATGTCCAGAAACAAGCATCTAAGACATACGCGTGAACGTAAGGAAACCGACATGAAGAAGACAGCAGTAGTATGCCTGCTTGGTGGCACGTTGCTTTTGGCAGCATGTGGAGCCCCGACAACACCAACTCAGGCTCAAGCACAAAACGACGCCCGATGTGCCGCTGGGATTTTGGGGGGTGCAGCCTTGGGTGGCGTCTTAGGCAATCAGGTTGGTTCAGGCACGGGCCAGACCCTTGCAACGGCGGCTGGTGCCGGACTTGGAATGTATGCTGGCCAGTCGGCTTGTAACTGACGAAAAGGCACAAAAAGTGGGGTGCTGGCCTTTCAAGTGCCTTTTGGTGCGCTGAAATACTGTGTCGGAGTGTCGAAAAAAAGTCGCTCCGGATTGCTGCCCGCATCGTGCCTTAAGGTAAATTAGAAAATGACAAATCCAATAATCAAGCCAACGTCTTCTGACGACATTCCAGGTCTCAAAGCCGTGCTGGACAATACAGGACTTTTCCCAAGCGAGATGCTTCCGGATATGCTGGCACCTACGTTGTCAGGGGAAACAGAAGCTCTCTGGCTTACGTGCCACTCAGACGACGAAGCCGTCGGCTTGTGCTACATCGTTCCAGAAGACCTTGCTGACGGAACCTGGAATATGCTCGCGCTCGCGGTGCGCCCAGACTTGCAAGGCAAACGTCTGGGCGCGGCCTTGGTCAAGGCCGCGGAACAGTATTTGAAAGACAAAGGGCAACGTATCTTAATCGTAGACACATCTGGCACTGACAACTTTGCACTCGCGCGCAAGTTCTATGCTCAGAATGGCTATGAGGAAGAAGCGCGCATCCGCGATTTCTGGGCGGACGGCGATGACAAGATTATCTTCCGAAAGGCCCTGTGACGCAATAGGCCCTCTGCCGCTGATATGGCAGAGGGTACCACAAGAAAGCTAGCAGCTTACGCGCCTTGCAACTTCTTCATGGTCACAGCTTGATGGATAGCACTGCTCCGAATGTGGCCAGTGATCTTAAAGTTGTTTGGCGCCCATTGAAGTCATCGGAACCTAACGCCTGGGGGCGGCCTAATCGGTTGGCTTATTCAATCCTTCAAATCGTGGGTCTGGTGCCGTAGTTTGCCCAGTCACTGCTGGCATCGGCTGCAACTGCACAGCCTGGCGAGTGTATTTTAACACTTTGATCCGATGTGGTCGAAACGCTTGAAGGGTGGATTCCATTAGGTCGAGTTCTCAGGTAATACGTATGGATGGATATCGTCGTCATTACGACCATCATCACTTCTCTTTTTGTTGTAATCGGGGTGGCGGAACCACTGGCCGCGCGATTGCGCTTGCCCTACAGCGTTATCCTCGCTGTTCTTGGGATAGTGATTGGGCTTGGCGCGGCATTCTTTCTTAACACCGACCTGACGGATGCGCTGAACCCGGGCGCGCAAGCGATTATTGACCTGCCGATCCGGTCTAACGTCTTCCTCTATGTTTTCCTGCCAACATTGCTCTTTCAGGCGACGCTTGGCATGAACCTGCGCAGGATGCTGGACGATTGGATGCCCATCCTGATGATGGCGGTTGTCGCGGTGATCGTGGCGACACTTTCCATTGGCTATGCGCTGAGTTGGGTAAGTACGCTGCCACTGGCCGCCTGTCTGTTGATCGGCGCAATTGTGTCGACAACTGACCCTTCGGCGGTTGTCAGCATTTTTCGATCGATCTCCGCACCGCGCAGGCTATCGCGAATTATCGAAGGCGAAAGCCTCCTTAACGATGCCGCTGCCATTGCTCTTTTCGGACTATTCATGAGCTTTGTCATGCTCGGAAGGCCCGACCCATTGCTAAGTGAAGCTGTGGGGCAATTTCCGCTGCTAATCGCAGGAGGTGCTTTCACCGGTTGGCTCATGGCGCGCATGGCTGTTTGGGTGATGGCGTTCGTCGACCGCTGGGATATGGCACAAATTTCTATTTCCGTTGCACTGCCTTATCTCGCGTATATCGTTGCAGAACAAAGCATCGGGGCTTCTGGTGTTATCGCCGTGGTGGCCGCAGGTCTTACGCTTAACCTCACGGGTCCCGGTCGTTTGTCACCGGCCGGTTGGACAAATCTTCAAGAAGTATGGGACCTGCTGGCACATTGGGCGGGCGCGCTGATCTTTATTCTTGCGGCATTGCTGATTCCGAGACTGTTGGAAGGGGTGCAGCCGTCTGACTTCGGTCTGTTGGCCGTCGTGGTTCTTGCTGCAGTATTTGCACGGGCGGCGGTTCTGTTCGGCTTGTTGCCATTGCTCACGACAATCGGTCTGTCGCCAGCTGTTGAACGCCCCTATCGCACCGCGATGCTGTGGGGTGGACTGCGGGGAGCCGTGACACTGGCGTTGGCGCTGGCAGTCACCGAAAGCACGCATATCCCGCTGGAGACCAAGCGACTGGTCGGCATCCTGGCCACTGGCTTTACGCTGTTTACACTGATTGTGCAGGGAACAACCTTGCGCGCAGTGATCACAAAACTGGGGCTCGATAGGCTCTCTCCGCTTGATACGGCACTGTCACGCCAAGTGGTCGCCGTCGCCTTGCAATCGGTGCGCGAGGACGTGTCCCGCATTGCAGAAAACTACGACTTGACCCACGATATCGTCAGAAACGAAGCCAAACAGTTCAGTGAACGCCTCGACGAGGCCGTAAACGCGGCTGAAGACAGCGCGCAGATTCTTGATCGTGATCGGATCACACTTGGCCTTATTGCGCTGGCTGGGGCAGAGCGGGATTCCGTATTGGCCCGGATGCGAGAGCGCACCACGTCATCTGTGCTGAGTGAGAAGATTCTGTCCGACGCGGATCGCCTCATAGAAGGCGCACGGACCGGAGGGCGGCTCGGCTATCAGCGCGCGTCTAACCGGTCCGTCGTTTACGGCAGGTCTTTCCGGATCGCCGTTTTTTTGCACAACCGGCTTCGAATCTCGTTTCCACTCACGCGTATTACAACGGATCGGTTTGAAAGACTGCTCATGCAGCGACTGATCCTGCGGGACCTTGATGGGTTCGTCCGTGGGCGCATACGTCGAATCCACGGCCGCCGGGTTGCGGAATTGCTTGACGACCTGTTGGCGCGTCGATCCGAGGCGGTTGAGGCAGCGCTTGACGGATTGCGGCTCCAATATCCAGGCTACGCCGAAAAGCTGGAGCGGCGGTTCATCCGGCGAACGGCGCTCCGGCTGGAAGAGCGTGAATACGCGGTCATGCGCGAGGACGGCCTTGTGGGCGAAGAGCTCTATTCGGTGTTGATGCAGGAAGTGGCGGCGCGACGTGCTTTGTCTGAAGGGCGTCCGGTACTGGACATTGCCCTTAAAGGACGGGATCTGGTCCGGCAGTTTCCACTATTTTCTGATCTCGACAAAGCGTCACTGAGGAAACTCAGCAGAGCATTGCGAACCCGATATGCCAACGCGGGTGACACGATCATTTCCAAAGACGAATTCGCGGGGAGTGTATTCTTTATCGCTTCTGGGGCAGTCGAAGTGGAACTCGGCAGACATACTACGCGGTTAGGTCGTGGTGAAATGTTTGGGCAATTGGCCATGCTGTTGAAACGGCCCCGTCGCGTAAACGTGCGGGCATTGGCCCCCTCGACACTGCTAATGCTCGACGAAGCGCGTTTCCGGCGATTGCTCCGGCGCAGTGAGGCAATGCGGAATTCTGTCAAGATGAGCGCAAACAAACGCATGATCGACCCCGCAGTGTTGGATCTGGATGAGCCCGTAGGATCTTCTGAACAAGGGCCCAATTCCTGATAGGCCATCAATGGAAGGAGATTGCGACCCATTCTAGCCGTTTGTAGCCGGTTATTTTTTGCTGGGTTGCGGACGGTAAAACTAGCTATTCGCCGCGTGCGTAAAAAAGGCTGCACGGACACAAACTGTGCGATTGCCGTTACAAAATCTGCACAAATACCTAACGAAAACACAAAGCTTCAGCTTCGGCCGTTTCATGCGGATATCTGAGATTCAACTGACGGATTTTTCAGCAATTAGCTTCAATGCATCACTCACATCGGTCGTATGCTCACCTCCTGTGATCCTCTCTAAAACGGCACTTAGATCAAAGTCGGCACTTTGCGCTTGTTCAAAACGATTGCATTGCTTGATGTAATCTACCGAGACGCGTAGCTCGAGCATTCCTGCCTTCTGCCGCCTCGCAGATTTCAAAGCCTCACGAAACTCTTGTTCGGCCACTTCATTCTCGCACAGCGCAAGCGCATAGACCCGATCCGTCTCAGATTGGGCCCATCCTTCATTGGTTTGATTTTGGAATTCACGTGCCTGAGCCAAAAAGCTCAAGGCACCTTCCCGATCACCGGTTTTAAGTGTGAGTTCGGCAATCAGAGTAAGAAAGAACGGCTTATAGTTTCCCGCCCCGCTTACCCTCCAAGCTTCTGAAGCTTTCAGTAACGCAAGGATCGTTTCCTGGTTTGGCGAAAGATACGCATTCACCCAGCTTCGCCAGAGGGTCGCAGTCAAGGACATGAACGTGAATGAGTGTTTGATTGAAAGCGCCTCAAGCTTTTCAACAGCCCCGAGTACGTTTTCAGGTTCACGTCTCATTAGGTAAAGCATGCACAGATAGGTCAGCGACTGCGCAATGCTGTGGGCATGCTCAAGTTCTTCTGCGCCCGCCACCGCTTGCGTCTGAACTTCAAGAGCGTTGTCTGGATCCCCGCGCATCCACATGGCCAAACTTAAAAAGCACGAAGTGATGGCCGCATGGTCCGACCCGTAAATGTACGCGAGGTGGCCATCACGTTTCCGGCTGTAGAGTTCTAACGCCTTGTTCAAATGCTCGTATGCTGAGGCCAATTCCCCGATATGAAACAACACGGCGCCCATGGCGCGATGTGCCACCATTTGGTGCTGCGTCTCGCGTGTTGTAGTCGCCAATTCCAGCAATTGCGTGGCAACGTTCTTGGCCAAATCATACTCGGCGCGCACCAAATGAAAGGAATACAAACCGTTCAGAACCGGGAACAGATGATCGGTTTCTTCAACGCGTTCGCACAAGTCGCGGATCCTTGCGTAGACCGAGCCGGTCTCATCCGCAGCAATTCCTGAGGTTGATCGTAGAACGCCTGCTTTCAGAACCTGAATCTCAATTTCTTTGCGGTCTCGCTCAGTGCTTTGTTCCAGTTCACTCAACTGTTCGATCGCCAGGGAAAGCTGCGTGTTCGCCTCTGTATTCGCGGATCGTTGGACAGCACGCTGACCGGCAAGATACCGGTAATTGACGGCCTCCTTACGCATGCCAGCCATAGTGTAATGATGGGCCAGCACTTCTGGGCTGGCATCACCCGTGTGCGTCGAAGTGTCATCAAGTTGTTGCGCTACGCGAGAGTGCAGAACGCGACGTTCCCGCTTTAATAGGCTGTTGTAGGCAGTGTCACGAATGAGGGCATGACAGTAGCTGAAGGTTTCAAAATCTTCGGCGCGAGAAACGGTAACAATGCCTGCTTCTACCAATAGTTCCAGGTTCGCACGCAGCGCTTTATCGCCAATATCGGCCACTTTAGAGATCAAAGGATAGGTGAATTGAGGCCCGATTACGGCCCCTATCTGGGCCACCTCTTTGGCAGAGCTCAAACGATCAAGGCGCGCCATAAGTGCATCATGTAACGTGCTGGGAACCGAGTTGGCCGGAGAGGCCCCACCCATCGTATAAGTGTCTCGGCCCTTGGTCAGAATGCCCGATTCAAGGAGATCTTTGGTCACTTCCTCTATGTATAACGGCACTCCGTCAGATCTTGCCGCGACCGCGTCGTACATCTCGTCCGAGATCACCTCACCTTTTGCGACTTCGTCCACAATGCTCTTCACCTCTTGAAAATCCAACTGCTTCAAAACAACTTTCGTGAGGTTCGATTGCAGCGTCCAGCCAGGGTCGTACTCGGGCCTGAATGTCATGACGACCAGAACCGGAAGGTCTCGAATTCGCTCCACTATTCGGTCCAAAAGCAGCTTGGTCGTTGGATCAATCCAATGCGCATCTTCAAACAAGAATAGAACCGGCTGCTCCCTTGCTTCCGACGTGAGATTGCCTAGCAGCAGGTCTAATGACTGATCCATGAGTTGCTGAGGCGTCAGGTTCAGGGGCCCCAATTGATCCTCGAATGGGATGGACAGAAGGGACGCGGCCAGCTGCAATGCATCGTTGGATTCATCGCCCAGAACAGCACGGATTTTTTCAAGCTTTGCCTCGTTCGAGTCTTCGGAACGGAGCTTGGCGACATTCTCAAGTTGTCGAATGACAGGATAGAACGCAGTCGCAAAATGGTAGGGAGAACACTGATATCGCATCTGCGTGCCGGGCAAGTCCGAAGATTTTTGCCTGAATTCTTCCACCAGCCGTGACTTGCCAATTCCTGGCTCACCCGACACCAACACAACCTGCCCGTGACCACCGCTGGCAAGCGTCCATTTGTCATTGAGGGTCTCTAATTCTGCGGAGCGACCCACCAACGGCTTAAGCAACACATCATCTATTGCCAAAAAACGGCTGACGGTTTGCCGCTCACCCGTCACCTGCCAAGCTTCGACCTCTTTAGCAAAACCCTTGAGCTTGAACGCGCCTCGGAGAACGTATTCGAAGGTATCACCGGCCAACTGATGCGTGCTGGGGGCGACGATCATCGTTCCTGGATCCGCCATTGCCTGAAGGCGCGCGGCCAGGTTCGGTGTCTCACCCATCGCCGTCCCGTCCTCAAACATGTTTTCGCCACGCAGATCACCGACGACAACCAATCCGGTCGCAACTCCGATACGGACGTTAAGTTTCGCGTGGGTGCGAATTTTCGGCATTTCATTCATAATGCGCAGGCCCGCCCGAATTGCCCGCTCTGGATCATCTTCATGCGCGTGGGGAAATCCAAAAAAGACCATAATCCCATCGCCGTAATAGCTGGCAATATGGCCATCAAACGCAGCAACCGACGCAGCACATGTTTCTTTGAAAAGTCGAAGAACATCGGCCAGATCTTCCGGATCGACGCGTTGTGAAATTTCCGTTGATCCGACCAAATCGATGAACATGACGGTAAGCTGTCGCCGTTCCGCGATGATCTCGGGGCCGGTACCGGTGTTGTGTGGGTCAAGGTCTGCCTCTGCATCGAAGCGAACAGCCTTCATGAAACGCCGCCTTGGTCCGAGGGGGAGGCCGATTGTCACAAGGTCATCGTCTGTTAGCTCAGAAAGATCACCATGTTCGATTTCGTGTTCTGCAAAGGCAGCAGCATACTTGGACAAACCATGTTTTTTTAGCCAAGACGCTATATCGGACATCTACATTTTTGCTTGCTGTTTCAGCAGAACTATCGCCTGCGCCCTACCAGCATGCTTTCCTTTGTTGGTTTGACCCGTCGTGCAAACGGTGTTTTCTGATCATGTTCCACTCAATGAAGGACTCTGTTTCAAAGTAGGTCAAGGATTTCATTGGCGTATTGGACGTTAAGCCGTGTATGGCAACGATAGACTTAGATTGGCGGCCTTGGCAAAATCAACATCGCTTGATGCCATAGAACCCGATCTGTGCTCACACGACGGCGACAGATCTTTTCCGGTTCATGTTTCCCAAGATGGCTTTGCGCCAATCTCTGCGATCAGAAAGTCCATGAACACCCGCACTTTGGGGGATAGCACGTTGGACTTGGGATAGATCAACCACAAGACATTGTCCTCTGCGGCTTCAAAGTTCGGCAGAACCTGTGTCAGCCGGCCTGACTTCAGGTGCTCATGCACACTCCATAACGCGTTCAATGAAATACCGGCCCCAGCCAGCGTGGCGCAGACCTGGCTTTGGCCGTCGTCGATAATCAATTGACCTTTGGCAGATGCGAGGTCGAATACAGCACGTTCGCCTGCCGGGCCTGTCAGCAGGCGCGGATGACGGTTTTGGAAGGCGATCAGATGGTGGTTTGCCAGTTCGGCGGGCGTATTGGGGGTTCCGTGCGTTTCAAGATAGTGCGGCGCGGCGCACAGGATGCGCCGGTCATCGGCCAATTTGCGGCCTTTCAAGCTGGTGTCCACAAGCGGAGCGTTTCTAAGTGCAAGGTCAAAGCTGCCTTCGATCAGGTCGAACTGAACATCAGAAAGGCGCAAGTCCAGTGTGAGATCAGGGTGCTGTTGAAGAAACCTCGGTAGGATCGGCGCGATGTAGAGTTGGGCAAAGCTGCTTGGCGCAGCAAAGCGCAATGTGCCCCGGATCGTTGTCGTCTGCTTGCCCAGGGCCGCAAGCGCGGCTTCTTCCTGCGCGATGATCTCGCGGGCGAAGGGCAGGAAATCGACCCCTTCGACAGACAGCGACACTTTGCGGGTCGTTCGGTGCAATAGTTCAGAGCGCAGGCTCTGTTCCAACTTGGCAAGCTTTGCGCTGGAGACAGCTGGGGCCATGCCCAACGTGCGCCCCGCAGCACTGATGTTGAGCATTTCTGCCGCCCTTACAAACAGTCGGAGCGCATCTGTATCAAGGCTCATTATATCCAAAACCCGAATTATAAATCCTGATATTGGCAGTTTATCTGCAATTTGATCGACATTAAATCCCTTTCGTAGACGCAAAAGGGACTAGGCAGGAGGCGCAGATGACACGGACAGCCACAGTCAACTACCATGTTCACAAGCCCTATCGGCAAGCTTTTGAACTTGATTCAGGTGGGGTCGCGGGCAACCTGATTTCCCCAGAACTGGCTCCAACGACTGTTGCGCTGGCGGATACCCGCACGAAGGCAACGTCAGTCACATTTGCATCTGATGCCGTAGAATTCACATTGCTGAAATCGCAGGTCCGGGATTTTACCGGGGACTCCTGGAAACAGACATATGATGCGGAACTGACCGGGATGCTTCTGGACAGGCTGAGTGCGCAAGAGGTTGTGATTTTTGACCACACCGTTCGGGTCGACGATCCCGGTGCCACGCGCAAGCCCGCGCGCAACGTCCACAGTGACTACAGCAAGGACGGGGCTGAGCAGCGCCTTGTCGATCTGCTGGGGGCCGAGACCGCAGCTGAATGGGCGCAAGGTCACTTTGCCTTTGTCAATGTGTGGCGTCCTGTGGAACATCCGATCAATTCCGCCCCGCTGGGCTTTGTTCGCCCGTCTTCAGTTGACCCGTCTGACTGGATTCTGCTGGGCCTGATCTATCCCGACCGCAAAGGGCAAATCATGGGGCTGGTAGGAAACCCTGACCATGAATGGGTCTATCTTTCCAAGATGACGCCGGACGAGGCTGCGTTTTTCAACATCTACGACAGTCAAGGGCTACCGTCGGTGGCACATAGCGCGCTTGATATGATCGAGAATCCAAACGTCACCACCATTCGCAAGAGCATCGAGAGCCGCACTTTGGTGCGGTACTAATGGGGGGTCAGATATGTTGAATAGAATCCAGCCCACCGAGTTTGCCCAGATCAATGTTGCCTACAACCGGGTGTTTCGTCAGGGCCGGCTGAGTGTCGGCCTTGTGTTGCCGCTTGAACCCTACGCGGTCGGCGCAGAGCCGACGATGCAGGGCCACTTAGAGGCCGCGCGGAGGGCAGAGGACCTTGGGTTTGCAGCACTTTGGTTGCGCGACGTGCCTTTCAATGTTCCAAGTTTTGGTGATGCCGGACAGGTTTTCGATCCATTTGTCTATTTGGGTGCGCTGGCAACGGTGACAGACCGGATTGCGCTAGGAACGTCGAGTGTGATCCTGCCACTGCGTCACCCAGCCCATGTGGCCAAGGCGGCGGCGACCGCGGACGTGCTATCGGGTGGTCGGTTGCTCTTGGGTGTTGCTTCTGGTGACCGGCCCGAGGAGTACCCGGCTATGAGCAAGGGCTTTGACGATCGGGGGGCACGTTTCCGCGATAGTGTTGAGTACATCCGCGCAGTCGGATTGGGCTATCCCACACATGAAAGCGGGCAGGGCACACTGTCTGGCGACATTGATCTGTTGCCAAAGCCGCATGGCACGCGTTTGCCGTTGCTTATCACTGGCGGCAGCCAGCAAACCTCCGATTGGGTGGCACGGAACGGGGACGGTTGGATGACCTATCCACGCAATGCCGCAGCCCAAGGTCGGGTCATCGCGGAATATCGAACACGCACGAAGGCGGCAGGGCAACCGGACAAGCCGGTTATGCAATCGCTTTATGTCGATGTCGTTGCCGATCCCGCTGCACCTCCGCGCCCGATCCACCTTGGGTTTCAGTCCGGAACTGATTTCCTGTGCAACTATCTTCGCGAGATTGAAACCCTTGGGGTCAATCACGTGGCGCTGAACCTCAGGTTCAATCAAGCACCCATCGACACAACACTTGAACGTCTGGCAGACGTTGTGCTGCCAGGCTTTTCCTAAAGGATAAAACTGATGACCAAGACTGTTCTTATCACCGGTTCAACTGACGGCATTGGCTTGCTGACAGCAAAGAAACTGGCCGCTGACGGGCACCAAGTGCTTTTGCACGGGCGCAGCGCACCCAAATTGGAGAGCGCCGCCGCCGAAGTCGGTAGCAATGTCGAAACTTATACCGCTGATCTAAGCGATCTGTTCGCGGTTCGAAAACTGGCCGAAACCATACGCGCCAAACATGACCAACTGGATGTGTTGATCAATAACGCGGGTGTGTTGAAAGCCCCGCAAACGGCGCTTGAGAATGGACAGGACATCCGCTTTGTCGTGAATACGCTTGCCCCCTATCTGCTGACCGAATTGTTATGGCCGATCATTCCCGCCGACGGGCGCGTTGTGAACCTGTCATCGGCGGCGCAGGCACCGGTAAACGTCAAGGCAATGCAGGGCAATGTGCCGCTGACAGACATGGAGGCCTATGCCCAAAGCAAGCTGGCTATCACGATCTGGACAAGGGAATGGGCTAAATTACAACCCAATGGGCCGGTGATGGTCGCGGTGAATCCCGGGTCGCTTTTGGCCTCGAAGATGGTGAAAGAGGGCTTTGGCGTTTCAGGGAACGATATGAGTATTGGCGCTGATATACTGATGGATGCGGCCCTGGGCGGGCGGTTTGCTGACGCGTCAGGTGCCTATTTTGACAATGACAGTGGGGCCTTCGCTGATCCTCATGCCGCAGCGCTCGACAAAGAGCACGCGGCCGACGTCATGAACACAATCAAGGGCTTGATCGGAAAGACAGGCTGATCCGGGCGGCGCGGCCGCCCCAAACACACATCCACCTTTACCTCCTATCACCCCTCACGCGTGCCGCGTCGAGGCCCAAGAAAGGACTGCCTGATGAAATACGAAAACTTCCAAACTTTTGAGGTTGCCGTTGAAAAAGGTATCGCCACGGTGACATTCAATTTCGGTTCCGTGAACGTGCAAGGCCAGGAAATGTTGGCCGACCTCAACAGCCTGGCCATGCGGCTAGAGCGCGACCGCGACACCAAAGTAGTGATCTTCCAATCCGCCAACCCAGAAATCTGGGTTTGCCACTACGACACCGATCTTCTCAAAGACATGTCGACCGAGGCGGTTTCCCGCGAGGATGCACAGCTGTTGGACCTGCAATCGGTTTGCGAACGGATCAGCAAGGTGCCGCAGGCCACTATTGCTAAGCTGGAAGGGTTCGCACGCGGTGGCGGGCACGAATTGGCACTGGCGCTCGACATGCGTTTTGCCGCGCGGGGAAAGTACAAGTTCATGCAGATGGAGGTCGGTATGGGTATCCTGCCCTGCGGCGGTGGCGCGTCGCGGATGGCACGCCAAACCGGCCTTGGCAAAGCGCTTGAGATCATCCTGAGCGCGCAGGATTATGACGCGGATAATGCAGAGCGTCTGGGCACGATCAACAAGGCTTTGGAGCCGGATGAGATTGGCCCATATGTTACCGCGCTGGCCGAACGGATCGCGCAATTTCCGGCAGAGTCGATCAACGCCTGCAAGCAGATGGTCTATGAATCCATCGACAAACCCATTCATGAGGCACTGAAGGCCGAAGCCTATTGGCTTTATCAGGCCACCAGCAAAACCCCGGCTGTCAAACGGTTTGCCATCGCGGATGAACAAGGTTTGGAACACGACATCGAAAATCAGCGTAAGTGGGGCGACCTGGTTATGCAGGTGCAAGATATCAACTGAACCCCCATCAAAATAACTACGTCCAGGCGCCCGATATCTCGATGCGCGCCCCAGCGTGGTGCTAGAAAAGGAATTTCCCAATGAAAGCAATGGTTCTGAATACCTATGGACCCGACGCACAGTTTGAGCCCGCAGAAATGCCAGACCCGGTTGCGGCACCCGGACATGTGGTGGTCCAGGTGGCGGCCACCAGCGTCAACACAGTCGACACGATGATCCGAAGCATGGGGGCAGAACTGCCCCTGTCCCCCGCGCTGCCTGCCGTACTTGGCATGGATTTTGCAGGCACAGTTGTTGCATTGGGCGACGGAGTGACAAACTTTGCCCTAGGTGATGAGGTGTACGGTTGCGCCGGTGGTCTGATGGACCTTCCTGGCACTCTGGCCGAGTACATGAACGCAGACGCCCGCCTGATTGCACGCAAACCCAAATCGCTGAGTATGCGGGAAGCCGCAGCGCTGCCCCTCGTCGGTATCACCGCCTACGAAGGGTTGACCCGTGCTGGTGTAGGCGATGGGCAGACCGTGCTGGTACAGGGCGGCGCCGGAGGCGTTGGCCATGTCGCAGTGCAAATTGCCCGTCACCTTGGTGCAACCGTGTCCGCAACAGGTCGCGGCGCGGATCAGATGGCTCTGATTGAAGGGTTGAGTGCGCGTCCTTTGGATTTCACAACGCAAAAGGTTGAAGACTACGTGGCTGCGCACACTGATGGCGTGGGCTTTGATGTGGTGTTCGACAGCGTTGGTGGGCCGAACATGACAAACTCGTTCGCAGCGGCCAAGCTCAACGGCCATGTCGCCTCAACCGTTGCGATGGTCGAGATTGATTTGACGCCCGCGCATTTCAAAGGTCTGTCCCTGCACGTCGTCTTCATGCTGATCCCGATGATGCATGATGTCGGGCGGCAAACCCATGGTGACATCCTCAAGACATTGGCGAATCTGGCGGATGCAGGGGGGCTCAAACCTATTGTTGACGAACACAAGTTTGGGTGGGCCGATGTCGGCGCAGCCTATGCGCACCTGACGAGCGGAGCTGCGGTCGGGAAAGTGGTTGTAGAGTTGTAATCCGCACCTGTTGAGTTTGGTGCGCACAGGATGATCGTGCGCACCAATCTTAGGTAGCTTCCGGACAAGCGTGAAAAACACGATTGTCCTTTTGCCCCCTTCAATCGATGTCCAACATCGGCTTTGTGTGCCGACAACTTACCATCTTTACTGGCGATCTAACGCGCTTGCGAAATCCTTAGACCTCCGCCTTTCACAAGGAGGTCCACAATTGCGTCGACCCCTTTTCTGCGACGAAGGGACGAGAACAAAAACGGCCGTCCTTTGCGCATTCTTTGCGCATCACGTTCCATAACTTCTAACGAAGCACCAACATGCGGCGCTAAGTCGGTTTTGTTGATGACCAGAATGTCCGATTTCGTAATCGCCGGCCCGCCTTTGCGTGGAATTTCCTCTCCGGCGGCGACGTCAATCACATAAATTGTTAGGTCTGCGAGTTCCGGACTGAACGTAGCCGATAAATTGTCCCCGCCGCTTTCGATCAGAACCACATCAAGATCGGGATGGCGGTCTTGCATTTCGGCGACCGCAGCCAAATTAATCGAGGCGTCTTCGCGGATCGCTGTGTGTGGGCACCCACCGGTTTCCACGCCAATGATCCTGTCTTGCGGCAGGATCTGCATGCGCATCAGCGCTTCGGCATCCTCCTGCGTGTAAATGTCATTGGTGATAACGCCCACTGAGCAGGCATCGCGCAGGGCTTCGGATAACGCTGCGGTCAAAGTGGTCTTTCCGGCGCCCACCGGACCACCGATGCCAACGCGCAGGGGGCCGTTCATACTGCTCATGTTCGGAACATCCTTGAATACTGTGTTTCGTGTTTCATCGACGCGATGTCTGTCAGGAACGCGGTCGAGTTCAAATCATCCAGGCTGGCCTTTTGCGCCGTTTCGGCAATACGGGCGCATAGCGGTGTCAATTCTCGGATCACTTTCTGAGACGCGGTCTGGCCCAACGGCACAAGGCGTGTTGCGCAAGAGGCCAGATTGCTTGCAAAGGCTTGCAGAAACATCTTTGTCGTCAGCAAAAGGGGAAGGCCTTGCAAACGCGCGGCGTGGCCTAGTGAGACGGGATAGGAGTACTTTCGAAGGTCTAAATCCCAGACATTTCCAGTCACCGTCCCGAATGCCTGTCCTAGGAACTCGGTTTCCATTTTTCTTTCGGACGACGCGCAAAAGGCCCGTGCAGTAACGTCGACGCCGATAAGTTCATCTTTATCCTGCGCGTTGTATGCCGAAACAACGAACAGAGCGTCGTTCCAACCAGAACCATGTTCCAGCACATCTGAAATCCAGGCTTGGGTGCCTCGTGAATCGGTGACGGTCCCTTCGTCAATTGCGGTCTCTAGCCCGTGAGAATAGGCAAAGCCCCCTACAGGGTAAGCGGGCGACAACCATTGCGTCAGCGTCAGGATGTCGGCGTCAGTGGGCGTGGCCATGAGTCCTGCCATGGCCATAGGCCCCGCCTTCGGGGGTGAACGGTTCATGCACTTCCCGCACCGAAGCCCCGATTTTCAAAAGCATGTCTTGGATGACGTGATCGACTTGGATCAGCAGATGATCCTTTTCGATCTGACAAGGCGTGTGGCGGTTGCCGATATGCCAAGCGACGCGCGTCAGATCCGGGGCTGTTATTTCCAGCAACGCTTCGGGTGCAGCTTGTATTTCTACTTCGCGGCCGTCATCCAGAACCAAAGCGCCGCCGTGGTTCAACGACGTCGTTTGCGCCAGATCGACAAGAATCTGTTCGCCACTTTCGCAGGTCAGAACCTTGCGGCGCAAAAAACGGTCATCATAGGTCAGTGACAGGGCGTCCGCAGGCTTGCCGTGTAAATGATCAGAATATTGCCGTGCTGTACAAAGGAGGATGGTCATGCCAACGCCCCCTCTGTGGAACGGGCAGTTGTTACCAGATAGAACCCGCGAAAACGTGTTGTACGATACGGTCGCGGGACAGGCCGCGTTTGCGCAGTTCTTCGTCGCTCAGCGATTGCAGGAACTGGATTTGATCGGTGCGCGATCGTGCTTCGGCCAATCGAGCAAGAGCCGAATAGATCGACGAACCAATCGTCGAGAACAGACCGAATACGGAAAAACCGGAATGCGGTTGATTTTCTGTGTGTGCCATTGGGACCCTCGTATGCTTGCGAGACGTTGGTCCTCCCTTGCGTGATAGTATCTGTCATATTGCACTCGCTTAGTAGTGGGCAATTGGTCATGCCCGGGATGCGCTTGCTGCAATGCAGCGAAATTTTTAATCAGAACATGAAGTATCGCTGTGCCATCGGTAGAACTTCGGCTGGCTGACAGGTTAGCAATTCACCATCCGCGCGGACCTCGTAGGTTTCCGGGTCGACATCGATCTGGGGTGTTGCATTGTTCAGCAACAGATCGCGTTTGCCGATATTCCGCGTGTTGTGCACGGCGACAGTTTGCTTCGCCAAGCCCAGTGAATCACCAATCCCGTCGGTCTGTGCGGCCTCAGAGACAAATGTGATCGCCGAATGCTCGACCGAGCGGCCATAGGCCCCGAACATCGGACGGCTATAGACAGGCTGCGGTGTCGGGATTGAGGCATTGGGATCGCCCATCTGCGCGCAGGCAATCGTGCCGCCTAGCAAAACCATTTCGGGTTTCACGCCGAAAAACGCCGGGTTCCACAGCACCAGATCAGCGCGTTTGCCTTCTTCGATACTGCCGATCTGATGGCTTAGCCCATGGGCGATAGCCGGGTTGATGGTGTATTTCGCGATGTACCGGCGGACGCGCAGGTTGTCGTTGTCCCCGGTTTCCTCGGGCAGCCGGCCCCGTTGTTTCTTCATCTTATCAGCCGTTTGCCATGTACGGATCAGCACCTCGCCCACACGGCCCATGGCCTGACTGTCGGAGGCGATGATGCTGAACGCGCCCATGTCGTGCAGGATATCTTCGGCGGCAATGGTCTCGCGCCGGATACGGCTTTCGGCAAAGGCCACGTCCTCGGGGATCGATTTATCGAGATGATGGCAGACCATCAGCATATCCAGATGCTCTTCGACCGTATTCACGGTGAACGGTCGCGTCGGGTTGGTCGAGGACGGCAGAACATGGTTCTCACCGCAGATTTTGATGATATCTGGGGCGTGACCACCACCTGCGCCTTCGGTGTGGAAGGCGTGGATGGTGCGACCTTTCATGGCAGCCACGGTATTCTCGACAAATCCGGATTCGTTCAGCGTATCGGTGTGGATCATCACCTGAACATCCATCGCATCGGCCACTGACAGGCAGCAGTCGATGGCGGCAGGGGTCGTTCCCCAATCCTCGTGTAGTTTCAGCGCGCAGGCCCCTGCCTTGACCTGCTCCTCCAGCGCCGAGGGTAGCGAGGCATTGCCCTTGCCCGCAAAGGCAAGGTTCATCGGAAAGGCATCCGCAGCTTGCAACATCCGACCGATATGCCAAGGGCCGGGGGTGCAAGTGGTCGCCAAAGTACCATGTGCCGGGCCGGTACCACCGCCAAGCATTGTCGTCAGGCCGGAATGCAAGGCGTCTTCGATCTGTTGTGGGCAGATAAAGTGGATATGGCTGTCGAACCCACCCGCCGTCAGGATGCGGCCCTCGCCTGCAATTGCCTCGGTTCCTGGGCCAATGATAATGTCCACGCCAGGCTGCGTATCCGGGTTTCCGGCTTTGCCGATCTTGGCGATACGCCCGTCCTTCAGCCCCACATCCGCTTTGTAAATTCCGGAATGATCTACAATCAGTGCGTTGGTGATGACCGTGTCAACGGCCCCCTCGGCGCGTGTGGCCTGAGATTGGCCCATCCCGTCGCGAATGACTTTGCCACCGCCGAACTTGACCTCTTCTCCATACACATCTTCGCGGTGCCCGGTTTCGCTGAACCGTGCAGCTGTTGCGCGTTCCACGATCAGATCTTTTTCAACCTCTATGATCAGATCGGTATCCGCCAATCGTACTTTGTCGCCGACCGTTGGGCCGAACATAGAGGCATAATCACCCCGACTGATCTTGCCCGGCATCTTTTAAAGCCCCCATGATGTGCATATTGAAACCGTAGATGTGCCGGCGCCCCTCAAATGGCACCAACATAACCTCGCGAATTTGGCCCGGTTCAAAACGCACAGCGGTGCCTGCGGGGATGTCCAGCCGCATCCCCAAGGCCGCGTAGCGACCAAAATCCAAGGCAGAGTTTGCTTCGGCAAAGTGGTAGTGGCTACCGACCTGAACTGGCCGATCACCAGTATTGGCGACAACAACAAGACGGCTGCTGCGACCGGCGTTGAGCGTCAGTGACCCGTCGGCAGGTATGATCTCACCTGGGATCATTTCGGCAGCTTCAAGATCACGGTGATGGCGATGACGGCGATCAAGGCCAACCCAGCTGCCAACGCGGCGTAATCGCTGCCGTGTGCATGAACATGAGTGTCCGTGTGGGCCATGGCCGGACCAGCCAGAATAAGAGCGGGAAAGAGCATGCGGTTCATTTGTATCTCCTTTGGTAATTAGCGAATGGGGTTGTGGACTGTTACAAGCTTGGTGCCATCCGGGAAGGTGGCTTCGACCTGTACCTCGTGGATCATCTCGGGTACGCCTTCCATGCATTGGCCTCGGGTGATCACTTCGGCCCCGGCTTGCATCATATCGGCGACCGAACGACCATCGCGCGCGCCCTCGACCACGGCATCGGTGATCAGGGCGATAGCCTCGGGGTGGTTCAGCTTGACGCCGCGGGCCAACCGTTTTCGGGCGACCTCGGCTGCCATGGCGACCAGCAGTTTGTCTTTTTCACGAGGGGTCAGGTTCATGTCAGAGCATCCAGCATCGGGGTAACGTGTCTTTGTTCAGTCTGCGCAAAAGCGGCATCAACGCGCTCCGAAGGGCAAAGCTGCTTTTGGCCAGAACACGGATAACCAGCAGGTCGTCCCGGATAAGGGTTGCACCGGCGGTTTCGGGCAGCATTTCGCGAACAGGGTCCAACTGACCTGCGGCGGACCTTGAGGCAAAGACGATCAGCGCCATCGCCCCTGCGCCATTTGCGGTATGCGGCTTGGACATATGCGCGTGCCAATCGCCAGAGAACCGGATTGCATCCAGAAACACCGGCACCCCTTCGCGCCGTATCTCGATCCGATCGTTTAGGCGGATATCGGTCAATGTTTCGCCCATGGCCGCGCGCCCAAAGACCAGCGGCTCTACCATCAGCGTCTGGGCATCCGGGCACAGGTCGATCCTGAGGCGTCGGTCCAAAGTGCAGCCATTGAACAGAATGGTTTCTTGCGGCAACCAGTTCAGCCGGGCGCCTGTCTCGACTGTCAGATGGTTGGTGATCTGGCCGCATTCTTCGGGCTGAGCCTTGTAAGCGCGTTCGCAGGCTTGTGTTGTCAATGTCAGCGCCGTGCCTTCCGCTGCCTTGCCGGAAAACCGGAATGTGTCGCCTCCGGTCACGCCACCTGCTGTGTTCAATAGAACGGCATCAAGATCAGGCGTCGTGGTTCTGGGAAACAGGCACTTAAAGGACCCCGACTGGCGAAACTTGTCCAGAACCGTTCTGTCGCCCAATTTCTTGGTGCTCAAACTGACGGTGCCAGCAGCACGCGGCGGCACCGCACTGTGCGTGGGTAATATGGCTGAAACTTGGGTAATAAGGCACCTTTAGCGCGTGGTTTGGTGCCTCTTGTTTCACTGTTGAAGGGTCAGAACACTAACTTGCAGTGTCGGAAACTGCTTATTTCCACATCGTGCGTCTAATTTTTAGACAGTGACCTTAGTCTTGGATGAAAAATTGGGCGCTTCTGGCTGATTCCGCAAATTGAGTTAGAGGCAAGTTGCCAATCTTGCTGCAATGCAGAAACCGTATAGGTGCCACCGCGGAGATGACCCGGGGGTGTGTGACGGCTGCGCGAATTGGACCTCGAACACAACCGCCACACGTAAACGCAACAACAGTTGCGGGGATCAGGTAGAAGAGAAACGTGCCTTTGCGCAAGCCCTCTCTCCCGGCCCCGCCAGGAGGATTACATGAAACCGCTCAAATCCACGCTCGCCGGATCGGTTGTCTTTGCGGCCATAGCTACTGCTGCATTGTCGGCCGAAGATACGATCAAGGTCGGAGTGCTGCATTCGCTTTCGGGCACGATGGCAATCTCGGAAACGACGCTGAAAGACACCATGCTCATGCTGATCGATCAGCAAAACGCCAAAGGCGGTCTGTTGGGTAAACAGCTTGAAGCGGTCGTCGTGGACCCCGCATCGGACTGGCCCTTGTTCGCGGAAAAAGCGCGTGAGTTGCTGACTGTTCACGAGGTGGATGTGATCTTTGGCAACTGGACATCGGTCAGTCGCAAGTCGGTTCTGCCGGTGATCGAAGAACTCAACGGTCTCTTGTTTTACCCGGTTCAGTACGAGGGCGAAGAAAGCTCGAAAAACGTGTTCTACACCGGTGCCGCGCCAAACCAACAGGCAATCCCTGCGACCGACTATTTCCTGGATGAACTGGGAGTCGAGAAATTTGCGTTGCTTGGCACCGACTATGTCTATCCCAGAACCACGAACAATATTTTGGAAAGCTATCTGAAGCAGAAGGGCATCGCGGATGACGATATCTTCGTCAACTACACGCCCTTCGGCCATTCCGACTGGTCCAAGATCGTGGCTGACGTGGTTGCGCTGGGCGCAGATGGCAAGAAGGTTGGCGTGATCTCGACCATCAATGGTGATGCAAATATCGGCTTTTACAAGGAACTGGCCGCGTCCGGCGTATCGGCGGATGACATCCCGGTTGTGGCCTTCTCGGTCGGGGAAGAGGAGTTGTCGGGTCTCGATACCGCCAACCTTGTCGGCCATCTAGCGGCTTGGAACTACTTTCAGTCGGCCGACACCGATGAGAACGCCGAATTCGTTGACACCTGGAAAGCCACCATGGGCGACGGGCGCGTGACGAACGATCCGATGGAGGCGCATTACATCGGCTTTAACATGTGGGTGAACGCCGCGACCGCAGCCGGTTCAACCGAAGTCGACGCTGTGCGCGCCGCGATGTACGGGCAGGAATTCCCGAACTTGACCGGTGGTACTGCTGTCATGCTGCCGAACCACCACCTCGCCAAGCCGGTTCTGATTGGCGAGATTCAGGAAGACGGCCAGTTCGACATCATTAGCGAGACAGATGTTGTGCCAGGCGACGCCTGGACCGATTACCTGCCGGAATCGGCGGTCCTGAAATCGGATTGGAAGGATCTTGGTTGCGGTATGTACAACACCGAAACCAAGACGTGCGTTCAGACCCTGTCGAACTACTAATCTGCAAGCAAGGCGGGTGTAATCGCCCGCCTTGCCGCCAAGACACACGGGTTTCACCACATGTTTCGACTATTCCTTGCGAGCCTCGCAATTCTGTTTGCCTGCCTACCCGCCAACGCGCAAGAAGCTGGCCTGGAGCCGATCTTGCAAAGCCATCAGGAGATCATCGCCAAGAGCTCGCGCAAGACGATCAAACCGGCGATTGATGCGATTACGGCCAGTGGGTTACCACAAGCGCAGGTGATGCTTGAAACATGGGCCGCCAAGGACATGTGGATGCGCAAATCCGATGGTTTGTTCTTTGCGGGAAAAAGGGTTGAAGGGCGGTCATACGAGCTGACCGATTTCGACACAGGCGAGGTAATCGGCACCTACGAGAAATCCGATCTGAAACAATTGAAACCCAACAGCGGCGTCCGTGCCATGATCGGGACCGCTTTGGTGCAGTACCAACTGACCGATCAGGATCGAAAAAGGCGCCTGGCCGCTCTGCAATCTATTCAACGTGACCCCGAAGGCGCTCTGCTTGAACCTTTGCGCGCCTCGATCGAGGATGAAACGGATGCAGATTTGAAGGCGCAGAAACAGCGGCTCGAACGATTGCTGACCATTGGGTACGACGCAGACACCGCGGCTCGCGTGGCTGCGGTTGAGGAAATGTCAAACGACTTGGGTGTCGACGTGCGCGCGGCGCTGAACCCTTTGGTGGTGACCACACGAATGGTCGCGCCGAATCTGCCGACGGATGAGAATATCGCTGTCGTTCTGGAACCCGGATCAGAGGCCTTGTCGCGGGACGAAGCATATGACTTGCTGGTCGCCAGCAACCTTGCGGCTCCGCGTGTGTCTCAGGACGACATCCGCACGGCTTTGTCAGCGAATATCGACCGAGGCCGCGTCGGTGGCGTCCCGGTTGCACAATTGAACAACGAAACCGCTCGCACTCAAGCATATGCCGCCTTGGTTGAAACGGGGGCGGTTTCCGCGTTGGTAACAGAGGCGGATATCGATGACGCGCTGGGCAAACATGTCTTCTTTGAAACCTATCACGAGGCCTCGCCTGCAGTAACTGCCGCTGCCGAGAAGGCTTTGGATCATATTGAATTCAAGGTCGGGTTGAACCAGACACTCGACCTGTCGCTGGACGCGATCTCACTGGCATCAATCTATTTTCTGGCGGCCATCGGTTTGGCCATCACTTTTGGGGTGATGGGCGTGATCAATATGGCCCATGGCGAATTCATCATGATGGGCGCCTATACGGGCTATGTCGTTCAGCAATTCATCCCCGACCACACGCTGTCGATTATTGTCGCGATCCCGATGGCCTTTGCCGTCACCTTCGCCATGGGTGTCGCGATGGAGCGGTTGGTGATCCGCTGGCTCTATGCCCGCCCGCTCGAGACGCTTCTTGCGACATTCGGTATCTCAATTGCCCTGCAACAACTGGCCAAGAACATTTTTGGCACGCAGGCCCGTCCACTGACAGCGCCGGGTTGGCTGGATGGGGCGTGGGTGCTGAATGATGTGGTTTCTATCAGCTATATCCGCATCGCGATCTTCGTGCTGGCTCTGACCTTTCTGGGGCTGTTCCTGAACATCATGAAACGCACACGGCTGGGGCTTGAGATGCGCGCGGTTACGCAGAACCCAGGCATGGCTGGATCAATGGGGATCAATCCCGGGCGGGTGAATATGCTGACCTTTGGCTTGGGTTCCGGCATCGCCGGGATTGCAGGGGTCGCCATTGGCCTTTTTGCCAAGGTCACGTCGGATCTGGGCAGCGACTATATCGTTCAAAGCTTCATGACCGTGGTCGTAGGCGGCGTTGGCAACATCTGGGGGGCACTGGCCGGGGCGGGGATGATCGGCTTCCTGCAAAAAGGGATCGAGTGGATGAACCCCTCGAACACACTTGCGGCACAAACCTACATGATCGTCTTCATCATTGTTTTCATCCAGTTCCGACCAAGGGGCATCATCGCCCTCAAAGGTCGCGCGGCGGAGGATTGAGACATGGAACGCAGCTTCGTCGCCAAGAACCCTTCCGTGCTGGTCTTTCTGGCCATCCTGTCATTGTTCACATTGGGCGTGACCATCCTGTCCGAAGGGTTCGGGTTCGGCGTAATCTCAACCAGTTTCGTCAAGACATTGGGCAAGACCCTATGCTTGTGCCTGATCGCAGTGGCGATGGATCTGGTCTGGGGTTTCACCGGCATCCTGTCGCTGGGCCACTTCGCCTTCTTCGGGCTGGGCGGCTACATGATCGGCATGTGGCTGATGTACGAACGCACCCGCCTGATCGTGGTCGAGTCGTTGTCGCAGGCCGACATCCCGCCAACACCGTCCGAGGTCGTGGACGCCATCGGGACGCAGATTTTCGGCGTCGTCGGATCATCGGAATTCCCGCTGATCTGGGCATTTTCCCACAGTTTGGTTCTGCAGTTGGCGATGATTGTGCTGGTGCCCGGTCTTCTTGCGCTGATTTTTGGCTGGTTGGCTTTCCGCAGTCGCGTTACCGGTGTGTACCTGTCGATCCTGACTCAGGCGATGACATTGGCCTTGGCGCTGTATCTGTTCCAAAACGACAGCGGTTTGCGTGGCAACAACGGGCTGTCGGGCTTGCAGAACTTGCCCGGCGTGACCGCCTCGCAGGACGTGGTGTCGATCTGGTTCCTCTGGGCTTCGGCATTGGCGCTGGGATTGGGTTACATGCTGGCGGCGTGGATCGTTTCGGGTAAGTTTGGCTCGGTCATCCGCGGCATCCGCGATAACGAGGCGCGGGTGCGGTTTCTTGGATATTCGGTCGAGGTTTACAAGCTGACCGTCTTCACCCTGACCGCCTGCACAGCCGCCATCGCGGGTGCGCTTTATTACCCGCAGGCAGGCATCATCAACCCCGAGGAGATGGCCCCCATCGCGTCTATCTATCTGGCCGTCTGGGTCGCCATCGGTGGGCGCGGGCGTCTCTATGGTGCCGTGATCGGTGCGGCGTTTGTAAGCCTGCTCAGCACCTGGTTCACCGGCGGGCAAGCGCCCAACATTCCGTTGGGTTTCTACACCATCAAATGGGTCGACTGGTGGCAGGTGCTGCTGGGCGTCTCGTTCGTGCTGGTCACTCTGTTCGCTCCGCAAGGGATAGGCGGGTTATTCGACTTATTGAGCGACCGGCGACACCCGGATCGCCACGGTGCCAACCTGGGTCCCGATGACGGTGCGTTGCGTGAAAAGGAGGCCATTGAATGAGTACTCTGCTAGAGGTGAGCGGCGTCTCGGTCACTTTTGACGGTTTCCGCGCGATCAATAACTTGTCGTTCCAAATTGGTGATGCCGAATTGCGTGCTGTAATCGGCCCTAACGGTGCAGGCAAGACCACGTTCATGGACATCATCACAGGTAAGACACGACCTGATGAGGGGCGGGTTATCTGGGGAAAGAAGTCCATTTCTTTGTTGGACATGACCGAGGCAAAAATCGCGCAGGCAGGGATCGGGCGGAAGTTTCAGAAACCAACCGTCTTCGAAGATCAGACTGTACAGGAAAACCTGCTGATGGCACTTAAAAACAAACGTGGTTGGCTGGGTGTGTTACTTTACCGCCCTTCGGCAAATGATCTGCAGAAAGTCAAAGATCTGGCCGCCGAAATTGGTTTGCATCAGGAACTAAGCCGCAAATCCGGTGAACTGAGCCATGGGCAGAAACAGTGGTTGGAAATTGGCATGCTGCTTGCACAAGACCCACGTCTGCTATTGGTTGACGAACCCGCCGCAGGCATGACACCGCAAGAGCGTGAACACACTACAGACTTGCTTGTTAAGGCTGCAAAAACCCGCGCTGTTGTGGTGGTTGAGCATGACATGGAGTTTGTGCGGCGTCTGAACTGCAAGGTCACGGTTTTGCACGAAGGATCTGTTTTGGCCGAGGGCAGTCTTGATCTCGTGACATCTAATCAAGACGTCATCGATGTCTACCTGGGGCGCTAAACAATGCTGAAGCTGACCGATCTGACTTTGCACTATGGGCACTCGCAAATTCTTAACGGGATTTCCATGGAAGCCAGGCAAGGTGAAGTGACCTGCGTCATGGGGACCAACGGTGTCGGGAAAACCAGCCTGATGAAGGCAATCTCGGGCACGCATCCGCGTTCCGGTGGAAAATTGGAGCTTAACGGGGAACAATTGGGTGTCTTACCTGCGCATCGGATGGCCTGGAAAGGTGTGGCCTATGTCCCGCAAGGGCGCGAGATATTCCCTTTGCTGACAGTACGCGAGAATCTGGAAACGGGGTTCTCTTGCCTGCCTGTCAGTGAGCATTTCGTCCCGGATGAGGTATTCGACCTGTTCCCGGTCCTCAAACAGATGCAGAACCGGCGCGGCGGTGACCTTTCCGGCGGCCAGCAGCAACAGCTGGCCATCGCGCGGGCGCTGATCACAAAGCCGAACCTGTTGCTGCTTGATGAGCCAACCGAAGGCATTCAACCGAACATCATCCAACAGATTGGCGAAGTGATCCGGCACCTCAGAACGACAAGTAGAATGGCAATTGTTCTGGTCGAGCAGTATTTCGACTTTGCCTATGACCTTGCTGACAGGCTTGTCGTGTTACGGCGTGGCGAAGTCATGATCAAAGGCACAAGAGATAACCTTACGCGTGATCAGGTGTTGCAGGCCGTATCCGTCTAGGGGGAATTTTATGAAACCCGTAAGTCAAATCGACAAAAGCCATTTCTTGAAAATTCTCACCGAGACTCGATCCTGATCGCTGGGTCGACAGACAAAGTAGAGCCCGCGATCCAGCGGAACATGGCTTTCGTCCAGACGGATCAGACGACCAAATTCCAAGTCTCTCGCCGCCAAGAGGTGTCTTGCCAATGCCACGCCCTGTCCGTCAATCGCGGCCTCCAAAAGCACAGCACTATCCACGTATTTGATGCTCTGCGACTTGATCTGATCCGCGTTCAGACCAACTTGCGCGGCCCAGCTTTCCCAGCCGATGTTGAAGGCATCGTGCAACAATGGAAGATCGGTGATGTCAGTGGCACGCATTGGCAGCTGTGTATTCTCGACAAGCGATGGCGCGGCTACGACGACCAGCTCCTCTTGTCTTATTTGCTCGTGATAAAGCCCGTTCCAACCCGGTTCTCCAAATCGCAGGGCTACATCAACCTCGGACGTATCGAAATCGGCAAAGGCATCATTTGTGTCCAGCAATAGCGCGATACCCGGATGTTCTTGTTGAAACGAACTTAGTAACGGCACAAGCCATTTGAGCGCCAATGATGTGGATAAAGACACTGTAATCGACTGGCGGTGATGTAATCGCTTCACCTCCATCACGCCCAACTGCAATGCAGAAAATGCCCCGCGTGTTGATTGGTGCAGGCGTTCGCCGGCTTTGGTCAATTCAACGCCGTTGGGGCGGCGATGAAAGAGTGTCACCCCAAGGTGCAGTTCCAGCAACTTTATTTGTCGGCTGATCGCTCCGTGGGTGACGTTCAGCACACCCGCTGCCTTGGTCAGGCTGGAATGGGTTGCAGTTTCGTCAAACGCCTGAAGGGCACGAAGGTGTCTGAGATTTTCCATAATGTGAGAAAATCTAACAGTAACGTGCCAGAAATTCGATAGCTGCGCTTAAATGTAAGAAGTTAGACTGATCTAAACACAAAAAAATCTCACACTTTGCTTGCCTAAAGAAGGGAATTCCCATGCCCGAATCCAAAGTCGCGCTGATGACAGGTACAGGCCAAGGCATTGGCCGGGGCTGTGCGGTCGAAATGACAAAAGCAGGCTACAAGGTTTCGCTGATGTCCCCGTCGAACCGCTCGGTCGAACTGGCCGAGGAGCTTGGGGGCATCGGCCGCCGCGGTTCTGTGCTGGATGTCGATGATCTGCAAGCAATGATCGACGACACCATAAGCGAATATGGGCGGATTGATGCAATCGTCAGCAACATGGGCCACGGCGGAACGGTGCCCGAAGCCATCAAAACGGTGGGATTCGACCCCGACTTTGACGGACCGCTTTTGGAACTGAGCGATGAGTTGTGGCACGAAAGTCTGGACATGTATGTGCTGAACGTCGTCAAGATTGCTCGTATCGTCACGCCTATCTTGATTGAACAAGGCGGGGGCGCTTTCGTAAATATTTCGTCCATGAACACAATCGAACCACGTGCGCCCTATCCCATGAGCATGCTGCGCGGCGCTTTGCACAGTTTCTCAAAGCTCTATGGGGATCGCTATGCACGTTACAATATTCGAATGAATAACCTGCTGCCCGGCTTCTGCGAGAACGTAAACCTGTCCGAACGGGCCCGCCGTGAAATTCCCGCTCAGCGGTCAGCAACTTTTGAAGAGATTGGACAGGCTTGTGTCTTTCTTGCCAGCGAGGGAGCCCGGTATATTAACGGTCAGAGTATATTGTCCGACGGCGGGATGAACCGCGCGGTTCGGTAGCAACGAGGCAGAAATATGATTGTTAGGGCACTCAATGAAATCCTAGGTACAGATCGGGATGTTTCCGGTCCGGGTTGGAACAGCAGACGACTGTTGTTGGCATCTGATGGCATGGGTTTTTCGCTTACGGATACGATCATCAAAAAGGGTGAAATGCTTGAGCTTGAATACACCCATCATCTAGAGGCGTGTTACTGTATCGAAGGCAAAGGGCAGATAAAGACCTCAGGCGATGAAACTTGGCATTCGCTTGAGCCATTTACTCTTTATGCATTGGATCAACATGACCGGCACCTCGTTCGCGCAACAGACGCTGATTTGCGGCTTGTCTGCGTCTTCAATCCGCCACTCAGCGGGCGCGAAGTGCATCGCAAAGACGGAAGCTATGGGCCGACTGAATCCTGATGAGGGCAGGGACGAACCACCGAAGGACTCCTATTGCTGTGGGCAATCTTATGTATGGAAATCTGGCGCGTTCAGTCAGTCTTGTGACTGCAACACAAGAAGGAAAGCGCAAACCTTGTCGGGTATCCCAAGCTAAAGTGGCCAGACAGGCACTGCGTCGCAAGCTTCATTGATATAACCGGGCGCCACTAAGGTCGAAGTGTTTGGGGAACATTGCCCTCAGGAACCGAAAGACAATTCGGATTGCTTCGTCGCGATCAAATGAATCCGGGTGAAGCAAGTAGTCAGTCCACATGCCTTCCAACATGGCGAGCGTGCCGTGGGTGGCGTCGCGCGCAACTTGATTTGGGTGTTCGATTTCAGTCTCTTTCGCTATGCGGGCGAACGCGTTGAAGATCAGTTTCCTAAGCTTTGCATCGCGGGTATCTGAAAACGCAGCGATTGCCGCTCTGTTCCTGGCCTCACCTCGAAACGCGTACCAAATTGCGACGTTTTTCTTATTGAGAATGGCTTCGCTCAAGTCACCCCGAACGATCATCTCAATATGTTCCTGGCCTGTTTGTCCGGTCGTTTCCAGCATGGCATAGATGCCATTGTAATATTGCTCGGAAGAATAGCGCGCAGCTTCGTCGACAAGGTTGTCCTTACCCCCGAAATGAAGGTGAATCATGCCGCGGGATAAATCGGCGCGTTGAATGATTTCGCTGACCGACGTCTCGGAAATCCCCTTTTCTGCGACCGAGTCGAGTACCGCCTCGATCAGTGATAGGCGGTTTCGTTCTCGAATTTCTTGTCGTCTTCCAGTCATCTGATCAGGTGGTTTTGTTTGTTTTCAGTCTCTTGCGGGTCCTTCTAATGGCCTTTGGGAAATTGGCCAGCCCCGGTTGTGAAAATATCAGTTGACACAGCTAGCCCTAAAATTCCAGATTTAAATGGACGATTGTCCATTTTGTGATCGATATTGTCGCGCCACCGAAAGCAAAGTTCAGCAGGGAAGCATGGCTGGAGTCATACGAAGTGAAACGGGCAAGGGCCTGGCACTGAGCGCGCCTGCGACGCTCTATGTCGGTCTGCTTGTGGCCGTGCCCCTGTGCATTCTTGTCGCCTACAGCTTTTGGACCCAGACCTATGTCGAGATTGACCGCACGCTGACATGGGCGAATTACCAAGAGGCGTTCACCGATCCGCTGGTCCGGCATCTTATGATCCGATCGGTTGCGATAGCGGGGGCGGTGACGCTGGCAACAGTCGGTCTGGCCTATCCGATTGCCTACTTCATCGCATTTCGGACGCAGAAAAAGACCCTCTGGCTATTGCTGATCACCATTCCATTTTGGAGCAGCTACCTGCTGCGGGTGTTCAGCTGGAAGCTGATCCTTGGCTTTAATGGGGTGATGAATTCGGCCCTTATTTCGCTGGGGCTGATTCAGGAACCACTGACCTTCCTGCTCTACAATGAATTCGCCGTTGTCCTTACACTTGCACATGCATGGGCGCCATTTGCGATCCTGCCGATTTACGTGTCGCTGCAAAAGATCGACCGCAGCTTGTTAGAGGCCGCAACCGATCTCGGTTGCAGCAAGCTGGAACGGTTTGTGCGCGTGACTTTGCCCCTGACGGTACCGGGGATCATCGCCGCCTGCTTGATCATCTTCATCCCCACAGTGGGCGACTACGTCACGCCGGCCCTGGTCGGTGGATCGCAGGGGAAAATGGTGGCCAATTTAATCCAGGTGCAGTTTGGCGCGGCCAATAATTGGCCCTTGGGTGCAACCCTGTCTCTGCTCGCCATGCTTTCGGTCGGCTGCGTTGCAATCCTGTTCGTGGTGGTCGTCACCGCTCTGGGGCGGAGGATCAGATGACCAAGGCCATTCGTATCCCATGGTTGCTTGTTTACGCGATCGCTTACCTGGTGTTTCTCTACCTGCCGGTTCTGCTTTTGCCGCTGTTTTCGTTCAATGACGGAACCATCGTGGCCTTCCCGCTCAAGGGGTTCACGCTGAAATGGTACGCGCAGTTGGGTCAGCAGGACACGCTGCTTCAAGCGATGGTGAACTCGCTGATCGTTGGCAGCGTGACTGCCTTGATGGCGACGTCTCTGGGCCTTTTCGCTGCGCGCGCCTATGTCCGGTACCGGTTCAAAGGGCGGGAATTCTCCGAAGGTCTGGTCATGCTCCCGCTGGTCGTTCCCGGCATTATCGTTGCCAGTTCCATGCTGGTGCTGTTCATCAGCGTCGGGCTGAAGCCATCGCTGACGACAGTGATCCTTGGCCATGTCTTTGTGGCCTTGCCCTTTGCCGTGTCGATCATGAAATCGGCCTTTGACGATTTCGACCAGTCGTTGGAAGAGGCCGCGTTTGATCTGGGCGAAAGCGTTGTGGGAACCTTTCGGCGTGTCACCCTACCAATCGTTGCACCGGGCATCATCGCCAGTCTTTTGGTCACGTTCACCGTGTCATTCGACGAGTTTGTTCTGGCCTTCTTCCTGTCCGGCAACAGCCCGACATTGCCGGTCTATATCTGGAGCCAGATCCGCTTTCCGGCAAAGCTGCCTAATACACTGGCGCTGGGGTCGCTGCTTTTGCTGTCCTCGGTTCTGCTGCTGTTGATTGCCGAATATTTCCGCCGCCGTTCCATCCAATCCTCAGATTGAAACCTAAGGAAACCAACCTGATGAGCGAACAGAACATCATCGAAATACAGGGCGTCGAAAAACGCTTTGGTTCCTTTGTGGCCGTGTCCGACCTGAACCTGACCTTGAAAGAGGGCGAGTTCTTTTCGCTGCTTGGGCCTTCGGGCTGTGGAAAGACAACGGCCTTGCGCATCATCGCGGGGTTTCAGGATCATGAAGAGGGCGAGATCCGGATTGACGGGCGGACGATGGGCGAGGTGCCCGCCAACAAGCGGCCCACCAACATGGTGTTCCAAAGTTATGCGATCTTTCCGCACCTGAATGTGGGTGACAATGTCGGGTTCGGCTTGCGAAAGACAAAGCTATCCCGAAATGAAATCAAGGAACGCGTTGCCGAGGCGCTTGAGATGGTGGAACTCGGCGGCTTGCAGGATCGCAAGGCCAATGAGTTGTCAGGTGGGCAACGGCAGCGTGTGGCGCTTGCCCGCGCATTGGTCATGCGGCCCAAGGTGTTGCTGCTGGATGAACCATTATCCGCGCTGGACAAAAACCTGCGCGAAGCGATGCAATTGGAAATGCGCCGCTTGCAGCAAAAGCTTGGCATTACCTTCGTCATGGTCACGCATGACCAGTATGAGGCGATGACCATGTCCGACCGGATCGGGGTCATGTTTGCTGGGCAGCTCAAGCAAGTCGACAAGCCCGAGGTTCTGTATTCCCAACCTTGCAACCGAGAAGTGGCCTCTTTCATCGGCGGGATGAACTTTCTGAATGCCGAAGTGACTGCTGAGAACGCCGACACGCTGGACGTGAATGTTCAAGGGTTTGGCTCGATGACTATCGGGGTGAACCCCAACGTTCAGGTGCATGACATGGATCTATTGGTCGGCGTTCGCCCCGAGCAATTGGAGATCAGCGCGGAAAAACCGGATGGGTACGACGCGCATGTTCAGGGCAAGGTGTCGGACGTCGCCTTCTATGGCGAAAGCGTCCACTATTATGTGCGCGTCGACGGGTTGCCGGAAAGCATCGCCGTTGCAGTGCCAAACTACTTTCACACAGTTGATCACAGCCGCGACGATACCGTCTGGCTTGGAGTTCAAAGCGCCTCGGTGATCGACTTGGGCAAACGTGAATCTTTGGGAGGAAACACATGAATAAAACAGCATCACTTACGGCAGCAGTGGTTGCCACCTTCACGGCAAGCCAAGCATTGGCCGACGCGGCTGATCTGACCGTTTTCGACTGGTCAGGATATGAGGATCAGGGATTCTTTGGTGATTACGTCGAAAAATACGGCGGGCCGCCCAGCTACACTTATTTCGGCAGCGTGGAAGAGGCTTTCACCAAGCTTCAATCCGGGTTTGAGGCCGATCTGGCCCATCCGTGTACGGACGCCCTGAGAAAATGGGTGGCAGCGGATATGATCAAGCCGATTGACACCAGCAAGCTGGAAAACTGGGACAAGCTGATGCCCAAGATCAAAGAGGTCGATGGTATCACGATCGACGGGCAGACCTATATGGTACCCTTTGAATGGGGGAACACCGGCCTGATCTACCGCACCGACATGATTTCGGCTGATGATGTTTCGCTGCAATTGTTGTTAGACCCGGCCTATCAGGGCAAGGTTGCCGTTCCGGATGCAGCCTCCAGCGCGTTCGCCATGGCTGCACTGGCAACTGGTGCCTCAAGCTATTCCGATATGAGCGAAGAGGAGTTCCAGAAGGCGGCGGATTACCTGCGGGCAATTCATCCCAATGTACGTTTCTACTGGTCTGATGCAGGTCAACTGGATCAAGCCATTGCCAGTGGTGAGGTGACCCTGGGTTGGGGCTGGAACCAATCGGAGTTGAACCTGATTTGGAACGAAACCCCAGCAGTCATGATGCGTGATGTGGACAAAGGCATCGCCACCTGGGTCTGTGGTTACGTGCATCTGAAGTCTGCCAAACAGTCCGATGAACAGGTCTACGACATGCTCAACGCGCTCAGCTCGGCCGCCAGCGGTAAGTATATCATCGAAAGCTGGGGTTATGCCCATGCTAATGAAGACGCATTTGCGCAAGCTGATCCAGAGTTGATTGAGACCTACGGGTTCTCGGACGTGGACAGCTTCTTTGACGGTAGCCTGTTCTTCGACGCGGTCAATCCTGAGATTGAAGCGAAGATGTTGAAGGAGTTCGAGCGCATCAAAGCGGGCTTTTAGAACCATCTAACTACACAATTGGGATTGGCGGTGCCTTAGAAAGCCCGCCGATCCCACAGAACCATTTCCAAATTTTCTGGAGGAAGCGCGACAATGTCAGGCGCTGACGGATATTCTGTTCTCTTTGAACCGGTTCAGATCGGACCTGTATCGGCCCGAAACCGGTTCTATCAGGTGCCCCACTGCAATGGTATGGGACATCTGCGACCGCAGGCCGAAGCTGCCATGCGGGCAATGAAGGCCGAGGGTGGTTGGGCCGTAGTGTCCAATCAGGAGACGGAAATTCATCCCACTTCAGATTTGTCCCCATATGCGGAAAACCGACTATGGGACGAACGGGATATTCCAGCGCTGCGTCTGATGACCGATGCAGTTCATGCCAAGGGTTCGTTGGCGGCCATTGAATTGGCACATAACGGCCACCATGCGCAGAACCACCTGAGCCGCGCGCCTTTGCTAGGCCCGTCAGAACTTGCCTTGCAAACGGCGTATCCCAAACAGGCTCGGGCGATGGATAAGTCGGACATTCGCGAGTTTCGCAAGTGGCACCGCGCGGCGGCGCGGCGGTCGCGCGAGGCGGGCTTTGACATCGTGTATGTTTATGCCGGTCATCACATGACCCTGCCGCATCATTTTCTGCTGCCTCAGTTCAATGACCGAACGGATGAATACGGAGGCTCGTTGGAGAACCGGGTGCGCTTAACCCGAGAGCTTCTGGAAGAAACCAGAGAAGAGGTCGGGGATGAGTGTGCTATCGCCTTGCGTTTCGCAGTTGATGAAATGCTGGGATCAGACGGGATGCAGGCGCAGGAAGAAGGCCGTGCCGTAGTCGAATTGCTGGCAGACCTGCCAGACCTTTGGGACGTCAACGTCGCGGACTGGAGCAATGACTCGGCGACGACACGTTTTGAGCCCCGCGACGGTTTTCAAACCTCATACATTGAATTCGTCAAACAGGTGACGTCCAAGCCTGTTGTGGGTGTCGGGCGTTTTACGTCTCCGGACTTGATGGTGTCACTTGTCAGGAAAGGTATCCTTGATTTCATCGGCGCAGCGCGACCATCCATTGCCGACCCGTTTCTTCCCAACAAAATAAGGGAAGGTCGGATCGAGGAAATTCGCGAGTGTATTGGCTGCAATATCTGTGTGTCCTCCGACGCGCTGGGCGTTCCTATCCGGTGTACTCAAAACCCGACGATGGGGGAGGAGTGGCGCCGGAAATGGCATCCTGAAATCATAGAGAGCCGAGGAAAAGAAGAAGCCGCGCTTGTTGTCGGCAGCGGTCCCGCCGGGCTTGAATGCGCCATGCAATTGGCGCGTCGGGGCTATGACGTAACCCTGGCCGAAGCCAAGCAAGAGCTTGGTGGTCGCGTGTTGCAGGAATCCGGTCTGGCCGGGCTATCCGCATGGAAGCGCGTGACAGATCACAGGATCTATGACTTGCAGCAACGCGGGAACGTGCAACTGTTCACCGACAGTCGCTTGTCAGCAAGCGAGGTTGTCGAGTTGGGCATTCCGAATGTCTTTCTGGCAACTGGCGCGTCATGGCGGCTAGACGGTCGCGGGAAGTCTGCGTTCCGGGGCGTATCGATAGAGTCAGGCTCTCAAGTATTCACTCCGGACGACATCATGTCAGGGGTAATGCCGGGGGATGGCCCGATTATGGTCTACGATGATGATCAGGCCTATCTCGGTGGTGTGTTGGCGGATCATCTGGCGCAGGCCGGGCGAGAGGTCGTCTTTGTAACCCCGGCCTCAATGGTTTCACCTTTCACTGAATTGACCTTGGAACAGGTCAAAGTGCAACGCGGTTTGTTGGAAAAAGGTGTTCGGCTGGTGTTGTCCTGGACCCTGGTCGAAATCACGCCCGGATTGGCGAAAGTTCAATGCGCTTATACCGGACGCGAACAAAGCGTCGAGTGCGCATCAGTTGTTTTGGTCACGCAGCGTGCGCGAGAGACTGCCCTTTATGAGGAACTGCGAAATTTGCCCGACAAGCCACTGACAAGTCTGGAACTGATCGGTGATGCGGCAAACCCCGGTTTGATCGCTGACGCTGTATATTCGGGCCACATGGCAGCCAGGAATTTTGAACGCGACGCGGGCGACATCGACCGTGAATTTTTCCGTCGGGAAATCGTTTCCCTTGAATCTGCATGAGGTGCGCTATGCCAAAAGATGACTTGCAAGTAATGCGCGACTTGATGGAAGCGCAGCGGGAAGGGTTCGCCTTGCCGCGCCATTTCTATACGTCTCAGGCAGTATACGAAAACGATATCAGCACGTTCTGGAATCGCAACTGGATCTGGGTCGGACATGTCAGCCAGATTGCCGAGCCGGGCGACTATTTCCTGTTCGACTACGGGCCTGAATCCATCATCATTGTTCGGGATCGCGAGGGTGAGGTGCGCGCGCATCTAAATGTTTGCCGCCACCGGGGATCGCGCGTTTGCATTGAACAGAAAGGTAAGGCGCGAAACTTCATCTGTCCCTATCACGCGTGGACCTTTGACCTGAACGGTAAACTCAGAAACGGGCGGTCAATGGGGGCGGATTTTGACCCGGGCCAGTACGGTTTGTTCCCGGTTCAGGTAAAGATATTTCAGGGTCTGATTTTTGTTTGCCCGTCCGAAGACGCGCCGCCGCTGGACGCCGCTTTGGATAGACTGGCCCCGCTGTCAAAGCCGTTCGGTTTTGAGAATCTGAAGATTGCCCATGAGGCCTCATACCCGGTTCCGGCGAACTGGAAGCTTGCTCTGGAGAATTACTTGGAATGTTATCACTGCGCGCCATCTCATCAGGACTATTCGCGCAGTCATTCCTTGAAAGATCCGGCCCAGGTTCTTGAGTTCAGCGGGGCACTGCACGAGCGGATGAAAGAAGCCGGGGTTCCCCTCGAGGAGCTTGATCTGACTGGAGAAAACGCAGTCGCACCGGGCGCAGATGTCTATTGGCGGCGGTACCCACTGTTCCCCGGCTACTTGACCGGCAGCAAGGATGGCGCGCCCTTGGCGCCGCCATTGGGTGAGCTGAAATCCCAAGACGGCGGGGCCACCGATCTGGGGATCGGTACGCTAAACTATTTCCTCGTTTATGCCGATCACGTGGTCGGGTATCGGTTCGTGCCGCGTGCTCTGCAAGACACCGATATTCAGATCGTCTGGTACGTGCGCGGCGACGCCGAAGAGGGGCGCGACTATGACAAGGATACCCTGACATGGCTGTGGCATGTCACGTCGCTCGATGACGAACGGATCATCCGTCACAATCAGGAAGGCGTGAACTCGCACCATTTCGTCCCCGGGCCATTGTCCGAGATGGAATGGAGCATTTCGGGCTTCTATCGCAACTACTTCAGCATGATCTGAGACGCGCAAAATTCGGAGAAAGAACATGACAGAGCTAACGCAGCGCAGATCAAGACGGCGCGGGGGCGGGCGTGAGGCACGCGCAGCCGTGCGAACCAGCAACGCAGCCTCGCAAGCAATCTGGCCGGGCATTCCCGGTGGGCGATACAAGCCCCTGTCAGACGCGGACATGTCGCGCATTCACGAGGCCGCGCTTAGCATTCTGGAACGCACAGGCGTGGGGGACCCAACGCAGGAAGTTCTCGATCTTGTGGTGCCAAAAGGGGCGATATTGAACGCGCACGGCAGGTTGTGCTTTCCTCGCGCCTTGATGGAAGATCTGTTGGCCAAAGCCGCCAGTGAATTCTATGTCCATGCACGCGGATCTCGGGCCGGTAAGGACGACATGCACTGCACCAAAGAAAAGGTGTATTACGCAAATTCCGGCACGGCGGTGACAACCTTTGATGCCGAGACTCGCAGTTACAGGCCATCAACGCTCAAGGATATTTACGACTTCACCCGCTTGGTCGACCGGCTTGATAATATTCACATGACCGGTGACACGGTTTTGGCGACGGATGTGCCACAGGATTATGAGCATGACATGAGCATGCTCTACGCCATTCTGGCAGGCAGCGAAAAACCTTCCTGCCTGACCTTCAGAACCCGCGAGCACATTCAGGATGCGATCCATCTGTTCGATCTGGCATCGGGTGGCGAGGGCAAGTTCCTTGAAAAGCCCTCGGTCATCTTTGGAGGCTGTCCCATCGTATCCCCGCTTAGGTTCGGGCGCGAAAATCTGGAGATCTTGATCGATACGGCGAAGATGGGGCTGGTGTGCGATCTTGCCGTTCCCCCACAGGCCGGGGCGACTTCGCCGGCGCCTTTGGCAGGAACCTTAGCGCAAGCGGTTGCTGAGACCTTGTCTTGCGTCGCCATTGCGAACCTCATCAATCCGGGCACTCCGGTCGTCTTTGCAGCTTGGCCTTTCATCACCGACTTGCGTACTGGGTCCTTTACTGGCGGCAGTGGCGAACAGGCGTTAATTTCAGCTGCGGCCATCCAGATGGGCAATTTCTATAACCTGCCGACCAGCGTTGGGTGCGGCATGACGGATTCCAAAATCCCGGATGCGCAATACGGGTTAGAAAAGGCACTGACCTTTGCTTTGGCGGCGCATGCCGGTGCCAACAGGCTCTGCGAATTTGGCGGTATGCTTGGCAGTCTGATGGGCTGCAGCTTTGAGTCTATGGTCATCGACAACGAGGCTGCGGGCATGATCTCGCGAACGCTGCGCGGGATCGAGGTGAGCGACGACACGCTTTCGGTCGACGTTATCCATGAATGCGCAATTGATCCGGGTCATTTCCTTGGTAACGCGCAGACCCTGCAATATATGGAGACGGAATATGTCTACCCGACCCTGCTGGATCGGGAACTGACCGATACTTGGGAAAAGGCAGGTCGACAGGACATGTTTGAGCGGAGTCGGTCGGTGGTCAACGACATCCTATCCAATCACTATCCGAACTACTTTGGCAGCAAGGCTGATGCAGAGGTGCGGGCCAAGTTTCCGATTAAATTACCGCCTGAGGCGATGCAGGCGGGTTGAGGACAGCGGAAGGCGATGCGGCATTGCAACTTGTAAAATAGTGATGCCGCATCAAGACGGCTTCTAAGCCTTAAACGCACCCTGCTGTGTCAGGTCTTCAGTTGCCAACCGAATACCTTTCTCAAGGATATCGAACATCTGGTTCAACTCGCCTTCCGTGATGATCAGCGGTGGGGAAAACACGCACATGTTGATGATCGGTCGCAGGATCAGCCCGTTTTCCTGGCAATGCTGGTCAATCAATGCGCCAACAGACTTATCAAGGTCCAAAAGATTATCAGCATTAGCATCGGCAACGCATTCGACGCAGCCAACCAGCCCCATACCTCGGGCGTCACCCACAAGCGGCAAGGCCGCCAGAGCCTGAAGGCGTTCTTCGAACAGCGGCGTAAGCGCGCGGACATGTTCCAGAATACCGTCGCGCTCCATGATTTCGATGGTTTTCAAACCAGCCGCCGCGCTTACCGGGTGGCCCGAATAGGTGAACCCGTTTGAAAACGTAGCCTCCGGCGCGTTCTCACCACAGACATCTGCGATCAGTCGATCAGAGATGATGCAGGCCCCCATGGGGACATAGCCAGACGTCATACCTTTGGCGCAGGTGATGATATCTGGTTGAATGCCAAAGACGTCTTCGGATGCAAACCAATGCCCAAGCCGCCCAAATCCAGTCACAACCTCATCTGAAATATACAGGACATCGTATTTCCGGCAGATGTCCAAGCAGCGCTGATGATACCCCTGCGGAGGCACGATGACCCCACCAGAACATAGGATCGGTTCAGCGATGAAAGCCGCGACCTTGTCAGGGCCGGTTTCCAGGATCATGTTCTCTAGATCAGCGATTTTTTCGTCTAGAAAATCTTCAACCGTTTGATCGGCGCGGCGCGTGTACGGGTTCACATTCGGCAGGAAACGCGTCAGGTGAGAGGCTTGGTCCAACCACCCTTTGTCGCGCTCTTTTCCAGATACTGAGGCCGCCAAATAAGTCGAACCGTGATAGGCCTTTTGCCGCGATATCACGATCTTTTTTTCAGGTTTGCCAAGCAGGTTATTGCGGAACTGCACAAACCGCAGGGCGCTATCAACGGCTGTTGAGCCGCCGGTTGTAAAGAACACATGGTTCAGGTCACCCGGCGTTCTTTTGGCGATCTCATGTGCCAGCCGGGCTGGGGCCGAGTTGGCGTTGTTGAAGGGCGAAAAATACGCCATCTCTTTCGCTTGCTGGGCCATCGCATCTGCAATTTCAGCGTTCCCATAGCCCAATTGAACGCACCACATCCCCGCAGGCCCATCAATCAAGCGTTTTCCGTCCTCTGTCACGATGTGAACGCCTCGGCCACTTTCGGCAAAGGTTCGTTCATTTTGGCCAAGGAATGACATCCCTTCCCACGGATGCAGGAAGTGTTCGTTGTCCCAGTCACGTACGGACTGAAAGTCGGAGTTGAACAGGGTCATGGGGCACCTTGATGTAATATTTATCACAAAATGAACAAACATTCATTCAATGTCAATCCTTGAACTTTCGCTTCACTAGATGCGAGAAAGCAAAGGCGAGTAACCCAGCGAAGGAAAAACAAGATTACTCTCGAGGCCGATACTCCGACCAATGCCCGCGATCTGAGTAAGTTGCAGAACCGACAGCAGCTGATTCAGGCGGCTGCGGCTGCCATTCATAAATACGGTATTCGCGGCACGACCTCGGCCAGAATCCAGGAGCTGTCAGGACTGTCGAGGGGGATGGTGAACCTGCACTTTGGTTCCAAAGAGAAATTGCTGCTTGCCGTGGCCGAGGAGTTGTCAGCGCGCTATGCCGGGCAGTGGAAAGCAATCGCGGACAGTCCGGAATTAGGCCCTGCGGACAAGTTGATCTCAATCCTCAAGGCGGATTTCGACCCTTTGGTCCTGAATGCACGGGACGTTGCGATCTGGTTTTCATTTCGGGCCGAAGCGCTCTCGAACCCCGACATATTCCCTTTCATCGACTCACGGGACAAAAGTTTCCGGGCAGTGATCCTTGAACTGTTGCAGCAAATCATAAGCGAAGGTGGGTACAAAGACGTAGACGCCAAACTTGCAACAGATGCATTGATTGCTTTGTTGGAAGGGCTCTGGACCGACTTCCATTTGCACTCAGATATTTTCAAACCCCGAGAGGCTTTGAAAATCTGCTTGTTTGTCTTGCAGTCGATGTTTCCAGGTCATTTTGATTTTAAATCAATATCTTAAATTGCGAGGCGGCGCTTCTGCGAGCCACCTCAGAATTGGACTCAGTGGAATAACTGGCGGCCTTCCAGGTCCCATCTCGCGCATGTTCGTACTGCATTGCAGTAAGCCGACGTCAGTTCAATCGACCGTAAAAGGTCATGCGGGCACTCTCTGACAGTTCCACATCAGGTTCCGAGTTATAGGCCAACACGGCGAGCATTCTTGTCTTGTCACTCTCATTCGGTGAGACCCGGTGAATGGAGTTTCTACCGCGAAACAGAACCAGCGTGCCTTGATCCATGTTCAGAACTTGTGGCTTTAGTTCCTTGTCCAGAACAGCCCTGACACCTTCATAGTTCATGTCGCCTGCGCTCGCGTCCCGCAGGTCCTTTACATATTCGAAACGGCTACCGGTGTCGGGTTTCTGGATCAGCAATGTGATTGCGAACGAGGAATTGTCGAAATGCCAACCGAGTTCTTGTCCGCGGGTTGCGTAGTGAATGTTGATAGACGACAGCGGATCGACATAAGGGTGCAGTTCAGTCTCGCCCGTGACCTGCTTGATGAAGCTGTGGAATGATGGGTCGTTATACAGAATGCGCAGGGGCGATGTCGGTGACACCACGTCGTCACAGATACATCCTTTGGACGACTCCACTTGACGATTTGCCGGGTGTGATGCGTCAAACTCTGGATTTGGCGGCGTTAGGTAAACCGAGTGGCTTTGAGTGCAGAAATATGCCTGGTCTTGTCCCGTCAAAGCCTCGGCTTGCATCATTGCCAGTGCCTCGGGGCGGATGAATTCCTCAAGGACCAAGACACCGTTTTCATTCAGTGACGATCTTGCCTTCGTACCGAAATCTGCATTTCCCAGGGGGTAACGCCCAAAGTCGACGATGTCTGCAATATTCATGCCACTGACCCATTTAGCAAAAGCTTAAAACGGGTGGATTAAACCTTTTCTGACAGCGCGAGAAAAGCCGCTTTTTCAGTGCTGCTTGTTTGCCTCCCAAGAACGAACACAGGCGAATTCGGGTCGGGGGAACGTTTCAGCTTACTTTGAACGTCTCGGTACAGAATTGCCACCCTTTGCCGCGGCAGCGCGTGCGCGGTTTTTCTTGCTGTTTGGCTTTCCCTTGGGCGGCGGCGGGCCCTTTGGGCTGCGGTTTGGTTTTTTGCCTTTACTGCTTAGGCTATCGCCATCGCGCTTGGGCTTAGTGTCGACTTTGGTTTTCTCAGGCGGCTTTGATGCCGTCTTTTTTCGCGCCTTCGCAGGCTGTGGATCAACAAGGCGAGGCGGTCTGCGCTCAGACTTTTGCGGGTCTCTCTTGCCTTTCACGCCTCGTTTTGGGCCTTTCTTTGTCGGTTTCGAAAAGTCGGGGACCGTGTCCAACCGCACGATGTCTTTTGTGCCCTCGACCTTCATCTCAGGTCCAATCGCGTCCAAAAATTCGGAAACGCTGCTCTCGCGAATTTCGATAAAGGTCATATCGTCAGCGATACGGATCGCGCCGATATCGGATTTGGTGAGGTTCCCGGCCTTGCACACCATGGGAAGAACATAGCGCGGAGACGCGTTATCGTTGCGTCCTTCCGACAGCGAAAACCACACACTCGGGCCAAAAGGTGCCTCTGACTTTGTCCCTGTGGTTTTGACGTCGCTTAACTCTTCCGGAGCAGAATGCTGACGTTTGTATTGACGGACATAGGCCGCGGCGAGTTGTTCCGGCGAGAATCTGGACACCAGTTCGTCGACCGATGTGCGCTCGCTCTCGACGAGATCCACCTGCCAGTCGTCCGAGCCGAACATCCGCTGTAGATCCTGTGCGTTGACTGCGTCTGCGGAAGGTGCCGGACCCCAATCAGCAGTCAGTTTGGCGAATTTCAACAGCCGTTGAGCCTTTTTGAACGAAGCCGGTGCGACGATCAGGGCGCTGACCCCTTTGCGCCCCGCGCGCCCGGTTCGACCTGAACGGTGCAGAAGAGTTTCGTGACTGTTGGGCAGTTCGGCATGGATCACCAGATCCAGATTCGGCAGGTCAATCCCGCGCGCGGCCACGTCGGTCGCCACACAGACGCGGGCACGCCCGTCGCGCATGGCCTGCAGGGCATTTGAGCGTTCGCTTTGGGTCAGTTCACCGGACAAAGCCACAACCGAAAATCCACGGTTCGACAAGCGGGCAGTCAGGCGTGCAACCATCGCACGTGTGTTGCAAAAGACGATGGCGTTCGGGGCCTCGTAATAACGCAGCACGTTGATGATCGCGTTTTCACCATCGCGCGGGGCCACATTCATTGCACGGTATTCGATATCGGCGTGTTGCGTCCGTTCACTGACGGTACTTACACGCTCGGCATCCCGTTGATACCGGGTGGCAAGGGTGGCAATGGCGCGCGGAACCGTGGCGGAAAACAACAGTGTTTGGCGGTCTGTGGGCGTTTCATCCAGAATGAACTCCAGATCCTCGCGGAACCCAAGGTCAAGCATTTCGTCGGCTTCATCCAAAACCACAGCGCGCACGGCCGTCAGATCAATCGACCCGCGCATGATATGATCGCGCAAACGCCCCGGTGTCGCGACCACGATATGCGCCCCACGTGACAGGGCCCGGCGTTCGTCGCGCATATCCATTCCGCCAACACATGAGGCAATGAACACGCCCGCGTCGGCGTAAAGCCATCCCAATTCGCGTTTGACCTGCATTGCCAGCTCTCGCGTTGGCGCAATCACCAGTGCCAAAGGCGCGTCTGAGGTGCCGAAAACCTGCGCATCGCCCAAAATGGTCGGCGCGATGGCCAGGCCGAACCCGATGGTTTTTCCCGATCCTGTCTGTGCCGAAACCAGCAGGTCCTTTCCTTGCAATTCAGGTGCGGACACGGCCTCCTGGACCGGGGTCAGGGTATCATATCCTTTGCGCTTCAGCGCATCTGCGATTGTCTGTTTCATAGCTCGGCTCTCTTGGGTGATGCGGTCACCCTCAGAGCGTCCAACACACGGATCATTGTCGAAGCACGCTCCTTACCGAGAGACGAACCGGATGTATAGAGTGGAAGATGAATGGCCGCTGAACCGGCGGATTTTTCGACCACAGTCGCGCGGTGTGTTCCAAAAAAATCTGTGATCCAGCGGATTTTCCAGTTCAACGCCAAGGTGGTGGACTGTACCGTCCAACGTCATTTGCCCGGTAGGACATGCAGCCGCACGGTCCTGCCTTACAAGCGCGCTAAGGGTTCGCCTATTTTATCTGTTTTCAGGGCAAAACCCCTGTTTGCGCCAAAATGGGCGAAAAAATTAACTGTGATTTCAACACTGTCCGGCGCGCTACGGGAAACCCCCTATATCGAAATTCAGGCCGATTCGTTAACTGTGTTTTATCGAACGGGTCATATCGGACGATACCACTTTTCCCCTGTGAGGGGCTGGCTACTTACCCCCTCGGCCGGCCCCTCAGTCACTGGCCGCGACCCGTTTCGATCCCCCTCTAGAAATAGGCTCTCAGGCGCTTTGCTCCAGAGATAGCAGTACTTGTGCAACCAGTTTGGGCAATTCAGAGGATCGGTCGTAGCTTGCTGTATGTGGAATGTCGGCAACCGGTGATTTTCGATAACCTTCGGTGAACAACAAAAACGGCACTTGTGCACGTTGAGCGGTTTCGGCATCCACCTCGCTATCTCCGACAAACAACTGCGGACCGGCTGTGGTAACGGCGGCAAAGCTGGCCTCAAGATGGGCCGGGTCGGGTTTGCGGGTGTTCAGGCTGTCACCGCCAAGGACGGCATCGAAATGGGGTGCAAGCCCCATCGCCTCAAGCACATGGCGGGCAGGGGCTTCGGGTTTGTTGGTACAAACCCCCAGAACGCAGCCCATGTCACGCAAATGCTTCAGCGCCTGCAGCACACCGGGATAGACCACGGTTTTATCGCTGGAGGCGGCGTTGTAATGGGCAAGCGTCAACCGGGTCAGATCACCGTGCTGGACCATCGGCAGGTCGCAATGCTCAATCACACGCTCGACCAGTTTGGGTAGCCCGTTGCCAACAAATTGTTTGATCTGGTCCTGTGATAAGGGCGCTACGCCGGCGTCACGCAACATATTGTTCGCGGCCGCTGCAAGATCAGGAAGACTGTCCACGAGCGTTCCATCTAGGTCAAACATGATAGTCGCGGCCATTGGCTGCCCCCTTGGTTTGATATTCTGAGAAAGTGGTACCCTGCCTGAATTTTTGGTGCAATCGTGCGAGGTTGGAGAATTCACCAGAACGGGCCTTGACATACCTGACTATTTTAATCAGATTATTATTCAAGTCCACAGCCAACCCCTGTCAGGGTCAGCCAGATCAAGTAAAACGCGAACAGATTAAGGCATTTCGCCCCAGCCCCCTCTGGAGTTGTCCTGATGAATATGCAGACCCCGAATCCCAGCCAATCCTATGCTGTATCCATGCTGCCATCGCATAAGGCCGAAGAACTGACCAATGGCGGTAACCTGGCCCATATCGAATTGGGCGACCAGCTGTATACGCTGCGCATCACCCGCGCAGGCAAATTGATCCTGACGAAATGAGCGAAACTTCCTCTCGGGGTGGGGCGGCTGTTGGCCGCTTAACTGACCTTGGCCCCGTCGAAGCCGGAGCCGTGATGTACTTGCGGCTTTGGGGTGATGGTGCCCAGGGCCGCGCAGATGCCGCCAGCGATTTTGAAATTGCGTTGGGCGCAGAATGCGGGCGCGCTGCGATGATGTCGCTTGACCGCCTGTGTTCGCTGTGCGCGCATCACGGGCGCCGCCCGTTGATCCGTCACGGATTGGGGTGTTCTTGTCTTGGCGCTGACGAAAATTGCTTTGCGCAGATGATCGCGGCGGCTTCGGAAGGGTCCCGTGAAGACGCGATGATGATGGCGTCCCTGATTGTGCGACCGGATTTTGCCCCCGCTCTGGCCTCATTATCAGAACAACTTGGACTGGCGCTGCGACGCATGACCGCGTCGATTCCGCTGCCCACAACCGGGCACCAACCCCCCGCAGCCCTGCTGCATTAGGCAGCAGCGTGGCGCAGAACCCCGGCCCTCCCTAGGCCGGGGTTTATTTCTCAGCAGCACCCGCACCCAGCATGGTGATGCTCGTGATCGCAGGCTGGGGCAGGGGTGAAATCACCCACTCCGGTCAAAACGTCCCGCATAGCCCAGAGGATCATGTCGACGTCCTCGGCCTCGATCGTCAGCGGTGGGCGGATTTTCAGGATGTTGTCCTTGGGCCCTTCGCTGCCGATCAGAATACGATGATCGCGCATCCGGTTTTTGACGTATTTGCAGATTTCGGTGCCCTCGGACCCATCCGGGTTGATCAGCTCAACCCCAAGGAACAGGCCCATTCCTCGCACATCGCCAACGCATCCGAAATCGGACTCAATCTGACGCAGACCATCCATCAGGCGCGCGCCCATATCGCGGGCGTTGTCCTGCAGGCCTTCGTCATCGACGATGTCCAGCACCTCTTTGCCGATCCGGCATGACAGGGTCGAGCCGCCAAAGGTTGAAAAGAACTCGATCCCGTTGTCAAAGCTCTGGGCGATTTCCTTGGTCGTAACCAGTACGCCCAGCGGATGGCCGTTACCGATAGGTTTGCCCATGACGACGATGTCCGGCAGCGCGCCTTGATGTTCAAAGCCGAAATAGTACTCACCCAGTCGCCCAAGCCCGGTTTGTACTTCATCGGCAATGCACACACCGCCCGCAGCGCGGATTTTCTCATATACCGCTGGCAGGTAACCTTTGGGCGGAATGATTTGGCCGCCGACCGAGGGGAAGGTCTCGGCAATGAAACCTGCGACCCCGTGCCCCTTGTCTTGCAGAGCAGCGATTGCAGGGTCTACAAAATTCGCGAATTTTGTAGCGCGGTCCGGGTCGTCACGCTTGAATGACCCGCGATAGTCGTCGGCAACCTCAACCAGCTCGACCCAGTCGGCCTGACCGACACCGCCGGGTTTGTTGAACTTATAGGCCGAGATCGCAACAGCCGCGTTGGTGTTGCCATGATAGCCGTGATCCGGGGTGACAATGCCCTTGGCGCCGGTATGGGCGCGGGCCAGACGCAAGGCCAACTCGTTCGCCTCGGTGCCTGAATTGACAAAAAAGCAGACCTCGAAATGATCCGGCAGTTTCGAGAGAATCTTGTTGGCAAAGGCTGTCTGTGCGGGGTGCAGATAACGGGTGTTTGAATTCATCCGCTTCAGCTGATCCGCCGCCACCGCCTGAATTCGCGGATGCGCGTGGCCCACATGGGGCACGTTGTTGTAGGCGTCCAGATAGGGTCGCCCCCATTCGTCGAACAGGTGATGTTTCCAACCGCGCACCAGCATGACCGGATCGTCATAGGTCAGGCTGAGGTTGCCGCCGAAATGATCGTGCCGCCCCTGCAGGATCGCTTGCTTGTCGGTGGGGCGATAGAACACTTTCTCATCCGGCAGGTTCAACAGCGCCGCGGGGTTGGGGCAGACGGCGTGCCACAGCTCCATCTCATCGGGATCGCCGACACCGGGCCAGTCGGTCTGCATTCCATCCGTGGTCAGGGCCAGTTGGAAATGCACATGTGGGGCCCAGCCGCCATTCTGACTAGCATCGCCCAGCCGGGCAAATGCCGCGCCTTGCGCCACCGGATCGCTCGGCTTCAGACGGTCACAAACTTCGGGGTCCAGATGACCATAAAGAGTATAGAAGGGATCGCCCTCGGGCGTTTCATGATGCAGGATCACAACGCCGCCATAGTCCAAATGGGCGTCGCGGTTCTCGACCGCTTCGACCCGGCCGCTCATCGGCGCGTGCAGCACGGTGCCTGCCGGGGCAAACACATCCACCGCCAAATGCACGGTGCGCCGGTCCGAAGCCTTCCAGGGCCCCTTGCGGAACCCGGGCTCGGCATAGATCAGGCGGGGTTCGTTGTAAAAGCCCAACCACAGCCCTTGGCCAAATTCCTCACCCACACACGCGGCCTCTTCCAGTGGCATATGGAACGGGTTCTGCGGCCAGGTCGAGTTCTCAACCGAAAGCGAGCCCATGGGCGCATCGCTTAGATCCTGATTGAACATCAGGGCGAACTGGCCGCGATGTTCGGACAGATAGGCGTGGATGCGTTCGGCCCCGTCAGTAACGGGCAAACCGCAGGCCGTTCGTAGCCGCGCCGCCATCAGGTCACCGTTCACGCCTGCATTCTCAAGGAACCGCCATGCGGGGGCCTGACTGATCGTCACATAAGGATCGTCCGGGTTCTCGATCGCCATATGGGTCGAGTTTACAACGGACACCGCCAGCCGCATCCGTAGCAAGGGCCAGATCAAATCAATCTCATCGGGGCGCAGCCGATTAGCCGCATGATAGCCCTGCACAAGAGCGGCAAGCGCGCGTTCCGGTTTAGGGTGATCCAGAACGATATAGGCCCCCGCAATCGCCAGATCACAGACACGCGGCGCAGCACACATATCGCCCAGATCAATCAGGCCCGAGATACTCTGACGCTGACCCAGTTCGCCCTCAACCAGAATGTTGTAGTCGTTGACGTCATTATGGATCGCCTGTTTCGGCAGTTCCGCCAACGAACCCGAGATCGCCGCGAACTGGTCACAAATCTCGGACAGCAAAACCCGACGAGCAGGATCAGTGATCGCATCCAGCCGATCGGCGATCCAACCGGCTTGCGTAAGATCCCATTTGAAATCTGCACGATGCAGCCCGTCATGGGTAAACCGCTCCAACGCTTTGTCGGTGGCACCCAGAACACGCCCCAATTTTAAGATCAACGCCTCGGATTTAGGCGCGGCCTTAGCGTAACATTGCCCCGGCAGGCATTCCAGCAACCAGACCAGCCGCATCTGCCCTTGCTGATCGGCAATTTGCGGCAGCTGCGCCCCGGTAAGGGCGGGATAGACCTGAGGGAATGGCAGCCCCGGCGCCTCACCCGCGATATGGGCCAATGCCTTGACCTGCAGATCAACGAACTCTGCTTCGCATCCGGGGCGCATGACTTTGAGTACATAATCCTGACCATTGGTAGCCCGCACCATAAAGTTCAGATCATATTCGCCATCCAGCCGCGTCAGCTTGGCGTCCAGCCCCCAATGGGCGCGCAGGGCATCCGCCCAGAATACGGTCAAGTCGCTCATACGCTTCCCTGTCCAATTTTCACGGGGTTCCCCTTCATCTGGCCGAAAATATCCTCGAGGGTGAATTGGCCGAACGGTCCAAAAGGGGGCAGACAGCCCCCCAATGCCGTCAGTCCAACGCGCGCAACCGCTTGAACAGCGAAGATGTATCCCACCGTCCGCCGCCCAGCTTTTGCACATCTTTGTAGAATTGATCGACCAACGCCGTAACCGGCAGGGACGCCCCGGTTTCGTTTGCCGTCTCAAGGCAAATCCCCAGATCCTTGCGCATCCAGTCAACCGCAAAACCGTGTTCGAAATGATCATCCAGCATGGTTTCATAGCGGTTCGCCATCTGCCAGCTGCCCGCAGCGCCCTGGCTGATCACCTCAACAACGGATCGACCGTCCAATCCGGCTTTTTCAGCGAAATGTAGCGCTTCGCTGAGACCCTGAACCAGACCGGCAATGGCGATCTGGTTGCTCATCTTGGTCATCTGCCCTGCGCCGCTGTCGCCGATCCGACGGCAGATCTTGGAATAGACCTGCATGATCGGTTCAGCCGCATCATAGGCGGCCTCATCACCACCGCACATGATCGACAAGACGCCATTCTCGGCTCCCGCCTGACCGCCCGAGATCGGGGCGTCCACAAATGCGATACCCTTGCTTTGGCCCGCCGCATAAAGCTCACGGGTCACCTTGGCGGAAACGGTGGTGTGATCAACGAAAGTTGTGCCGTCGGCCATTCCGTCAAAGGCACCATTTTCACCCGTGCAGACCATCCGCAGGTCATCATCGTTGCCGACGCAGGCCATGACGAACTCCGCGCCCTGGGCGGCCTCTTTTGGGGTGGTTGCCATCGCGCCACCATGTTGGGCAACCCAGGCTTCGGCCTTTGCGGCAGTGCGATTGTATACGGTTACTTCATGGCCCGCCGCCTGCAGGTGACCGGCCATTGGATAGCCCATGACGCCCAAACCCAGAAACGCAACTTTTGCCATATTGTGATCCTCTCTGTTGTCCGGGCCATTTCATTTGGCGGGCCGGATTGCCAGGCAGAGACAAAGCAAAGCCGCGCGCAAAGAGCAACCCCGTGTCAGGGTTTGCCACCCAAATCCTGCAGGATCGGACAATCAGGCCGGTCATCTCCGGCACAGGCGTCGATCAGGTGGCCCAGCGTATCGCGCATCGCGTTGAGGTCGGCGATCTTGGTTTCGATCTGCGCCAGATGCGCGCGGGCAACCTTTTTGACATCGGCACTGGCGCGGGTTTCATCCTCATAAAGGGCCATCAGAGTGCGGCAATCCTCGATCGTGAACCCCAGCGCGCGGGCGCGGCCCAGAAAGTTCAGCTTATGCACGTCCTGTTCGCGGAACCGACGATAGCCGTTGTCGTCCCGCATAGGTTTGATCAGGCCGATATCCTCGTAATACCGGATCGTCTTGGCGGGCAGGCCGGTCTGGGTTGCAACGTCTCCGATATTCATGGCGTCACGGTTTGGGATGTGTGGTCTTGGGATGTTTCGGGCAGTGCAGCCCGGACACGGCGCAGGCGCAGCGCGTTGGCGACCACGAAGACGCTGGACAACGCCATTGCCCCGGCAGCGAGGGCAGGGGACAACAGATGCCCGCTGAACGGGAACAGCACCCCAGCGGCCACCGGGATCAGCAGGATGTTGTAACCAAAGGCCCAGCCCAGGTTCTGGCGAATGTTGCGCATGGTGCGGCGGCTGATCTCGACCGCATTGGCCACACCGCGCAGATCACCCGACATCAACACCACATCCGCCGTTTCAATCGCCACGTCAGTGCCGGTTCCGATGGCCACGCCGATATCCGCCGCCGCCAACGCTGGGGCGTCGTTAATACCGTCGCCGACAAACGCCAATGTTCCGAATTGTTCACGCAGCGCGGTGATCGCGGTCAGTTTACCGTCCGGCAAAACCTCGGCCGTGACATGGTCGATGCCCAGCCTGTCGGCCAGCGCTTGTGCAGTGCGGGCATTGTCGCCGGTCACCATCGCCAGTTTCAGGCCCATCGCGTGCAATCGTTCTAACGCGTCCTGCGTGCCGGGTTTCACCGGGTCCGAGACCGCCAATAGAGCCGCCGCCTGATCGTCAATGGCGACGAACAGAGGTGTGGCACCTTCGCTGGCGCGCAGATCGGCCTCGGCAGTCAGGGTGGTTAAGTCCACCCCGTGCTGCGCCATCAGCCGCGGCGACCCGATCAACAGATCGTGTCCGTCGACCGTCGCTTGAACGCCTAGCCCGGTTAGGGATTTAAATGCGGATATTGCGGGCAGATCGTCCGGGCCCGCGCGGGTGATTGCGGTCGCAATGGGGTGTTCTGACTGCGCCTCTACCGCTGCGGCCAACCGCAGAACGGTGTCGCGATCAAAGCCGTTCGTGGTAGTGACGCTTTCCAGTTCGGGCCGCCCCAGCGTCAGGGTTCCGGTCTTGTCCAGCGCGATGACCTTAGCCTGCTGCAATTGCTGCAGCGCATCGCCTTTGCGGAACAAAACCCCCAGTTCAGCTGCGCGCCCGGTGCCGACCATGATCGAGGTCGGCGTCGCCAGACCCATCGCGCAGGGGCAGGCAATGATCAGGACCGAGACCCCGGTAACCAGTGCCATCGGCAGCGCAGGCGCGGGGCCAAAGATCAGCCAGACGACAATCGTCAGCAGTGCGACGGCGATGACCACCGGCACGAACCATGCGGTGATCCGGTCGACCAGCCCCTGAATCGGCAGCTTGGCCCCTTGCGCCTGTTCGACCATCCGAATGACCTGCGCCAGAACCGTATCAGCCCCGACCCGCGTGGCGCGCAGGCGCAGCGCGCCGGTGCCGTTGACCGTTCCGCCAACAACCTGATCGGTTGGGGATTTGCCCACAGGAACGGGCTCGCCTGTGATCATGCTTTCATCCACGTAGGAAGTGCCCTCAAGCACCTCTGCGTCCACAGGAACCCGCTCACCTGGGCGGATTTGCAGGATGTCCCCAACAGTAATGTCGGCGATCGGACGGTCGATGAAGCGACCGTCCATTTCGACCCGCGCGGTTTTGGGTTGCAAGCCTACCAGTTTGCGGATTGCGGCCCCGGTGCGGCCCTTAGCGCGGGCTTCCATCACGCGACCCAGCAAGATCAAAACGACGATGACCGAGGCGGCCTCGAAATACACGTTTGCGCTGCCCTGCGGTAGGATCTGCGGCGCAAAGGTGGCCGTGGCCGAGAACAAGTACGCCGCGCCCGTGCCCAAAGCCACAAGCGCATTCATATCCGGAGATCCGCGCAGCAGCGAGGGGATGCCCTTTGCGTAGAAAACCCGCCCGGGCCCCAGCAAGATCACTGAGGTCAGCGCGAATTGGATCAGATGGCTGGTTTGCGCGCCGATGCTTGCCTGCACCCAGTGATGGAAAGCCGGGATCATATGCCCGCCCATCTCTAATACGAACACGGGCAGGGCCAGGATGGCGGCAAACAGGGTGGCGCGGGTCAGCGCATGGGCCTCTTCGGTTTTGCGCCCATCGGTCTGGGGGTCGGCAGCGTCCGCCACGCGCGCCGGATACCCGGCCTCTTCGCAGCGTTTCGCCAGCACCTGTGGATCGGTTGCGCCGTCTACATAGGTGATTTGCGCGCTTTCCGTGGCCAGATTGACCTGAGCGTCGACCACTGCCGGATCAGATTTCAACGCGCGCTCGATTTTAGAGACGCACGAGGCACAGCTCATACCGGCGATCTTCAGGGTCGTTTGCCGGGTCGCAGCGGGATATCCGGCATGTGACAGTGCGTTGATCAAACCGCCGACCTGACCGTCATAGGTAACCTGCGCGGTTTCCGTCGCAAAGTTGACCGATGCGTCAGACACACCCGGCACATCCAGCAAGGCGCTTTCCACCCGACCGACGCAAGAGGCACATCCCATGCCTGAGATTTTCAACTGAGTTGTCTGCGGCGCAGCCATCCGACTCATCCTATCGTCACTTTTACCCTCCAGATGAGGGTTCCAGTCACGGGAAGGTCAAGGGGTCATGTCAGATATCCGTAGAATTCCGCAGCGCAGATCAATTGTTCGATAGCTGATCAAGCAAAAGGGAATCGTGCGAAAAGGGAAGGGGGGAGCGCACGGATTCAGGCGAGGCAAAAAACGCCAACGCAAGGCCCATAGCCAGCAACAGTGCCCCAATCAGGCCGAGATGAACAACATTCAAGGCAAAGCGTAGCATGGTTGTGGACCCTATTATCTGATTTAGTTTGCGAATTTTGGGTGCAACGGGGTCAGGACCGTTGCGCTAGTTGCTGTCTTAGTTTTTCGTTCTCGGCCTGTAACTGAGCCAGTTGCTGGCCCAGCGCGCTAAGATGCGGGCGCAACTCGGCTTCGGTAAAGCGGGGTGTGATGTTGCTGGGGCAGTTCCAGTCCAGCGCCTCGACCCGAATTCGGACGGCGCGTTCGGTGGGGGCTTTTGCGCCTTCGGGATAAAGGTCGGCGGCGGCGGCCGCGCCCTCAGTAAACTCCACCCGACCCAAAATCTTGAGGCGCCTCTGGTTGGCATAGTCCATCAGGATCAGGGCGATCCGGTCGTTTCCATCCAGGTTCCCGCGCGAAATATACTGTTTATTCCCCGTGAAATCGGCGTATCCGATGGTCTGTGGGGCCAGAACCTTTAGAAACCCAATCGGTCCGCCGCGATATTGAACGTAAGGCCAGCCGGTCTCGGAAACGGTGGACTGATAGAATCCATCGCGCGCTTCGATAAAGGCCTTTTCAACCGGTCCGATCTGATGGCCTTGCTGCGGACCGCCGTCAACAAACTTGGCGTAAGTCTTGGCTGAGCCCATCCTTTCCTGATGCGCACGGACGGCTGGTGTAAATGTCAGTTCGGAAAAGGCACGCGGCATGTTTTTACCCCTTTACAACCCCAGGTCAGACAGCCCGGCGTGATCATCGGGACGGGGCCCTTGTGGCCAATGAAACAGGCGATCGCCCTCGGAAATTGGTAAGTCGTTTAATGAGGTATAGCGTTTGGCCATCCGCCCATCTTGTGCAAATTCCCAGTTCTCGTTGCCATAGGACCGAAACCACTGTCCGCTGTCGTCCCGCCATTCGTATGCATAGCGCACGGCGATACGGTTGCCGGAAAAGGCCCACAGTTCCTTTATTAAGCGATAATCCAGTTCCTTGCTCCACTTTCGGGTCAAAAAGGCGTGGATTTCGGCGTGACCGTTTAGGAACTCTGCCCTGTTTCGCCACTGGCTGTCATCAGTATAGGCCGGAGTGACCACATCCGGGTCGCGGCTGTTCCAAGCGTTTTCCGCCATTCGGACTTTCTGTTTGGCGGTTTCCAAACTGAACGGGGGCAGCGGGGGTCGGCTCATTGCGTGGTCTTTCATGTCAGTATGGCTGCAAGCATCGCCAAGGTTAAAACAACCGGGACGTACTGGGGTGGGAAAAGGCTGGCATGGTGTCTCATCTGAACGCTCCATGGTTTACTGATCGGTACATCTTGTTGGCAATGTGTACCGATCTGTAAACTTTTGCAAGTCTTATTTTGAAATTTCACCGCAGCGCACTCTACGGTTGCCGTGAGGACAGTGCGGTATTATGTACTGATCTGTACATGTAGGAGGTGACACATGCGCCCAAACAAACGCGATGAACTGGTCCGCAAGTCTTTGCAGGTCTTTTATCGTGACGGATTTCACGCCACCGGAATGGACAAGCTGGTGGTGGAAACGGGCGTGTCAAAAACCTCGATGTACAAACACTTTCGCACCAAGGAAGAGCTGATTCTGGCTGCCTTGCAGTTGCGGGATGAGAACTTCCGAAAAGAGTTCTTTTCTCGGATCGAGGAGCTCGCAGATACCCCTGTCGGCCAGTTGCTCGCAAGTTTCGATGCGCTGGGCGAGTGGTTTGATGAGAAAGAATACCGCGGCTGCATGTTCATCAAAGCAGGGGCGGAGTATCAGGAAATTGACCACCCGATCCACAAGCAATCCGCCGAGCACAAGCGCATATTGCTCGATCATTTTATCGATCTGGCGCGGAAGGCCGGTGCCCGTGATCCAGAACATCTGGCCTGCCAGATTGTTCTATTGCAGGAAGGCGCGATTGTGACGGCTGTGTTCTTGAAAACCTGCGACCCGGCGGGGGATGCTAAGGCGGCTGCCCGGGTCTTGCTGGACGCGGCGCTGGCCTGACCGGACCCAAACATTCAAAAGAACGTTACGTTCCAACGCGTTGGGTGGATTGGATTGCAATGCCTCCAAAGCTACCTTGATCAACGAAAGATTTGGGGAGGATACCGCATGCAGCTATTTACCACGACCGCCAGTTGGGTAACCGAAGAACACCGGATGTTTGCCGAAATGGCGGATCGGTTCATGGATGATGAGCTGATCCCCAACATCGAAAGCTGGATCGAAAATGGTGTCGTGGATCGCGACATGTGGCGCAAGGCTGGCGACATAGGGCTAATGGCAGGCGCGATCCCCGAGGTTTACGGCGGTGTAGGTGGTGGCATCGGATTTGATGCAGTTACTATGTACGCGCAATCCTCGCTCGGGGATTCCGGATGGGGTTATGCGATCCAATCCATCGTCATTCACTACATCAACGCCTATGGCAGCGAGGATCAAAAGCAAAACTGGTTACCGAAACTGGCGTCGGGCGAGATGGTCGGCGCGCTTGCCATGACCGAACCCGGGACCGGCTCGGATGTGCAGGCCATTCGCACGACGGCCGACAAGGATGGAAATTCCTACCGTTTGAACGGATCCAAGATATTCATCACCAACGGGCAATCGGCAGACTTGATCCTTGTGGCGTGCAAGACGGACAAGGCGCTGGGCTCAAAAGGGGTTTCACTGATTGGGGTTGAGACCGAGAGCGCCGAGGGCTTTCGCAAGGGGCGCAACCTCAAGAAGCTGGGGATGAAGGCCAATGACACGGCTGAGCTGTTCTTTGAAGACGTTAAGGTGCCTATGACCAACCTTCTGGGCGCGGAAGAGGGGCAGGGGTTCTACCAAATGATGAACCAATTGCCCTGGGAACGCCTGACGATTGGCATCGGTGCGCTGGGCGCAATTGATTTCGCCATCGCTGAGACGGTGAAGTACACGCAAGAACGCAAGGCATTTGGTCAACGGGTGATGGATTTCCAGAACACCCGCTTCAAGCTGGCCGAGTGCAAGACCAAGGCCGAGGTTTTGCGCAGCTTCGTCAATGATTGCATCGCACGGCTTGAAGCTGGCACGCTGGATGCGGCGACCGCTTCGATGGTGAAATACTGGGGGTCGGAAGTTCAAAACGAAATCATGCATGAATGCTTGCAGCTGTTCGGTGGGTATGGGTTCATGATGGAATACCCGATTGCCCGCCTTTACGCGGATGCCCGCGTTCAGATGATATATGGCGGCACCAATGAGATCATGAAGGAACTCATTGCCCGATCTTTGGATACTTAATCAGACCGGTTACTCCCGCCCGTCATCAATGTTTCTGACGAAACATCTCCTCCCGTTGGGCCAGGCAGGACGCAAGGCCGAAGGCGGCGCAGAGCCGCATTGCACCTCTGGCTTACGTGTTGGGGGCCTGATCAATCTGACCTTGCAGCCACGCTCGGAATGATTTGAGTGGTTCGGATTCCGCCCGCGATTGTGGCCAGACCAGATAGAAATTCCCAAGGCTGACACCCGGACCGTGCCACGCTGGGACAAGCCGCCCCGCTGCCAGATCAGCATCGATCAAGTAACTTGGGAGCAATGCCACGCCCAGCCCGTGGATAGTGGCCTGTCCCATGGTCGAGAATTGATCGAATAGCATTCCCTGTATCCCAGAAACCTCGCGGCCTTGTGCGGCGAACCATTTCTCCCAGGCTTCGGGGCGTGTTTCCAAATGCAACAGGGGCGCTTTGATCAACCACTCAATGTCATCGCTGTCGTCGGGCAGCATATCGGGTGCGCAAACGGGCACCACATCTTCGCGCATAATGGGCAGGTAATTCACGCCGGCCCAGTCGCGTTGACCAAAGTGGATCGCGGCGTCGAATTGTTCCGTGTCGAAATCAAAGGGCCGCAGCCGCGTATTCAGATTTACGGTGACTTCTGGATGGCGGCGGGCGAAATCCTGTAGGCGTGGCGCCAGCCAGTGCATGCCGAATGCAGGCAGGATCGACAGGTTTAGCGACCCTCCGGTCGGGTTGGCCTTGAGCTTCAGCGACGCCTGCGCCAGTTGGTTCAGCGCTTTGCGGGCGACCTGGACATATTCCTTTGCCGCAGGCGTCAGATGCAACCGCATCTGGCTGCGCTGGATAAGGGCGACGCCAAGCTGTTCCTCCATCGTCTTGAGCTGACGGCTGATTGCGCTTTGCGTCAGTGACAGCTCTTCGGCGGCGGCAGAGGCGCTGCCAAGGCGATCAACGGCCTCAAGCGCCAGCAAAGAGGGGATCGAGGGCAAAAAGCGGCGCGGGGCGATCATATGACAAATCCTCATACCTTTCGAAAGGAATATCACTGGCTTTTGCCGCGCGCCAGCCCGATACAAATGCAGGTATTTCTTCAGGGTATGTGCGTGTAAGCCTGTGCATCGGATCGGGTGTTTAGTTCCGGGGTGCTTGCGGCTTTCTTTTGCTTCTGCCCTCGAAAGCCTGCAAAAAAGGGGGGTGCTGCTGCGGCAACACTCCGGATTAAGTCACACAGGATCAGGGAACTGGCCATGGATCGCGCTCAGATCGTTCACGAGAATTTCCTGACCCGAGTCGCACAGCGCGATTTACCTGATGGGGCCGCCCCCAGACCGGGTCTGAGCAACCCCGATGCGGTGTCATTGTTTCGATCGCAAGTCCTCAGCCGTGCGCTGGATCGCACCAGCCGTGCGATGCAGAAGGCGGGGCAGGGCTTCTATACGATAGGCTCTTCGGGTCACGAGGGGATGGCAGCCGTCGCCCATGCACTGCGCCCGACCGACATTGCCTTTCTGCATTATCGCGACGCGGCGTTTCAGATTGCCCGGGCCGAACAGGTGCCGGGCCAGCAGATCGCCTGGGACATGTTGCTTAGCTTTGCATGTTCCAAGGATGACCCGACCTCGGGCGGGCGACACAAGGTGCTGGGTTCAAAGGCGCTGACGATCCCGCCGCAGACCTCGACCATTGCCAGCCACCTGCCCAAAGCGGTGGGCGCGGCCTATAGCCTGGGCGCGGCGCGGCGGCATGATCCGGAACACCGCGAGTTGCCCTTGGACGGGATTGCTGTTTGTTCTTTTGGGGATGCTTCGGCCAACCATTCGACCGCGCAGGGGGCGTTCAACACGGCCGGTTGGACCAGCGTGCAATCGACGCCGTTACCGTTGTTGTTCGTGTGCGAGGATAACGGGATCGGAATCTCGGTAAAGACACCGAAGGGCTGGATTCAATCGTCGATGGAGCATCGGCCGGGCGTCAAGTATTTCCAAGCCAATGGGTTAGACATATTCGAGACCTACGCCGTGGCCAAGGAAGCCGCCGATTACGTGCGAACCCGCCGAAAGCCCGCCTTTCTGCACCTGAAAACAGTGCGCCTCTACGGTCACGCCGGGGCGGATGTGCCGACCACCTATCTGTCGAAAGCCGAGGTCGAAGCTGATGAGGCCAACGACCCGCTGCTGCATACTGTGCGTTTGTTGGATCAAGCGGGCGCGTTGCAGCCGGATCAGGCGTTGAAGATTTACAATGACACCTGCGCCCGCACGGATCGCATCGCAGCTGAGGCCGCCACCCGCCCTCACTTGTCAGATGCCGCCGAGGTGGTGGCCAGTCTGGTTCCACCGAAACGTATCTGCAAACCCACCAACGGCCCGGATGCCGAGGCGCGCGCCAAAGCCTTTGGCGGCGATTTGCGGGCGATGAATGACCCCCAGCCCATGAGCCGCCTGATCAACTGGGCGCTGACCGATCTGATGCTGGAACACGGTGAAGTCGTCTGTATGGGTGAAGACGTGGGCCGTAAGGGAGGCGTCTATGGTGTGACGCAGAAATTGCAACAACGCTTTGGTCCGGATCGGGTGATCGACACGCTGTTGGACGAGCAATCCATACTTGGGCTGGCGATAGGAATGGGGCACAACGGCTTTATTCCGATCCCCGAAATTCAGTTCCTGGCCTACCTGCACAATGCCGAAGATCAGATCAGGGGCGAGGCCGCGACGCTGCCGTTCTTCTCGAACGGGCAGTTCACGAACCCGATGGTGCTGCGGATTGCGGGGCTGGGGTATCAGAAAGGGTTCGGCGGGCATTTCCACAACGATAACTCCCTGGCGGTGCTGCGCGACATTCCCGGCGTGATCATTGCCTGTCCGTCCTCTGGTGCAGATGCGGCACAGATGCTGCGTGAATGCGTGCGGTTGGCGCGGGAAGAGCAAAGGGTGGTGGTGTTTCTAGAGCCCATCGCGCTGTATCCGATGCGCGATTTGCACGGGGCGCAAGATGGCGGATGGATGACCACCTACCCTTCGCCGGATCAACGTATTTCGTTGGGTGAGGTTGGCGTGCATGGGGATGGCACCGATCTGGCCATCGTGACCTATGGCAACGGGCATTATCTGTCGCAACAGGCGCTGCCCAAGCTCGACGCAGCCGGGATAAAGACGCGCATCATCGACATGCGCTGGCTGGCGCCTTTGCCAGTCGAGGCCCTGCGCGAGGCCGCCAAGCCCTGCGCACATGTTCTGGTCGTAGATGAATGCCGCCGCACCGGCAGCCAGTCCGAGGCGCTGATGACATTCTTCGCCGAAGAAAACCCCGCAACGCCAACCGCACGCGTTGTGGCCGAGGATTGCTTTATCGCCACGGGTCCGGCCTATGCCGCGCCACTGCCATCCAAGGGCGGTATCGTTGCCGCCGCGCTGAAACTGGCCGGAGGCCGCCAATGACCCGCACAGCCGTCGTCATCTGCCCCGGTCGGGGCACCTATAACAAGCCCGAGCTGGGCTTTCTGCACCGCCATCACGCGCAGTGGATGGACCTGTTCCACAGCTTCGACGCCATCCGTGCCGAGACGGGGCAGGACGCCGTGACCGCCCTGGATGGTGCAGGCCGGTATACGATGTCCAAGTATTCGCGGGGCGATGTGGCCTCGCCCTTAATCTATGCGGCCTCGTTTGCCGATGCGCAGGCTTTGGCGGACGATATCGAGGTTGTCGCGGTCACCGGCAATTCGATGGGCTGGTATATTGCCCTGGCCGCTGGTGGTGCGCTGTCGCCGCAGGATGGTTTTCGTGTGGTGAACACGATGGGCACGCTGATGCAGGAACAGCTGATTGGCGGGCAGCTTGTCTATCCATACGCGGGCGACGATTGGCGGGATGCTCCGGCGCGCAAGGCCGAGTTGCTGGCGGATGTGGCGCGGATCAACGCAACCGACGGGTGTGATCTGGCGCTGTCCATCGATCTGGGTGGGATGTTGGTGCTGGCCGGGAACGAAGCGGGGTTGAAGGCGTTCGAAGCTTCTCAGCCTGTTGTACAGGAACGCTTTCCGATGCGGTTGGCGAACCACGCGGCGTTTCATACGTCCTTGCAGACTCCGGTCGCTGCGGAAGGGCGCGCGCGACTGGCACCGGATCTGTTTGCGCAGCCTGATCGCCCCTTGATCGATGGGCGCGGCAAAATCTGGTGGCCGGGCGCGACAAATACGCAGGCGCTGTGGGATTACACTCTGGGCCATCAGGTGACCGAGACCTATGACTTTACCCGCGCCATCCAGACCGCTGCGCGCGAGTTCGCCCCTGACCTGTTCATCGTCACCGGCCCGGGCGCGACCCTGGGGAGTGCCGTGGCGCAATCACTGGTTCTGGCCGATTGGAAGGGCATGTCGGACAAGGCGGCGTTTCAGGCGCGGCAACAGGTCGAGCCGTTTCTGATCGCAATGGGCCGTGATGATCAAAGGGCACTTGCAACCGGCTGAGTCCACCGCAATGATCCGCGCAAAATTCTGGAGCTTAGCGTGAGTGACCACGACCAATCCCTGTGGTTGAAAACCTGCCGCGAGCATGTGGAAGACCGCCCCCTAAGCGGTGATCTAACGGTTGATCTGGCCGTAATCGGCGGCGGCTATACTGGCTGTTCCGCAGCATTGACGGCAGCGCAGGCCGGGGCGTCGGTCTGCCTGTTGGAGGCGCAAGGCATTGGCCACGGCGGTTCAGGCCGAAACGTCGGTCTGGCGAATGCGGGGCTGTGGTTGCCGCCCGAGGATATCCGCGCGCATCTGGGCAAGCGGGCCGGGGATCGGTTGATCGATCTTTTGGCCGCGGCACCTGCGGATGTGTTTGACCTGATCGAGCGGCATGGCATCGACTGTGATCCTGTTCGCAATGGGACGTTACACTGCGCGCATTCCGCCTCGGGCCTGCAGGATTTGCAGAGGCGTCACGCCCAGTTGAGCGCCACGGGAGCCCCAGTTAAATTGCTGCCCGCCGATCAGGCCACGCAACGGACTGGCAGCGCGGCATTCCATGGCGCGCTGTTTGATCCGCGTGCGGGGACGATTCACCCATTGGGCTATGTGCGTGGTCTGGCCCGTGCCGCTGCCGAGGCCGGGGCGCGGATTGTCACCCAATGCCCGGTGCAGTCGATGAAGTACGACAATGGTCATTGGGTGCTGAAAACCCCGCATGGCTCGGTGCGGGCGAAATCGGTAATTCAGGCCACCAATGCCTATCATCAGGGTCTTCAAGATACCGCCCCGGACTATGTTCCGGTCTATTACTTCCAGTTCTTTACGGCTCCGCTGTCGGACAATCTGCGGGCCAGTATTCTGCCGGGGGCGGAGGGGGGCTGGGACACCGGGTTGGTCATGACCTCTTTCCGTATGGATGTCGAAGGGCGGCTGATCATCGGAGGCATGGGTGATCTGGGCCAGGTGGGCCGGGCAGTTCACGCGGCATGGTGCAGGCGCAAACTGGCCGAGTTGTTTCCTCAACTTGCAGATCAGCCGTTGACCGAGGGGTGGCATGGGCGCATCGCCATGACCTCGGACCACATCCCCAAGATCACGCAGATCGGTCCCAATGCCCTTTCAGCACACGGATATTCTGGACGGGGCATCGGTCCGGGTACGGTTTTTGGCCGCTTGATGGCAGAAAGCCTGCTGCAGGACGACCCGAGCCTGCTGCCTGTGCCCGCGGTTCCTGAATACCGCGAAAGCTGGACCGCCCTGCGACGTGCTTATTTCGAGACGGGCGCGACGTTGATGCATCTGATGAAGGCACGGTTCTGATCCGCGACCGCCCCGGTGATCAATTCTGCAGCGTCGTGGCGATGGTCTCGATCCGTGCGCGCAACCAGCGATGGGCCGGGTCATTGGCCGAGCGTTGATGCCAGACCATGTAAATCGAGACCGGCTCGCACTCGAACGGCAATGGCGCGCAGTCCAGTGCCGCCAATGGCCCGTGTTTCATCAGCACAGTGTCCGTCGATATCAGGTCGCTGCCCTTCACAAAGGACGGAATCGCGTGGAAATGCGGCAGGGTGACGGTTGGTGGCCGGATCTGGCTTTGGTCCACACCACGCATCACAGCGCGGGAACTGCGTCCGTCGGTAAATCGCACTTCAATATGCTCAGACTGGCAATAGGCCTGCCAACTGTCTGGCGGGTTGCGCTGATCGGCATCGTAGAAAATCATCAGCGGGCTGATCAGTACGCGTTTTTGAAAAATATCCGGCCCATCGGGCGGCAGCGGGGTCAGCATCAACTGACACCGGTCGCTGCGCAGCAGGTCGGGGTCGGGGACTCCGGACGGGATGAACCCCAGCCGCAGGCGCACGCCTTCGGCCCGAAGCGCGTGCAGCAATGGCGGAAAGATCAGGTCGCGCGGCATGTCGTTGGTGGCGATCTGGATGCTGATCTCATCGGCCAGCGGATCAAACGGACGCTCGTCAGTCAGTGCCCGCATGCCGTCCAGCACCTGTTGTACCGGCTCTTTCAGCGATAAGGCGCGCTCGGTCGGGGTCAGGCCCTGGCCCGAGCGCACGAACAACGGATCCCCCAGAACCTGCCGCAGTTTGGCCAGCGTGTGGCTGATTGCCGATTGAGTCACACCCAACCGGTCGGCAGCCTTTGAAACCGAGCTTTCCTCGAGGATCGTCAGAAAGGTTCGCAGGACTTTGCCGTCCAGATCCGTGAAATCAGTTTTGCTCATATCATATATGACTATTCATGAATGGATTTGCTGTCTACGGCGCATTAGGTGACAGTCAGTAACAGGAGGCGCGCAATGGGAATCCGCTTTTTTTCGGATAAGAACAGACCTGTCCATATGGGCCGGTATCCGCTGGAGCGGTTGGAGCGTCAGATCGAGATGCCGGATCTGTCTGTAGTGCCCCAGATGCCAAAGCTGAGATTTCGCCAACCGGACCAACCCGAAAGCATCGTCAACGCGATGGGTGAGTTTCAGGCGATGATGGACGCCATCCGCGACGGGTTCGTGAATCCGGCGAGATCAGAGATTCCGGCGGACCCGTCCGAGCGCGCCAGCCACCTTAAGGCATTTGGTTATTTCAATGATGCCTCGATGATGGGCTGCGGCCCGTTGCCGTCTGAGGCGTTGTTGTCTGAGCCACGTCGCAACCCCGATATCGACCGGTTGGCCCATGCGCTGAAGACGCGACAGACCAAGACGTTGGCTTCGGGGATCGACCTGATCATGGCGGACCTGAAGGAAAGCATGGAGGCCGCGCCCAAACCGATGGACACGCATCGCCACGCCATCGTTTTTCTGTACGAACACAATCGTGATCCAGACCCGACCGAGCCAGGGGCCGAGTGGATCATCGACGCGCAGGATCATCGCGCCTGTCTGCTGGCGACTGAGAATGCGGTGGTGATCGCCAATTACATCCGCCTGCTGGGTTATGACGCGCGGGCGCATACCGCGATGTCGTCCGAGGTTGATCTGGGCCGGCTGGCAGTGGCGGCCGGTCTAGCCACGGTTGAGGGTGGCGACATAGTGGCCCCGTGGTTGGGCAAACGGTTCGGTCTGACCGCCGTAACGACCGAGTTAGAGATCACGCATGACCAGCCTCTGATACCCATGGCGCAACAGCCGTGGTTTCACACACAGGGTCCGGCCTGGTGGTTGGGCACCGGGTTTGCCAAGAACGCCTTGAACCGCGACGTTTACGCCAAACGGCGCTATGTGGACGGCGCACATCCGTTCGAAAAGCTTAAACGCGTTGAGAGCCCTACCACTTATATCGACGAAGAAAATGTCGCCCGCGTCCCCAAGCGTGCTGACATGTTCGCCCGTGCGTTGTTTGGCGATATGGGCAAACCGCTGCAGGACGCGGCAAAGGGTGGGCATTATGTCCGCAAATCTGCCCCCAGCTTTGCGCAGCGCCGGGCGCTTGGGGCCTTCGTGCTTTTGCAGGATGGTGAAAGTGCTGAGGTGTCGCAGCCTACCGATGCCGCGCGCAATGCCGCGAATATTAAGGCCGCAAGCTATTTTCTAAGTGCCGATGCCGTTGGCCTCAGCCGGTGCCCTGAATGGAGCTGGTATTCCCACGACGCTGCTGGAGAGGAAATCAACCCCCCGCATGATCAGGCGATCAGTATGATCATCGACCAAGGGCGTGAAACCATGGAAGGGTCCAGTGGTGACGACTGGATCGCGGTCAGCCAGTCCATGCGGGCTTACTTGCGGTTTTCCCTTCTTGGCGGCGTGATTGCGCAGCAAATCCGTAACCTCGGATACAAGGCCAAAGCGCATACCGTCATGGACGGTGAAGTGCTGCAACCGCCGCTGTTGCTTCTGTCTGGTCTGGGTGAGGTCAGTCGGATCGGAGAGGTGATCCTGAACCCCTATCTGGGGCCGCGCCTGAAGTCCGGTGTGGTGACAACGGATATGCCGGTTAGCCACGACAAGCCCATCGATTTCGGTCTGCAGAGCTTTTGCGAGGCATGCAACAAATGTGCGCGTGAATGTCCTTCGGGGGCGATCACGGCCGGGCCGAAACTGATGTTCAACGGCTATGAAATCTGGAAATCCGACAGCCAGAAATGTGCCACGTACCGGATCGGCACGTCAGGTGGGGCCATGTGCGGGCGGTGCATGAAAACCTGTCCATGGAACCTTGAGGGTATTTTCCAGGAGCGCCCCTTTCGCTGGGCCGCGATCAACCTGCCACAAGCAGCACCTGTGTTGGCAAAACTGGATGATGCGGTCGGAAATGGCAGTTTGAACGACACCAAGAAATGGTGGTGGGATATCGAGTTGCAGACTGACGGCGCCTATCGTCCCACCGCTCACCCGCTGAACCGGCGTGGTCTGCAAACAGACCTGGACCTGAAATACGAAGACCAGACTTTGGCGGTATACCCCGCCTATCTGGCGCCGCACCCGTGGCCCTATCCCTTTGCGATGGATCGCGAAGCCGGGATTACCGCCTATCAAGCGATGGTCACGGCTGAGGAATACAAGGCCCGCAAAGCTGCTGGCGATATGTCGGTAATCCACCGCTACACTATTGCGGGCGACGCGCCAGTGATGCGGGTTGAGCTGACCAAAGTCGACAAGATGACGGCGGATGTGACCAAGTACGAGTTTGCGGCCATCGACGGCGCGCCCTTGCCCGACTGGACCGCAGGGGCGCATTTGGACGTGCTGGTCGCGCCGGAATTCCTGCGGCAGTATTCTATGTCTGGCGATCCGTCTGACCGGTCCTCCTATCAAATCGGAGTGCTGCGCGAGGACGACGGGCGCGGCGGTTCGGCCCTGCTGCACCGCATCTTTAACGAAGGGCGCAAGGTGTTCATCTCAAAACCGATCAACCATTTCGAATTGGATGAGACGGCCACCAAGACCTTTTTGATGGGCGGCGGGATTGGCATTACCCCCATGATCGCCTTTGCCCACCGCCTGCACGCGCTGGGCAAGCCGTTCGCGCTGCATTATTCAGCCAGAACCCGCGCCAGTGCGGGGTTTCTGGACGATCTGGCGGCGATGCCCTGGGCGGAACATGTACATTTTCATTTCTCGGACGAAGGCACCCGCGCCGACCTAGGAGCGGTTCTGTCGGGCTACCAACCGGGTTGGCACGTTTATACCTGTGGGCCGGACCGCTACATGGACAGTGTGATACAAGCGGCCGAGGCGCAGGGCTTCCCTGAGGACGCGCGGCATCTGGAGTATTTCTCGGTCCCTGAACAGCCTGAATATGAAAACCATCCGTTCACCTTACGGCTGGCAAAATCGGGTCGGGAATTGATCGTACCTGCGGAAAAGGACGCCGCACAGGTGTTGACCGAGGCGGGGATTCACGTGGACGTCAAATGCTCAGACGGCATATGTGGGGTCTGCAAATGCGGTGTGATTTCGGGAGACATTGAACATCGCGATTTCGTTCTGTCGAACCAGCAACGCGCGGATGCGATGATCCTGTGCCAAAGTCGCGCGGCGCAGCCAGACGGTGTGATCGAGATCGACCTCTGACCTCAGGTCTGGAAACGACATCGGGTAACATGAAATTTGGTCGCTCCTGCCATGGACGCGGCCATGCTGCTGCACTAACGTCCCCTCTGAACCCAGTGAATCCTGATCAACAGGTGCGAGGTATTTCATGGATTATCACAGCCCCGCCAGCTTTGCCGAAGCTTCGGCACTGGCCGCAAACGCGACGGGCATCACACGGTTTCTGGCAGGCGGCACCGATGTTCTGGTGCAACTGCGATCAGAACTTGTGACGCCCGATACGCTGATCGACATAAAGAAGATCGACGGCGTGCGCGATATCAACAGCAACGCCGACGGCAGTTGGACGCTGGGCGTCGCTGCCACTGGCGCTGAGATGAGCGAACATCTGGAACTGGGTCGCGACTGGCCCGGCGTGGTCGAGGCGATGGATCTGATCGGCTCGACCCAGGTTCAGGGGCGCGCGACGCTGACCGGCAACCTGTGCAACGGCTCTCCGGCGGCGGATTCGGTGCCTGCCATGGTTGCGGCGGGTGTCACGGTCACGGTGACCGGCCCGGATGGCGACCGTGAGGTAGCGGTCGAAGACATCCCAACCGGACCCGGTAGAACGTCGCTGGCCAAGGGCGAGTTGATCTCGGCCGTCCACATCCCCGCACGGGGCGACAATGGCGGCGACGCATACCTGCGCTTTATCCCGCGCACTGAGATGGACATTGCCGTGGTTGGCGTTGGCGTCAGCCTGCGTCTGGACGGGGACACCGTCACCGAGGCGCGCGTATCATTGGGCGCTGTCGCGCCGACCATTCTGCTGGTTGAGGACTGTGCCAAGGCCATCATCGGCAGCGCGCTGGACGACGCTTCATTGGACGCACTGGCCGCTGCGGCATCCGCCGCCTGCAACCCGATTGACGACAAACGCGGCACTATCGAATTCCGTACCGAGGTCGCCGGCGTTCTGGCCAAGCGCGCCGCGAAAATTGCCTATGCCCGCGCCAAGGGAGAGGAAGCATGAGCAAGTTCCACGTATCCACCACCGTGAATGGTGACGCGGTCGATTACCTTTGCGATCCGCGCGAAACCCTGCTGGATTGTCTGCGCGACAAGCTGAACCTGACTGGTGCGAAAGAGGGCTGCGGCACCGGCGATTGCGGCGCATGCTCGGTCACGGTTGATGGCCGTTTGGTCTGTTCCTGCCTGATGTTAGGGGTCGAGGCCGATGGCAAGCAGATCGAAACCGTCGAAGGCATCGCGGAGGGTGACGTACTGCATCCGCTGCAGAAAAAGTTCATCGAGCATGCCGCCCTGCAATGTGGTATCTGCACGCCGGGCATTTTGGTCGCGGCCAAATCGCTGCTGGAGAAGAACCCCAACCCGACCGAAGAAGAGGCCCGGTACTGGCTGGCAGGCAACCTTTGCCGCTGCACTGGGTATGACAAGATCATTCGCGCCGTGATGGAAACGGCCGAAGAACTGCGGGAGGCTTCATAATGGCACTCGACGATCGTAAAACGCAATTCACCTTCGTCGGCACGCGCCCGGATCGGCCCGATGGTCTGGACAAGGTCACTGGTCGCGCCAAGTTCGGGGCGGATGTTTCTGCGCCAGGCATGCTGCACGGCGCGATTCTGCGTTCGCCCCACGCCCACGCACGGATTGTGAAGATCGACACCTCGCAGGCCGAAGCGCACAAGGATGTCAAAGCCGTCGTCACCCGCGCGGATTTTGCCGAAGTGCCGTTCAAACCCGGCCTTGAGGGTGAATTCTGGAATGTTCTGGAAAATGTCATGGCGGGTGAAAAGGCGCTCTATGACGGGCACGCAGTCGCGGCTGTGGCGGCGACCTCGGCTTTGGCGGCGCGCGATGCGCTCAAGCTGATCGAGGTTGAATACGAGGTGCTGCCGCACGTCACCGACGTAGACAAAGCGATGGAGCAGGATGCGCCGGTCTTACGCGAAGGTGCTGCGGATTATTCCGTACCCGAGGGGATGCACCCGAACGTCGTGCGGTACCACGAAAGCGGGCACGGCGATGTAGAAGCTGGCTTTGCCGAAGCTGACTTGATTATCGAAGACAGCTTTGTCACCGAGGCAACCCATCAGGGGTACATCGAGCCGCATGCCTGTTTGGGCATGTTGGGCAACGACGGTAAGGGTGAGCTGTGGTGTACCACTCAAGGTCACTGGATCGCACAAAAGACCTGTGCCGCGCTATTGGGTATCGAAACCTCGCAACTGCGCGTGACTGCGTCCGAGATTGGTGGTGGTTTTGGCGGTAAAACCACAGTCTTCATCGAACCTGTCGCGCTGGCACTGAGCCGCAAGGCGAACCGCCCGGTTAAGCTGGTGATGACCCGGTCCGAGGTGTTCCGGGCCACTGGCCCGACATCCTCGGCGTCGATGGATATCAAGATCGGGATGAAGAAGGATGGCACCATCTCGGCAGCCCAAGGCGTGTTCCGCCTGCAGGGCGGGGCGTTTCCGGGCGCCCCGGGTGACATGACCGCCATGTGTGCCTTTGCACCCTATAACCTGACCAATGTCAGCCAGATTGGGTATGACGTGATGGCCAACCGCCCGAAACAGGCCGCTTACCGCGCGCCGGGTGCACCGATGGGGGCTTTTGCGGTTGAATCCGTTATTGACGAGCTGTGTAAGAAGCTGGGCCTCGATCCGATCGAAGTTCGTCTAAAAAACGCCGCCCATGAAGGCACCAAAGCCAGCTATGGCCCGACGTATGAGCGGATCGGTTTGGTGGAAACGCTTGAGGCCGCGAAGGCCCACCCGCATTACTCAGCCCCGCTGAAGCCGGGGCAGGGTCGTGGGATTTCCTGCGGGTTCTGGTTCAACCACGGGGGTGAAACGTCGGTTTCGCTGGCGCTGTCCGAGGATGGCTCGGCACAGTTGATGGTGGGCACGCCCGATATCGGCGGCTCACGCGCGTCAATGGCGCTGATGGCGGCCGAGGTTCTGGGCATTCCGTATGAGAATATCCGTGTGACCGTCGCCGATACTGCGACGCTGGGGTATAACGACGTTTCGCATGGTTCGCGCGTGACCTATGCAAGCGGCTTGGCAACCATCAAGGCAGCAAAACACGCGGTTGAAAAGCTGTGCGAACGCGCTGCCGCCAGCTGGGGAATTCCGGCGGATGCGGTGAAATGGGAAAACGGCTGCGCTGTACCTTCGGGTCCAAACGCAGGTGATTTCGACCCGCGCCCACTGGCCGATATCACCGCCCACATGGGTCAAACCGGCGGGCCTATCTCGGGCCATTTCGAGGCCACGCCAGAAGGCGCAGGCGTATCCTTTGGCACCCATATCGTTGATGCTGAGGTCGATCCGGAAACAGGCAAGACTGCGATTACCCGCTATACGGTCATTCAGGACGCGGGTAAGGCGATCCATCCTACCTATGTGGAAGGCCAGTATCAGGGCGGTGCCGCGCAAGGCATCGGCTGGGCACTGAACGAGGAATATATCTATGGCGAGGATGGCCGCCTGCAGAACTCGATCTTCCTGGATTACCGTATCCCTGTCGCCAGTGACTTGCCGATGATCGACACGGTGATTGTCGAAGTGCCCAACCCTGGCCATCCGTTTGGCGTGCGTGGTGTGGGTGAGACGGGCATCGTGCCACCTTTGGCCGCCATCGCAAATGCGGTGTCGCATGCGGCGGGCGTTCGGATGAAGCAACTGCCGATGTCACCGCCCCGCATTCTGGCGGCGCTAAAGGACAATGGTTGAGGTTCACCTCTGGTCCAGCCTCCGGTCACTGACCGGGGGCCAGCAGGTGGTGGAGGTTGAGGCCAAGACCACAGGCGAGTTGCTGCGAGAATTGGTGAAGATCCATCCGCAATTGCAGGCCCCGATTGATGCGGGGGTGTCCATCGCCATCGACGGGCGGGTTATCGCCAGCGGGTTAACCGAACCGATCCCCGAAGGCAGCGAAATCTATCTGATGCAACGGCTGAGGGGCGGCTAACCCTTAGGCGACCACGGTTCGCGCCCGACCATGCGGTCGGCTTCGGCGGTGATGTCGTTCATGTGCTGCTCAAGGCTTTGGCGCAGGGTTTCGATCTGTTCTTCGGACGCTTTCCGCGGCACGGTTTCAGTCCATTCCCGGCACAGAAAGACACCCTTATTCCGCCAGGGGCGCGGCATCAAAAGGCGATCCCATGTCCCCGCCTCGCGGCCATGTTCTGCCGAAAAGGTGATGCCGAACACCCGCTTGCCCGAGGTGCGCGCCCAGACCAGAGGCACAGTGGACAGTACCCGTTCGGGACCGCGCGGACCGTCCGCGGCGATGCCTATGGAAATGCCCTGCTTAATCTTGCCGATCACTTGGCGCGATATCGCAATGTTATTTGCGTTTTTGCTGGTCATGGCGATGGTATCCATGCCGAACAGTTTCTGCACTCGGCCCACCATACTACCCGCTCTTGCGGATGAGGTGATCGAACAGATCGGCCCTTTTTCCAAAGGAAAGAAATAGGGGGATTGCGCCAGCCTTTGGTGCCACAGCACCACGATCACCGGCTCACCCTGTTCGACCAACTGGTCCAGTTCGTCGTACCCGATGCGTTGCCATGTGGTGTTGCGATTGACCATCCGGATATAGCTTGCGATGCGGCGCGCAGCCCAGTTCAGAACGGCTTCGCTGTCGGCGATCTTTTTGCGGATACTCACGGATGGGGTCCCTCGTACTGACCAAACCGTGTCTTATAGAACTCAACGCCGCACGCAACTTGTTTGTCGAATGCAATTGTCGCGCGGAATCTGAAAAAGCCTCTTGAGTCCGTCGCGCGGCTGGCATATCTGAGGCGCACCTTAGGGGTATAGCTCAGTTGGTAGAGCGACGGTCTCCAAAACCGTAGGTCGCGGGTTCGAACCCTGCTGCCCCTGCCATTCCACTCAAATCGCTGTTTCAATGGATGCGCATGAGTCGTGCGATCTGCATATGGGTTGTTGTGAGAAGTGACAGCCTGCAGAAGTCTTACGCGCACTCTTGCACGCCGATGCTTATCAGATATTCACCGGACACATACAGAAACTCATCCGGGCCCACAAACCTTGCCTCGGACATGAACCAGTTTCTTATCGGGCGCGGGTAGTACGTGGCAAGCGAAGTGCTTTTCTGGTCGAATTCCTTTTCGGTCATCTTTGTCCGGTTTACACGGTACGGGCCGTGAAACCCGAAAAGCGTTTCGGAGGATACACACACATCGTCTGCCCCCAACAGCATGGTGCAGCTGGAATTACAGTAATCCCCGACAATGTGTATGCGCGCGTTGGTCCTGTTGGCGATTTCGATCTGAACCTTGCGGTCCAGAATCCGCCCGCCTGAGTCATTGCCAACCTGTATTTCTTTCGATGCCAATGGCGCGCTCATAGTCAAGAGAACTGCCAACGCTGCGGTTAGACCTCTCATCTGCTCGTCTGCTCAAGGATGTTTTTTTGTTTTGTTTTTGTTTAGCAGGAATTCGAAGAGGTAGATACACAGCGCCGAGATACAGCGGGATGGGCGGGTAAGGAGGACACACCTTGATCCGAAAAAAAAGAGTTTCCAGAGGTATAGTCCGCGTGAATCGGCCACGCCACAGTCTTGGGTTCAGCAAGCCAGGCCATTGCCGCGCTTTTCGTGGTGGTGACAATTGGCCAATCCCGGTTTCCTACAGCGACGGAATGACATAATGTCCGACCACCACGAACACACGTAAGAGGACCCATGTCGCGCTTTGATGGATATTTCCTGCGGCAATTGCTGATTCTGTTCGGCTTTTTCACCTTGGTTCTGGTCGGTGTGTTTTGGATCACCCGATCGGTTAGCCTGTTTGACCGAGTCATCAGCGGTGGCCAATCGGCCATGGTGTTTCTGGAATTCTCGGCGCTGACATTGCCAACGCTGATCCGCACGGTGATGCCGATGGCGGTGTTTGCCGCCGCTGTTTATGCCACCAACCGGCTGAGCCGCGAAAGCGAGATGACGGTGATGCTGGCCACCGGTTCCAGCCCATGGCGGCTGGCCCGTGCGGTATTCCTGTTTGGGTTGGTGGCCGGGCTGATGATGGCAGTCATCAGCGTCTTTTTGCGCCCCGCATCGGTCGAACAGCTTGAGCAGCGCCAGGCCGAGGTTGCAGGGGACGTCACCGCGCAATTGCTGAACGAGGGCGAATTCCTGCACCCGGCGCATGGCGTCACAGTCTATATCGGCAAGATTGATCTGGACGGCACGCTGTCTGAGGTCTTCGTCTCTGACCGGCGGGATGCGCTGAACCCGGTCAGTTATTCCTCGAAGACAGCCTATCTGGTCAACAATGAATCTGGGATCCACTTGGTGATGTTGGACGGGATCGCGTTGCGTTTGGATCAGGAGGGCAGAACCTTGTCATCGACGCTGTTCGAGGACGCCTCATATGACATTTCCGCGCTGACGAATTCGAACATCATGGCCGAGCGCAGTCTCGAAGCCATTCCCACCATTGAACTTTTGCGAGACCGCGCCGCCATCAGCGTCGCCGAAGGCTTTCCCATCGGAGAATTGGTCGACGAATTGCATCAGCGGTTTTCGTGGGTTGCCATTTGTATCGCCGTGGCAATGGCCGGGTATGCCACGTTGATGTTGGGTAGCTTTTCGCGATTTGGTCTGTGGCCTCAGATACTGGGTGCGTTTTCGATTCTGGTCGTGCTTGAAGGGGTGCGGGGCTTTGTTTCGCCCGTTGTAATCGAAGAACCGAAATTGTGGATGCTGTTGTATCTGCCGGCGGTCATCGGCATCGCGGTCGCCTGTCTGTTCTTGCTGGTTGCCGGGCGGCCGTTGCTGCGCAGGCGCCACAGAGATGCCTCGAGCGCGATCTCTCAGGCCTAGGCTGCGCGCAGCTCGGTCAGGCAGGTCAGGACATCGTCGCTGGTTGTGCTGTCACGGCGGGTCACCAGATGCAGCGGCAGCAGCAGGTCAATGGCCCCGGCCACAGGGGTCAGTTGACCCGCGGACAGATGATCTCGGATGACGTATTCCGGGAAATACCCGGTTCCGCCCCGCCGCAGGACATAACGCAGGGCCATCAGGCAATTGCCCAGAAACACCGTCTGCCCCGTGGCCTGCCGCACAGCCGAACGGACGTGGTCCTGATAGACCTCGCCCAGTTCCAGATTGACGAAAACTGGATCGTCCGTTTCCGGAGTTTTGACAAGCAACAGGCGTTCGGGGTTTAACTCGTGCGATTGCACGCGCGGATCGTTGGGTGTTTCGTGGGTCAATGCGGCGTCCAGAACATGGGTGGCGACCGCGTCGACCATGTTCAGATCGTGGTCATAGTTCAACGTCAGCAAAAGTTGCCCGAGGCGCTGTTCGAACTGAACGGCCAGATCGACTAGCAGCGGGTCCCAGATGCTCAGTTGCGCACCAAGACGCAGCGCGATCCGGTTCTGCGTTTGGGCTGGCAGCTCGCGCGATGCAAATGACCAAAGCGACAGCATCTGTTCGGCATATGGTCGGAACTGTTGCCCGAATTCAGTCAGGCTGGTGCCGCCTGCACCGCGGGTGAACAACGCCTTGCCGGTTTCTTCTTCGATCAGCCGGATACGGGCGCTGACGGCGGTTTGTGTCACGTTCAGTTTGCGCGCGGCGGCATGGAAGCCCCCGGTCTCGGCCACGCATAGAAAGGTCTCGATTGCTTTGAATTGCATGGCGATACTATTTTTTCATCAGACTGATAAAATCAATTCATTTTTTTCAGTAAGAGGGATGCGTTACTCTGATTTCAACAGATCAGCCAAAGGACCGCGCCATGCTGGACAAAAGCCACAAACCCACCTGGACCAGTTTCGAAGAGGCCACCAAGGCCGACTGGGACGCCGTCATGGAGTATGAAGAGGCATACAATGCCGCTTTGCCTGACCGGATTCTGGACGCGATCCGGTCGCTGGACGAAGACTGGACGCCCTATCCCGTGAACCGCTATCAGCACAGCCTGCAGGCCGCGACGCGCGCTTTTGAAGACGGCGCGGACGAGGAAATCGTGGTCGCAGCACTGATCCACGACACCGGCGATATTCTGTCACCCTATAACCATGGTGAGCTGTCAGCGGCGATGATGAAGCCCTATGTCAGTGAGAAAACTTATTGGATTCTCAAACATCACTGTGTGTTTCAGGGGTACTACTACAACCATCATCTAGGCGGCGACCGCAACGCCCGCGACAAGTATCGCGACAGCCCTTATTGGGAGGACTGCCGCTATTTCTGCCATGAATACGACCAAAAGGCGTTCGACCCGGATTACCCGACCAAACCGCTGGAGTTCTTCGAGCCCATGTTGCGTCGTGTCCTGAACAAGGGCGAGGGGCACATGGAACTGAACGAAACATCCGAGGGTTAACAGGCAGCCATCAGGCGGTAGACGATCTGCGCAGCGGTAAAGTCCCAGGCGGTATTGCCGTTGGGGGCCAGTTCGACCACGTCAAAGCCCACGCATTTGCGGCTTTTCAGGATATGTTCGACCAACCGCAGCGCTTGATAGTAGCCCAGCCCACCGGGCACCGGTGTCCCGGTGGCGGGCATGATGGCGGGATCCAGCCCGTCCACGTCAAAACTGACATAGACCAGCTCGGGGAAATCCTCGGGCAGGTCGACGGCGTGGATATTACCGGTGACCAACTCCTCGGCATCAACGTGGAAAACGTGATTTTTCAGGCGGCTTTGCACTTCTTCGGTCGAAAGGGCGCGCACGCCAAACTGGGCCAATCGGATATCTTCTTCAGCGAGCAGATGCATGACCGATGCGTGGGAGTGTTTTTCCCCCTGATAGGCATTGCGCAGGTCGGCATGGGCGTCGATCTGAACGATGCCGATTGGTTGACCTAATGCGCGCGCCACTCCGATTACGGCACCGTAGCTGAGTGAATGCTCTCCGCCCAAAGTTACCGGAACCTTGCCCGCGCGAACAGCGGCTTCGGTGCGCTGGGAAAGGCGGTTCATGATCTCAGCAAGCGAAGCATCGCAATCCACTGGTTCTTCGGTGAAGATCCCCTCGACGCATGGTTCAGCATGTCCGGTGATGCGTTCCAGCTCATTGCTGGCCTCGATAATGGCATCAGGCCCTTTGGCCGTGCCAGAGCCGTAAGAGACCGTGCGCTCCAGCGGCACCGGGATCACGCGAAAGCGGGCATCTTCAGTCCGCTCAGATGCGGTCAGTTCACTGTCGAGGAAAATGCTCATGAAAGTCTGTCCTTAAAGTCGTCATAGCCGAACCGTTTGATGATCTTCAGCTCGTCCGTTTCGCTATTCCACAGGGCAATGGTGGGCAGCGGTACGCCATTGAATGTGTTGGTCTTGACCATCGAATAGTGGGCCTGATCCAGGAAGGCAAAGCGTTGGCCAATTTCCAGTGGCTGATCCCACGTGTAATCCCCGATCACGTCACCGGCCAGACAGGAGGGGCCGCCCAGACGGTAAGTATGTCCTGCTTCGGCCTCATCCATCAGGGCGGGACGATAGGGGGCTTCGATCACGTCAGGCATGTGGCAGGTGGCCGAGATATCGGTGATCGCAAGGTTCATGCCATTGGTTGGCAGGTCGAGGATTTCGCCGACCAAGATACCTGCGTCCAGCGCCACCGCCTCACCGGGTTCGAGATAGACATCGATGCCGTATGTCTCGCGGATGTCCCGGATGAACGCCACCAGCCCGTCGCGGTCATAGTCGTCGCGCGTGATATGATGGCCGCCTCCAAAGTTCAGCCATTTGAGTTGGCCGAGGAAGGGCTTGAGTTTTGGCAGGACCGCCTGCCAAGTGCGCTGCAATGGCGCGAACCCTTGTTCGCAGAGCGTGTGCATGTGCAGGCCATCAACCCCGGTCAGTTCGTCGGTCGTCAACTGACTGATTGGGGTGCCAAGTCGAGAGCAGGGCGCACAGGGGTCATATTTTGGGATCTCGCCTTCGGAATGTTCCGGGTTGATGCGCAGACCGACCTGAACGCCAGCGTTCCGAGCTTTGGCAAGAAACCGTTCTTTTTGCGCTGGTGAGTTGAATATGATGTGATCGGACAGCGACAGAATTTCATCGACGTCCGCGTCCTTGTACCCGGCGCAGAAGGTCGCGACCTCGCCACCATATTCTTCGCGACCAAGCCGTGCTTCGAAAATGCCGGACGCGCATGTGCCGCCAAGATGTTGGCGGACAAGCGGGGCGAGCGAGAACATCGAGAATGCCTTGAGCGCGCTCAGCACATGTGCGCCAGATCGGGTTCCAATATCGGCGAGAATGGTCAGGTTCCGCTCGACGGCCTTTTCATCAACCACGAAGCAGGGGCTTGGCACGCGGCTCAGGTCAAAGCTGCGAAAGGCTCCGGCATCTCCGGCCTGTGTGGTCATCATGTCGGACATGTCCGGCACCTCCAAATTGTGGAGAGATCGGGGGCACTGCCCCCGGACCCCCGGAGTATTTTGGAAAAGACGAAGTTAGAACTCGACCGGACCGTCGAGTTCGTGGACCTGCCACGGCAGGCCGTGCTCGTTCAGCATATCCATGAAGTCATCCGGGTCGAGCTGTTCCATGTTCCACACGCCTGGTTCGGACCAGTTGCCTTTCAGCACCTGCGCCGCACCGATCATGGCGGGGACGCCGGTGGTGTAGCTGACGGCCTGACTGCCGACTTCTGCATAGCATTCTTCGTGATCGCAGATGTTGTAGATATAGTAGGTCTTCTCGCCTGAGCCGTCCTTGGCCTGACCCGTGGCGATGTCGCCGATGCAGGCTTTGCCCTTGGTTTCGGCACCCAGATCACCGGGATCGGGCAGCAGGGTTTTCAGGAACTGGATCGGGATGATTTCCTTGCCGTTATGCATGACCGGATCGATGCGTGTCATGCCGACGTTCTGCAGTACGGTCGCGTGTTTGATATAGGCGTCGCCAAACGTCATCCAGAATCGGGCGCGCTCGATCTCGGGGAAATGGGTCGAGAGCGATTCCAGTTCCTCATGGTACATCTGGTACATGTTTTTCCGCCCGATGGCAGGAAAGTCGTATTCGACTTTGTTGGTCAGCGCCGGGCTATGGTGCCATTCGCCGTTTTCCCAATGGCGCACTTCGGCCAGCACTTCACGCAGGTTTATTTCGGGGTTGAAGTTGGTGGCGAACTCCTGATCGTTCGAGCCGCCATTGGCATCCAGAACGTCGATCTGGCGGATGGTGTCCAGCTTGTGTTTCTTAAGCCATTTGGCAAAGACGCTGGTCACGCCCGGATCGAAGCCCGATCCAAGAATGGCGGTCAGCCCAGCCTCTTTGAACCGCTCCTGATAGGCCCATTGCCAGTGGTATTCGAACTTGGCCTCATCCTCGGGCTCATAGTTCGCTGTGTCGAGGTAGTGGATCCCGGCCTCAAGGCAGGCGTCCATCAGCACCAGATCCTGATAGGGCAGGGCGAGGTTCACCAGAATCTCGGCCCCTGTTTCCTTGATCAATTTGACCGTGTCTTCAACCTTGTAGGCATCCAGTTCCGCCGTGGCGATATCGACGCCCACACGCTCTTTCACCGCTTTGGCGATGGCGTCGCATTTCGATTTGGTCCGGCTGGCCAGAGTGATTTCGGTGAAGATATCCGAATTCATCGCCATCTTGTGCACGGCAGCGTGGGATACGCCGCCCGCGCCGACAACCAGTGTTTTGCCACTCAAAGTTCCCATGGGGGTAATCTCCTCTCTGGGGTTATTCGTAATAGGTGTAGCCGTTGATCGAGTCGCGATAGGCGCTCATCAGGGTTTTGCGGTCCTTGGCCATCAGAGTACCGGTCGAGATCGCTTCGTCCACCATTTTGCGGAAGGCGGCGACGCAATCATTGGGGTCGAACTCGACATAGGACAGGACCTGGCTGATGGTGTCGCCCTCTTGTTCGTGCAGCAGGTCAAAGCCACCGTCAGCGCGCAGGTCGATGGTTACCACATTGGTGTCCCCGAACAGGTTGTGCAGATCGCCCAGTGTTTCCTGATAAGCACCGACAAAGAACACGCCCATCAGGTATTCCTGATCTTCGGGCAGGGAATGCACCGGCAGGCTGGGTGAGACACCGTCGGCCAGAATGAACCGGTCGATCTTACCGTCGCTGTCGCAGGTGATGTCGGACAGGACCGCGCGGCGGTCGGGTGTCTGGTTCAGCCCCTGCAGCGGGACGATAGGGTGCAGCTGGTCAATGGCCCAGACATCGGGCAGCGACTGGAACAGCGAGAAGTTGCAGTGGTAGATATCGGCCACTTTTTCCAGTTGGTCGTCCACATCCGTTTCCAAATCATCGCTTGCTGCCAGCGCCTTGAGGCGGGCCATCAGCGATAAATAGATGCGTTCGGCGCGGGCCATCTGACGCAGGTCGACATAGCCGCGGCGGAACAACGCGCGCAGCTCGTTGCGGTAAAAATTTGCGTCGTTCCAGCATTCTTGCAAACGCTCGGTACTGAGGTACCCGTTGATCGCGGCAAGGTCTGAGACCAGATGGTGATCGTCCGCTTCGACCTCGGGGCCGTTCGGTGCGTCATACAAGGTGCTTTCCAGCACATTGAACACCAGCATCGACGACGTCGCCACCACGGCGCGCCCGCTCTCGGTCACCAGCGTTGGATGTTCGACCTCGGCCTCGTCCATCGCGTAGGCCACGGTTTCAACCACGTTGGCGCAGTATTCTTCGACCGTGTAGTTGATCGAGTTCTCGGCAGCCTTTTTCTCACCGGTATAATCCACGCCCATGCCGCCACCGAGGTCCAGATGGGTCAACGGCACGCCCTCGCGCGTCAGTTCGGTGTAGTACCGGCAGGCCTCGCCAACGGCGCGGCGCACGTCGTTGACGTCCTGCACCTGAGAGCCCAGGTGTGAATGTTGCAGCTTCAAACAATGCAGCAAACCTGCCGCTTTCAGCTTGTCCACCGTGGCGACCAGTTGGTCAGTGTTCATGCCAAAGGCAGACCGGTCGCCCGAGCTTTCTTCCCACTTGCCGCTGATCTGATTGGTCAGTTTGACCCGCACACCAATCAGGGGTTCGATGCCCAGTTCGTTATAGACCTCGATCACCGTGTCCGCCTCTTTCGGGCTTTCCAGAACGATGACCGTGTTGAAGCCGATCTTACGACTGAGGATGGCCAGTTGGATGAACTCGGCATCCTTGACGCCATTGCAGACAATCAGCGCCTCGCGGGCCAGACGGTGCGCCAGTGCGACAACCAGTTCGGGCTTGGAGCCAGCCTCGAGCCCATAGTTATACTTTTTACCGAACTCGACGATCCGGTCGACCACCTGGGCCTGCTGGTTCACCTTGATCGGGAATACGCCGCGATAGCTGCCTTTGTAGCCGACACGTGCAATCGCATCGCGAAAGCTTTCGTTGATATGCGCGATCTCGTTTTCCAGATACGAACTGATGCGCAGCAACATCGGTGCCTTAATACCGCGTTCGTCCAGATCATGCAGGATACCTGGCAGGCTGATTGCCGCCGCCTCGGGCACCAGGGGATTGCGCAGACCGATCTCGCCCTGCTCCGTCACCTCAATGAGGCCTTTGCCCCATTTCTCTACCCCGTAGATGGAATGCGGTGCGTCGGGCGTCTGTTTCAATCAGGTCAGTCCTTGCGGTTAAAGTGCCGGTTTAGCGCCCGCCAATACGGCAGCATTTTGATTCTTCCAAGTGTAATCTATGTGGGGGGATTTGCCGAGTTTATGCAGGCTTGCGAATTGGGATCAGGTGATTGTCCCAATGACAGTCCGGACGGGCTGAAATGCGGGGGGTGGATGTCAGCTCTCCGACTATCCCGGTGCCGGTGGTGAAAACGAACCCTTTGGGGCCGGAGCCAAGGCCACAGACGTCTTCCAACGGGAAATCCCCGTTCAGTTGGTCATTCGCGACGTCGAACCGGTGCAAGGCGTTGCCGCGTGGGCAGGTGATGGCAACCGTGGTTTCATCCCCGGCAAAGGCGACACTGCCCGCGTAGCCTTGCAACGTGCTTTGCGCGGCATCAGGCGCTGAAAGCAAACGCGGTGCTTCGCCCCGACGATGTAGGCCCAGCAGAGGGGGGTGATGCACCTTGTCCCCCTGCCACTGCATTGCAAATGCCACCAAACCGTCGTGCCGTACAGCCAAATGGCGGATCGAATTCTTATGCAACGCGCGTGGCAGTTCCACCTGTTCCAAAACCGTGCCGGACAAATCCAGATAGGTCAGCTGCGGCTGCATGGTTGGCAGGTTCAGCTTGGTGCGCCCTGTCTCGGGGTGGGTTTCGATGCCGCCATTGGCGATGACCAGCGTCTGACCATCGGGCATCAATCGCATGTCATGCGGACCGATCCCGCCCGAAGTGAACTCGCCTATGCGGGTGTAGCTGTCTGTGTTCCAGACGCCAATCACGCCGTCTCCGGAATCATAGTCGTTTTCAGTTGTGAACAGACGAGTGCCGTCGGGGGAAAAGACGCCATGGCCATAGAAATGGCGACCGTGTGGGGCGTTAAGTCGGGTGACTTCGGTGCCTGTGGCGCAATCGATGACCACCGCAAAGGTGCCAGGACGACGGGCAAAAGCCACGGCCTGTGCGCGGTGCGGATGGGCTGCCGCCGCGTGGCCGCGCGCAGGTAGAGGTATGGAAAACAGGATGTTTCCACCCGTATCCAGCCCAGCTAGTCGATAGCTGCCATCCGGGAACAGGGCAGCGGCGAGATAGTCGGGCGAACCAACTGCGGCCCAGCCGTGTAACGGCGAAAGGCTGGTCGCGGCCAGACCGGCCAGAAAATGACGACGGCTGGGCAACAGGTCAGTCCCCGTCCAGTGAATTGAACCCGGCGCTGATGCCTAGAGTCGGACCCAGCTCGGCCGAGGCAATCGCACGGATATCGTTGATGGCTTGCTGCAACGCCTCGACCCTAAGGCGGCCCTGCGGAGTGGCGACCCCGGCCAGCACCGGGTCGTCCAGCGATTGCGCGCGGATGATGGCCTTGTCAAAGGCGCTGTCCAGATCGGCGGCAATCTTGGGGTGGTCCGTTGACAGGTGCGCGGCCAGATCGCGCAGGGCGATCAGGGACAGTTCCACATGACGAAGCGCGCGTTCCGAACGGCGTGCCTCGGCCCGGTTGGGGCGCGGGCGGTCGAAGGTGCCCATCGGACGACCAAGGCGGGTGTCGCCAGTGAATTCAAGTCCGGTCACCAATGCCTTGTAAAGCTCTTGCATGGCCTCATCGTCGGACCGATAGGGGCTGTCGTCGCCCGGTTGGGTTAGGGCAGTTGCATAGCCGCCCCAATCTGCGTGTATCGCGCGGGCATTGCTGTCGATATCGGTGGTGATGGCCTGTATCAACGCGCAGCGATATGTGGCGTTGCCCTGATCGGCAAAATTGGGCTCATAAAGCATCTGCTCTAACGCAAAAAAGCCACGTCCGGCGACGGATGTCTCGGCAAAACCTTCGGGGCTTTCCACAGCCGTATCCTCGGTCGCGATCAGGCTGGACAGGGCTTTGGGGGTGAACCCTTTGGTGTCGGGCCAGAAGGCCAGCGCAAAGGCGCGGTCGTTCACCTCGGACGGGCCAAAGCGCAGATGGCTGACCGAGATCCAGTCGTCAAAGGCCGCGTGATAGGCGCCCCACAATTCGGGCGAGGTTTGGGTGCAATCGGTTTGTGCTGTTTGGGCCAACACCCCGGTCGTTTCAGCCAGTGCGGCAAAGCCGGGAAGGATGTGCCCTTCGACCGCATCAGACAAGATTGGCTCACGGTCCTGCGCCAGCGCAGTTAGGGGCAGCGTCAATGCGACAGCAGCAACAAGGATACGCATGTGTCAGAGGCTTTCCAGAAAATGGATCAGGGCATCGCGGTCGGGTTTGGGCATGGCCACGACCGTATCGCGGGCTGCCTGTGCCTCACCCCCATGCCAGAGGATGGCTTCCAGCAAGGATTGCGCGCGACCATCATGCAGGAACTGGGTGTGGCCCGAAACCTGTTCAGTCAGCCCAACGCCCCAAAGCGGTGGCGTGCGCCATTCGCGCCCTGTGGCGCGACCCTCGGGGCGGTTATCAGCCAGCTCTTCGCCCATATCGTGCAGCAACAGGTCGGAGTAAGGCCAGATCAGCTGAAAACTCTGTTCGGGCCGGTCTGACATGCGATGAGTGACAAAGGCAGGCGTGTGGCAGGACGCGCAGCCAGTGTCGTAAAACACCTGCTTACCGTGCAGCACCTGAGGGTCGTCCATGTCCCGTCGCGCGGGAACGCCCAGGTTGCGGCTGTAAAAGGCAACAAGGTCCATTCCGATCTGGTCGATCTCGAACTCGCGCACGTCACCGTCCCCGTGCGGGGCGGTCGCACAACCAATCTGAGCATCGGTGCAATCGCCGTGGCTGGCGGGGTAAAGTGGGCTTGATATGCCGATATCACCGGCAAAGGCCGCCGCCGATTGTTCCATGATCGTGGGCATCCCGGCCTTGTGCCCGAACCGACCCATCATCGGGGCGCCATATTCCATCGCCCAGACGATATTGGGACGCCCGGAAATCCCATCCCCATCGGCATCGTCGGGATCAGCGTTGGCCAGCAGATCCGCGACCGGTATCGCTTCGAGCAATCCAAGGCCGATCATTTGCGGCGCCACACGTGGACTGAGCATCGCTTCTGGATGCAGCGGCCCGTATCCAAGGTCAGCCGCCGCGTAGGCCGGTTTGCGTAAAGTGACGGTTTCGCCATCTGACAAAGTGACCGGGACGTCTTCGTAAGTGATATCCAGGCGATATTCAGCCGGATGACCGGGCAGCGCCAAATCCTGCATCTGGCTGCCGTAATTTGGTTCGGGCTGGGTGGCGATGTAATCCTCGATCTCGTCATATCCGCCGCCACCGGGGATCGAGACCCGCAGGAACATCGAAATTACATTGTCATCCGGACCGTTGGGCGTGTGCCCGCGCCCGTCCTTGATATGGCAGCGCTGGCACGACCGGGCGTTGTACAGCGGCCCCAGCCCATCCGAGGCCAGAGTTGAGGCCGGAGAAGACACCCAGATTTTCTTGAACAGTCCGTTTCCAACCTTAAAGTCCAGCTCTTGCTCAAAGCTCAGGTTGCCTGAGGGCTGCGAAAATGCGTCAGCATCGGCACGGGCGCGAACGGTGGCGGCACCGGCGGGCAAGTCCTCGAACCTTTGGGGCGTGCTGAAATCGGTGGGCGCAGCGGTGACACGGGCGATGCGCGCACGCTCATCCTCGGTTCTGGGTTCGAAATTCAGGTGATAGTCCCGCAGCTCGGCGGCTGGGGTTTGGGTGGCCGCAAGGGCGACCACCGACAGGATGAAAAGGCTACTCGCCCTCGTCCATTTTCGATGCGTTGAGTTGCGCATAATTGGCGTCGCCAATCCTTTCGTACAGGTCGAGCTGCGTTTCCAAAAAGTCGATATGACTTTCTTCATCGCGGATCAATTCTTCGAACAGCGACATAGAGGCATAGTCTTGTGCTTCTCTACAGTAATCCCGCGCTTCTACGTACAACGCGCGCGCGTCCTGCTCGGCTGCCAGGTCGCATTCCAGTGTTTCCTTGGGGTTCTGACCAATTCTCAGCGGGTCCAGTTTCTGCAGGTTGGGATGGCCTTCCAGAAAGATGATCCGTTCGATTAGCTTGTCGGCATGCCCCATCTCTTCGATGGATTCTTCACGGCTTTTCTTGGCCATGTGGCCAAGGCCCCAATCTTCCTGCAGGCGGTAATGGAGCCAGTACTGGCTGACGGCTGTCAGCTCATGCCGCAGAGATTTGTTGAGGTATTCTATTACCTTGGGGTTGCCCTTCATCTGCTTTCTCCTGAGTTGCTCTGGTGCGTAGGGCACGGAGCTGCATGGGGACTTCCAGATTATCGTTCGATCGCATTGTGTCCAGAAAAAGCGGCATGCAGCCGCCACAATCCGCCGATTTTCCAAGGGCGTGGTAGACCTTGCCGGGGGTGATGATCGTGTGTGCATCTGCTGTCCGCATCCAATCGATCGCGGCGCGGATATCATGGTCAGTTATATTTGTGCAGTGACATACGATCATAGCGAATCTGTGCTCGATAGATTTCTTACTTAATTAGTAAGTTATTTGTTTCGGGTCCAGCTGAAAGTCACAATTTTGCGTGACAGGAAAGCCGGGGGCGTGAATTTGCGCACGCCCCGATCCGGGGTTTGCTTAGTGGAAAACCGCGTCAGGGTTATCCAGGCTGTCGGAGCCTTCGAACTCGATCTGATCCAGTTCCAGAGCGGTCACGATACGCTCGATCGTTTTGGTCTGATCGACCAGACCGTTGACGCCGCCCATGATCAGTTGCTCGCCGCCCTCATTGCCGCGTTCCAGCATCTGGTCATAGGCGAAACCGGCCTCGGCGGTCGACTTCAGGCGGCCCAGGGCCTGCATGGTGTTGGCCAACTTGACCTTCATCTCGGCGTCCAGCGACGGATCGAACGAGATCACCAAGTCCGATAGCGAAGCGCCCGAAACCGGGGTGCCGTCGATGCGGGTATAGCTGCCCAGATACACGTTCTGAATGCCCAAGCCGTCGTAATAGTGGCTGTTGTGGGTGTTGTCCGAGAAGCAATCATGCTCTTCCTCGGGGTCGTTCAGCATCAAGCCAAGGCGCATACGTTCACCTGCTTGCTCGCCATAGGACAGCGAGCCCATGCCGGTTAGGATCGCGCTGACGCCAGCGGTTTCATTCGCGTTCAGTGCAGCGCGCGCCTCACCACCTTCGGCCCATTGTGCGGCCATCCATTCCAGGTCGCTGACCAGCAGGGCGGTCGCGGCGCTCAGATACTGGGCGCGGCGATCACAGTTGCCGCCGGTGCAGGCGTTACCTTGAACATAATCGGTATACGGGCGATTGCCCGCGCCCGCGCCGTGACCGTTCAGGTCCTGACCCCAAAGCAGGAATTCGATGGCGTGGTAACCGGTGGCGACGTTTGCCTCGATCCCGTCAGCCTCGTGCAGGGTTTCGCCCAGCAGATTGGGGGTGATTTCGCTGGCGTCGATGGCCTCGCCCGACAACTCAAAGCTTGGATTGGCGATCACATTCAGCGCGGCAAACTCGTTTTCATCAGTGGGTCCGCTATAGGAGGCATCGACATAATCAATCAGGCCTTCGTCCAGCGGCCAGGCGTTCACTTTGCCTTCCCAGTCATCAACGATAGCGTTTCCAAAACGGTAAACCTCGGTCTGTTGATAGGGCACACGGGCGGCGACCCAGGCGGCGCGGGCCGCGTTCAGGGTGGCATCGGATGGGTCGGCCATCAGCGCGTTTACGGCCTCTTGCAGCACTTTGGCAGCGATCAAGCTATCGTCATATTTGGCTTCGGCGATGTTTGCGTAGGTATTCAGAACTTCGGCTTTCGAGGGTGCGTCAGCTGCAAAAGCTGCGGAGGCAGCACCAATTGTAAGGATGCTGGTGGCGGTGAAAAATCGGGTCATGGGGGTGACACTTTCCAGTCAGAAAAAGGTTTTCATACGCCGGTTATGTGGCGCGTATGATGTATTAACTGAGTGAATTAGTCACCTATGTCAACCTGAGTTTTATAGTCGGATAATATTGGTCACCCCGATACTCCCCAATATTGGTGGGGCGCGATGCGTGGGGCCAAGATTGCACGGGAATTGAAACATATTAGAATAATCCGGGTGATTCTTTGTTTAGTGGTGCCTGTTTATGAAAAGCGCAGCTTTCGCCCTGATCCTGATCTCTGCGGTTTTTGTGTCGCAGGCTCATACCGCTGTCGCGCAGGATCATGCCGCGGGTGACCTGGACATTGTGGTTTCCGGGGCCGAGTTCACCTTGTCACTGGCAGTCCCCGCCGCCGGCATTCTTGGCACCGAGAAGCCGGCACAAAACGATGAAGGGCGGGACTCTATTGCCGTCGCCATTTCCGACCTGTCCAAACCTCTGGAGTTGTTTGTTGTGCCCGAAGAGGCCGAGTGTTTTGCCGCGATGGCCAATGTCACACTTTCGGCCATAGGTTTGGGGCAAGACACAGACACCACGCGGACGGATGGTGATGACACAAACGAATTTCAGGCTGAATACCTGATAAGATGCAAGAATATCGACGTGATTGAGGCCATCCACTTTGCATATTTCGAACGATTCCCGACGGCTGAAAATCTGGCCGTGCGGGTTGATCAAGCTGGTAAAAGCCGCACGCAAAATGTCACGCGCGGCGCACCTGATCTGACGTTCAAGTAAGGTGGGTTATGTCAAAACGCCCTGACATAACCTAATCTTCGAACTGCAGGGATAGCTCCTTTTGTGTTGCGACGCTTTGACAACACAGGATCAACCCCTTCTCGACGTCACGATCCTCCAGAGCCATCCGGTTGCGCATATGAACGGCGCCGTCCTCAAGCTGGGCGACGCAGGCACCACACACACCGGATTGGCAGCTGAACGGTGGGTTCAGACCGGCTGCAATCGCCGCGTCAAGGAGGGTTTGCCCAGCAGCAACAGGCACCTCCGAGACCTTGCCGTCAAGCCTGATCCGGGCGGTTGCGGCCATGCCGGGTTCGCTCAGGTCGTCTTGGGCGTCTCCGCCGAAGCTTTCCATGTGGATGCGATCGTCTGGCACATCCAGATTCCGCAGCGCCGCCCGGATATCCGTATTCATACTGCCGGGGCCGCAGATCCAATAGTGAGTGTCTTGCGCCACCGGAGGCGTTTCAGTGATTGCCGCCTGAATGACATCTGCGTCCAACCGCCCTGTGCGCCACGGTGAAAACCAGCTGAGCATGGAGGGGTGCGACAGGACATGGCGTAGGGTGAACTGGTTCGGATGTTGTTCCAGCAACTGCTCAAGCTCATCCTGGAAAATGATGCTGTTCGCATTGGCATTGCCAAAGACCAGATGGGCCGAAGAATGGGGTTCATCGGTCAGAACGGAATTGATCATCGCGTAAAGCGGCGTGATACCGCTGCCGGCTCCAAAGAAATAGTGGGTGCGGCGTTTCAGGGCTCCGGGCTGTAAGGTGAAATGCCCGAATGGGGGCATGACCTCGACCGTGCCACCGGGCGACAGGGTGTCGCCTATGTGGTTGGAAACGATCCCATCCTTTACGCGCTTGACCGTGATACGCAGCGCCGATCCCGGCGGGTTCGAGATGGTATAGCTGCGCCTTTGCTCCGCACCGGCAATCTGAAACCTGAGCGTCAGATGTTGCCCGGCCGTCCATTGAAACAGATCGGTCAGATCGGGCGGGACGTCGAAAGTTACACTGGTGGCCGCGCCGCCGATCTCTCGGCGAGTGTCGGACACGGTCAGGGTATGAAAGTCACGTTGCATAACAAGGTCCCGTCATCGGTAATCATAGGTCGTGGTCAAGGACTGGATCACCGTCCCGCCAAGATAAGGCGCAAAGACAAAGTTGTCTGTCTGACGCATTCTGCCGCTGTATCCCTGCCAATCATAATCGACATCGGTCACGGCTGTGACGTGCGACACGCCATCCTCGGTGTGCGATGAAATCACGGGCGCTGATCGGGCTGTTTCTGAGTAACCTTCCAACGCCTTCGCGATCTCGGGGTCTTCCGCGTCGGTGTCATCCCCGACACGGTACGAGAACACGTCGTCCGGCTGCCCCATCCCGTATTTGAGGATGATCTGATGCGTGGCATCGGGGTGCCAGTCGCTCCAGGTGGCAAGCAGGCTTTGTTCATCCTGCGCTTGTAGGATACGCGTGGCAATGTCTTCCGGTGCGTCAGCTTGCGCCGTCAGCACCAGAGCCGATGCAAGCGCAACTCCGATCAGGGTGGCTTGGATTGGTTTCATGATCAATCTCCGGGGCATTCAGCTGTCTTGCATGAAATCCAGCACCGCTTTCTGGTGCTGCGTGATCGGGCTTTCGCCAATCCCAGCGGGGCCGATTTCCAGATACGGACTTTTCAGCGATTTCTGTTGCTGTTCGCAAGCATAGATATCTTCGGTCGTGAAATCGCCCGATGCCATCGGATCATCTGCGCCTGCTGCATCGTCGCCTTGATATTTCGGGCCGCCAAAATCCCTCCAAAAGCCCGCGCTTTTCCACTGTTGCTTCTGGAACTCCCAGTTCGAAGCGTTGGCAACCTTTGTGCGGTTCTCGATCCGTGTCAGATCGGGGGCCAACGGTGTGATGATGAACAGATTCCAGCTTTCTTCGCTGGCCCCGATACCAATGCCGGGAAACAGCATCGGAACCCACGCACCGGTATGAGGTTCAGCGATCACACGCGGCATCGGAAGTTTGGCTTCGTGGTCCTTCGCGTAGGCCTCGGACGGGGGTTCCCAAAAGTGGTAATGCGGCCCCTTCCATCCGTATTCCGCCTTGGCATGGTCATACATATGCAGCGTATTCGAATGCAGATGGCTCAAGTGGTAGACGTCGATGTAATTCTCGACAACGATCTTCCAATTGGCCTTGATTTCATAGGTGTTGCGCCCGTCGGTATACTCGACCAGTTCCTCGGGCTTGTGCGGGCCCAACAGGGGATCGACCTCTCCGAACCATTCGGCAAGGGTGGGGGCGTCAGGGTCCGGATGCACGAACAGCATCCCGCGCCAGACATCCACGCTGGCCGGTTTGAGGCCAAGGCAGGATTTGTCGACGCCGCCGGGAAATTCAGAGGCCTCATCCGGGACCGAGATCAAGTTGCCCTCAAGATCATAGGTCCAGTCGTGATAAGGGCAGGTCAGCGCTTTTTGTGTCTTGCCGACCGCGCGGATCAACTGGGTACCCCGATGCCGGCAGATGTTGTGAAAGGCGCGCAGCCGGTGATCGCGCCCCATGACGATGAACAGATTGTTCAGCCCGGCCTGAACCGACAGGTAATGGCCCGGTCCTTCGATATCTTCGACCAGCCCGGCAAAACGCCAAGTGCGCGAGAAGATCTGGCGCTGTTCGCGGTCGAACCAGTCCTGCGAGGTGTAAGCTTCAACCGGTAGATGGTGATACATTTTGGTCATCAGAGTACCTCAGGCAAGAAGATGGGCATATTGGGGAAACAGGCTGGCGGCGATCATCATCAGACCCAGCACAGCCCAGAGGCAGACGATGGCCCAGTACAGAACCGGGTCATCGTCGCGGTTAATTTCGAACACCAGAAAGGCTTGTCCGTTCATGATGGTTGGGACGATCCACCAGACAAAGAGCAGCCCCCAAACCCAGTAGAGACCAAGCACAGTGGCCACCAGCAGGATGGGCAGGGCAATGTAGTTCACCGTTCGCGTCGGGGTCATACTTTAGCCTCCAGTGTCGATGCCAGTAGAGAGGCGGCCAGTTTCAATTCGGCGCGCCATGCTTCGGGCGGGTCCAGCGGGGTCAGGGCGTCCATACTGACAAAGATTGCCGAAATGCCCTGTGTTGCTGCGCGTATGCTTGCGTCTGGTGCCATTGGTGCCGCGCGCCGCAGGATTGCTTCGACCACGTCGAAGAAATCTGTGAGGCTGTCCATCAGACCTTGGCGCAGATCGGGGCGATCGGGCACTGTGGTGACCAGTGCCTGATAGGCCAGCATCAGCCGTGGATCGGTTCCGCTATCTTCGGAAAACAAGGTGTCCACCAGGTCCGAAGGTGTCGCCGTGTCTGGCAAAGCCTGACGCAAACCGTCCAATGACGCGGTAAATCCGGCAATCACGTATTCGGCCAGCGCGGTTATCATTTCGTCCTTGTTTCCAAGGTAATGGCGTAAGAGCGGTCGCTTGACGCCGGCTTCATCGGCGATCCGCGCCTGGGTCGCGCCTTCCAGCCCGAACCGCGCCACGCAGGTTAGATAGGCGTCGAGTATTTCGTGCGATCTTTGGTCTTTTAGAGAAGGTCTGGGCATCAGGATCTCGTTTATTGTCACGAATGACAAATAATCGAGAAATATACTTTGTCAACCATGACAATTTATTTTTCGAACTGAGAGCGGTGAAAACCCGATCTCGGTTAGTAATGATGGAAAGCGGAAAGGATCGTTAGTTGCGCCGGGCCGCACCGGGCTGCACCGGCAGTTCGGTGAAATGCTTGGCCGTTAACCGGTCACGGAACGGCCAAACACAGGTCAGTTATCATTTACGCGGGATCGAACGCAAAGTTGGTTTCGGAGGTTTGGCCGGTCACAGACTTGCTGGGCGTACCTGATACATAGACCTCTTCAACAGCGCGATCGTCTCCCATCATCTGCAGGACGAACAATTCTTCTGCAAGACTGCCAACGCGATCCATTCGCAGGGCCATGGCGGGGGTGCTGCGGGCGTTCAGAACAACGACATCCGCCTCGGTTCCGGGGTCGAGGTTTCCGATTTTGTCTTCCAGACCCAGAACGCAGGCATTACCGCGCGTAGCCCAGTGGAAGGCCTGCAGGGGATGCAGAGCCAGCCCTTGCAATTGCAGAATCTTGTACCCTTCGTTCAAGGTTTGCAGCATCGAGTAGCTGGTGCCAGCACCGACATCCGTTGCGATCCCGTTCGAGATACCGCGCGCGCTCAGCCCGCCATGATCAAAGAGGCCGCTGCCCAGGAACAGGTTCGAGGTCGGGCAAAACACGGGATGTGCACCGGTTTCTGCAAGCGCGTCGATCTCGCGTGCCTCCAGATGGATCGAGTGCCCCAACAGAGTCTTTTGCCCCAGCAGACCAAAGGATTGGTAGACATCCAGATAATCCCGCGCCTGCGGATAAAGCTGCTTGGTAAAGGCAATCTCATCTTTGTTTTCCGACAGATGCGTCTGGACGTGACAATCCGGATGCTCCTGCGCCAAGGCCTGCGCCATGGCCATCTGTTCCGGCGTCGATGTGATCGCGAACCGAGGTGTGATGACATAGCCGTTGCGGCCCTTGCCATGCCAGTCGGTGATCAAGGCTTTGGTGTCATCGTACCCGGTTTGCGGCGTGTCCTGCAGACCTTCTGGCGCATTGCGGTCCATCAGGACCTTACCACCAAGCATGCGCATGTTTCGTCTGGTTGCTTCTGTAAAGAACGCATCCGCCGAGGTCTTGTGGACCGAGCAATAGGCCACGGCGGTCGTGGTGCCGTGGGTGATGAGCTGATCGTAGAATGCCCGCGCCATGTTCGCGCTGTGTGCATCCGAAGCAAAACGGGTTTCTTCCGGGAAGGTGTAATTGTTGAGCCAGTCCAAAAGCTGTGCGCCCCATGAGGCGATCACCTGCACTTGGGGGAAGTGAATATGCGTGTCGATAAACCCGGCCATCATAAGGTGTGGGCGATGGTCTGTCACAGGCACATCCCCGGCTTTGGCGCTGATCTCGGCGAAGGGTCCGGTGTCCTGAATGATGCCGTCCTGGATCAGCAGGGCACCGTCCTCAAGATAGGTATACGCGCCGGAATCTTCGCCGCTTAGGGGTTCGCGATGAAAGGTCAGCAGACGACCGCGAAGCAATCTCTGTGTCATGAAAGGTCTCGTTTGTAGGATAGGGAAAGAGTAGGGGGCAGCCCTGCGACTGCCCCGCTATGGATTAGGCCTGTTGTGCAGGTGAGTCGTCGTCGATCAGATCAGGCTCATCCGGTACGATCACACGATGCTCAAGATCCTCTTTGGGTGCGAACATCGGATAGACGTAGAGGAACGCGCCGATGATCAAGTAACCAATGGTGATCCCGTCGAACTGAGGCACCTGCAACGTGTAGGAATGGATGATCCCGACAGAGGACATCAGCCCACCAGCGACAGCAAACGCGCCCGCCATCCGGAACCGACCGTCGATTACGTCGGCCACAATGGCACCCCAGACCAGACCCGTGATGATCGCACCTTGGCTCAGGGCAAGGTGTCCTTCGTAATGGGCACCTTCCATCAGTAGTGCTGCGGTCAGGCCTTCGTCACCCAGCGAGGGCAGTCCCTCGACACCGGTGCTGCGCAGAGCGTTCATCAGAGACCCCCACTTGACCATCAGGAAGGCCGAGATGTGAGGCAGGATCGCAAAGGATACGGCAGCCATGTGCATCGGCTTTACAGCCCAGGCCGTGTTGGTGATCAGGCTGACCGAAACAAAAACCAGGACCGGAGCCGCGGCCGCAATCGGGATCAGGCCCGCAAGGAAGGACAAGAAGCCCAGGAAAGCGGCGGCAGCGATCACAACAGCCACACCAACGATGTAACCGGCATGTGCATCAAGCCGCTTGTAGGCAGGGTGCCCGATGTAAACGGTTGTCGGGAAGGGCGAACCAAAAAGCGCACCCAACATTGTGCCTGCGCCGTCCGTTACTTGGCACAGTCCAACCGGGTAGTGGTCGCCTGCAGCCTCGGCCGATTCCACGTTGTTCATGGTTTCGATGAAGTTGTAGATTTGTACCGGGATCAGCACCAGGAACAGCTCGGGGTTGGCGAACAGGTATTGCACACCGGCGATGAGGTCACCGAAATAGGGGACCGGCGGGTAAAAGCCGATGCCGCTGACGTCGATTTTGGATTCACCAAGGATGATAGCAATCACCGTACCGGCAGCAATTGCGACCAAACCGGCCGGAACATTGCCCGGAAGGCGAAAACGCCCGATCAGACCCCACAGGATAAACAGCAGCGACGTGAAGCCGATGATGGGGTTTTCGAACACCTCGGCCAACGGAACGGAACCGATAAAGACCAGCGCAATACCGCACAGCGTGCCCAGCATCCCGGCGCGCGGCGTGATCCGCTTCAGATAAGGCCCGACAATGGCACCCAAGGCCGCAACGATGCCGCCCATGAACCCGGCGCCGATGCCCACTTGCCATGCCAGCATGGGATCATTGGTTGCCCAGTAGATGGGTCCGATCACACCGAACAAGTAGACGAACATAACCGGCGTCGAGATGCCGTAGGGCAAGGCGGTGACGTCTTCACCCCGTTTGTTTGCGGCCCATTTGGCGAGGTACGTATAAACGGCAACACCGGCTAAAATCGCGACGGCGGCACCGGGAACAATGCGGCCAAACACGATTTCGGCGGGCATCTGAAACACGAACTGGCAGACCCCGGAAAGGATCAGCAGATTCACGAGGTTGTCAGTAAACAGCGCCCAGAAAGCGCTGAAGTCGCTGCGGGTAAACAGCTTGTATTCGTAGGTCCTCCCGTCCATGACGGTCTCCTCCTCTGATGTGACCGGAATGACCCGACAGATGTCAGGCCGATCTCCCTTTCCGGTCGTGATGGTGGCCCCGCAGGGGCGCCTGGTTTGCCCCGGTCGGGGCGGTCGCGGCAGTTTCAGAGGTCAATTCAGCCATCACCTCGGCCACCACGAAGGTGGCGATGACGCTGGGCCGCTTGTCGCGGCTACCGCTTGCCCCGATAGGGCATTTCAAGTGTTCGATAGACTGTCCGTCACAGTGTTTGTGCGCCCAGTTCCTGAGCTTTACCCGCTTGGTGGCGGACCCGATCATCCCCACATAAGCGGCGTCCTGACGTTCCAGTGCGGCGGATGTCAGCAGGAAATCCAATCCATGATCGTGTGTCAGAACGATAAAGGCGCTGCCCGCAGGCGCACCCCAGATATCCGTCTCGGGGATCGCGCTGACGCGGGTTTCGACATTGGCTGTGCAAAGCTCGACCTCTTCGGGTCGGGTGTCGACGAGGATGCAGCGCACCGGCAGATGCTGAAACTGATTGGCCAAAGCGCGCCCCACGTGACCTGCGCCCATGACATAGACGTGTGGCAAAGCCTCGTCGCGCTGGGTCGCGCGTTCTGCGGCGGCCCATTTGTCGGACGCACGCATGCGGGTCAGTTTCATCTCGACCCGCCCACCGCAGCACTGGCCGATTTCCGGGCCAAGCGGCACATCCAGATCCTGATGCAACACCCCGTCGCGCAGCATGTCGCGGGCGGCGTTGATGGCCATGAACTCCAATTGGCCACCACCGATGGTTCCCCACAGCGCCCCGGGTGCCACGAACATCTCGGTCCCTTCGTTGCGCGGCGACGACCCGCGCACGCGTGTCAGCGCAATGCAGATCACGCTGTGCTGCGTGGACAGGAATTCGCTAAGGGAACCGGGGGCAGTCATGGCTCAGGGCCCCGCTTGCAGCCGCGCAACTGCCATCAGCACACGTTCGGGGGTGGCTGGCGCGTCAAGGCGCGGGCATTCGCGGTAATCAGCAACAGAGGCCACGGCCATCGACAGCGCCTCGAACACCGAAATGCCCAGCATGAACGGCGGCTCGCCAACAGCCTTGGAGCGTTTGATGGTCAGCTCGCGGTTTTCCGACCAGTCGGCGAGGTTCACATTGAAGATGCGCGGACGGTCGGACGCGAGCGGAATTTTGTAGGTCGACGGCGCATGGGTGCGCAGACGGCCCGCGTCGTCCCACCAAAGCTCTTCGGTGGTCAGCCACCCCATGCCCTGAATAAACGCGCCTTCGACCTGGCCCTTGTCCAGCACAGGGTTCAACGAGCGTCCAACGTCGTGCAAAAGATCAGTACGCTCTACCCGGTACTCACCAGTCAGGGTGTCAATTGTCACTTCCGAACAGGACGCGCCATAGGAGTAATAGTAGAACGGGCGGCCTTGTCCTTTGGCCCGATCCCAGTGGATTTTCGGCGTCTTGTAGAACCCGGCCGCCGAAAGTTGCACACGTGCCAGATAGGCCTTTTTGATGAACGTGTCGAAAGGCAGAACTTCGTCGCCGATATGCACCTGATTGGCGTGAAAGGCCACGTTCTCGGGTGTAACATCCCAGTTCTCAGCGGCGAATTTCACCAGACGCGCTTTGATCTGCTCGACCGCGTTCAACGCAGCCATGCCGTTCAGATCAGTCCCGCTCGAGGCAGCCGTGGCTGAGGTGTTGGGAACCTTCTCGGTGGTCGTTTTGGTGATCTTGATCCGGCTGAAATCGACCTGAAAGGCTTCGGCCACGACCTGCGCGACCTTGGTGTTCAGGCCTTGCCCCATTTCGGTGCCACCGTGGTTTAGGTGGATCGAACCGTCATTGTAGACATGCACCAGTGCGCCAGCCTGATTGTACCAAGTCGCTGTAAAGGAAATGCCGAATTTGACTGGTGTCAGCGCGATGCCTTTTTTCAGGATCGGCGACGTCTTGTTGAATTCGATGATCTCCTGACGGCGCTTGCGATAATCCGATGTCTCTTCCAGCTCTCCGATTAACCGGTCGAGAATGCTGTCTTCGACCTCTTGGTGGTAGGGGGTGATGTTGCGGTCCGTGGTGCCGTAGAAATTAACCTTGCGCACATCCAGCGGGTCCTGCCCGGTGGCATAGGCAATCTCTTCGATCATCCGCTCTGCCGCGATCACGCCTTGGGGGCCGCCAAACCCACGGAATGCGGTATTCGAAACCGTGTTGGTTTTCATCGGATGGCTGTTCAGGCGCACGTTCGGATAGAAATAGGCGTTGTCCGCGTGGAATAGCGCCCGGTCGGTCACGGGCCCCGAAAGGTCTGCTGAAAACCCGCAGCGCGCGGCAAAGCTGCCTTCGACAGCCTGAATGCGGCCATCATCGTCAAAGGCGACGTCATAATCGATCACAAAGTCATGGCGTTTGCCGGTCGCCGTCATGTCCTGATCCCGGTCGGGGCGGATTTTCACGGCGCGGTTCCACTTTTTGGCAGCCATGGCAGCAACCGCGCAGAACAGGTTCATCTGGCTTTCCTTGCCGCCAAAGCCACCGCCCATACGGCGCACGTTGACCACAACGGCGTTGGACGGCACGCCCAGGACATGCGCCACCATATGTTGCGCCTCGGACGGGTGTTGGGTTGAGCAATGCACGACCACATCGTCGTCTTCGCCCGGAATGGCAAAGGCGATGTGACCCTCGAGGTACATGTGATCCTGGCCGCCAACGCTCATGCGGCCCTTGATCCGGTTGGGGGCGGCAGCCTGCGCCGGGGCGACATCTCCGCGCTCCAGCTTGAGCGGTGCCGTGACATGCGGGTAACCGGCCTCCTGCGCGGCAATCGGGTCCAGCGCATGGGGCAGAGTTTCGTAGTTGATTTTTGCCAGTTCTGCGGCCCGGCGCGCGATGTCGCGGGTTTCGGCAACAACGGCAAACAAAGGCTGCCCATGAAACTGAATGGCATCGGTCGGGAAAACCGGTTCATCGTTCAGATGTGTCGGGCTGATATCATTGGCGCCCGGCACATCATCCGCGGTCAACACTCCGACAACGCCGGGCGTGGCCAGAACGTCGGTGAAGTCGATGCCCAATAGCTTGGCGTGCGCTACGTCCGAGACGCCGAGATACGCGTGCAGCGTGCCTTCGGGCTGGGCAATGTCGTCGGTGTAATCGGCTCGTCCGGTGACGTGCTTGATCGCGCTGTCATGTTTGACATTGGTGTGGGCCGCCCCGGTGATGGAAACGTTATCCTTCATTTTTTGTCTCCTTATCAGGCGCAAGCCAGTTGAACGGGGGCGTCGGTTTGGGCGTCGTTTTCAAGGTAGAAGCGACGCAGCAGGTTTTGGGCGGATAGCATTCTGTAGTCAGACGATGCGCGCCAATCGGTGAGAGGGCTGAAATCTTCAGCCAACGCCTCGGCGGCGGTCTCAAAGCTTTCCCGCGACCAGGATTGACCGTTCAGCGCCGCCTCGGCAGCAGCGGCTCGCTTGGGCGTGGCAGCCATACCGCCGAATGCGATGCGCGCATTGCTGATGGTGCCGTCCTTGACCGTCATGTGAATGCCAGCAGCGACCGAGGAGATGTCCTCGTCACGACGTTTGGAAATTTTGTAGGCCGCATTCAGATCATCGGGTCCGGGCAGGGGCACATGGATGCTTGCGACGAACTCATCGGGTTGGCGGTCTTGCTTTCCGTAGTCGATGAAGAATTCAGCGAGAGGCAGCGTCCGGCTTTCGGAACCGCGCCGCAGCGTGATTTCCGCTCCAAGCGCGATAAGAACCGGCGGCGTATCCCCGATGGGCGAGCCATTGGCGATATTTCCGCCGACGGTTCCCATATTCCGCACCTGCCACCCTGCGATGCGATCCCAGTAGGAGGACAGGTGTGGCAGGTGTTCAGACAGAAGTTCCTGGCAATCGGTGTAGCTGGCGCCAGCACCGATCAGGAGGAGGGAACCCTGTCTTTCGACTGTTTTCAGGTCTTCGAGATGACCGGTGAAGATGGCAGGCCCGATGTTACGCAGGAATTTGGTGACCCAAAGACCCACATCCGTGGCACCGGCCACGATCGTGGCCTTGGGATAGTTCTGCAGGCAATCGGCAAGGTCATCAACGCTGGAGGGGATAATGCTCAGGTTGTCTTCCGGTCCGGATACAACGCGCTGATCGTCCTTGAGCGCGGCCAGACGTGCGGTCATGGTTTCACGTTCGGTATTCAGGTGGTCCGATGCCGGGGTGCCATAGCGGCTGACGGCAACGGCGGCACGGATGATTGGCTCATACCCGGTGCAGCGACACAGGTTGCCCTGCAGCGCGGTTTCAACCTGCGCTTTGGTCGGCTCGGGCGTTTGCATCCACAGTGCATATAGCGCCATGACGAAGCCCGGCGTGCAGAACCCGCACTGGCTGCCGTGGTGATCAATCATCGCCTGTTGTACCGGGTGCAGACGACCGTCCGGGCCGGACAGGTGTTCAACCGTCACGACATGGCAGCCATCGACCGAGGCAAGAAACCGGATGCAGGCATTCACGGGAACATAGGCCAGACCTTCACCGCCAAGCCGTCCAACAAGAACGGTGCACGCGCCACAGTCGCCCTCGGCGCAGCCTTCTTTTGTGCCTGTCAGCCGACGCTCCAACCGCAGGAAATCCAGAAGCGTCTGGTCTGCGGATACGTTTGGAACGGACACATCCTTGCCATTCAGGACAAATTGGATGTCGGTGCGATGCGTCATGGTATTCTCCCTATGCCCCTGCCTTTCAGGTGGGTGATCGGGGGGACCATAGGCGCAACGATTGAGTCTTAAAATCGTCGGAAACGGCAAATACTTTCAACAGATCGTTGAAAAACAAAACGCCATGGCGCAGTCTTTCCGCAAGGAGAGGATCGAATGTCGTACATCGAAAGCCTGCGTGTTTTTGTCAGAGTGATGGAGCTGGGCAGCATTACATCCGGCGGGCGCGACCTGCGGTTAACCCCGGCGGTGGCCAGCAAACGATTGAAAGAACTTGAGAACCATTTGGGTGTGCGGCTGTTCAACAGAACCACCCGGTCGATGACCCCAACAGAAGTTGGATCGGTTTTCTACGATGAGGCCAAAGCCGTTCTGCTGGCGATCGATCACGCCGAAGCGCGCGTTGCCAGCTTTTCCGATGCCCCGCGAGGTGCCATTCGCATCACCGCGCCGCTGGGTGTCGGGCGTAGAATCGTCGCGCCTCTGGTGCCGGAATTCTCAGAACTCTACCCCGAAACAGAGATTCGCATGCGTCTTTCGGACCGCAAGGTGGACATGATGGTCGACGGTTTGGACATCGCGTTCTTTATCGGTGAGCCCGGCGATTCCACCATGAAACTGCGGAAGTTTGCGGATTGCGATCGCGTGCTGTGCGCGTCTCCGGAATATCTGTCGAACTTTGGCGTGCCCAATACGCCGGATGACCTTCTGCATACGCCCCATAACTGCCTTTTGCTGCGGTATCCCAGATCGCCCGAATACTTCTGGACCCTCAACACCGACATGGGACCGCGAAAGCTGGAAGTTCACGGTAAATACGATGCGGACGATGGGGACGTGCTGACGGACTGGGCGCTGGCGGGCAAAGGGATCGTTAACAAACCACGCTTTGACGTGCGGGAATATCTTGAGGACGGTCGACTGGTCGAGGTCCTACCGAAGACACCCCCAGTGCCGACGATTTTCGGGTGCCTTTATCCGCATAAAAAGCTTCAGGACCCCAAGGTGCGCCTTTTCGTCGAACATATCGCGCAGCACAGCAAACGCTTTTTCGCGCCGGGCTGAAAAACAAAAAACTGGGTATGAAAACCCAGTTTGCCTGTCATCAATTTCTCTGTTGGTGCTATTGATCTCTGACTTCGTTGATCCACGCAACAATGGTCTGGCGTGCTTCTTCATCCATCTGAACCGCCGATGGTGGCGGCATCGCGTGGCTGATCCCAGCCTGCAGATAAATCTGGTCGGCCTGCCGGGCCACGTCACCGGGTGTTTCAAGGTAAACCTTCTTGGGTGCCCATTTCATGGTGCCGTAGACCGGCTCGCGCGCATGACACATGGAGCAATTGCCCAGCACCGTGTCATACGCGGCCTCAAAACCGGCGGCTGACGCATATTTCTGTTCATATGGCGTCAGCTCGCGGGCTTCGGCGTCTTCCCATGTTTCTGTTGGCCTGACCGAAGACAGCCAAGCGATTATGACCATGAGAATGACCGTGACAGCCCAGGTCCAGTGCGGGCCTTCCCCGGTCGAGTGCATGGTGTTGAAGTAATGCCGGATGGTCACGCCTGTCAGGAAGATCAGGCTGGCAATGATCCACGAATACTCGGTTCCGAAAGCCAGCGGGTAGTGGTTCGACAGCATCAGGAAAACGACCGGCAAGGTCAGATAGTTGTTGTGCGTCGAACGCACCTTGGCGACCTTGCCGTATTTCGCGTCGGGCGTCCGACCGGCCTTGAGGTCTTCGACCACGATCCGCTGGTTCGGCATGATCTGAAAAAACACGTTGGCCGTCATGATCGTTGCCGTGAACGCACCAAGGTGCAAAAGCGCAGCGCGGCCAGTGAAGATCTGGTTATAACCCCAAGACATGATCACCAGGATCACGAACAGCAACAGCATCAACACGGTCGGGTGGTCGCTGAGCTTGGACTTGCACATCTGATCGTACAGCAACCATCCGATAGTCAGCGAACCGCCAGAGATCAGGATGCCTTGCCACAGCGCCAAATCCACCTTGGTTGGATCAAGCAGGAACAGCTCACCGCCGACCCAGTAGATGATCATCAGAAGGGCCGCTCCAGATAGCCAGGTCGTATAGCTCTGCCATTTGTGCCAGGTCAGATGTTCCGGCATCCGGGCAGGCGCCACAAGGTATTTGACGGTGTGATAGAACCCGCCGCCATGTACTTCCCATTCTTCGCCATAAGCCCCGTCCGGTAGGGCAGGGTTTGGCTTAAGCATGAGGTCCAGCGCGATAAAATAGAATGACGCGCCAATCCACGCCATCGCGGTGATCACATGCAGCCAGCGGACAGAAAAGGCGATCCACTCCCACATTACGGCCAAGTCGTACATGGCATTGCTCCTAAAGTTCAAAGTTCCTGTGCACTCTATGCGATAGAGGTTTGTTCTGGTATTGCTGCGAAAGACCAAGCAGTATCAAAAAATGCAAAAAAATGTCCTACTTCGATAACATCCGCACTTTTGTCCGTGTCTATGAATTGGGCAGCATGTCTGCCGCGGGCCGCGATTTGCGGGTTTCACCGGCTGTAACCTCGGCTAGGATTTCCCAGCTTGAAGAACATCTTGGTGTACGTCTGTTTCAACGTACAACGCGCAGCCTGACGCCGACAGAACAGGGAAAATCGTTTTATCGGGGGGCGACGGAAATTCTTGAAGCCGTCCAGAACGCCGAAGCGCAAATCGTCAATATCACCGAGAACCTCAAGGGATCGCTGTATATCGCCGCCCCCTTGGGGGTTGGTCGGCGTCTGATAGCACCGCAGGTGCCAAAATTTCTGGCTGAATACCCTGAGGTGAATGTTCGGCTCAGATTGACTGACCGAAATGTGGATATCACGACCGAAGGCCTGGATTTGGCTTTCTTCCTTGGTCAGCCCGAAGACAGCAATTTGCGCATTCGAAAGATTGCTGACGTGGAACGGGTTCTGTGTGCTTCCCCGAAATACATCAAGAAACATGGGATGCCAGAAAGTGGCGACGATATTGTCGCCAACGGGCATGAATGCCTCAGCCTGCGGTTTCCCGGTGCCACTGAATTCCAGTGGCTTTTGAGAACCGAAACCGGACCAAAGCGATTCCGTGTTTCAGGGCGGTACGAGTCAGACGATGGCGACGTGTTGACGGATTGGGCCTTGGCCGGGCACGGCATCGCGTTGAAGCCGGTATTTGAGATTTCAAAGTACCTCAACGCCGGTACTTTGGTTCCGGTCGCGGTTAAAACACCACCGGAACCGATTCAAATGGCGTGTTTGTTTACCCACCGTCGTATGCAGGACCCCAAGACACGCCTGTTCATGGAGTTCATAATCGAGCGTATTGGTTCAACGATTGCTGAGACAAACACGCCCTAAAAGGCGGCTCAGCTGCCGCGATAGGTTGAGTACCCGAAGGGCGAAAGAAGCAGCGGCACATGGTAATGCGACTGTTCGGACATCCCGAAGCGGATTGGGATTACGTTCAGAAAACGTGGATCCTCGGGCGGAGTGCCAGATGCGTCCAAGTATTCCCCGGCGTAGAAAATCAATTCGTACTCGCCCAATGAAAACTCGGCTTCGGGCAGGATTTGTTCATCCGTGCGGCCGTCGTCATTGGTGACCAGGGTTTTCAGCAATGTACGGCCAGTCCCCTCAATTCGAAAAAGTTCGATTTTCAGACCCTCGGCAGGGCACCCCCGCGCCGTGTCCAGAACATGTGTAGTTAGGTAACCTGACATTTGCGCCTCTCTATAAAACTTGGAAATTACTAATCCGAATACTCCCCAAGAGGCAAAGGCTGACTGGCCGAAACTCTTTGTTGTATTTTTTGAAAAACATCGTCGATTATCTGGGGTATTCATCATTTCAAGAAGAAGGAAATTGATGTGACGCGTTATCCACGAGATATGACCGGCTATGGCGGGCAAGTGCCCAAAGCCAACTGGCCCAATGATGCCAAGATCGCGATTCAGATTGTGCTGAACTATGAAGAGGGTGGTGAAAACAACATCTTACATGGTGATGCCGCGTCCGAAGCGTTTTTGTCCGAGGTCACCGGTGCCGCCCCTTGGCCCGGCCAAAGACACTGGAACATGGAGACGATCTATGAATACGGCAGCCGTGCCGGATTCTGGCGCGTTCACCAGCTTTTGCAGGACACTCCTATAACCGTTTATGGCGTTGCCACCGCGTTGGCCCGTGCGCCGGCGCAGCTTGCAGCGATAAAACACGCAGGGTGGGAGATCGCCAGCCATGGCCTGAAGTGGATCGAACACAAAGACATGAGCCCAGACGAAGAACGCGCGCAAATCCGCGAAGCGATCCGTCTGCATACCGAGGTCACGGGCCAGCCGCCGCGCGGTTGGTACACGGGCCGCTGTTCGATGAATACAGTCGATCTGGCCGCCGAGGAAGGCGACTTTGCCTATATCGCAGACAGCTATGCCGACGATTTGCCCTATTGGACAAAGGCCGGTGGCAAAGATCAGTTGATCATGCCCTATACGCTGGACTGCAACGACATGCGCTTTGCGATTCAGGCGGGGTTCACCACTGGCGACCAGTTCGAAAGTTATCTGAAAGACAGCTTCGACATGCTGTATGCCGAAGGCGAAGCCGGTGCGCCCAAGATGCTCTCAATTGGTCTGCATTGTCGGTTGATTGGCCGGCCGGGCCGCGCCATGGCGCTGAAACGCGCGTTGGAGCATTTCATGAAACATGACGGTGTCTGGTTCGCGACGCGCGAACAGATTGCCGATCACTGGGCAAAGGAACACCCCCCGATGCAACGCCTCACCCCGTCCGAAATGGACCAGCCCACCTTTGTTGCCGAATTCGGCGGCATATTCGAACACAGCCCGTGGATTGCCGAAGGCGCGTATGATCTGGAGCTTGGGCCGACCCATGACAATGCTGCCGGAGTTCACAACGCGCTGGCGCGGGTGTTCCGTACGGCCTCTGCCGAAAAACGTCTGGGTGTTCTGACTGCCCACCCGGATCTGGCGGGCAAGCTTGCCGCAGCAGGTCGTCTGACCAAGGAAAGCACGGCTGAACAGGCCGGGGCCGGTCTGGATATGCTGACGGACGAAGAACGCGCGAATTTCACAGCGCTGAACGAGGCATACACAACCAAGTTCGGCTTTCCCTTCATCATTGCGGTCAAGGACAACACTAAAGCCAGCATTCTAGACGCCTTCCACCGCCGTATCGATAGCGACCGCGACACCGAATTTGCCGAAGCCTGCCGCCAGGTCGAACGGATCGCGGAACTGCGCCTGATCGAGAAGTTCGCGGGATGACGACCGTCCTGAATCTTCTGCCCCTGACGTCCGAGGCCTTTGCGCCATTCGGCGATGTCATCGAAGTGGCTGGTGACGTGGACAAATACATCAATCAGGGCAAGTGCGCGCGGTATCATGACCGCGCCGCGCTGGATTTCAACGACGGGCGCGCAGGGATCAGCGTGTTTCAGTCCGAGGCGTTCAGCCTGCCGATCAAACTGGACATGGTCGAACGTCACCCGGATGGAAGTCAGGCCTTTCTGCCCTTGTCGGACAAACCCTTTGTTGTGGTCGTGGCGCCCGACGAAGATGGAGTCCCCGGACAGCCTATCGCATTCAAAACAGCACCGGGGCAGGGCGTGAATTACCACCGCAACACGTGGCATGGGGTTTTGACCCCTCTTCACGCGCCCGGGCTTTTTGCAGTGGTCGACCGAATTGGAACCGGGACCAACCTTGAGGAGCATTGGTTCGAGGAGCCCTTCACAATCACAGAATGAGAAACCTAGCCGGAAGAGGAGCCGGTTAACGTCTCTCAAGGGAGGAAAGACAAAATGTCAGATACAACCATCGGAACGCCGGAGCAGCTCCGCGATCCGAATTACTCACCACCACTTATCAAAGCGGTCCCACTGGGCATTCAGCACGTGCTGGCGATGTTCGTCTCGAACGTTACGCCAGCCATTATCGTTTGCGGCGCGGCCGGATTTGGGTTCGGCTCGAACAGTCCTGATTTTCCGCAGATGATCTACATGATCCAGATGTCGATGTTCTTTGCGGGCGTCGCCACGTTGTTCCAGTCCATTGGTGTGGGTCCTGTCGGAGCCCGTTTGCCCATCGTGCAGGGGACATCGTTCGCCTTCATCCCGATCATGATCCCGCTGGTGGTTGGAAAGGGCGTTGATGCCATTGCTGTCCTGATGGGCGGCGTTGTTGTTGGTGGGCTGTTCCATGCGTTCTTGGGGCTGTTCATCGGACGTCTTCGATTTGCGCTGCCGCCACTGGTGACAGGTCTTGTGGTGACCATGATTGGTTTGGCGCTTGTGAAGGTCGGCGTTCAATACGCCGCTGGCGGTGTGCCCGCCATTGGTACCGAAGAATACGGTTCGGGCCTGAACTGGTTCATGGCCAGCACCGTGATCGTGGTCACGCTTGGTCTGAAGTTCTTTGCGCGGGGTATGTTGTCTGTGTCGGCGGTGCTGATCGGCCTGTTGGTCGGGTACGCGGTGGCATTTGCACTTGGTCAGGTGAATCTGGGCAATGTTGGCAACGCGGCTTCCTTCGCACTGCCGAACCCGCTGCATTTCGGCATTGAATTTTCGGTCGCGGCGATCATTGGCTTCTGCGCGATGTCCTTTGTATCAGCGGTCGAAACGGTGGGCGACGTTTCCGGTATCACCAAGGGCGGCGCTGGACGAGAAGCGACCGACAAGGAAATTCAGGGCGCGACCTATGCCGATGGTGTCGGCACCGCAATCTCGGGCCTTTTTGGCGCGTTGCCGAATACATCGTTCAGCCAGAACGTCGGTCTGATTGCCATGACCGGTGTCATGAGCCGCATGGTTGTCACCATCGGTGCGCTTTTCTTGATCATTTGTGGTCTGATCCCGAAAATTGGTGCAATTATCTCATCCATCCCGATCGAAGTGCTTGGCGGTGGCGTAATCGTTATGTTCGGCATGGTGGTCGCGGCGGGTGTCTCGATGTTGTCTGACGTGAACTGGAACCGTCGCAACATGGTGATCTTTGCGATTGCGCTGAGCCTTGGCCTTGGATTGCAGCTTGAGCCCGGTGCTTTGCAGTATCTGCCCGGCACATTAAAGGTTCTGGCCACCTCGGGTATCCTTCCCGCCGCCGTCATCGCGATTGTTTTGAACCTGGTTCTGCCCGAGGAACTTTCGGACGAGGCAACCGAAGAGGTTTCAGGTGGTATGGCGGGTCACGGTCAGGGGTCGATTGGACATGACGATCACGTCTAATGATGCCTGAAATGGCATTCCACGTGACACAGTAAAAAAAAGGCGGCGTGCCGAGGTGCGCCGCTTTTGTTTGTTCCTAAATCCTACTGTCAGGATCAGATTTGAGGAACCAGAGGCCGAACGACCAAGCCGCCTCGAAATCGAGGCGGCCCATCGTATGTTCCTGGCTATATAGTTGCTATTTAGCCGCCGTACTGAGGCGCTTTTGCTGAGGGTAGGCCACCGATCCCGGTCTCAGTGCCATGTGTCGATTTACATCCTTGTAAAGAAGATACCGGAACTTGCCCGGACCACCTGCGTAACAGGCCTGGGGGCAAAACGCGCGCAACCACATGTAATCGCCGGCCTCAACCTCGACCCAGTCATTGTTCAACCGGTAAACAGCTTTTCCTTCGAGGACATAGAGCCCGTGCTCCATTACATGCGTCTCGAGGAATGGGATGACTGCACCCGGCTCAAACGTGACAATCGTGACATGCATGTCGTGACGCAGGTCACTTGGGTCGACAAACCGTGTTGTGGCCCATTTGCCGTCTGTGCCGGGCATGGTTGTCGGCTCAATATCGTTTTCGTTGAGGATCAGAACATCGGGCTTATCCAGCCCTTCGACCGCCTCATAGGCTTTTCTGATCCAGTGGAACCGCAGCGTTTCTTCAGCGTGGTTGTGCAGCGTCCATTCACTTGCACAAGGCAAATAGGCATAGCCACCAGGGGTCAATTCGTAGGTTTCGCCTTCGACGTTCAACGTCGCTGTTCCTTCGACAACGAACAAAACGCCTTCGGCCTCGGGGTCGACCTCAGGCCGGTCAGAACCCCCGCCCGGCTGCACCTCCATTATGTATTGCGAGAATGTTTCGGCAAAGCCGCTCAGCGGGCGCGAGATTACCCACAAGCGCGTGTCGTCCCAAAACGGCAAGAAGCTGGTCACGATGTCCCGCATTGTGCCTTTGGGAATGACGGCATAAGCGTCCGTAAAAACAGCGCGGTCAGTCAACAGTTGGTCCTGCGCGGGATGGCCCCCGTGCGGCGCGAAATACTTGGTGTTCATGTATGCTCCTGAAGAATAACCGTTTGCTCTAAAATATGCGCCGGTCACATCCATCGACCACCCACAAAGAGGCGACAGCTCTATTCGAAAAGATTTGAAAGTGCCCGCTGTCAAAGCCTGCCTCGCCCAATGGTGGTTGCCTTTGGACAATTGGGTCAGTTTGGATTGCTTTCCAAAGCCTTCATGCTTTTGATAACCTTTTCGGCGTGTGACGGGTCTTTGAAGATGCCTGTCAGCATTTTTTCCACATCCGCATCGGGCCATGAACTCTTTAACTCGGCATATTTGCGCACGGCCTCTTTGGTTTTACCCAATTCATAAAGAGCGGCGGTCTGATAGGCGAAAGAGGGCGCGCTGATCGGATCCCCGTAACTCGCTGCTGCCGAAAAGGCATCCAAAGACGTCTGGTAGTTTTCAAGATGGAAATTCGCGGCGCCAAAAATATTGCGGTTCGCAAATCTCTGGTTGCTTCGACCGCCGTTCATGGCTTTTTTCGCATGGCTTGCAGCCTCGGCAAAATGACCGGAGAACAGCGCGATCGAGCCGTGAATGTCCAGAACATGTTCATCGTCAGGGGCTAGTGCTACGGCCCTTTTCGATATCCTCATGGCCTCATCATATTCTCTGTTCGCAAATTTGGCCCATGCCTGGGCGGACTGAGCCCACGGGTCAGCGGGTGCCAGACGCAACGCATTGTCAGCCATGGTCATGGCTTCACTGGTCAACTCCGATTTTTCAGGGCCTGGCGGTGACACTATGGCAAGGGTCGCAAGCGCCTGAGCTGCCCCCGCATAGCCCCCGAAATAATCAGGGCCCAACTCGATAACGCGGCGGAATACCTCTGTCACCAATTGTTGGCGCGGGCGGTCAAAGATAGGAAACATCATGCTTCTGGCTTGATCGGCCAGGTTCATGGCTTGCAGAGAAGATGCCGACTGTTCGATCACGGCCTGACGCCTCAACGAGTCCTGCGTTGGATTTTGAGTACTCTGGTGAATCTGTGTTTCGGATTTTTCCCCCAGGCCGATGATTGCGATACCAATACCGATCCCGGTTCCGACAACAAAGGACAGCGCCGCCCACCCGAGGGAGCGATGAGGGTTCTCGCTCTTATCAGATGAGGCAATCGCGACCCGTTCGAAACGTGGCCTGTACCCTCCTGTGTCGACATAAATTCTGACGGGATCAGTACGTCCTGCCGTATCGTAGTAATGTTCGAGGGTTTGCCGCAGGCGTCGCGCGTCCACCCTGACGACATTGTTTATGTCGCCTTCTTCGGCAGGGTCCCGATCATATACATCTTGGGCGATGGTTTTGCCCATGATAAGCGCGCCGCGGCCTTCCAGTTCCTCAGTGACGATGTATTTCAAAAAGGCACACAGGCGGTCCAGATGGGCGAATAGCTCGCTGCCGCAAACCGCTAGCATTGCGTTGGTCTTTTCGGTGTGTCGAATATCTGACGCCATTAAACCCCTATGTTTGCAAGGTTTTCAGATCGTATTCGAATATAATAATGCACCTGAAATCAGCGTGAGTCACCCCTGTGTCACCGTGATTCCGTTACCTCGAAGAAAAACCTGCGGGACACTGACCTTGCATCGCACACGATGCCCTGCCGACGACGACTTTTCTTTTTCACCGAAGCTGTCGGCGATTTCAGCAAGGGAGTGCAAATCATGAATAGACGAAAACGGCTATTGAAGTACTCGGTCTATTTGGCCGCCGGGGTGACGTTTGGATTCTGGCTTGCCGCCCCTAACGGAGGGCTGACTATCCTTGGTGACACGTTCGGCCCTTCCATGGCCTTGGCGCAGGAGACACCCGAGGTGTCGCCGGTCAAGGCGAGGGAGAGAGATACGTATTACCCAAACAGTGAAGACCTGAAGCCAGATGAAATGCGGGTAATTGCCTGTGGAACCGGAATGCCAACGACCCGCGCCGCGCAAGCCGCAGCCTGTTTCTTGGTCGAGCTTGGGAATGGAGACAAGTTCCTGTTCGATATCGGGTCGGGTTCAGCCGAGCGAATTTCGTCGCTGCAAATCCCGTACAACTACCTCGACAAAGTGTTCATCGGTCACCTGCATACCGACCATTTTGGCGCGCTGCATGACCTGTTCATCGGTGGTGCCTTGATGGGACGCAATGTTCCCCTTCGGGTGTGGGGGCCAAGTGGCGCTGTACCGGAGCTTGGCACGGCTTATGCGTTAGACCGTATGCAGGAAATGCTATCGTGGGACCTAGCGGGTCGGGCCGGAAACGTGGACTTCCGTGGCTATGTCATGGATGTGACCGAATTCGACTACAAACTTGAGAACGAACCGATCTACGAGGAAAACGACGTTGTCATCCGCACATTTCCCGCAATCCATTCCATCGACGGTTCAGTCAGTTACGCCTTGGAATGGAATGATCTGAAGTTCGTCTTTAGCTCGGACACGTATCCCAACAAATGGTTCGTTGAATATGCCAGAGACGCTGATCTGGTCATCCATGAGTGCTTTATTGCTGTGCCGGAACTGGTCAGCAAAATGAAGTTCACACCGGAATCGGCCCTTCAGGTTGGCACGCAGGTTCACACCGCCCCCGAGGCGTTCGGCAAGGTCATGAGCGAAATCAAACCCCGCATGGCGGTCGCCTATCACTTCTTCAATGACTTCGACACGGTCAACGGTGTGTATGAACGCATCCGGTCCACCTATGATGGCCCGCTTAGCCTGTCAGAGGACTTCATGGTCTGGAACGTGACCAAGGACGACATAGTCGTTCGTATGGCCGCGACTGAGGAACGAACATGGGCCCCCCCGTTGGCCGCCCCAGCAGAGCCGCCAAATGTGGAAGACAAAACGGCGATGGCTGACAAGTTGGGTGTAGAGACGCTGGATTTCAGCGACTTTGTCGCCGGTGGTGTCTGGGACGTCGAAGATGTTTTGCGACCGATTTACGAAGAGGCCAGCGAAGCATTGGGACAGGATTTCCCTTACCCGGAAAAATCCGAACCCAAATAATCCCTCAAGACCAACCGGCGCTTTTAGGCGTTGCCATCTGGCGCCGGTCTCTGTGCTTCATTTCTTCAGGCTGAACCTCGGGTTTGGAGCGAGAAGCACAGAGTGGATCCAGCATAGGAGGTCCCTCTGATGGCGAACCTTAAGCGTTTGATCATTTTGACAGTTTTTCTGGCCTCGCATCCGCTGATCACACGCGCCGACCTGTTGCCGGCGAACGGTGCTGAAACCGCGGCAAATTTTGCGGAAATCTCGGTGCTGAAAGATCGGGTTCGGGTCGCGTTGGAAATTGATTTGGGCGATGTGCACGGATTTTTGGCGAAAGCACCGCAGGATGAAGGCCCAGCAAGCAACTTTTCAGAACGCACGGGCAAAGCCTTCGAGGTTCTTGCCGACGGCGCAGAACTTGTTCCGCAGACGGTTCAACTTGAGGTTCGGCCAAGAAAACCCCGAGTGACGGCTTTCAGGCCAAGCTACGGCCTGACCCGGCAGAACGGGCGCTCCGCCCAAGTCGTGTACGTTGTTCTTGATTATCCTCTTGATCACAAACCAGCGGAAATAACCTTTAAGCCGCCGCTCACGTCTGATGGAATTCCAACTGCGGCCATCGGTGTGATTTTCGATCACCTTGGCGTAGCTGTGACCGATTACCGTTATCTGTCCCGGTCTGAAGTCTTTTACCCCAACTGGAACGACCCGTGGTACAGCAGGTTCGAGAATCCGAATCTGACCCGGCACCACAAATCTGCATTGATGTCGTTCGTGTCCGTTGAGCCGCGCGAGGTTCGACACGAAGTGATCTTCCGCCTGCGCGATCTGGAGGGCTGGCTTGATCTAAAACTCGGCGACGAAACGCTACTTGATGCCAACGCCATGGCGAAGATCAAGCGGCAGGCTATCGACCTGTTTTCGCACAGCAATCCGCTGACAATCGACGGTTCGGTTGTGTTGCCAAGCTTGGCAAAAGTTGAACAACTGTCCGTGGGTGTCGAAGGTTTGAAAGTTCTGGAAAACCCGTCGGAAACAAACCGGGCCACCGCCATTCTGGGCATTGTTCTGTCATACGCGGGCGATGCGTTGCCCAATTATGTTTCCCTGAAATGGGATTTGTTCACCGAAGAGACAGACACAATTCCGGTTCAAATCACAGATCCCGCCGGGGCGGTGCCCGGCCAAGTGACCCGCGAGGCACCTAACATCACTTGGAAAAACTATATCCTTAAGTGGAGCGACCCCAAAACTCAGCCTGTTACAGTCGCCGCAATGCGTTCCATTTCAGTGCCACTTATGTCATTCGGTCTTGTTTTTGTCGCGGCATTTCTTGCAGTGTTTGCTTGGCGAAACCGTTCGCATCACTGGCAGGGGTGGGCGGCAGCCGCCCTGTTAATCTGTCTCGCTTCTGGCGCTCTGAAAACAATGACGGTCGAGGTGACAACTCCGACCAAAACTCTTTCGGATATAACCGCGGCAGCGCAAGTCACCGAGGTAATCGTTTCAAATCTGGCCATTGCGCGATTGGAAACGCAAGGCCCGCAGATGTCGAAGGCACTGCGCAAATTTGTCATGGCAAAAGCGCTGAAAGACGTTGAAACCGAAATCCGTAGGGGCTTGTCTGTAACTTTGCCGTCGGGGGCGATGGCTCAGATAAAATCCATCGACGGGCTGGTCGTGGAGCGCATCGAACCCCTGGTGGATGGCGGAAATCGAATTCTGGCCCGTTGGGATGCTTTGGTCACTGGCGGGCATTGGGGGCACATGCATCGCCGCACCGTGTCGTATCGCGCGTTGATGGATGTCGAACATGATGCCGACGCGTGGTTTTTGTCAGGACTGACCATCCTTGAAGCTCGAATTGACCCTCAACCTTTATCGGCGGGAGGCAACTCATGAGGCCTGTTTTCATTTTTCTAGCGGCTCTTTTCGGTTTGCTTAGTCATCCGGTGCTTGCGCATTTCAAGCTGAATCAGAACGTGCGGGTGCATCACGTGACGCATTCCGACGCGGGCTTGGACGTCTATCTGCGCATGCCCTTGTCTTATCTGTTGTCGGAACTAGTGGGGCCCGAAGGGCAAGACGGACTGCCTGTTCCCGCGCCCTATACCTACAATCAGATCGAAGACGGCGCGCTGATGCATTACCTGGATCAAGCCGCATTGCTGAGCGATCCTGATAGATTGGCCATTCTGGCGGCTGACACAGTTGATCTTTCCGCCATCGGGCAGCTCCAACTAGCAACCGTAATGTCCATGCGCCTGTACCCGCTGGGGTCTGAGCCGGGCTTTGCAACCCTCTCAGAGGCGCAAGATGCGACCACCGCAGGGGACGTGTATCCAACAGCAGTTGGTGAGACCTATGTTGGCGACGTCATGCTGGACCTGCATATACGCTATGCCGCTGGGCCTGTGGGCACCTACAGCATGTCCCATAGATCAAACCCTGGTCTGCCGGGGCAAGACGAAACAGCGAACCTGATCCTCGACTACAATAACGGGCAAATCCGAACCTTCCGCGCAACTGGCCTAATGCATGATCCGATCACAATATCCGGGTCAGCCACCGCTGCGGCTTCGACCTTTGTGGTCGAAGGTATTCGGCATATTCTGGAAGGCCCCGATCATGTGCTGTTCGTGTTGTGCATGATCATCGGTGCGTTGAATCTGAAAAGTCTCCTGGCGCGTGTCACGGGTTTCACCCTTGGCCATACAGTAACGCTGATCCTTGGTTTTTTTGGTATCGCCCCCAGTGGCGCGTGGTTCATCCCGACCGTCGAGCTAGCGATTGCAGTGTCGATCATCTACGCGGCTGTGATGGCTGTTCAACCTCCTGACCAAGAACACGGGGACCTGAAGGCATTTGCGATCACCTCGGGCATTGGCCTGCTGCACGGGTTCGGGTTTTCCTTCATGTTGCACCAGATTTTGCGGGTGGATGCACCCAACGTGTGGCAAAGCCTGCTGGCTTTCAATGTCGGTGTCGAGCTTGGGCAGTTGATGATTGTTGTGCTGGTATGGCCGCTGGTTCTGTTTTTGCGCAAACAGCCGGGTCGTGTCTGGATAGGTTCTCGCGCTGCAGTCGCAGTCTGTGCCAGCTTGATCGCGATGGTCTGGGTCGTGGAACGGGCAGAATTTTTCCTGTGATGCGCATTTCCCAAGCGGTCGCGATGCATAGCGCGAAGGGATCAACAGTGTGAAACGCAACTTTTTCGTGGATATCATTACGGTGGTTTTCTTCCGAAACAAAATCGACAAAGCTATGCCAGAAGCCTTCATGCGAAAAATTCAGGCGTCACAGCCATTCAATTTGCAAAAAAGCGAAACTAACCTACGATAATGTCGTATTAAGGAATTTGTCGCGCGAAGCTCTTGATGGGCGGCGTGCTGGCATGTTTGAATTTTCGGGCAATCCCGGAGTAGCAAGTTGTTTACCTAAGAAGACAGGTAATTCGGCTTTCCGGCATTTGTTCGAAAGGTGCGTCTCGGTCAGACCGGGGACAACAATAAGCACTAAAGACGACCAACATGGAGATATCAGATGAAAAAATTTGCAACGCTACTGGGAGGCGCATCAATGGCGATCGCCGGGCCTGCTATGGCCGCGGACATCGTGATCGGTGTGCCGAACTGGCCATCGGTGAATGCGACAGCGCATATCCTGAAGGTAGCGATTGAACAGAACCTCGGGCTTGAGGTCGAACTACAGAACGGTACCAACCCAATCGTTTTCGAGGCGATGGATTCCGGTGCGATGCACGTTCACCCCGAAGTTTGGATGCCGAACCAGCAGAATCTGCACGACACCTATGTGACCGACAAAGGCACCGTTGCGTTCAACCCCAATGGTGTTGAAGCGTTCCAGGGCATGTGTGTCGACAAGGCGACAGCGGATGCCAACGACATCCGTTCGATCGACGATCTGACCAACCCCGACATTGCCGCGCTGTTCGACAGCAATGGTGACGGCCAGGGTGAAGTATGGATCGGTGCGCCGGGTTGGGCCTCGACCAATGTCGAAAAAATCCGGGCCAAGTCCTACGGCTACGATCAGGTTATGGAGCTGACCGAGATTGACGAGACCGTCGCCTATGCGAACCTCGACAATGCGATCAAGGCAGGCGACCCATGGGTCGGGTTCTGCTACACGCCGCACTACGTGTTTGCCCTGCACGATATGCAGATTCTGGAAGAGCCGGCCTACGACGCGTCCAAGTGGAATGTGCTTCAGCCCACCGACGATCCGGATTGGCTTGAAAAGTCCGAGGCCGGTGTAGCCTGGGATCTGGCCTATTTGCACCTGCACTATGCAAAGGCACTTGAGGATGAATACCCCGAGGTTGCCCAATTGCTGGCCAACATGAAGCTGGATACCGATTCGGTTTCCGCCATGACCTATGCGCTGGTGATCGAAGGCAAAGAGCCTGCTGCCTATGCGGAAGAGTGGGTGGCAGCCAACGAAGATGCCGTTTTGGACTGGATGTCACAGTGAGTGACGCCAATCAGGGCTGAAACTCGGACAGGCCGCCGGAGTTGACCGGCGGCCTGTTCTGCATCGAAGGGACAAAAATGACAGAAACAGTCGTAAAACTGACGGATGTCTGGAAGATCTTTGGCGCACGGGCCGAAGAAGCCATGACCGCTGTGCGGAACGAGGGCATAGGAAAGCCCGAAGTTCTGGAAAGATTTAATTGTGTCGTGGGTGTGCAGGGTGCCACCTTCGAAGTGCCTCGGGGAGAGATTTTCTGCATCATGGGCCTATCGGGCTCTGGCAAGTCGACGCTGGTGCGGCACGTGAACCGCCTGATCGAGCCGACTGCAGGCAAGATCGAAATTCTGGGGCACGACGTGTCCAAGATTTCCGAAAATGAACTGCGGCGCATTCGGGCACAGCAGATCGGGATGGTGTTCCAACATATGGCGCTGATGCCGCACCGTTCGGTGCGCGATAACGTGGCCTATCCGCTGGAAATTCGAAAGGTTTCCAAATCGAAACGCTGGGCGGTTTCCGATCACGCGCTGGGTCTGGTGGACCTGACTGGATATGAGGATCGCCTGCCCAAAGAACTGTCGGGCGGTATGCAGCAGCGGGTGGGGATTGCCCGCGCGTTGGCTTCAGACCCGGAAATTCTGCTGATGGACGAACCGTTTTCGGCCCTTGACCCGCTGATCCGCTTGCAATTGCAAGATCAGTTCAAGGCGTTGGTGGCGCAGTTGCAGAAGACGACATTGTTTATCACTCACGATCTGGATGAGGCCATTCGCATCGGTCACCGGATTGCGATCATGAAAGACGGCGTGATTGTTCAGATCGGCACGCCGGAAGACATCGTCATGAACCCGGCGGACGACTATGTGCGCGAGTTTGTGCAGGGCATCTCCAAGCTCAAACTGGTCAAGGCGCATTCGATCATGGAACCCATGGAAAGCTATTCCGGCCCGACCGAGGGCGCGCCACGTGCAGACGAAGGGGCGGATCTGGATCAGTTGATCGACCTGGCTGTCAATACGGATATGCCAGTGATCATCACTGACGCGGGTGCCGATGTGGGCGTTGTGACCAAACCACGCCTGCTGCGCGGAATTCAGGGGGGCAAAAATGACTGATGCAACCACAGAGGTCAAAGTAACGGCCGCCTCAGATATCGAGGTCGACCGCGAGGCGCTGGACCAGTCCATTCACGATTTCGTCGGGCCGAGCGGTGATTACTATGTCAACGCGTTCCACAAAATCCATGATGCGACCAGCCCGGTTCCGAACACGTTCAACCTGTGGGCAGCGGTGCTTGGGCCTTTCTGGTCGGCGTCGCGCGCAATCTGGGGCATGTTCTGGACCTTCCTGATCCTGGAAATCATCGCGTGGGTTCAGATCGGACGTGGGGCCTGGGGTAACCCCGGGGCCGACTTGGCCGAGCGTGCCGAGCGCCAGCAGGCCCGCGCGAACGAGCTGCTGGAACGGGCTGGGGAAGCCACGGAAAAGGCCGACATAGACCGATTCACCAAACTGGCTGAAAACATCCAAAAGGCCGCCGATTCCAGTTTTGAAAAGGCTGCTGCTGCACAGTCCGAGGCTGTGGGTATTATGGTCACTGGCCTGCTGATGCTGCTGGTGTTCAAACTGGTGCAGGGGTTCTATGCGGACCGGGTCTATGAAAAGCAGTATTCGAAATGGCGGACGGATCCGGCCAGTACGGAAAGCGGCCGTTCCACGCGCAACACAGTGATGGGTGCCATTCTGGTGGCCGCGATTGCGCCATTGATCGTCTATAAGTTCACGGTGAACGCTTCGTTGCCCTTGTTGGATGCCTTCCCCGAGGAACAGGTTTCCGAGATCATTTTGGGCCCGGGCGAGGGAACGCTGTTTTCTAACCTGGCCAGTTGGATGGAGGCGAGGATTGACGCCGCTGCCGCTGCTGGGGGAGACGTCTTTGACGGGATTGTCGCCGGTGTCCGTTCGGTTCTGGATGCGTTGACGGTGGCGTTGATCGGGTCGCCGTGGCCGGTTGTGATGCTGGTCATCTGCGTGACCGCATGGCGTGCGGCGGGTCCGCGCGTGGCGATCTTCACCGCGTCTTCGCTGGCCTATATCGCCTTGCTGGGCTACTGGGATGTGGCGATGGAGACAGTGGCCCTGGTTGGGGCTGCGGTGCTGCTGTGTGTTGTGTTCGGCATCCCGCTGGGCATCTGGTTTGGCAAGTCCAAGCGCGCCTATCGCGCAGCGGAACCTGTGCTGGACTTGATGCAGACGCTTCCGGCCTTCGTCTATCTGATCCCGATCATTGCCTTCTTTGGCACGGGTAACCCGCCGGGCATTCTGGCCACGATCATCTTTGGCATGCCACCGGTGATCCGTCTGACTGCGCTGGGTATGCGCGGGGTTCCGGAAAGCATCAAGGAAGCGGCCGTCGCCTTTGGCGCGTCCAAATGGCAGTTGCTGAAAGATGTGGAAATCCCGCTGGCCTTGCCGTCCATCATGACCGGGGTGAACCAGACCATCCTGATGTGTCTGTCGATGGTGGTGATCATCTCGCTGATCGGCGGTGGTGGTTTGGGCAAGGAAATCCTTGAGGCGCTGCAATACGCCGCCAAGGGTCCGGGCCTGCTGGGCGGCTTTGCAATCCTGTTCCTGGCCATGGTCATGGACCGGATCGTGCAAGGGGCCTTCCGGCGAGAAGACGAGAAACTCTGAACATACTCGCCCCCGGTTTCCGCCGGGGGCGTTTTTCTTTTACCGGGGACAACAATGACAGACCGTTATGAACAATCCATGATGGAAAACCTTTACTGGTGGGGGGTGCCCACCCTGTTCCGCTGCCCGAATGTCGGGCCTGAAGGGCAGGATATCGCGCTGGCTGGCGTGCCCCATTCCACCGGCAATGGCACGACCGAGCGGGATCAGCATCTCGGTCCGCGCGCCTTGCGCCATGTCTCGGCCGTGCAGCGCCGGGTGCATTCACTGTTCGGGATCGACCCCTGGAACAGTACGCGAATTGCCGATGTGGGCGACGTGCCATTCCCCAAAGCCAATGACAACGAGGACTGCATTGAGCGCATCACGCAGTTTTACAAAGATATCGATGCGGCTGGTGCGCGGCCTGTTTCGGTGGGTGGCGATCACTCCATAACAGGCGGGATCGTGCAGGCGCTGGGCCGGGGCAAGCTGGCGGGCGGTGAGCCGATTAGCTTTCTGCATCTGGACGCCCACACGGATGTGTTCACCAAGGTCGATCACTTTCTGGGTGCCAAGAAATCGGCGGCGCATTGGGGGGCTTATCTGGCCGATCAGGGGCAGGTCGACCCGACACGATCCATGCAGATCGGTCTTCGTGGCCATCCGCGCAGTCTGGACTGGCTGCAACCCTCATACGACTATGGGTATAACATCGTCACCATGCGCGAATTCCGCCAGCGCGGGCTTGCAGATGTGGTGGCGCAGACTAAAGAGGTTCTGGGTAATCGTCCGGTCTATATCACCTTTGATCTAGATTGCCTCGACCCGACGGTTGCGCCTGCGGTGTCCAATCTGGAGCCCGGTGAGAAGGGCTTCGACATAGACGAAGCCGTCGGCATTCTGCACGCCGCGCGCGGGTTGAACATTGTGGGCGGCGACGTCGTCTGCATGATGCCCACCAAGGACAGCCCCAACAACATCACCGCCCTGACAGCAGCAGCGGTGATGTTCGAGATGATCTCGATGATCGCTGAGAACGTCAGTGGGGCCTAAGGTCGCCGCGCATCCACTGCCTGCGCCAGCACGCAGAGCAGTTCGAACATCAGCGAAATACCAAGCCAGGCTGTGCCGCCCTCGGGATCGAAGGGCGGCGCGACCTCGACCAGATCGGCCCCGACCAGATTGACGCCAGCCATCTTGCGAATGACCTGCTGCGCCTGAAAACTGTTCGGTCCGCCGATTTCGGGCGTGCCGGTGCCGGGCGCATAGGTCGGGTCGACGAAGTCGATGTCATAGGTGCAATAGGTCGGTGCCGTTCCGACAATACTACGCACTTCGGTCATGACGTCGTCGATGCCGCGATCGAACAGTTCCTCGATGCGGATGATGCGGATGCCCTGCGCCTCGCCCCATTCGATGTCTTCCGTGTTATAGGCGGTACCGCGAATGCCGACCTGAACAAAACGTTTCGGGTCGACCAGTCCTTCTTCGACCGCGCGGCGGAACGGGGTGCCGTGGGTGAACTTATGACCACCGAAATAGGTGTCGAACAGGTCGGTATGGCTGTCGAACTGGATCAGGCCAAGCGGGCCGGATTTGGCCATCGCGCGCAGGACGGGCAGGGTGGTCAGGTGATCCCCTCCAGCGGTCAGGGGGGTGATGCCGCGATCCTGCAAATCCGAGTAGAACGCGGTCACCCGCTCCAGCGTATCCCCGATATCCACCGGGTTCGGCGCGACGTCGCCGAGATCGGCGCAATTGACCATTGAGAATGGCGCGACCCCGGTCACCGGGTTCATCGCGCGGATCATTGTCGAGAAATCCCGCAGCTGACGCGGACCATGGCGCGCGCCTGGGCGGTTGGTGGTGCCGCCATCCCAAGGAATGCCAACAAGACCCAGTTCAACCTCGGCAATGCGGTCGTGATCCAGTGTCATGCTGGGCAGCCGCATGAAGGTGGGAATGCCGGCGAACCGGGCAAGCTCCATCGCCGAGACCGGCTGAAAAAACGAATTGGTCATGAGGTCCCCATTCTCTGTCGGTTGCGGGTGAGCCTAGCGGCAGAATTGTCGATTGAAAATGGTCTGGCGCGTTCAGATCAGAATGCGAAAGCGTTTGCGGATTTCGGCATCCTGAGCGTCGGTCAGATACTTCGGATGATGCGTGGCCAACACCTCTTTGGCCTTTTCGCGTGCCGCCGACCAAGCGTCTGGTGCGCCTTCTTCCTGCCACGTGCGCGGCTCGTTCCTATCGGCCAGGTCCGGGTAGAAGTAATCCCGCTCCATCGCCGCGTACGTATGCGAACTGCCCAGAAAATGACCGTCTCCCAGAATTGAATGGCAGATCGCGTCGAAGCCCAGGTTTTCCTCAGTCACTTCGATCCCACGCAACGCCCGGTAGGTGTGCGAGTGCATTTCGTTATCCAACACAAAAGCCTCGAAACTGACACCCAATAGCGAGGCAGTCATGCCCGAGCTTTCATAGATCAGGTTGCCCCCGGCCAGTGCGGCAGCCAGCGATGTCATTCCCTTTTCCACGCCGTATTGCGCGTCGATGGCCTTTGCGTCGGCCATCGACGCCGCGACACCCGAGGGCAGACCCAGCCAGTTTGTGATCTGCGCCGAGGCGGCGTTCAGGATGGCGGTTTCACCGCTGCCCCCGGCAAACGAGCCGGTGCGCAGGTCCACGATGAAGGGCCAGTTGGAAAACACCATCGGAAAGCCGGGCTGGATCGCGTTGACCATGACCAAACTGGCCAGTGTCTCGGCCAGCGATTGCGCCAGAAACCCCGCGAGTGTTGCAGGGGCGGTTGCACCTGCTTGCGCTGCGGTGATGCAGGACATGGGTATGTTGTTTGCGATACATTCATAGACCACGTCCACAGCATCTTCGCCGAAACGCAGCGGAGATATTACCGGGCTGATATGGGCCTTCAGAAAGGGGCGTTTTGCAAACTCACCCGGCCCGCCGGCCACGATATCCAGCATCTCGACAATCGGGGCGACATTCTCGGCCAGCGTGAATGAAGTTGCCACTGGTTTGGTCGTGTTGCGCACCAGTGCATAGACTGTGTTGATGTCCAGATCGCGCACATCCGGCAGGTCGGTTGCCACACAACAGCGTGTGAACCAGCTGACATTGGCCAACGTGTCCTGCAACCGCGCGAAATCATGCAGATCAGCCAATGTCGAAGGCCGGTACAGACCGGTATCCATGTCCAGGGTCTGTACGGCGGCCCCTCCGGTGCCAAAGAACACGCGGTCGCCGCCAACCTGAATGGATCGGGTTTCGTCCCGACCGTGGAAGGTGAATGTCTTGGCGGCGCCCTGGATTACGCGCTCTACCATTTCACGCGGAAACACCAACCGACCCTGTTCACCCGGCTGCGCGCCAGCCGCCCGCAGATCTGTGGCCAGCCGATCCGGCACCTCGCCCATGCCCAATGTTTCCAGCAGGCGCAGGGCGGTGTCGTAGATTTGTGTGATCTCGGGCTGCGTCAATGGCTTGAACGCGCCGCCTTTTTGACCGGGCGGACAGGGATCGATCACAGGCTTGGCCGCGCGCTGCGCATGCCGGGCTCGCCGACCGCTTCGTTTGGCACCTTCCGAGGACATCCCTTTCCTTTCCCGCACGTCTTTCGGAAACCCTAATCGGCAAATCCAGTCTACGGCAAAGGGGATTTGCGAATTTCAAAATCCTCAATCGCAGTTTCGATTTTTCAATACAGTCGATGCCTCTGTTGTCGGCTCAGCCCTTTTTTCCGCAAGACTTGTCGGGGACAAGAGGGAGCAGAGCTATGAAGTCGCGCACCAAGGTCGTTGTCATCGGTGGCGGGATCGCCGGATGTTCGACGCTGTACCACCTGACGCAAGAAGGGTGGACGGATGTGGTTTTGGTCGAGCGGAACGAGCTGACCTCGGGCACGACATGGCATTCGGCGGCACAGGTTACGAATTTCGGCATGAACCAGACAATGGTCGGTCTGAAATCTCATTCGATCCGGTTGTATAAGGAACTGGCCGAGGACCCGGATTATCCGATCAACTATCATCATGGCGATGGTGGTATCCGTCTCGCCAACACGCAGGCCCAGATGCAAGGCTATCGCCATTTCGCATCGATGGCACGCGGGATGGATGTGGAATTCGAAGTGATCGACGCCGAGGAATGCGCCCGCCGCCACCCTTTGATCTCGACCGAGAACCTGATTGGCGGGCTGTGGGATCCCATGGATGGAGACATCGACCCGGCCCAGCTGTGTCAGGCGCTGGCGCGCAGGGCGCGCAAAGCCGGGGCCGAGGTGTATCGCAACACCCCCGTTACGGCCTTGACACAACACAGCGACGACACTTGGACCGTGCATACCGAACATGGCGACATCGACTGCGATGTTGTGGTGAATGCCTGCGGCTACAGGGTTAACGAGGTTGGCGCGATGATGGGGGTTCACCATCCGGTCGCGTCGATGGAGCATCAGTATTTCCTGACCGAAGAAATCCCGGCCATCCGAGATGCGGGGCACCGGATGCCTCTGCTGCGCTGCCCGATCAGCGACTATTACTGCCGACAGGAAAAAAACGGGCTGCTGCTGGGGTTTTATGAGCAGGATTGCAAGACCTGGGGGATGGACGGGATCGACCCAAACTTCGTCAACGCCTTGTGCCCGGATGATCTGGATCGGGTGACTGACGTGCTCGAAGGCGCGTTTGCCCGAATGCCCGCACTGATGGAGGTCGGGGTTCATACGATTGTCAACGGGCCGATCACTTATACCATTGACGGCGCGCCTTTAGTTGGGCCGATCCCCGGCAAACGCAATGCGTTCTGTATCATCGGGTTGCGTGCGGGGTTGGGTGAAGGGGGCGGCCACGGTTGGCTGCTGGCCCAGCAGATCGTGCATGGAGAGGCCTGTTATGACACTTGGTGTCTGGACCCGCGCCGATTCACGGGTCATGCGAATGTGGAACTCACGGCGCTGAAAGCAATTGAAGACTATCAGAACGAATTCCGGTTTCACTTCCCCCATGAACACCGCCCTGCCGGACGACCGGCCAAGACGACGCCGTTAACGCCGGTGTTGGCGGCAGAAGGGGCGGAATTCACCGTGGTCAACGGGTGGGAAAGGGTGGAGTACATCAGGCCTTCCCCCAGCTTTTCTCCGACGCTTAGTTTCGATTTTGACGAAACCTTTGATCTGGTCGCGGCTGAGGTGGCAAGTGTGCAAACCGGCGTCGGGCTGGCCGAGGTGAATGGTTTCAACCGGATCGAAATCACGGGTGCGGATCGGCACGCATTTCTGGATCGGATGTTCTGCGGCACCGTCACCCGGCGCGAGGGCCGGGTGGGGCTGGGGTATTTGTTGAACCATCACGGCATGGTCAAGGCCGAGGCGACCGTTGCCAACCTGCCCGCCAGCGATCGGGGCCCCGCCCGTCTGTGGTATGGCTCGGCCGCCGCCAGTGAATTTCACGACATGGATTGGCTGGCACAGCATGTTAGGGCCAGTGAAGATGTGCAACTGCGCAGCCTGACCAGCGATCAGACCATTCTGGTGCTTGCTGGCCCGAATGCCCGCGAAGTATTGTCCGTCTGCGCACGTGGCGATTGGTCCGCCGCGGCTTTTTCATGGCTCAGCGTGCGGGAATGTTTTGTCGGGTTCGCCCCGGCGACGGTAATGGGTGTCAGTTTCTCGGGCGAGCTAGCTTATGAAATACATGTGCCCAACGCCTCGCTTTATGCAGCCTATCTGGCATTGCGTCAGGCCGGGGGCGCGTACGGGTTGAAACTGTTCGGCGCGCGGGCAGTGGAATCCATGCGCATGGAGAAGAGCTTTCTACATTGGAAGGCCGATCTGATCACCGAATTTGATCCGTTTGAGACGGGGCTGGATCGCTTTGTGAAGCTGAACAAGGGTGAATTTATCGGGCGCGACGCATTACTGAAACGGCAGGCAGAGGGTGCGCGCAAAAAACTGGTTGCTCTGCAGGTCCACGCAACACAACAGCCTGCGCATCCCGGCGCGTCATTGATGCAAGGTGAGCGTGTTGTGGGCACAATTACCTCGGGCGATTGGGGGCACCGCACCGGGCTCAATCTGGCACATGGGTTTGTCGATCCCGAACTGGCCGATATCGGGGCTGAAATGGAGCTGGATTCCTGCGGTCATCGCGTGCGCGCTACGGTCATACCGCCGTCACCCTACGATCCGGGATTCGAGCGGATGCGAGAGTAATTCCAGCCCGTCAGTCGACTTCACCATTGCCGCCAGCGCAAAACTTTGCTTGGGTTCGTTTCGAAGAAATCGAAACATTGGGTGTTTGCGGTGTCGAAATCTCTGAGCCTTCGTTGGCTGGAAGTCTTCCGGCTGGTGGCCAAATCAGGGTCGATCCAACAGGTCGCATCCGAGACGGGGCTGTCGATCAGCACCGTCTCGAACCACCTGCGTAGCCTTGAGGGCGCGCTGGGCGTCGATCTGGTCGATCACGGGCGTCGCCCAATGGGTCTGACCCCTGCGGGTGAGGTTTTTGCGCGATATGTTCGCGATGGGCTGACTGTGCTGAAACGGGGCGAGGCTGAAATCCGATCCGGCAACTGGCAGCATGCAACAGACCTGCGGCTGGCCCTGATCGACGATTTCGACAATCAGATCGCGCCGGATTTATTCCGCTTTCTGGCTCAGGCCCTGCCGCGATGCAGTTTCCGCCATTATACGCGCCCTAGTCACGAGATCATCGCCAACCTGCAAGAGCATAAACTGGACGCTGGCGTCGCCACGCGGCCTTCGGAACGGACGGAAGGGCTGATCGAATACCCGCTGATGCGCGATCCGTTTATTGTGATCCTGCCCATTGGATATCAGGGTACACCCGAAGATCTGCTGACGCCTGATGCAGAGTTGCCTCTGCTGCGCTATTCACGCGACCTTATGATCGGCAAACAGATTGAGATTCAGCTGACCCGCAGCAAATACAACCTGCCCAACCGGTTCGAATTGGAATGCAATCACTCGATCATCGGGCTGGTTGCCGAGGGTAGCGGCTGGGCAATTACGACCGCCGCCTGTTTCCATCGCGCTCAGAGGTTCCACGACAGTCTTAGGGCGATCCCGTTTCCGGGGCGGAACTTTGTGCGCACCGTGTCGCTGTTCACAACCGAGGTGTATCCCGAAACAACCTCGAAACTGATCCAAAAGGTAATGGCGACGCTGATACGGCAGCATTTCACCGACCCCATGAGTGCGAGTCATGCCTGGCTAAAAGATGATTTCCGCACCATGGAGGCCGAAGCCGCCTAGCTGTTAGCAGGCGGCCCGAGGGATTGGCCCTCTACGATATGTGTGTCTAGCCGCTTACCGCTGCCACCTGCCTGGTTTTCAAGCATTCCGATCAGCTCTGATGCGGCCCTGCGACCCATTTCCCGGTGCGGGACGTGTACGGTTGTCAGGCGGGGCGTGACAATCCGGGCCAGCTCGATATCGTCAAATCCGGTGATGGAGACATCCCCGGGCACATTCAATCCCATTTCCTGCGCCCGATGCAGGGCGCCCACGGCTAAAACATCGTTGCCGCACAGGATCGCGGTGGGTGGCATATCCTGCGCCATCAAGCCCGAGAAGGCCGCGGCCCCGTTTTCAATCTCATAAGGGGTTTCGATGATAGTCAGGTCTGACAAGGTCAGATCATTCTGTCTGATCGCATCCTGTACACCTTCGATCCGCAGGCGTGCGCGATCATTGCCTGCGCTGATGCCTGAAATCACGCCGATCCTTCTGTGGCCCAAACCGATCACACGGTTTGCCAGTTCGGCCATTGCCGCACGGTTGTCAAAGCCGATACAGGGAAGCTGCCCATCGGGCAGGTATGACCAAGCGACCAAAGTTGGAATTTTCCATCGCTCAAGGTTTTCGTAAATCTGCGGTTTGCGATCATGTCCGATCAACAGCAAGCCGTCCGCGCCACGCGCGACCAGCGTTCGGATCTGCTCTTCCTCGATCTCCGGTTTGTAGGCCGAACTTGAGACCAGCAGCGTATATCCGTGCTGGTGCAATTCTTCCTGAAACGCCTGCAGGCCACGGGCGAAGATGGCGTTCTCCATCGTCGGAATAATCGCACCAATCGTGGAGGACCGCTTGGCTGCCATCACGCGCGCAGCAAAGTTTGGCACGTAACCCAGCGCGTCTACAGCTGACTGAACGCGCTGGCGCGTCGCCTTGACCACCTGATCTGGGTTGTTGAGGCAACGTGATACGGTTGCGGTCGAAACGCCAGCCAGTTTGGCCACATCATCCAATGTTGGCGCCGATCCAAGTTTCGACATTTTCAAATCCGCCATTTACTTTTGCCAATAAGTCTAAACTTAACCGGGTCGCAAGGAAAGCCGTTATGTAAGCGCTTGCATTTTTCATGTAAGCGCTTACAAATGAGACCGGACCGATTCCAAAGGGAGTCCTGAGAAATGTTTCTGACCGCATCCATCATCGTGTTCGTCATCTATTTTGCGAACGTTGCCATGGGGGCATTTGCAGGCAGCGCGTTTCTTGGGGACGTAGGAGAGATGTTGGTCCTGTTCGCGGCGTCGATCCTGTTCGTTGTCGCAATTCTGAAAAGGGAAGCTGACCGCGACGCAGAAAGCGACGGCTGACTTTTTTTGCTTGGGAGGGCAATTAATGAACAACGACAAAAAAGAACTGGCCTCAGCAGAGCGCCGCAATTTCCTGAAGCTCAGCGCTAGCGGTGCATTCACTGCTGCACTCGTGGCCGGAGCAGGCGGCGTGTTGTGGTCATCCGAAGCGGCAGCGCAAACCGCAAAAGAGGAAAAAGAGCGTGAAAACGCTGCGGATCATGTGATGACGATCGCCACGGCCTATGTGCTGGGCGCGTCGCGCAGCTATCCGATCATGCAGCTGGATCTGAAGGAAAACATCCAGAATGCCACCAACGGCAAAGTTTATGTGAAACTGGCGCCGGGTGGTCAGTTGGGTGCAGGCGGTTCGCTGGTGCAGAAAGTGCAAGGTGGCACCATTCAGGCCGCGCAACATTCGCTGTCGAACTTTGCGCCTTTCGCGTCCACCGTTGACCTGATTAACATGCCGTATCTGTGCGGCTCGAACCAGCGTTTCACCAACCTGGTGCATTCCGAAACTTGGAAGAATGAGGTCCATCCCAAGGTCGAGGCCGCCGGGTTCAAGGCGCTGTTCTATGTGGTGATCGACCCGCGTGTCGTTGCGGTGCGTCAGGGCGGGAACCCCATTGTCACACCAGCAGATATGAGCGGCGTGAAGTTCCGTGTGCCGGGCTCAAAAATGCTGCAACAATACTACCGGATGGTTGGCGCGAACCCGACGCCGGTGGCCTGGGGTGAAACACCTTCGGCAATCAAACAAGGCGTGGCCGATGCGCTGGATCCGTCGGTCGGCGCGCTTTATGTCTTTGGGTTTAAAGACATTCTCAGCAACGTGACCTTCACGCAGGCGGTGCCGGACAGTCAGGTTTATTCCTGTAACCTGGAATGGTTCAACTCGATGCCTGCGGATGTGCAGGAAGGCATCATGTGGGGGGCGGAAATGACCAGCCACCAGAACCTGTCCAAAGTACCCTCGGCCCGCGCCTTTGCCATGGCTGAACTGAACAAGGCCGGTGTGCAATTCCAGTCGCTGACAGATGATCAGTTGGCCGAGTGGAAAGACGTCGGTGGCTATCAGCGGTCGGAATGGGATCCGTTCAAGACCGAGTTGGCCGGATCAATGGACAATTTTGAAAAGCTGGTCGAAGCGGCCGGAACGCAGGGCAAATACTACGTCCACGACGCGTAATACCAAGCCGACGGGCGCAGCCAACGTGCCCGCTATCATCCTTAGCAGTCAGGCCGAAACCGGCCCGTAACAGAAGGCCAACGCCTGACTGCTCTTTTGTCGAGGGATACGATGACCGTTCTTCAAAACATAGACCGCAACGCCGAACGCTGGCTGCTGCTGGTGTTCTACGTGATGCTGGTGATTACAATGGCCATCGAGGTTCTGCGGCGAGAGATTTTCGCGTTTTCCTCGATCTGGGGTGAGGAAATCGTTCGCTATTCCTTCATTTATCTTGCCTGGATCGGGGCTGCGGCTGCGGTCCGGGAACGCGCCCATATCCGCATTGACGTAATCATGCATTACCTGCCGCAACGACCCAAAGCGCTGTTGTATATCTTCGGTGACCTTGTGATGTTCGTCGTGGCGATCATTGCACTATACTGGTCGTTTGAGGCGGTCCACGTTTCGGCCAAGTTCGGCTCGGTGACGGACGGGCTGCGAGTGTCCAAGGTGTGGTTCCTGATGGCGGTGCCCACCGGATTCGCGCTGATGATCTGGCGTCTGATCCAATCCTTCCTGCGTGATTTGAAATCCCTTCGTGACGGCACGCCCGTTTTCGAAGGCGACAAGCTGTTTGACTGAGGAGAAACAGGATGCTCTGGAATTCCCTCAATCAAACCGTTGAGCTGGGCTGGGATTTTTATCTGCCTGTAATCATGTTCGTGGGCCTGATCGCGCTTGCGGTTCCGGTATGGGCCGCGATTGGTACGGCTGCGATTGTCATGCTGATTATGTCGGGCGACCTGCCGCTCAGCCTTGTTGGCGAAAGCCTGTTCACCGGCATCGACGCTTTTGCGCTGACCGCCGTGCCGCTGTTTATCCTAACCGGCGACGTGCTGGTGCGCACCGGGCTGTCACGCAAGTTTCTGGATGTAGCCGAGGCGCTGACCTGTTTCGCCAAGGGCGGTTTCGGATCCGCCACCGTTTTGGTCTGCGGCATGTTCGCGGCCATTTCCGGCTCGGACGCGGCGGGGGCTGCCGCAGTGGGCCGCATGACCATCAACCGGCTGGTCGAAAGTGGTTATCCGCGCCCCTATGCCTGCGCGCTGGTGGCCGCCGGTGCCTGTACTGGTATTCTGATCCCGCCCTCCATTGCTTACATCATCATCGGTCTTGTGTTGGGAATTTCCGCCTCGACCCTGTTCTTGGCGGCGTTGATCCCCGGTCTGGCCATTCTGGTGTCGATTCTGGTCACCAACATCATCATGAATCGCCTCTATGCCTATGAGGGCGGCGGCATGATGACCATGGGCGAATGGCTGGCCAATCTAGGCAAAGCGCTGAAATCCGGCTGGTACGCCTTTATCGTGCCAGGCATTATCTTTTACGGTATCTTCTCGGGGCGTCTGACTCCGACCGAGGCCGGCGCCACCGCCGTTGTTGTCACTATCATCATGGGCTTTATCCTGCGTACGCTGACGCTGGCCGATTTCCCCTCAATGCTGGTCAGTTCCGCCAAGGTGAACGGCGTTATCCTGCCCATCATCGCCTTCTCCGCTCCCTTAGCCGAGGCGCTGGCGATCATGGGTGTGCCGCAGGGGTTCGTGGCCTCGATCACATCGTTGACCGATGACCCCTATCTGTTGATCCTGCTGATGATCGGCATCCTGATCGCCGCTGGCTGCGTCATGGAAACGACACCGAATATCGTCATCCTTGCCCCCATCCTCAAGCCGTTGGCGGACAATATCGGCATGAACGAAATTCAGTTCTGTATCATGATGATCACCGCGTTGGGTGTGGGTTTTATTACCCCGCCTCTGGGCCTGAACCTGTTTGTCGTATCTGGCATTACAGGCGAGTCCATTCTGAAGATTGCCGCCCGTGCTGTGCCTTTCGTATTAACGATGCTGATCGTGGTTTTGCTGATCGCGTATGTCCCGGCGGTGTCGACCACTTTGCTACCTGAAATCTACCAATAGGACTTGCTGACTATGCCTCGTGACTATCTGAAAAAGGCGACGCTGACCCCTGAATCTCATGCGTCCGAAGTGCATGAAACGGTCAAGACCATCCTTGCCGATATCGAGGCAGGTGGCGACGCCAAGGCCATGGAATATGCCGCCAAGTTCGACAAATTCGACGGCAATGTCCTGATGACGCAGGACGAGATTGACGCCGCCATCGCGCTGGTGCCGGAAAAACTGAAGGCTGACATCCGATTTGCCCATGATAACGTGCGCCGCTTTGCGGAAACGCAAAAGGCAACCGTGTCCGATGTTCAGATGGAGATCGTGCCGGGTTTCGTCGCTGGCCAAAAGGCGATCCCGGTGGATGCGGCGGGATGCTATGTGCCTGGTGGCCGGTACAGCCATATCGCCAGCGCGATCATGACGGTCACGACGGCCAAGGTTGCCGGGTGCCGCCATATCACGGCCTGTTCCCCTCCACGCCCTGGTGCAGGGGTGGCCCCGGCGATAGTTTATGCGGCGCATATCTGTGGTGCTGACAGCATTCTGGCCATGGGCGGCGTGCAGGGTGTGGCCGCGATGACCTATGGCCTGTTCGGATTGCCGCGCGCCAATATCCTTGTTGGCCCTGGCAATCAGTTTGTCGCCGAAGCGAAACGTATCCTTTACGGCAAGGTCGGCATCGACATGATCGCAGGGCCTACTGACAGCCTGATCCTTGCCGACAGTTCATCCGATGCGCATGTGGTTGCGACCGATTTGGTCTCTCAGGCTGAACACGGCTATAACTCGCCGGTTTGGCTGGTCACTGATGATCGTGCCCTGGCCGAAAAAGTGATGGAGTTGGTGCCAACGCTTATCGAAGACTTGCCGGAACTGAACCGCGAAAACGCCTCGGCCGCGTGGCGTGATTATGCCGAGGTGATCGTTTGTTCGGATCGTGAAGAAATGGCGGCCTGTTCTGACGAATACGCGCCCGAGCATTTGACCGTTCAGGCCGAAGATCTGGATTGGTGGCTGAACCGGCTGACCTGCTATGGCTCTTTGTTTCTGGGTGAGGAAACGACGGTTTCTTACGGCGACAAGGCGACCGGAACCAACCATGTGCTGCCGACATCGGGTGCCGCTAGCTATACCGGCGGGCTGAGTGTTCACAAGTACATGAAAATCGTCACCTGGCAGAGGGCCACGCGCGAAGGTTCAAAGCCTATTGCTGTGGCAACTGCCCGGATTTCCCGCCTGGAAGGGATGGAGGGGCACGCCCGGGCGGCAGATGTTCGTCTGGCCAAGTATTTTCCTGATGAACAGTTTGACCTGACCTCAGATGGATGACCCCCGATCTCTCTTTGATCTGACGGGGCAGGTGGCCTGCGTGACCGGGGCCAGTTCGGGGCTTGGTCGCCGGGTGGCGGTTGTTCTGGCTGCTGCCGGTGCTCAGGTGGTTGGCGTGGCCCGCCGGGCCGAGGCACTGTCAGATTTGAAACGCGAAATCGGTGAGCGTGCCGAAACCGTGGTTGCCGATGTGGCCGATCGAGCGGTAACAGGGGCGTTGGTGGAACAGATAGGCTCGAAATTCGGATCGCCGGACATTATTATTCACGCGGCCGGGGTAAACACGCGCGAAGCAGCGGATGATGTCACCGCCGAAGGTTGGGATGCAACGCTCGCGCTGAACCTCAGCGCGCCGTTTTTCCTGAGCCAGGCGATGGTGCCTGCCATGAAGAAACGCGGCTGGGGACGGATTGTGAATTTCGCCTCGCTGCAAACCACACGGGCTTTTCCGGGGGGCATTGCTTATGGTGCAACCAAGGCCGGGATCGGGCAACTAACCCGCGCCATGGCCGAGGCCTGGTCGCCGCACGGGATCACCGCCAACGCCATCGGGCCGGGGTTCTTCCCGACCGAACTGACCCAAGCCGTGTTCGATGATCCCGAACGGGCCGCTCGCAACGCGGCTCAGACTTGTACCCAGCGCAACGGGCGGGTTGAGGATATCGACGGGCCGATCCTGTTTTTGTGCTCGAAAGCCTCGGATTACGTCACCGGGCAGGTGCTGATGGTTGACGGAGGGTTTACGGCGAAATGAAAGCTCTGGTCTATGAAGGTGTAGAACAAGTGGCCTTTCGGGATGTCCCGGATGCTGCGCCGCGAGAAGCCGAACATCTTATCCGGATCGAGGCCGCTGGCATCTGCGGATCGGACATGCACGCCTATTTGGGCCACGATGCACGCCGCCCGGCACCCTTGATCCTTGGGCACGAGGCCGCAGGCACGATTGTAGGCGGCCCACGCGATGGCGCGCGCGTCACCATCAACCCGCTGGTGAGTTGTAGCAAGTGCAGCGCGTGCAAGTCGGGGCGCGAGAACCTGTGCGCCGACCGTCAGATCATTTCAATGCCACCGCGTGAAGGGGCCTTTGCCCAATATGTCGCCATGCCCGCCAGCAATCTGGTCGAAGTCCCGGCACACGTGAGCTTTGCAATGGCTGCGCTGGCCGAGCCTCTGGCGGTCAGTTGGCACGCGGTCCGGCTTGGCCTTGAGGCGCTGCATCCCACGATGGATCGCAAGGCGTTGGTGATTGGCGGCGGCGCCATCGGTGTGGCCGCAGCGCTGGCATTGTCTGCGATGGATGTTGATGATGTGGTTATCGTTGAACCCAGCGACGGACGGCGCGCATATTTGCAGAGCACTGGTGCGTTCAACGTGGTCAAAGAGACGATGCAAGACTTCCCCCTTGTGATCGACGCGGTCGGTTTTGCTGCCACTAGGTCCATGGCCTCAACGATGGTTCAGCCGGGCGGGGTAATTGCCCATGTCGGGTTGGGAGAAGACGCCGGAGGGCTGGATATACGCCGCATGACCTTGCAGGAAATCACTTTTATCGGCACCTATACATATACGGCCGAGGATTTCCGGCAAACCGCGCAGGCCATTTTTGATGGCCGATTGGGTGGTTTGGATTGGGTTGAAGAACGGGCCCTGTCTGAAGGCGCCGAGGCGTTTCGTGACTTGCGCAATGGGGTCGTTGCGGCACCGAAAATCATCCTCATGCCGTGGGCATAGGCCCGGAAGAAACGGAGGGATTCATGTATAAGAAAATTCTGGTTCCAATGGCGTTGGATCACGATATTTCGCAACACACGCTAGAGGTCGCCCGCGCGCTGACCGCCGAGGGCGGCGAGATCGTCGCGCTGCACGTCTATGAGATGCCACAGGGTTCGGTCAGTGCCTATCTGGACAAAGAGATGGTCGCGGAAGGCTTTCGGGCCGCTGCCAGAGTATTGAAAGAAAAGACTGAGGATCTTGAGGGCATCCAGCCTGAGATCGTCAAGGGCCACACCGCCCGGAGCATCATTGACTACGCCAACAGCAATAATTTTGACTGCATCGTCATCGGTTCGCACAAGCCGGGCCTCAGCGACTATTTTCTGGGATCGACCGCGTCGCGCGTCGTCCGTCATGCCGGATGCGCGGTGCATGTGCATCGCAGCATCTGAACCATCAATCGCGCCCCGGGCGCCCCAAACAGGACTGACAGACCGGAAATGAACATAGACAAGAAGATCACTGACGATCTGGTGGCGAACGATATTTCGTTTGTGACCACCGTCCCGTGTAAGCAGCTTGCTGGCGTGATCGAGGAGATCGACGCGCGGGACGAGATTTTCCACATCCCGTCAAACAAGGAAGACGAAGGGATGGGCCTGTGCGCAGGCGCGTGGATGGGCGGTAAGCGTCCGGCCATCATCATGCAGAACACGGCGATTGGTGTGACCATCAACACGCTGGCAACGCTGATCCAGTATTATCGCATGCCGCTGCCCATGCTGATCTCATACCGTGGAGAATTGCGCGAACCCGTTGCCTGTCAGGTGGAAATGGCGGTGCATACCAAGGCCCTGTTGGCGCAGATGAACATCCCGACCTACCACTTTCACCATCAGGCGGATGTCGAGGAACTGGATGCGATCCTGAAATACACCTTCATGTGCAACAAGCCGGTCGCAATCCTGACCGATGCCAATTTCTGGGGAGGCTACGGCGACCAATGATCCGTTCTGAGATTCTGAAAGAAATCGCCCCGATCCTGCGTGATCAACTGGTTGTCTGCAACATCGGTATCCCCAGCCAGGAACTGCACGCAATCGATGATCAGCCGACCAATTTCTATATGCTGGGCACGATGGGGCTGGCCTCATCCATCGGTCTTGGGCTGTCGCTGTCGCAGCCGAAGCCGGTGATCGTGATTGACGGGGATGGTTCGATCCTGACCAATCTTGGCACGCTGCCGACCATCGCCAACAACGTGGCCGATAACTATATCCTGCTGATCGTCGACAATGGCTCTTATGGCTCAACCGGGGATCAACCGACCTATGCAGGGCAAAAAACATCTCTGGCGAAAATGGCCGAGGCTGCCGGGTGCGAACGTGTGATCGAATGCCAGGCCGAAGATACAGGCCGTGTGCTGCAAGAGGCGCTGGATGCCAAACAGATGACCATCATTGTCAGCAAATGCGAAAGCGGGAATGCCAAGATGCCTGTCATCACAATGGATCCGGTAGTCATCCGTGACCGCTTTATGAAGGCCGTTCAGGTTTGATCCCAAGCAACGCGATCCACAGCGCAGAAGACGCTCGCCGCATTTCGCGGCGGCGTCTGCCGTGGATGGTATTCGACTACATTGATGGCGCGGCGGGGCTTGGAACCGGCGCGGCCCGCAACCGTGCCGCCCTGGACGCTATGACAATACGCCCGCGGGTGTTGCGGGACGTCAGCGAACGGTCTCTGGCGACCGAAGTCTTCGGCCAGCCCACACAACGCCCCTTCGGCATCGCGCCAATGGGCATGTGTAACCTGTCCGCACCCGGGGCTGATCTTATGCTGGCCCGTCTGGCCGCGCGGTATTCCGTGCCGTTGGGCGTGTCCACGGTCGCTTCGACGTCGATGGAGGAGATTGTTGTCGAAGCCGAAGGCAACGCCTGGTTCCAGCTTTATTTCAGCGGCGACGGCTCGGGCACGTTCAAGCTGGTCGATCGCGCCCGCGCTGCAGGTTACGAGACGCTGGTGCTGACCGTGGATGTTCCCGAGGTCGGGCGACGCCCGCGCGAGCTGCGCCATGGGTTCAAGATGCCCTTTCGGATCGGCCCACGCCAATTCGTGGACTTTGCCCTGCATCCGAAGTGGTCCCTTTCAACCCTGATGGCAGGTAAACCTCAGATGGCGAACTTTCTGACTGAGGGTTACGAGTTCGACCGCACCGAAAGCCGCGCAAAGGCAACATGGGAGACGCTGGCCCGTCTGCGCGATCAATGGGAGGGCAAGCTGGTCGTCAAAGGGGTGCTGGACCCCGAGGACGCGCTGGCCGTGAAAGCAGCGGGCGCTGATGCCCTTCAGGTCTCAAGCCATGGCGCGCGGCAGCTGGACAGCGCCCCGGCGGCGATTGAAGCGCTGCGAGAGATACGCACCGCTGTGGGCGACGAATACCCGTTGTTCTATGACAGCGGGTTGCAGTCCGGTGAGGACGCCATAAAGGCCATATCCGCGGGTGCGGATTATGTGTTCTTTGGCCGCATCCTGCAATTTGCCATGGCCGCCGCAGGCGAGGCGGGCCTGCAGCAGCTTTGGGATGTGTTGAGCGAAGAATTCAGCATCACCATGGCCCAAATCGGAGTGACATCCGTTGGTGAACTGAAGGATTGACCGCTCGGATCACCTTTCGCGTTCCAATAGCTGTCCGTACCCGGGGATGGGTTCATCGATATTCAACAGTTGCAACGCCTGAAACAGCATCGCCTGGTTCGAGCTGATCACCGGTTTCCCAACCGCGTCTTCCAGCCGGGCTATGACCTCGACGCTGCGCATGTCGGTGCAGGACAGAACCAGCGCGTCGGCCTCGGGGTGATCAGCCCCGCGACCCAGTTCGAAAACGGCATCTGGCTCTAACGCCCCTTGGCCTTCATTGCCAAGCGGTTCAGACACTTCCGAGCGTTGGATCGTGTCCACCCCCAGCTTGCCCAGAAAAGCAATTGCCATGTCGTTGATCGCCGGAACATAGGGCGAGGCGAAACCGATACGCTTGGCCCCCAAGGTGGACAAAGCATGCACCAACGCCCCCGCTGCGGTCACCGTCTTGGCCCCGCTATCGGCGCTGATGCGGTTGGCCAGTTCTCGGTCGAACTCGGGGCCATGAGTCAGCGTGGCCGAGGTGCATCCGTAAAAGACAACGTCCGGCTTGGTTCCCATCAACAGGCGCAAAGGCTCATCCAAGTCGGCGGCCCCTAGATCGTGCATCTGGGATTCGTTGGGGATTTCATCCTCGTCATACCCACCCAATCGGGCTACGTGCAGTGAAACGCCTGCAGGGGACATCAGGGCCAGGTCAGGCTCAAAATTGGTGTTGGTGAAGGGCACCAGCAGGCCGAACCGGGCCCGCCCTCTGGAAGCTGTCATATCTGTCCCTCCTGTTTCCATTGCGTCAGGATTTCTATCGCTTTGACCATCGCCGCCTGCGGACCGACGGTCATGCGCAGGGAATGAGGCAAGCCCGCGCCGCCTTGTGGGCGCAGGAATACGCCCTCGGACCGCAACCTTTGGTCCGCGCTTGCTGCGGATTCGGTGCTGCCCATGTTGAGCAGCACAAAGTTGGTGAAACTGGGATAAGGCGCGAACCCGGCCTGTTTCAACTGGGCCGTTGCCTGATCCCGCAAGCTTGCGGTGATCGCGCAGGTTTCGCGCATATAGGCATCGTCCCGCGCGGCTGCCGCGGCAGCTATTTGGGCGCTGGCCGGGACGTTGTTTGGGTTCATCACTTTACGCAACTCTCCGGCGATGGCAGGTGGGAACAGACCCCACCCGACGCGATACCCCGCCATGCCGTATGCTTTTGAAAACGTGCGTAAAACAACTGTGTTTCCGCCCTGAACCAGATCGAAACACCGCTCGCCTAGGTGATCAGAAAATTCGCCATACGCTTCATCGATCACCAACACGATGTCAGGCCGCAGGCCCTGACGCAGGTGGACAAGTTCGGCTTTCGGAATACGCGTGCCGGTCGGGTTGCCGGGGTTTGCGATAAAGACGATCCCGGTATCCGGTTGGACCGCGGCAAGCATGGCGTCGACACTGACGACGGCATCTACTTCGGCGGCAGGGTCGAACCGCGCGTTTGTCACCTGCGCCGCCGTTTGAAAGAACGGATAGGCATGGGCGGGCGCCAGCACCGCCCGGTCTGGCCCTGCGAACACACGCGCCAGGCATCCGATCAGGTCGAGCGATCCGTTGCCGCACAAAATACCATCGGGATCTATCCCGTGCAGTTCGGCCAGTGCGTGCCGCAGGTCCGTCCAGTCCGGATCGGGATAGAGCATTGAGCTGCCCAACGCCTGCGCCGCCGCCTCGGTCGCCTTGGGGCTGGGCGGGCGCAGGCTTTCATTTTGCGACAGCGAGATCAGGGTTTTGCCCTCGGGCGCGTCAAGGTTGGCCAGCGCATAGGGGGACATGCACGCAATATGCGGGTGCGGTTGGGTCATGTTTGCCTCCGATACTGGGTTTGGGCCATCGCCTCGCTGACAAGGCCCGCGCGGACGTCGCTTTGCACCGCTTCCTCCGGGCGTTCCTCGGGCAAGCCAAAGCCACCCCCACCCGGAGTTTCAAAGATCAGCGTTTCACCGGCCTTGATCCGAACCTCACCTTTGCCCGGCAGTTGGCGGTTTTCCGGCATCACGGTGATGCGACCGGGCGCGCCGTCCAACCCACCTTCTCGGCCGTTGGCAGGGTTCTTGATCCGCTCGACCGACAGGAACAGCATCAAATCCTGATCCTTGGACGCGCTGAGTTCAATATGCTGCCCCAGACCACCGCGCAGACGCCCGGCGCCACCGGAATCGGGCCGCAGTTCACGACGGTGAAACAGCACAGGGGCAACCGCCTCGGTGGTTTCGACCTGACTGCCCCAAACGCCGCTGGGAAAGGCCGTGGCCGACAGACCGTCCAGCCCGGGGCGTGCGCCTGTGCCGCCATTGAACACCAATTCCAACGCAAACTGGTCATCGCCCCGGTCGATCGCTTCAGGCGCGTGGCGCAGGGGCAGATCGTACATGCATGATGCCCCCTCGGCTGGAACCTTGTCGGGCAGGGCCTGCGACAGGCAGCCATAGACCAGGTCGGGGGTCATCTGCCCCAACGTATGTCGCATCGCCACCGGTGCCGGAGGTTGCGCGTTCAGGATACAACCCTCGGGGCCCGTCACCCGAAACGGATCGAGCGAACCCGCATTGTTCGGGATATCCGCCCCGATGATGCAACGCAGGGCAAAGACGGAATAGGCGGTTGCATAGTTCAGTGGCACGTTGATCCCTTTACCCACACAGGCCGCTGTACCGTCGAAGTCCAGCAACAGGTGATCATCGGCGATGGTCAGCGCTGCGTGCAGCTCGATCTCTTCGTCGTAACCATCTACTTTCAGCACGTGTTGCCATGTGCCCTTGGGCAGGCCGGCGATGGCCTCTAACGTGCCGCGACGTGACGTTTCGATGATGTAATCGGACAGCGCGCTCAGGTCGGGGATGCCAAATTCCTGCATCATCTGAACCAGCCTCGTCGATCCGGCCTCGCAACAGGCGATCAAGGCATAAATGTCACCTTCGTTCGCGATGGGCTCGCGCGAGTTGGCTTTGACGATCTCAAGCAACAGAGCATTGACCTCACCCTGGCTGACCAGTTTGCAGGGGGGGATCAGCAGCCCTTCGTCATAGATATCCGACCCTTCCGGCCCCATGCCCAACCCGCCGAGATCGACCAGATGCGAGGTGCAGGCTGTATAGCCGATAACAGTGTCGCCGAAGAACACGGGCATCATCAGCAAAAAGTCGTTCAGGTGACCCGAAGCGATCCACGGATCGTTGGTCATATAGATGTCGCCGGGTTTCATATCGGTCTGGGCAAATCTGGCGCGCAGGGTTTTGACCGCCTCGGCCATGGTGTTGATATGTCCGGGCGTGCCGGTGACAGCTTGTGCCAGCATCCGGCCCTGCATGTCGAATATCCCGGCCGAGATATCGCCGCATTCGCGCACGATCGGACTGAAGGCGGCGCGGATCAGCGCCTGCCCCTGTTCCTCGACCACGGCCAGAAGTCGGTTCCACATCACTTGCAGGCGTGTATCTGATTGGATCATCCCTGTGCCTCCTCTTGCCGCGTCAGCCAGATATTGCCCTGGCCATCCACGGTTGCACTGAAATCTGCGCTAACAAATGTGGTCGTTTGTGCCTCGACAATCAGCGCCGGACCGCTGAGCGCGGCTCCGGACGTCAGGTCGGTGCGGTTGTAGACGCCTGCGGCGCGCCATTCTCCGGTGATGTCGCACAGGATCTCGCGCTGTTCGGTGGTTTCTGCCTGTTGATGGACCGGGTTATCGGGATAAGGTTCATGCGCAGGTGCGGGCGATGAAACAGACAGCCCCCAGTTCAGAATCTCGATCGTCATGCCGGGCACGATCCGGCTGAACTGTCGGCTGTATTCCGTCTCAAACGCTTGCCTCAGCGCATCTAAATCTGAGGCCGCCAAAGCCCGTTCGGGCAGGCGGATTTCGATCTCATGCCCCTGACCGTGATATCGCATATAGGCGATCCGGCGTTGCAGCAGTGCCCCGTCGGGCGCACCGGCGCGGACAACCTGTTCCGCTTCGGCCTGCATACCATCGAAGAACCGGTTCAACCCGTCGATATCCAAGCTGTCCAACCGGGCATAGCGTGACCGGATGACCTCGTACGAAACCGGCGCGAACAGAAACCCAACGGCCGAGCCGACGCCGGGATCACGTGGGATCAACACGCGCCGCATCTGGGCGCGACGGGCAACACGGGTTGCGTGCAGGGGGCCGTTGCCGCCAAACGCGATCATCAGCCGGTTGCCAAGGTCTTTGCCGGATTCGACGGCGTGCATACGACCGGCGCTGGCCATGCTTTCGTCGACAATCTCACTGACGGCAAAGGCGGCCTGATCGGGGCTCAAACCCAACGGCTCGCCGACATCCTTCGCCATCGCCTGTTGTGCTGCGCTCTGATCGATCTGCAGACGTCCTTCGGCAAAATGCCCAGGCTCGATCAAGCCCAGCGTCAGATCGGAATCGGTGACCGTCGGGTTTTCCCCGCCCTTTCCAAAGGCTGCCGGCCCGGGATCTGATCCGGCACTGTGGGGGCCAACCTGAATGCGGCCCAGGCGGTCTACACTGGCGATGGAACCGCCCCCGGCTCCGATCTCGATCATCTCGATCACCGGTATCCGGACCGGCATACCCGACCCCTTGATAAAGCGTTCAGCCCGCGAGATTTCGAATTTGCGTGCGGTCTGGGGGCGATATTCGTCGATCAGGCACAGCTTGGCGGTGGTGCCGCCCATGTCAAAGGACAGCACATCCGCCTCTCCAGTGGCCTCGGCGATGCGGGCGGCGAGAACGGCGCCACCGGCGGGGCCGGATTCGACCAGACGTATCGGTAGCCGGGCAGCGGTGTCGAGCGTGGTCATACCGCCGCCTGCCGTCATCATCAGGATCGAGCAGGTTAACCCCATCTGCCGAAAGCGCGCCTCAAGATCCTGCAGATATCCGGCCATGAGCGGCTGCACGTAGGCATTGGCAATGGTGGTGCACAGCCGGTCGAACTCGCGCGCTTCGGGGCTGACCTCATGGCTGAGAGAGATGACCAGATCGGGCATATGCAGCGCCAGCAGATCGCGCAGGGCCAGTTCATGTGCAGGGTTGGCATAGGCGTGCAGCAGGCAGATGGCGACGGCCTCGACCTCAAGCGCCGTCAGTTCGTCCACCAAAGGCGCGATGGCCGCCGCGTCCAACGGATCCAGTTCCTGCCCGTTGACGTCCATGCGCCCACCGATGGTCAGCGAGTGGGTGCGCGGCACGATCAGGTCGGGTTTGACCAGATCAATCGCATATTGGCTGTAGCGCCGCTCATAAGCGATTTCGAGGATATCCCGGAACCCACGCGTGGTGATGGTGGCGGTCTTGGCCCCGCGTCGTTCGATCAACGCGTTGGTGGCCAGTGTGGTGCCATGAATGAAACCGGTTACCCGGTGCCAATCGGCACCAGCGGCTTCAAGCACATGCGTGGCACCCGCAACGGCACCAAGGGCAGGGCGATGTGGAGTGGTGGGAGTTTTGGTGGTTGCCACCACCTGCGATGCGCTGTTCAGCAGGACGGTATCAGTAAACGTACCGCCGATATCGATTGCCATGCGCAATCCATCTGGTTGGATCATTTGGGTATCAGCTTGAAAAGGTGGAACAAACCCGAAGCCGGGTCAGATGATAACGGTCTGTCCCCGCGGGTTAGACGACCAGATCGCACCCGGTGTCGCGACGCATCATCGGTTGTCGAAGGGTGGCTGTCACAGCTTCGGTTCCTTATCCTTTGATGCCTAGAACATTGAGTGAGGAATGCCCCATCCGTCAACAAATCTTTCGGCCCCCATGAATTTGGTTCCATTCCAGTATTGTGATATGACGTAGGGTAAGGTGCATCTTATTCACAAGTATTCCTAAATTTCATCTCAGGGGGGGAAGTTATGAAATTCAGCCATACTACACGTAGTGTTCTGATCGGTGCTGGCCTAATACTGGCAGGTCTGTCGCCCGCATTGTCGCAGGACCGCGAAGAAAGCCAGGGCATGGTGCTGCTGCGCGGGCTGCCGACGCTGGATACGAGTCACAGTATCGCAATCATTGAGCTGGACCCGGAGTCGGATCGGTTCGGAGAAATCCTCAGCGAAGTAGAACAGCCTGAGATGGAGCATCCCTTGCACCATCTGTATTACAGCCCGAATGGCAGGCTCTATGCCACGGGGCTTGATCCCTCGTGCAGCCTGGCCGAGGTCGGGTTGGCCCGCGATGCGGGCGGTGCGCCGGTAATTTCGGGCTTTACCTGTCTGGATACGCAGGGACAGATGGTAGGTGAAGACATCATGTGGACCACATCCAACGATCAGGAATACATGTTCGTGACCTTCATGGGCGGAACCGGCGGCGATGATGGCGGTTCGGTAGGCGTTTTTGATCCACAGACGAATGAAGTCGTAAAAGTGATCGAAGCCCGCAAAAGCCAGGTGGGCGAAGGCGCGCCCTATATCATGTATCCGCATGGTATCTCGGCTTTTGAGGACCGCATGGTCGTGACGTCGACCGTGCATCCGGATCTGGCCACCGGTGTTGGCAACATGCTGACGATCATTGATCTGAACGCGCTGGAGCCCATTGAAAACATCGTGGTTGAGAAAGAAAAGCCGCTGGACTTTCCGTCCTCTCCGGTCGAGGTGCTGTTTGCCCGCCCGGGCATCCATCCTGATATCGAACCGGCCATTCTGGCCAATACAATGTTCGGGTTCGAGACGTGGAAAGTACCTTATGACGCCAGTTCCAAGAGTTTTGGTGAGGCTGAAGTGATTTATAGCGGTGTTGCCAATGAAACGGCTGTACCTCTGGAATTCTACGGCACCGAGGATGAGCTGTTCATCTCGCATGCCCTGCCGGGTGTGGTGAAACGCTATGAATTGGCCGCGTTGCCCGAGCTGGTGCCCAGCGGGCCGGATATCGTCGCCGATCCGGGGGCGCATCATATGATCTTTTTCACCTCGGCTTCGGGGCGCGATTTGATTGCCGTTCAGAACAATCTGCTGAATCTGGGCAACGGGGCTGAAGATGATCCGACCGATGTGGATTTCATCGCCGATCTGGCCAGCCATACGATCTCGGTTCATGATCTGGAGACCGGAGAGCGTCTGGCCACGATTGATTTCAAAGAGCGTTACAACAAGGGGGTGGATAACCTCGAAGGGCTGTTTGGCTCGGGGTTTGTTCACCACCACTAACGTCCGTTGGAGGGGCGGAATGCGTTGGGTTGTGTTGATCCTGGCCGCCGCAGGGATTGCGGTGGCTGGTTGGATGGCTTGGGATCGGATGCGCGGCCCGACGGCAACGCCCATTGCCGATTTCTCAGCCCCTTTTGTGTTCGGGCGGTTTGCCGTTCCGCCCGACAACCCGCTGACGCAAGAGGCGTTCACGTTGGGCCGGCACCTGTTCTATGACCCCATCCTGTCGGGCAACAATGAGGTGTCCTGCGCAACCTGTCACGTGCAGGAATTGGCGTTTACCGATGGGCTGGCAAAGTCGCCGACATTGTCCGGGGGTGAGCTGGACTTTAGTTCGATGAGCCTCGCCAATTTGCTTTGGGGGCAGGAGAGGTTTTTCTGGAACGGCCGTGCGACCTCGTTGGAAGAGCAGGCATTGATGCCGATCCAACATCCGGATGAGATGGGGCAGGATATCGATGCGCTGATGGAGGAGCTTCAGGCCTCAGGGTCTTATCGCAAGATGTTTCGTCAGGCCTATGGTGCGGTCACGCCCGAAAATACAGCCAAGGCGCTGGCGACTTTCATGCGGCTTTTGATCTCGTCAAACTCGAAATACGATCAATACCTACGGGGTGAGGTCCGGCTGACCGCGCAGGAAGAACATGGGCGCAAGCTGTTCATGGCGCATCCCGATACCAAGGTGTCCCTGAGGGGCGGCAATTGCATCGATTGCCACAGTCAGTTCCTGACCTCGGGCTTTCGCGATGCGCTGGACGGGTTTTCCAACAACGGGCTGGATCCGGATGAGACCTTGCCCGACGGTCTGATGGCGGTGACGGGCAACCTGGCGCATAAGGGGTTTTTCAAGGTTCCGACCCTGCGCAACATCGCTGTCACAGCTCCCTACATGCATGACGGTCGGTTCGACACGCTGGAAGACGTAATGGACCATTACAACGATGGTATCGTGGTCAGCGATACACTCAGCCCGTTGATCCTTGAGGCCGACAACGCGCCCGAGGCGGGGCAGGAAACGGTGGGCCTGCGCATGACGCCCGATGAAATCCAGGCAATCATCGCCTTCCTGCACACTCTGACGGATGAGGCGTTTCTGACCAACCCGCAGTTTTCCAACCCGTTCGAGGGAGGGTCGTGATGCGTCCGATCATTGTAATTTCAGCCTTGGTGGTCCTGATCGCGGGGTGGTTCGTGCTGAACCCGGGGCAAAACAAAGCCACGCCGATCACGCTGACATTCCACGCCCAGATGGGGGATGAGCCTCTGATCTATGATCAATTCATCTATGATAATCCGGGCGGGCAGGGTCTTTTCAGGGTTCGCGACTTCAGGTTCTACCTCAGCAACCTGTCTTTCGGGCACGGGGATGAGACCTATGCCGAACCCGAAAGTTATCATTTGCTGCGCTTTGACAATGCGGACAGCGCGCATTCGATCACCTTGCCTGCCGTGCCATTGCCATCGATTGAAACTGTGCGGTTTCTGATCGGTGTCGATCCGGCTGCGAACAGCTCGATTGAGGTGCGCGGGGACCTGGACCCCAACAGTCAGATGGCCTGGAATTGGGAGGTCGGGTACAAATTTGTCGTATTCGAAGGGGCGCTGCAAGTGGGTGGGGACGTGTCCCCCCTAGTCTATCACGTGGGGTTTTCCGAGAACGCGCGCGAGGTCGAGTTTTCAGTTCCGGCAGTGGTTTTGGCAGACGGAAAGCAAGAGGTTCATCTGACCGTCGATCTGGCGAAACTATTCGACAATGCGGCACAGATCGACATGCAGGCGCTGCCCTCGGTCAAGTTCAACCGCACTGATGCCGAGGTGCTGGCCAACAACTATGCCAACATGATCGCGCCGAGTTTCTGAGGGTGTTCAATCCACCTAAGGGTGGTGTTTCAGGAACATCGGGCCGCCGCGCCAGCGTGGAAAGCCATACCCGTTGACCATGACCACGTCGATATCATCGGGGCGGCGCGCTATGCCTTCCGTCAATAATGCCTGCGCCTCGGCCTGCATGGTGGACAGAATGCGCTGGACAATCTCGGTGTCGGATATCGGAGTGCGCGCGATCTTCTTGCGCGCGGATTCCGCGAGAACAAGGTTTTCCACCCATTGCGATGGGGTCTCTTTGTCGTCCGCGTAATCGTACCAACCTTGGCTAGCCTTGCGCCCGAAACGTCCCGCCTCACACAGCTTGTCGGCAATGTGAACATAGCGCTGGGCGGGGTCGCGGGTCGCAGCTTGGCTTTTGCGCTTGGCCCATCTGATGTCGAGGCCCGCAAGGTCCTGCATTTCAAACACGCCCATGGGAAAACCAAAATCGCGCATCGCCTGATCAACGTCCCATGGGAGGGCACCGTCTTCGACCATGTATTCGCATTCACGTCGATAGGCAGACATGATGCGGTTGCCGATAAATCCGTCACATACTCCGGCGGGCACGGCGATCTTTCCAAGCCTGCGGGCCAGCGCAAAGCCAGTGGCCACAACGGATGAGGCGGCATTGTCTGGGATGATGACCTCAACCAGTTTCATGATGTGGGCGGGTGAGAAAAAGTGCAGGCCGATCACACGTTCGGGGTGTCTGGTTTGGGCGGCCATGGCGCTGACATTCAGATAAGACGTGTTGCTGGCTAGAATGGCGTCGCGCCGGATATGCTTATCAAGCTCCTGAAACACCTGCGCTTTCAGTTCGATGTCCTCGAATACAGCCTCGATGATCAGATCGGTTTCGGTCAGAGCCTTGAATGTGGTCGTGGTTGATAAAGCGGCGGTCAGAGCCTCCTGCTTGCCTTGGTCAATCAGGCCGCGCTTTCTGCTGTTGTCTAGGATGGCTGTGATGCGACCTTGCCCGGCTGCACGGGCAGCGTCGTCCCGTTCAGCCAAGGTCACTGGCAGCCCTGCCAACAAGCAGGCGGCGGCGATTCCGGCCCCCATGGTGCCCCCACCAATCACGCCGATGCTTGTGAGCGGATGGGGTTCCATGTCCTTCAGTTCGGACAGTTTCGACGCTGATCTTTCAGCAAAGAAGATGTATCGCAAGGCCGCGCTTTGCGGGTCGGATTTCAGGGCCAAAAACGTCTCACGCTCTTGAATCAGAGCTTGATCCGCGGGCAGATCGAGCGCGGCTTGCACGGCCCTTGCTGCTGCGGCAGGCGCATGTGCGCCGCGCGCTTTTGTGATGATGCCGGTCTTTGCTGCTTCCCAAGCTGTTGGGTCCATAACTGGTTTGGCGTTCCGGTGCCGCAATGCAGTTCTAGGCCGAGCGTTTGCGGCCGACCGAGCCAGCGCACTGGCACAGGCCATCAGGTCACCGTCGGCGATACCGTCAATCAGACCTAGGTTCAGCGCCGTCGTAGCAGAGATCGGCTTACCGCTGGTCACCATGTTCAGCGCCTCAAGCGGGTCGATCAGGCGCGGTAGTCGAACGGTGCCGCCCGCGCCAGGGATCAGGCCCAGCGTTACCTCGGGCAGGCCAAACCTGGTGCTGCGCAGCGCCACGCGGTGACTGCACCCAAGCGCGATCTCAAGTCCACCGCCAAGGACAGAACCGTGCAGTGCCGCGACCCAGGGCTTTATTGTGTCTTCAATCGCCTGGATGACGTTCGGCAGGTGGGGTTCCATTGGCGGCTTGTCAAACTCGCGTACATCCGCACCAGCAGTGAATGTCCGACCTTCAGCGCACAGTATGACGGCCTTGGCAGAGGTGTTCGCTTCGGTCTCAGCAATGGCTGCCAACAGCCCCGCGCGCACTGCCTGACTGGCTGCGTTCACAGGCGGGTTGTCGATCGTCACAACCGCCAAATCGTCCTTTGTTTCGACACGCACCACCATCCGGCCACCCGACGTTTTGGAGAATAATTGAAAGCGTAACTTCTCGCAAATAAACTTCAAGCATAAAATATTTTAACTTGAAGGGATCAGCGACTCGGTCTAGCGTTTCAGGTATTCAAACGGATGAAGGGAAGTTTAGCGATGCGCATTGCTTGCCTTGGCGGCGGCCCGGCGGGTCTTTGTTTCGGGATTTCGATGAAGCTTCGAAATCCGGCGGCCGAGATTGAGGTGATCGAGCGCAACCGACCCGATGACACCTTTGGCTGGGGCGTCGTTCTGTCCGATGAAACGTTGGACAATCTGGCGGTCAACGATCCGATCAGCGCTGAGAGAATTCGGGAACAGTTTGCCTATTGGGACGATGTGGCGCTGGTTCACAAAGGCCAGCGCACTGTGTCTGGCGGGCATGGGTTCTGCGGCATCGGGCGCAAGCAGCTGTTGCTGATCCTGCAGGCCCGCGCCCGCGAATTGGATGTGAAGATGCGGTTCGAAACCGAGGTTGCATCCGCCTTGGACTATATGGCCAACTATGACGTCGTCATTGCGTCGGACGGGCTGAATTCGAAAACCCGCGCCGAGTTTTCGGATGTGTTCAAACCGGATATCGACCAGCGCCTGTGTCAGTTTGTGTGGCTGGGAACGCACCAGAAATTCGACGACGCCTTTACCTTTATCTTCGAGAAGACCGGTAAGGGCTGGGTTTGGGCCCATGCCTATCAATTCGATCCAGACACCGCGACTTTCATTGTCGAATGCACACAAGAGACATTCGATGCCTATGGCTTTGACAAGATGAGCCAGCAGGACTCGATTGCCGTTTGCCAAGACATCTTCAAGGATCATCTGGGCGGGCATGCTCTGATGACTAATGCCAACCATATCCGTGGCTCAGCCTGGCTGCGGTTTCCGCGCGTGCTGTGTGAGAAATGGAGCCACGACAACGTCGTTTTGCTGGGGGATGCTGCGGCTACGGCGCATTTCTCGATCGGGTCGGGAACCAAATTGGCGTTGGAAAGCGCGATTGCGCTGGCCGAGTATATCCACAGCGAAGACACGCTTGAGGCTGCCTTTGCCCGTTATGAAGACGAACGGCGGCTCGAAGTACTGCGACTGCAATCGGCGGCGCGGAACTCGGTTGAGTGGTTCGAGGACGTTGAACGCTATCTGGATCTGGATTCCGTGCAGCTGAACTATTCTATGCTGACCCGGTCGCAACGGATCAGCCATGAAAACCTGCGCGAACGCGATGCCGGGTGGCTGGGCCGGGCCGAGGCCTGGTTCATGGCGCAAGCCGGGGTCGGGATCAACGCTCCCGCCCGCGCGCCCATGTTTGCGCCATTCCGTCTGCGTGAGATGGAGTTGAAGAACCGGATCGTGGTCTCACCCATGGCACAGTACAAGGCCGTGGATGGCTGCCCGACCGACTGGCATCTGATCCACTATGGCGAGCGCTCCAAGGGCGGGGCAGGGCTGGTCTATACCGAGATGACTTGTGTCAGTGCCGATGGTCGCATCTCGCCAGGTTGTCCCGGTCTGTATGCGCCCGAGCATGAGGCGGCATGGCGCCGCCTGACCGATTTCGTCCACACCGAGACCGACGCCAAGATTTGCTGCCAGATCGGTCATGCAGGGCGCAAGGGATCGACGCGCATCGGGTGGGAGGGCATGGATCAGCCGTTGGAGGAAGGCAACTGGCCACTGATCTCCGCCTCGGCCATTGCGTGGTCAGACGACAACGCCATACCCAAAGCGATGGATCGGTGGGATATGGATCGCGTCATGGCTGAGTTCGCAGCAGCCGCCCAAATGGCTGATCGCGCCGGGTTCGACATGATAGAACTGCACGCGGCTCATGGGTATCTGATCTCGTCCTTCATCTCTCCGCTTTCAAATACACGAAACGACGACTATGGCGGCAGTTTGGAAAACCGCATGCGTTACCCGCTTGAGGTGTTCGCGGCCATGCGCGCGGTCTGGCCCGAGGCCAAGCCGATGGCAGTGCGTATATCGGCCAGTGACTGGGCGGGTGAAAACGGCATCACACCGGAAGAGGCCGTTGAGATCGCGGCGATGTTCGATGCGGCGGGGGCGGATATCGTGGATGTGTCCGCAGGCCAGACCTCGACACAGGCGCAGCCGATTTATGGGCGGATGTTCCAGACCCCATTCTCGGACCGTATCCGCAATGAACGTGGCATCAAGACAATGGCAGTTGGCAACATCTACGAGGCCGACCACGTCAATTCGATCTTGATGGCCGGGCGCGCCGATCTGGTCTGTCTGGCCAGACCGCATCTGAACGACCCCTATTGGACCTTGCACGCAGCCACGGCGCTGGGCGACCGGCAGGAGATCTGGCCAAAACCTTATGAGGCTGGGCGCGATCAGGCCTGGCGTCTGGCCGACCGCGACGCGGAAATGGCAAGTAAGGTATGAGTCATGTGGTCATATCAGGCGGTGGCACCGGGGTCGGTGCAGCGATTGCGAAGACGTTTGCTGAGGATGGCGTGGCGATCACTCTTTTAGGTCGAACCAAGGCCACCTTGCAGCAGCAAGGCCTACCTTTCGAAGTCTGCGATGTGACCGACACGGTGCAAGTACAGGCCGCTTTCGAGTCCGCCCGCGCCCAACGCGGCCCGGTCACGGCGGTCATCGCCAATGCAGGCGCGGCGCATTCGATGCCGTTTGCCAAAATGACGGCGGATGACCTGCGCGGCATGACCGAGGTCAACTTGATCGGTGTATTCAACGTCTGGCAGGCCGGGCTGGCAGACATGCAGACGGCGGGCGCCGGGCGTCTGGTCGCGATCGCCTCGACAGCGGGATTGAAAGGCTATCCTTACGTCTCTGGCTATTGCGCCGCGAAACACGGGGTTATCGGCCTTACCCGCGCGCTGGCAGTTGAACTGGCCCCGACCGGGATCACCGTCAACGCCGTTTGCCCCGGTTTTGTAGACACGCCGATGCTGGAACGTTCGATCGAAACCATCGTCGAAAAAACGGGGATGAGCGCAGAGGACGCCGCCGCCTCGCTTCACCGGGGCAACCCCCAACGCCGGTTTATCGAAACGGATGAGGTCGCCAGCGCAGTGAAATGGCTGTGCTCGGACGCTGCGAAATCCGTGAACGGACACACGCTCAGCCTTTCGGGAGGTGAAATATGAACCCGACCCTTGCACACCCCCCACTTGAGGATGCCTCGAAAGAACGGCTACGCCTGTGGTTGCGACTGTTGAAAACCACCCGAGGTATCGAGGCTAAACTGCGTGAGAATTTCCGGGCCGAGTTCGACACGACCTTGCCCCGGTTCGACGTGATGGCAGCGCTCTCGCGCTTTGAGGGCGGCCTGAAAATGAGCGAGATTTCGGGCGTGCTGCGCGTCTCCAATGGCAACGTGACCGGGATCGTGGACCGGCTGGCTGACGATGGCCTGCTGGTGCGGGTGCCGGTGCCCGGAGACCGCCGCGCCCATCGCGTGTGTATGACCCAAAAGGGCCGCGCGGAATTCGCCCGCCAGGCCGCCGCGCATGAGGCATGGATCGCCGATATGCTGGGCCAATTCTCGGCCGAGGATGCAAGGACGCTCACCACCGAATTCAGCCTGCCGGAGGAGCCTAATGATCCGTGACGTCAAACATTTCCAGTGTGAGGTGCAAGACCGCGTTGCCACGGTCAGCTTGGACCGGCCTGAGCGGAAGAACCCGCTGACCTTCGACAGCTATGCCGAGCTGCGCGACTGGTTTCGCGATCTGGTCTATGTCGATGATGTGGACGCCGTGGTCTTTGCGTCGAATGGTGGCAATTTCAGCTCGGGTGGCGATGTGCATGACATCATCGGCCCGCTGACCCGCATGAATATGAAAGAGTTGTTGGCCTTTACCCGCATGACCGGCGATCTGGTCAAGGCGATGGTGAATTGCGGTAAGCCGGTGATTGCGGCGGTGGACGGTATCTGCGTTGGGGCTGGAGCGATCATCGCCATGGCATCCGATCTGCGTATCGCAACACCACAGGCGAAATGCGCCTTTCTGTTCACACGGGTTGGGCTGGCTGGTTGTGACATGGGAGCCTGTGCCATGTTGCCTCGTATCATCGGGCAGGGGCGTGCGGCAGAGCTGCTCTATACCGGGCGGTCTATGAGTGCCGAGGAGGGGCTTGGCTGGGGGTTCTACAACAGCGTGGTCGAGGCGGATCAGCTTGAGGGCGCGGCGCAGAACATGGCCCGGCGTATCTCTGCGGGACCGAATTTCGCGCATATGATGACCAAAACCATGTTGGCGCAGGAATGGTCCATGTCGATCGAACAAGCCATCGAAGCCGAGGCACAAGCGCAGGCCATCTGCATGCAGTCCGGCGATTTTGAGCGTGCCTACAACGCCTTTGTCGCCAAAGAAAAACCAGAGTTCGAGGGGGATTGATGGCAGATCGCAGCTTCCTGTCATGGCCATTTTTCGAGCCACGCCACCGCAGCTGGGCCGCGCGAGTCGAAGAGGTCGTGCAGGAGCTAAAGGTCGACCATGCGGACACGGATGCCGCCTGCCGCGCGCTGGTGCGTGACATGGGCGCGGCGGGGCTGCTGCAGCCAACTGCGGACGAACACGGCCAGTTGGATGTGCGGACTTTGTGTCTGACCCGGGAAATCCTTGCCCGGCATGATGGGTTGGCTGATTTTTCCTTTGCCATGCAGGGTCTTGGCACCGGTGCGATTTCCCTGTTCGGCTCACCCCAGCAAAAGGCCGAATGGTTGTCAAAAACGCGCAGCGGGCAGGCGATTTCGGCCTTTGCGCTGACCGAGCCGCAGTCAGGATCCGATGTGGCGAATTCTGCCATGACCGCGACATGTGATGGCGATCACTATGTTCTGAACGGCGAAAAGACGTGGATATCGAACGGAGGCATTGCCGATGTCTACACCCTGTTCGCCCGCACGGGCGAGGCGCCGGGTGCTAAGGGATTGTCCGCCTTTGTGGTAACACCCGACTTGCCGGGGTTTGAGGTTGCCGAACAGCTGCACACCATCGCTCCGCATCCGCTGGCGACACTGCGGTTTTCTGATACGCGCATCCCAGCGTCGGCGATGATCGGCGCGCCCGGTGCCGGGTTTAAGATCGCCATGTCGGTGCTGGATGTGTTTCGCTCGACTGTGGCGGCCGCGGCGTTGGGGTTCGCCCGGCGCGCGTTGGATGAAGCGTTGACGCGGGTCAGTACCCGGCATGTGCAAGGCGAGCCGCTGTTCGATCTGCAGATGGTGCAAGGTCACATCGCCGATATGGCGCTGGACGTCGATGCGGCGGCGCTGCTGGTCTACCGCGCCGCCTGGACCAAAGACAGTGGGGCACCACGGATCACACGTGAGGCCGCAATGGCCAAGCTTTTTGCCACCGACCACGCGCAGCAGGTCATCGACAAGGCGGTACAGCTGTTCGGCGGTGATGGTGTCCGATCGGGCATGCCGGTCGAGGCGCTGTACCGTGAAATCCGGGCGTTGCGCATCTACGAGGGTGCCTCGGACGTTCAGAAAGTGGTCATCGCCCGTCAGGCAATGGCCGCGCATAGGGAGGGGAAGTGATGTTGGGACCGTCCGCACATATCGATACGTTCAGCCGCGATAGCTTGCCGTCCGAGGAGCAGTGGCCAGATTTTCTGTTGGACGGGTTCGACTATCCCGACCTTCTGAATGCTGCGTATGAGCTGACCGATGCGATGGTGGACAAGGGGTTTGGCGACAATATCGCGCTGATCGGAAACGGGCGGCAGAGGACCTACAAAGAGCTTACCGACTGGACCAACCGTCTGGCGCATGTGCTGGTCGAAGATATAAGAGTACAGCCCGGTAACCGTGTGTTGATCCGTTCGGCAAATAACCCGGCCATGGTGGCCTGCTGGCTGGCCGCGACCAAAGTTGGGGCCGTGGTCGTCAACACTATGCCCATGCTGCGGGCGGGAGAGTTGACCAAACATGTGGACAAGGCCGAGATCCAGTTCGCCCTCTGCGACACACGTTTGATGGCGGAAATGGAAACCTGCGCACAGGATAGCCGGTTCCTAGAGCGCGTCGTGGGGTTCGACGGCACCTCAAACCACGATGCCGAACTTGATCGTCTGGCGCTGGAAAAACCGGTTCAGTTCGAATGCGTGCAAACGGGTCGCGATGACGTTGCCCTTCTGGGATTCACCTCAGGTTCGACCGGAGAGCCAAAGGCCACGATGCACTTTCACCGCGATCTGATGATCATCGCCGATGGTTATGCGCGCGAGGTTCTGAACGTGCAGCCTGAGGACGTTTTTGTTGGGTCCCCTCCACTGGCATTCACCTTCGGGTTGGGTGGACTGGCGGTGTTTCCACTGCGATTTGGGGCAACGGCGACCTTGCTGGAACAAGCTTCGCCTCCCGGCATGATTGAGATCATCGAGAAATACAAAGCCACCGTCTGTTTCACGGCCCCAACGGCCTATCGTGTCATGTTGCAGGCGATGGAGGATGGGGCCGATCTGTCAAGCCTGCGCGCTGCCGTTTCGGCGGGCGAGACGTTGCCCAAACCCGTCTATGACGACTGGATTGCACGTACAGGCAAGCCGATGCTCGATGGCATCGGGGCCACGGAATTGCTGCATATCTTCATCTCAAACCGGTTCGACGATCACCGGCCCGCCTGCACCGGACGCCCGGTCAAAGGGTACGAAGCGAAGGTTTTGAACCGCGACGGGACCGAGGCTAAAACGGGCGACATTGGCCGATTGGCGGTGCGAGGCCCGACCGGTTGCCGATATCTGAATGATGATCGTCAAAAGGATTATGTTCACGACGGCTGGAACATCACCGGCGACAGTTTCTATCAGGACGAGGCTGGCTATTTCCATTTCGCGGCACGCAATGACGATATGATCGTCTCGGCCGGGTACAATATCGCAGGCCCCGAGGTCGAAGCCGCGCTGCTGGCGCACGAGGCCGTGCTGGAATGCGCCGTGATCGGTGCCCCAGACCCGGATCGGGGCGAAATTGTCGAGGCGCATGTCGTGCTGACCGAAGGTGCTGTGGCAGAAGATACCCTGCGCGAGGCGCTGCAAACTCATGTCAAATCCGTAATCGCGCCCTACAAGTACCCACGCTCGATCCGGTTCTGCGACGCGTTGCCAAAGACTGCGACGGGAAAAATTCAGCGCTTCAGGTTGAAATCCCCCTCGACGAACGGGGCGTGATCGGTGTGAATAGCGGCATAACAAAAAAGAACGCCCTGTCAGGGGCATAGGCTGAACGCGGGGAAGATTGGCAAAAGGCGCGTTCGAAAGACCAACGAAGGGAGATGAAGATGAAAAAGTTTCTAGCGGCCGCTGCGGTTTCCGCGCTGTGCGCCACCGGTGCGGTGGCCGAGGTCAAGGTCGGGATGATCACCACGCTGTCTGGCGGCGGGGCCGGGTTGGGCATCGATGTGCGGGACGGGTTCATGCTGGCCATCGCGCAATCAGGCCGCGACGATATTGAGGTTGTAATCGAAGACGACCAGCGCAAGCCCGACATCGCCGTGCAATTGTCGGACAAGATGATCCAATCCGAACGGGTCGATGTGATGACCGGTATCATCTGGTCAAACCTTGCCATGGCGGTTGTGCCTGCGGCGGTGAACCAGAACGTATTCTATCTGTCTCCCAATGCGGGCCCGTCTCCCTTGGCCGGGAAAGGTTGCCACCAGAACTATTTCAACGTCGCCTGGCAGAACGACAACCTGCACGAGGCCGCGGGGGCCTATGCCAACGGTGCGGGCTACAAGAACAGCTTTATCTTGGCCCCAAACTATCCGGCTGGTGTGGATGCTCTGACAGGCTACAAACGGTTCTTCGAAGGTGATCTGGCCGGTGAAATTTATACCGAACTGGGACAGACCGACTATGCCGCCGAGATTGCTCAGATCCGGGCCAGCGATGCGGATAGCGTGTTCTTCTTCCTGCCAGGCGGTATGGGGATTTCCTTCCTCAAGCAATATGCCGACAGTGGGATCGACCTGCCCGTGGTCGGTCCGGCCTTCAGCTTTGATCAGGGCATCCTGCAGGCAGTTGGTGATGCGGCAATGGGGGTGGTGAACACCTCGCAGTGGAACAAGGATATCGACAACCCGACCAATGCGGCGTTTGTGGAAAGTTTTCAGGCGGAATACGGACGTCTGCCTTCGCTCTACGCAAGTCAAGGGTTTGACACCGCCAACCTGTTGCTGTCGGCGCTGAACAAGGCCGACCCTTCAGATGCAGATGCCTTCCGTGAGGCATTGCGAGCGGCCGAGTTCGACAGTACCCGCGGCGATTTCAGCTTTGGCCCAAACCATCACCCGGTTCAGACCATCTATGCGCGTGAAGTGATCAAGGAAGGTGACGTATTCACCAACAAGATCCTCGGCGTTGCGCTGGAAAACCACTCTGACGCTTATGCGGCCGAGTGCAAAATGTAACTGACCCTCTGCCTGCCCCCGATTGCGGGGCGGGCAGACCACCGGAGTTCCCATGTCCTCGATCCTGATTATCGAGCAGATCCTTAACGGGCTGCAGTTCGGTGTGATGCTGTTCCTGATGGCGGCTGGTCTAACGCTGATTTTCGGCGTGATGGGCCTGATCAATCTGGCGCACGGGTCTCTTTACATGGTGGGGGCTTTTGCGGCGGCGGCTGTGGCGGGCGCAACTGGGTCTTTCCTGCTGGCGCTGGTTGCCGCCCTGGCCGCCGCAGCGCTGGCCGGAGCGATTGTCGAGATGGTGGTTATCCGGCGATTGTATAACGCGCCGCATCTGGATCAGGTGCTGGCCACCTTTGCGCTGATCCTGATCTTTTCTGAAGGAACACGCTGGGTCTTTGGCTCTTTTCCGTTGTTTCTGGACATTCCCGACGCGCTGTCCGGACCTGTCACTTTGCCGGGCGGGATCGAATACCCGCTGTATCGTCTGACCCTGATTGGCATCGGGCTAGCCGTGGCTGTGGGTCTTTGGGCGCTGATTGAACGCACCCGTCTCGGCATTCAAATACGAGCGGGAGAGAATGATCGTGAGATGATCGCGGCACTGGGCGTCGATATCTCGAAACTCTACACGCTGGTTTTTGCGTTGGGCGCGGCGCTGGCCGGATTGGCTGGCGCTTTGGTCGGGGCGATTCAATCGGTTCAGGTCGGGATGGGAGAACCGGTGCTGATCCTGGCCTTTGTGGTCATTGTCATCGGCGGGATCGGTTCAGTTCGTGGTGCCTTTATCGGCGCGCTGCTGGTCGGGCTGACCGACACGCTGGGCGGGGTGTTCCTGCCCGAATTGTTCAAGCTGTTCATGGACAATGGCGCGGCACAGAAAAGCGGCTCGGCGCTGGCCTCTATGGGGATTTACGTGCTGATGGGGCTGGTGCTGATCTGGCGACCCACCGGGTTGTTCGGAGCACGCGCATGAGGTTGAATGAAAAATACCTCAATGCCGCGATGATCTTGGGCCTGCTGGTGTTGCCGCTTTGGGCCGTTGTGGCTGATCAACCCTTTACGATCACATTGGTGACGCGGGCGGTGATCCTTGCGCTGGCGGCTGTGGGGTTGAACATCATCCTTGGGATCGGCGGCATGGTCAGCTTTGGTCATGCAGTGTTCTTTGGGATCGGAGGGTACGCGATGGGCATCCTTGCCTATCACGCGCAGACCTACACGGCGCTTGATCTGGGACTATTCACCACCGATGGCACCAAAGCTATGCCGGTGATCTGGCTGGTGGCGATGATCCTTTCAGGGATGGTGGCGTTCTTTATCGGGCTGCTGTCGCTGCGCACGTCCGGGGTGTATTTCATCATGATCACGCTCGCCTTTGGGCAGATGTTTTTCTACTTCGCGATCTCCTGGGCGCAGTACGGGGGTGAAGATGGGCTGTCGATCTATGTCCGCAACGACTTTCCTGGTCTGAACACACTAGCACCGATCCAGTTCTATGGCATCTGTTTCACGCTGCTTTGTGTGGTGCTATTTCTGTTCGCCCGCCTTCAAGGCTCACCCTTCGGATTGGCGCTGAACGCGGCGCGTCAGACGCCCACTCGGGTTGAGACCGTGGGCCTGAACCCGATGCGGTTGAAGCTGTTGGCCTTTGTCCTTTCGGGGGCAATCACCGGGTTGGCAGGCGCGCTGTTTGCAGACCTGAACCGCTTTGTCTCCCCCACGATGTTCAGTTGGCAATTGTCGGGTGAATTGATCGTGCTGATCATCATCGGAGGGGTGGGGCGCTTGATGGGGCCGGTCATCGGGGCCTGCGTCTTTGTCGCGTTGGAACATTTTTTGGGCGAGCTAACTGACTTCTGGCACGTCTATTTGGGCGTGGTCCTGCTGTGTATTGTGCTGTTCGGGCGCGGGGGGCTGATCGGTCTGCTGACCGGGAAAGAGGGGGCACATGTCTGATCCCGTCCTTTCCACGCTGAACCTAAACAAAAGCTTTGGCGCACTCAAGGCCACGGACGACGTGTCGATTGACCTGATACCCGGCGAAATCCATGCGATCATCGGCCCAAACGGGGCGGGCAAATCGACGCTGATCCAACAGATTTGCGGTGGGTTGCAGTCAGATTCCGGGCGGGTCCTGCTGAATGGCCAAGATGTCTCGGGGCATAGCACGCAGGCGCGGGCGCGGGATGGGCTGGGGCGCACCTTTCAGATTTCTCAACTGTGCATGGAAGATACCGTTCTGGAAAACGCCGTGCTGGGCGCGATGGGGGCCGAGCATATGGCTTGGCGGTTCTGGCGACCTGCCTTGAAACGACCCACGCTGCGCGAACGGGCCGAGGCCGCGTTGGAGCGCGTGGGCCTCAGCGATGACCGCGATACGCGCTGTGCCAACCTCAGCCATGGTCAGCGGCGGCAATTGGAGGTTGCAGTTGCTTTGACCTTGTCCCCCAAAGCCTTTGTGATGGACGAGCCAATGGCCGGGCTTGGTGCCGGAGGGTCGAAACGGCTGACGGGTTTTCTTGACGGGCTGAGACAGGAAGCGCCCATTTTGCTGGTCGAGCACGACATGGACGCGGTTTTTGCGTTGGCCGATCGGATCAGCGTGCTGGTCTATGGCAAGGTCATCGCCACGGGCACGGCGGACGAAATCCGCACCAGCCGCGAAGTGCGCGACGCCTATCTGGGGGACGAGGCATGAGTCTGCTGCGGATAGAAAACCTCAGCGCCTCTTACGGTGTCAGTCAGGCCCTGTTTGGTGTGAATCTTGAGATTGCGCAGGGTGAGGTCACTGCCCTGATGGGGCGAAACGGGATGGGTAAGACCACCACGGTAAAGGCCATTTGCCGGATGATCCGGTCAGACGGCACGCTGACGCTGGACGGTCAGGACCTGCATGCGCTGCCCAGTCACAAGGTCGCGCGTAAAGGCGTGGGGCTGGTGCCCGAAGGGCGCCGCTGTTTTGCCGACCTGACTGTGCGTGAAAACTTGATTGCGGCGGCACGTCCAGGGGATTGGACCCTGCGCCGCGTGACCGAGCTGTTTCCCCGGTTGGGTGAACGGCAGGGGCAACGGGCGGTTTCCCTTTCGGGAGGAGAGCAGCAGATGCTGGCGATAGGCCGCGCGCTGATGACTAACCCCCGACTGCTGATCCTGGATGAGGCCACCGAGGGGCTTGCCCCGATCGTCCGGCAGGAAATCTGGGCAGCGCTGCACCGCCTGCGGCAAGAGACCAACGTGGCGATCCTGCTGATCGACAAATCTTTGAAGGAGTTGGCGGCTGTGTCTGACAAAGCGGTCATTCTGGAGCGGGGCCGCACCGTCTGGACCGGTGCCATCACTGACCTGACCCCTGAAATTTCCGAAAAATATGTGGGGGTCTGATGGCGTTTGAGTTTCATCAAAAAGTCTTGTTCAAACATTGCGACCCTGCCGGGATCGTGTTCTTTCCGCGTTACTTCGAGATGATCAATGATTGCGTCGAGGCGTTCTTTGATCAGGGTTTGAACGCGCCGTTCCACGATCTGCATCGCGCAGGTGCTGTACCAACTGTTCAGATCCAGACCCAGTTTCCCGCACCCAGCCGCCATGGAGACCAATTGGTTTTCCAACTTGAAATCACACAGATCGGCAACAGCTCGGCGGGGTACACGATGACCGCCCGTTGTGGGGACGAGGTGCGGCTGACAACTTTGGCGACATTGGTCCACGTCAACGCCGATGGCCGCCCCGAGGCGTGGCCAGATACCATCCGCAGCAAGCTGGAAACATTCAGAAAGGACGCGACATGAGCCACAAGATCATTCAGCCCGACGGCTGGCTTCCGGCCAAAGGCTATGCGAACGGCGTTCTGACTAAGGACGGAACCTTGCATATTGGCGGCCAGATCGGATGGGACGCGAACAAGGAATTTGTCAACGGCGGCTTTATTGGCCAGATGAAACAGGCCCTGCAAAATATCGTGGACATTGTCGAAGCCGCAGGTGGTGAGGTAGCCGACGTGACCCGCTTGACCTGGTTTGTCATCGACAAAAGCGAATACCTGGCAAAACAGGCCGAAGTCGGCGCAGCCTATCGTGAGGTGTTTGGCAGACACTTCCCCGCCATGTCGATGATCATCGTTGCCGGTTTGGTCGAAGACGAAGCCATGGTTGAGATTGAGGCCACAGCGCATCTGTCGTAACCCCGGTTGTTAAAGATTGCGCACTCAGAACCGGTAAGTAGCACCTATCAGCGGGCCGGATTGATCGAATTCGTAATCATTGCCGTCAATATCGTGGTCGAAAGATATGTAACGGTATCCACCCCGCAGCATCCACCTGTCGTTGATGATGTAGTCTGCAGTCAGCAGAACCGACCAGGTCTGGCTGCCGCTGCGAAATCCTCCGTAATCCACATAAGCGGTGCTGGTCCATGAATCGGATAGCGTAAACCGTGCCCGGACCCCAACTACCGGGTCGACCCAACTTTCGTCGGCAGTAGAGGTAAAGGCGGGACCTCCCACAGGTGTCAGCGAGAAATCAGTGTCGGTACTGTACCACCTGAAGCCGCCCGCAAGGTCCACCTTGACGGTTGGATCATTGCGCACTCGGTAACCCAGTAAGGCCGTCAGGAACTGTGTCTTGACCGAAGTTTCAAGGTCGCCGCCGCCAGGCCCGGTATCGCCAAAGGACAAGTTGGTATAGTTATAGTCGGCCAGCACGCTCCATTGCCCGTTTGTTGCCGCCAGCGCGCCCATGAACGCAAAGTCGAGGTTTTCCAGCGCGTCTGTAAAGCTAAGTGTCGCGTCAAGCGTACCCCTAGGGGTTTCAATGCTGGTCTCGGTCTCGGGCATGAACAGATAGATAGTGGCCTCGTAAGACCAATCGGACTGCTGCGCCGAGGTGGGTGCTGCCACGGATGTCAGTAAGGCCGCTGCGACGGTGCCGAGCCTTGTTTTTTTGGTTTGTACCATTCTGTCCCTCACTATTTCTGTCTTAAATTATGTGTTTCCGAAATGGGTCCTATGCCGCTACGTCCTCAGAGTCCGTTGCGCCCGAGCCGACGCGATTTATGTCAGTGTCCGGGAAAAACTCGGACCAGACGTGCCAGAATATTCCGGCCCGCAGAGTTTCTACCCGTTGCAACTGACCCTGGTCCGACACACCCCAGAAATCGCAATGTGAAACGGGCTGAGCACTGTCATTATACCACACACCCAAGCTTTCGTATTTCGGGTCCAAACTGACTACGACATCGCGGCCACCGACGGTGGCGTTGACGATCCAGTTGTTGTCGATGACGAAATCATCCGTCCAGCAGGCGGCATCCTTGCCGATTGTGATCCCCCAGACATAGGTCTTGTTGGGCAGCCGGTCATCGGAACGATCCATATTGTCCATCACGGGTGCTTCTTCCTGATGCTGGCGGCCGATGCCCCATCCAAAGGTGATCTCGGTCACCATGTCCAGCAGCCGCAGCAGAGGATTGGATGAGGGTTTGTTCAGAAAGACTTCGCCGTCGGGAAAGGCCTTTTGGAATCCTCGGAACGTCATCCGGTAGGTCGGCCAGGGCTTCATCTGCGCCTCGGGGCGCAGGGGGCAGGCGAGCCCATCAGCGTTCGGGTCGCGGTCAGCCTCGCGGAAGCCATAGATATGCTGGATCGGTTCGCCGGATTCATTGTCGCGTAGGATCAGGTTGTTGCCGTGCTGGGCCAGCACCTCAAGGTCCAGCCGCTTGCCCTCGATCCGTGGGGTGTATCCCTGGCCGAGGTTGGCCATTGCGCAATAGGTCATCACCACATCTTCACCGCCCAACCCATCGACGTCACCGGCCAGATGAGGTCGCATGATCTGTGCATCCGGGTGCGCGCGGGCATGGCCGTTGTGATCCATCACGATGACCGGCGCGGTTGGGCCAACATATTTGCGGGCCTCGCTGATCGGAAAGAAGGCCGCGTCGTTCAACTGGTTACGCAGGCCCAGATGCACCCAGACAAAAGGGAAGCCGTAAAAGAACAGCACCAGCAACGCAGACAAAGCCCACAACCAGAACGACCCGCCACCCAAAAAGAGAAAGGTCAGCGTGGAGACGGCAAATGCACCCAACCCGATACCGATCAGGCGGTATTCATGCCGGATGAACCGCACCATATTTTCACGCTTCACCTTCAACAGCATTTGCGAGATGTCGCCCAGATCGCGGAAATAGACAAAGCCAATGCCAAGCGACACCACTATGCCAAGTGCGAAGATTATGTTTCCAGCCATCGCCTTACCTGCCGTCAGTTGAAAAGGCTGCCCGCGGAAATACTGCGGGCAGTCTAAGCTTATTGTTGTGACGATTGGCGTTTGACCAGGAACGCTTCAACCGCTTGCTGTGTCTCGGGGCGGATGTTGTCGATGCCCTCGTACGGAACACCCGTGGCCGGAGGAGTATCCGGGAATTTTTCCTTTCGCGCATTGTGGCGCCCGAGAATCCGAACGAACTCCTGTCCACCCCAGGCACCAACTTCGGTCGACACCGAATACTCCTCACGCGTGTCGCGATATAGGTCGAAAAACTTGGCAACAATCGGGCTTTCACCGGGTCCTGGCAGCTTGAGCTTGAGCTGATCCTTGACGATGGCTTCGGGCTTGGCGACCGAGTAGATGATCACGTGATCCCGGCGTGCTTTGGATTCATCGGCAAAAAGAAGTGCGGCCGACTGGTCCACACCATCGACAAGCCGGTCGCGAGGGATGAACTCTTCCGCACCAGCAAACCGCGCAAACGTTGTGTACATATCAGAGACATGAACAATGCTGTTCAACAATGCGTCTTCTTCAATCATTCCCGGCCAGCGAATAAAGGCATCAACACGAACACCACCTTCTGTCGTGTCAGCTTTTCCACCGCGGAAGATCATTGGGGTGAACCCTGATTGCGGAGAATACTTGGTGAAATGGCCATTGTCGCCCATTACGACAATGATGGTGTTCTCGGTTAGCCCAAGCTCGTCCACTTTGGCGAATAGGTCACCAAGCCATTGATCCAGCAACTGCATTTTGTCGACATACAGCCCGCCGTTGGCGCTTTCGGGTCCGTCACGACCAGCACGCGTGTTATCCAGGGGAATCATTGGCCAATATTGGAGAAAGAAAGGTTCTTCATCGCCGGCCAAACGCTCAAGTTCAGACAGGGTTTTGTCCTGAAAGGCTTGGTTCATCTCGTCGTATTTGGCGGCATTCCAACGTTCGCCTGTTTCCATGCGGATTTCGCGGATCGGACCGTCGGCCTCGCCTTCGATTACTGTCATCATCGCGGACGCATCAGGTCTGAACCAATTGTCCAAAGTGTATTTGTCGTCATAATCGCGGATCGCGACAGATACCTGTTCCTTTATGGCATCATCGTTGAAAATGGTCAGTTGTCCTTGCTGGTGTACGGCCATTTGGGCGTAGTCAAAGCCTTGGTTCATGGCCCAGCTTTCAGCGATGTCCCCCATGTGCCATTTTCCCACATGGCTTGTGGCATAGCCCGCCTGTTTCAAAACTTCCGGTAGGGTGACCTCATCGCCGGGCAAGCCAAACCCTGCTATATCCACTGCGGTGTCGCCCATCCCCATCCTTACCGGCAAACGCCCAGTCATCTGTGCCACACGGGTCGGCGTGCATGATGGCTCGGTGTACATACGCACCATTCGCATGGCCTGATCCGAGAAATCGTTGATGTTTGGCGTCTCATAGCCCCGCACTGCGTTCAATTCGGGGATGCCCATGTCGCCAAAACCCAAATCATCGATCAACACGCTGATGATGTTTGGAGGATTGCCACCGTTGCCGTCCCTAAACGCGGCCAATGCTTCGTTTACAGCAGCATCATCCTGTGCCCATTGGTCGGCGTGCTGGGCTTGCAGAACGTAAAATTCTGCGTCGTGCTGAATGGGGTTTTCCTGCGCCAATGCCGATGTGGCCACAAGACCTGATGACAAGGTGATTAACCATCCCAGTTTCATTCCGTACTCCCCTTGTATGCAAGATGTTCTCTTGGCCTATGGCTGTCGAGGTATTCTCACATTGAAACATTATGATGTTTATTTCTAAAATTCTACGGTTTACCTCATTGCCAGCTCATGAAGGTTTCGCGCGCCAGTTCCGATTCTGGGCGCAGGTTTTCGATCCCTTCATAGGGCAGGCCAGTGCCAATCTCGGAATGCGGGTATTTGGCGATCATTTTCTGATGGCGTTTGACCATGTCCTGAAACGAGGCCCCGGCCCAAAGGGAATACCCCACCAGCGGGTGTTCTTCGCGCGGGTCGCGATAGATGTTGTAGGTCGGTGCGCCAGCGCCGGGTTGTCCGGGGGCGGGCAGGTGCATCTTGAACTCTTGCTTGACCACAGACCGTAGGACCGGCCCCTCGTAAACATAGACATAATCGCGCCGTCCGTGGCCTTCGCCGTTCAGCAAAAGGGCGGTCTGGTCGATGCCGTCAATTACGCGGTCGCGCGGGATATAGTCCGTCGCTCCCGCGATCCGGGCCATGGTGGTGTATATATCAGAGACGTGAAAGATATCGCCTGCTGCACTGTTGGCTTCGATGACGTTGGGCCAGCGGATGAAGGCATCGGTGCGTACGCCGCCCTCAAGATGCTGGGTCTTGCCGCCGCGATAGATCAGTTGGTTCAGGCCTGAGGTGCCCTCGTAGTGATACATCAGGCCATTGTCGGCCATCAGGACGACGATCGTGTTGTCGGCTTCACCAGTCTGTTCCAGCGCGTCCAACAGATCACCGATCCAACCATCCAGTAGCTGCAGCTTGTCCGCGTGAAAGCCCCCGTTACGTGAAATCGCCTGATCGGGATAGACGAAATTCAGCGGGTAAAGCGGCCAGTATTGCACGAAGAATGGCGCATCTTCAGCCGCAACGCGCTGGAGTTGCTCCAGAACTTGTTGCTGATACCGCAGGTTCATGTCTTCGTATTTGGCCTGCGTCCAAACCTCGCCCGCCGCCATGTCGACTTCGCGGGCCACGCCCCCCGCCTCGGCCTCGACACCTGTGACCAGACCGTAGGGTTTGAACCGCGCGTCCAGAAGGAACTGATTGTTCTGTCCTTCGGGTACATAGCCGAGCATGGCATTGGACCGCATCGCCTCGGGGGTCATGAGGCTCAGCTGTACTTGTTGGTGCAGGGGGAATGCAGCCCAGTCGAACCCCTGATTGTGGGGGTAGGATTGTTCGATATCGCCCTGATGCCATTTGCCGACATGGGCAGTGTTATAGCCTGCTTGTTTCAGGATTTCTGGCAGGGTTACTTCTGAGGCCGGAAGACCCTCGCCCACCAGCGCCACCTTGACCTCTTCCACCCCGGCTCGCACCGGATGGCGGCCCGTCAGCATTGCCGTGCGTGTGGGTGTGCAGGAGGGTTCTGTATACATTCGCATCAGCGACAGACCCTCGGTTGCCAGTTGGTTGATGTTCGGTGTCTCGATCCCCATGACGTAGTTCATCTTGCGGTCGCCCATCTGACCAAAGCTCACGTCATCAATCAGGATGTAAAGGAAATTGGGTGGTTGGCCGCCATTCGCATCGCGGATTTCGGCAAGCTTGGCGTCAATTTCAACATCCTGTGCGTCCCAGGCAGTGCCGAACTGCGCGCGCAGGTATTCGAACTCACCATCGTGAATGATTGGGGTGTCCTGAGCAATGGCCGGGCTGGCGGTCAGGATCAGCAGGGGCAGAAGGGTAAAGAGTTTCATGGTCAACCTTTCACTCATTTGTGCGGTCAGGGGCGTGCAGCCGTTTTTCGATACTGCTTCGCAGGTCCGAGACACTTTCGGCCAGATCCGCGAGGTAACGGGTCTGCGTTCCACCTGCGGATCGCGGGGCAAGCGCCAACTCGCGGAGTACCTCGTGGTAATCGGCGCAGATTTGGTCAAACTCCTTGTCCCGCGCGCGCAAAGCCTGCAATTGATGTGCCGCGCCGGGAAACTGTGCTGCAAAGAAGTCATCATCTGTCATTGTAACGGCATCCGCTGGATTCGCCATTCAAACATGCTTGTCCAAGAATATGTCTTGAACGTATTAAACCGCATGCTACCGTAGCAGCATGCCGCCAAGTCCTTACCTTGAAAGGATAGTTCTTGACTGCCGCGACCGACGATACCACGCAGAGGGATGCAGGATCGTTCCCAAAGGAACAGATCCAGTCGGCGCTTGATCGGGTTCTTGCGTCGAAGGATTTCAAGGGTTCGGCGCGGATGCAATCCTTTCTGACCTATGTCGTGACCGAGGCGCTGGCCGGACGCACGGATGAAATCCGCGCCAAGACGATTGCCATGGACGTCTATGGTTACAGCACCGATGACCTGTCCCGACGCGAAGGGGTCGTGCGTGTCGACGCAGGTCGCGTTCGGCGCAAACTTAAGGCGTATTACGGGGGGCAAGGCGCGTCGGACCCGGTGGTCATCACCTTGCCCGTCGGCAGCTACGCGCCAGAGTTTCGGTCGGGTGCGGCCGAGGTTGGAGGTAAGCGCAACCTGCTGCTGGTCGGAGCGGTAACCGGAGCGGTTCTGCTGGGCCTTGGCGGTTATGTGGCGACCACGCATCTGAGCGGCCGCAATGCGCCACCGACCACCGGCGATCAATCCACGATCTACGATGTTTCTCCGACCCGGGTCGAGGCGATGAACCTGTGTAGCGCTGGTCAGGACCTGATTTTTCCGGTTGTGGATTTACAACGGCTCCGCCCGGCTCTGATGGTGTTTGAAACGGCTATACAGCGAGACCCGCTGTATTACTGCGGCTATGCAGGGGCTGCGCAGGTGGAAACCATGCTTGCCATTTTGCAGTTCTACGATCCTGTCGCAGAGGAGTTGCTTAGTGCTGCCGATAAGAATAGCGCCCATGCACTTGAACTGGCCCCGGATGCGCCCTGGGGTTTGTCGGCCAGAGCATGGTCTGAGTTCGCTGACGGCAATTTCGATCAGGCCGTCAGTCTGACTCACAGGGCAACCAAGCTGGCCCCTAATGATCCACATATTGCGGAATTTGACGCCCTGATATCGCTTTATACTTCTGACTTTGAACGCGTACTTTCGCAGGCACAGCATTATCAGGCGCTGGCTGAAGATAGTGGTGGGTCGGTGGCCGGAAACGCGCTGGGTGCGGCGCAGTTTCACACCAGCAACTATGCGGGCTCAATCCGAACCTATGAGAATACGATCGCGCGCGGCGGCCCATTCGGGCCAATTTCAACTGCCTATCTGATGGCCGCGCATTGGAAAAACGGTGATCGGGGTGAGGCACGCAGACTGGCCGAATTATACGCCAGGACCTGGCCAAACTTTCCGTTGGAGGCGTTGAAAACCAGGGTATTTGCCGATCCAGGTCCTGTACGGGATCTGACTTCGGCAATGCGCGCCGCCGGGTGGGGTAGTGCAGACCCCACAACCGCCGAGTAAAACCTGACGGTTGTGGGGTGGGATCAGGGCCGCTTAGGCGGCGACCTGCTCCATCGGCAGTTTGCGGGGATAGGGATCGCCTTGCTTGTACGATCCTGCCGCCGTGAACAGCACATCGGTGGACGAGTTCAAACCGGTTTCCGCCGAGTCCTGAAGAACACCGATAATGAACCCGATGCTGACCACCTGCATGGCCGTTGCGTTGTCGATGCCGAACAGGCTGGCGGCCATTGGGATCAGCAACAGGGACCCGCCCGCGACGCCCGACGCGCCGGTGGCTGCAACCGAAGCGATGATGCTTAGGAACAGAGCCGAGAAGAAATCGACCTGAATTCCCATGGTGTGCACGGTCGCCAGTGTCATCACGGTGATGGTGATGGCGGCACCGGCCATGTTGATTGTGGCGCCGATGGGGATGGTAACCGAATAGGTCTCTTCATCCAGATTCATGCGGCGGCACAGCTCCATGTTGACCGGAATATTGGCGGCCGAGCTGCGCATGAAGAACGCGGTGATCCCGGATTCCTTCAAGCAGGTGAAGACCAGCGGATAGGGGTTCTTGCGAATGCGCAGGAACACGATTAGCGGGTTCACAACCAGCGCCATGAACGCCATGCAGCCAATCAGCAGCAACAGCAGCTGGCCGTAGCTGGCAACCGTTTCAAAGCCGGTTTCAGCAATGGTCGAGGCCACGATGCCAAAGATACCAATGGGTGCAACCCGGATGATGGCAGCCACGATCTTGGTGATCGCGCCATCCAGATCAGACATCAGGGTCTTGGTCGAGTCGCTGGCGTGGCGGAAAACCAGCCCAAGGCCGATGGCCCAGGCGAGAATGCCGATATAGTTGGCCTGCGCCAGCGCATTCACCGGATTGTCCACGATCTTCAACAGGATGTTCTTGACCACCTCTGCCAGCCCGTCCGGGGCGTCCAAAAGCTCGGGCGTGCCAGTCAGGTGCAAAGAGACGGGGAACAGGAAACTGGCGCCCACTGCAACCAGTGCAGCGGCAAACGTGCCGAGAATGTATAGCATCACCACCGGCCCCATGCGGGCCTGGCTGTCTTTCTTGTGGTTGGTGATTGCGGCGCAGACAAGGATCAGCACCAGAACGGGGGCGACGGCTTTTAGCGCGTCGACAAAGAAATCACCCAGCAGACCGACGGCTGAACCAGCAGCGGGCCAGAGGGTGGCGAGAAGGGCACCGGCTACCAGACCGATGATGATTTGCGTAACCAGGCTACCGCGTAGAATAAAATTCATCGGGACCATCCAGTTTGATTGGGGGCCTGACAGGGGAATTGTCGCTGTTCAAGCACGGTTAATTTATAAGATTGCGGCTATATGGGTCTTTTGGATCCAATTTAAACATCTGGACTTAAGAAATAGGTCCAGATTGAAAATTTCCTTATTGAGCCGCCGTCTCGCACGGCCTGACTGTGGGTGTTTCCGTGGACACGCGCTGCAGGCTCCAGGTGCAGGTTTGAACAGTTAGACCTGGCAGGTTTGGCACCTGATCCGAAGCCCAAACACTGGTCACCGAAAAACTGAATGGGGTGTTTGCAGCAGCGGGAAAAAACCGCGCAAGTTCTTTCGACGGGAAAGTGCCGCCGCAGGCTTCGAAATAGCCGCTGACCAAGGTGCCCTCGGGGTTCAGAACAACCGATCCGGTATAAAGCGAGTATTCAGCCCCAAGCTCTTGTTTGTCCGTGTATCGCAGGTCGATGGATATGCGGTCTCCGTCCTGAACGATCCCGGCGCTCATGGGGTCGGACCAGCTTGAGGGCACGCCACCCGTGGTGCTGTCACAGGCATAGCGCCCTTCGTATTGGCCGGTCAGTGAAAAGCCTTCTGCATATGCTGCACAAGGGATGGCCACAAAAATGGCAAAGGCTGTTTTTCTTAAAATGGGGTTCGAGGTCACAATAGCTCTCCTCTCCGATGCGGACAGGGATTGCGACGTCACAAAATATCCGAGTGCCTATCAATCACCTGGCCAAAATGATGCTGCCACAGGTCCACGCCCAGCTTACCGCTGCGATCAAGCGAAGACCCAACAACCGTATCGGCAATTATGGTCGGTTGCAGGCCCGCGTCAAATAGGGCGAACCCTGCGGCAAGAACGCAGGTGTCGGCCTGGATGCCACAGACCAGCACACGGTCGACTTTCCAGCTTTGAAATTGTGCGATGACTTCCGGGGGCGGGCTGTAGCCGTATTTCAGGACAATATGATCTGCCTGAACAAGGCTTTCGTCGACAGAACGTGGCTTCCACCCAATTTGCTGAAAAAAGGGAACTTTTTCCTCGTCATGGCGTTCAACGGTAGCGACCGAGGGGAATTTGGTCGCCAACAGACGGCTGCGTTCGACCAGCCAATCAGGCGGGTCAAAGCTGGGTTGGACGTCGACAACCAATACGGCCTGTTTCAATCAATGCCTCCGATGCTGGCTAAACCGCTTGATGAACCTCGATGATATTGCCCTCGGGGTCGTAGAAGAACAGTTGGTGCCACTCTTTCGCGAATGCGGTGCCATAGTCCGAATACGGAATGCCGTTGTCATCGAGCAGCTTTTTGAACGCCTCGATATCATCGGTGCGAAACGCGATGTGGCCGCGTTCGACAGGGTTGATAGTCTCACCATGTTTGAACGCGACGTCGAGGTTCTTTTCGGCCAGATGCATCTGTATGGCCCCGTCGGTGGCAAAGCGGATCTTGCCGCTATAGCCCTTGTCGTCGGTCTCATCGGGCCGAGGAAAATTCTCGATCGGGATATCGGCCAACCCCAGAACCTGAGTGTAGAAACGGTGCAACCGCTCAACATCGTCCGAGACAAAGTTGATGTGATGGAATTCAAGTTTCATGAAGGCCCGGCCTTTTGATTGGTGGTTGGCGTCAGAAAATCCCAAGAACCAGCGACAGGCAAGCCCTGTATCAAAGGGATTGATATAGCAGGGAAATGCGTGCGCCGTGACAGTCAGAAAACCGTTGCACCGTTTGGGGGATGCAGGGATAGTGAAGGGATCACAAACTACCGGGGGTCCTTGATGAACCCTACCAAGCTGTTTGTTTGCGCATTGATCCCCCTGTTTCTGCCGGGCCCGGCAGCGGCCCAGTCCGACGCGCCGCCGCCAAGTGTGACCGTCGCGCCGGTGACGTTGGAGGATTTGCAGAAAAAGGCCCAGTTTGTTGGCCGGGTCGTGGCGGATCAAAGCGTCGATCTGCAGGCCCGTGTCGAAGGGTTTCTGGAAGAGGTCAATTTTACCGAAGGCGGAACAGTTGCCAAAGGGGATGTGCTGTTTCGCATCGAAAAGAAGAAATACGCGGCCAGTGTGGACAGCGCACAGGCGGCGCTGAAAAGCGCGCTGGCCAGCGCGCAGACCGACAAGGCGGCGCTGGATCGCCAGCAGGCTCTGTTCGATAAGGGCGATGTCCCACAGGCTGTTTTGGACACGGCATTGGCAACCTATGCCGCAGGGCAGGCTGCGGTGGATGAGGCGAAGGCCGATCTGAAAATCGCGCAGATTGATTTGGATTACACGGAAATCCTCAGTCCCATTGATGGGCGCATCGGGTTGTCAGCGGTGGATGCGGGCAATTTGGTAAGCTCCGATACCGGAGTTTTGGCAACGGTTAACAGCGTTGATCCGATGATGGTGAGTTTTTACATCAGCGAGCCGGTCTTGCTGCAAGAACGCCGCAAAGGGCGCATCACGCCGGGCAACATCAAACTGACCACAAACATCAAACTGGCGGATGGGGAAACCTATGCCTCCACGGGCAAAGTCATATTCGTGGGCGACAGCGTCAGCCAGAACACCGACACGATTGAGCTACGCGCCAGTTTCGCCAACCCTGACGGCGTGCTGATCCCCGGTCAATTCGTGACCGTGGGTTTGGCCGGTTCAGAGGAGCCCAAAGTGCTGACCGTTCCGCGCAACGCTGTGCAGTTCGACAAGCAGGGTTATTTCGTGTTTTCGGTCGACGGTGACGGCAAAACCCACCGGCGGAATATCGAGATCGGCACTCAGACCGCGACCCGCACTCAGGTGGTATCTGGGCTGAGCGAAGGCGACCGTGTGGTGGTGCAGGGACTTCAGAAAATACATGACGGGCTGGTCGTGCAAGCGGTCGACAGTCAGGGTTAGGGGCCGGTTTGATCGCACGCTACTTCATCGACAGGCCGCATTTTGCAGCCGTGATTGCGATCCTGATGGTTCTGTTCGGCGCGGTCTGTGTACGCCTGATCCCGATTACCGAATACCCGCATATCACGCCGCCGCAGATCTATGTGGATACGTCTTACCCGGGGGCGGACGCGCAGGTCATTCTTGAATCCGTCGCCACCCCCATCGAAGAGCGTGTGAACGGCATTCCGGGCATGTTATCGCTGTCGTCCAAAAGCTCGAATGACGGCACCTATATGCTGAACGTGTCCTTTGAGCTAGGCACTGACCCCGACGTGGCGGCTGTTGAGGTGCAAAACCGCGTGGCGCTGGCCAGTTCCGAACTGCCCTCGGCCGTATTGCAGCAAGGGGTCGAGGTTACCAAGCGGTCGGGCAACATGATTGTGGTGATCAACCTGACCTCGCCCGATGGATCGCGGGATGAGCTGTTTCTCAGCAATTTCGGTGCTGATTTCCTGCACGACCCGTTGCAGCGATTGCCGGGGGTAGGGACGGTGTCGCAATTCGGTCAGCTGGAATACAGCATGCGGGTCTGGATCAATCCGGTGCGTATGGCCGCGTTAAATATCACCGCGTCCGAGGTTGCCGACGCCATCGAGGATCAGAACGTCATCGCCGCCGCCGGACAGGTCGGGGCTCCGCCATTTACCGAGGGACGAACCGATTTCCAGTTTAAGCTGCGGGCTGAGGGGCTGCTGCGCGATGCCGAGGAATTTGGGCGGATCATTGTCGCCTCGAACCCCGACGGGTCAGTCACGCGGCTTGAGGACATCGCTCGAATCGAGCTTGGCGCGGCCACCTATTCCGGGTCGACCAAGCTGAACGGCAACGACTCGGCCACAATCGCCGTCTATCAGGAAAGCGCCGCCAACGCGCTTGAGATTTCAGACTCACTGCGCGCCTTGATGAAGGATCTGTCGGCGAAATTTCCCAAGGGCGTGTCGTATGAGATCACCTATGACGTTACTGACGCGGTGCGTGTTTCGATCCGCGATATCATGACGACGCTGGCCCTGACGGCGGGGCTGGTGATTGCGGTGACCTTTCTGTTTCTGGCCAGCCTGCGTGCAACCATCGTACCGGCCATCGCCATCCCGGTGTCGCTACTGGGTGCTGTGGCGCTGATTTATGCCATCGGGTTCAGCGCCAATATGATCACACTGTTCGCTTTGGTTCTGGCCATTACCCTGGTGGTGGATGACGCGATCATCATCATCGAGAACGCCGAACGTATCCTACGGGATGAGGGGTTGGACCCGCGTGCGGCGACCCTGAAGGCGATGTCTCAGGTCAACCGGCCGATCGTGGCGACGACCTTTGTTCTGGCGGCCGTGTTCGTGCCGGTGTGCTTCTTTCCCGGCGTGACGGGGACGATCTATTTCCAGTTCGCGCTGACGATCATCTTTGCCTTTGTCCTTTCTGCGGTGAACGCCCTGACGTTGGCACCGGTCTTGTGCGCGATGATGCTGAAAACTGACAGCAAGCCCATCGGTCCGCTGGCGATTGTTCCGGCAGTGATAGTCTGGCTACGGCGCCAATACCTGCGCCTTGTGGCGCTGATGCTGCGTTATATGGCGGTGTCGCTGCTGGTGTTTGCCGGGGCCGTCGGCGTGACGGTATATCTGTTCAAAACTGTGCCCACCGGCCTGATTCCGCAGGAAGACAACGGCGTTCTGATGGCGTCGATGGAACTGCCGGACGGGGCCTCGTTACAGCGTACCCAGGCTTTCATGGCGCAGGTGGGCAATCTGATCGAACAGACGCCAGGGGTTGCAGCGGTCACAACGGTCTCGGGTCATTCCATGCTGGCCGGGGGGCGTTCGAATGTGGGCATGGCCATTGTTACGCTCACCCCATGGGATCAACGCACCAGTCCGGATTTGCAGTGGTACGCCATCATGCATGGACTTGAACGACAGCTGGCGACATTGCCAGAGGGGGTCTCATACGTGTTTCCCTTTCCAACCATTCACGGGTTGGGCTCGACAGGGGGTATCTCGGTCCAACTGCTGGATCTGGGCAAAGGCGACGGGGCACAATTGGATGCGGTAATGAACGGCTTTGTAACCGCCCTGAATGCCGCGCCCGAGTTTTCGCGTGCACATGGCGATTTCTCGGCCCAAAGCCCGCAATACAAGCTGTCCATCGACCGAGACCGTGCCGAGACGCTGGGCGTCAGCGTGGCGGATATCTTTACCGCGTTGCAGGCCAATCTTAGCTCGTACTTCGTGGACAACTTCATACTGGACGAGCGCGTCTATTGGGTGGTGATTTCAGCCGATGCCGAATTCCGTCAGACGCTGGATGACGTGGATAACATCTATGTCAAAAACAGCGCCGGAGACTCGCTGCCCGTGCGCAATTTCGTCAGCAGCGAACCGGTCCTCGCACCGGACACGATCCCGCGCTACAACCTGTTCACGGCCGGCTCGGTCAGTGCGCAATTGGCTGAAGGGGTCAGTTCGGGCGACGGAATCATCGCGATGCAAGCGATTGCCGACAAGACGCTGCCTGATGGGTTTCGGATCGACTGGTCGGGTGTCACCCAGCAAGAGGTGAAGGCACAGGGGCTTGTGCCCTTCATCATGCTGTCGGCGCTGGTCTTGGCTTATCTGTTTCTTGTGGTGCTGTATGAAAGCTGGATTCTGCCGCTGTCGATCATCACGTCGGCGGTCTTTGCCCTGTTGGGCGCGTTGATCCCATTGGTGGTATTACCGTTCCTGACCAGCAATATCTTTGCGCAGGTGGGGATGGTGTTGCTAATCGGGTTGGCCGCGAAAAAGGCGATCATGGTGGTCGAATTTGCCAATCAGCAACGTGAAAGCGGGGCCAGCATTAAGGACGCGGCCCTAAAGGCGGCTGAAATCCGGTTCCGGCCGGTGACGATGACGGGCCTGTGTTTCATCGTGGGGGTTATGCCTCTGGTTCTGTCCAGCGGGGCAGGGGCGGCAGCGCGGGTCTCGGTGGGGTATCCGGTACTGTTTGGCATGATCCTGGACAGCACGCTGGGTCTGCTTATGATCCCGGTGCTATATGCGGCATTTCAGACCGTTCGGGAATGGCTGTCTGGGTTGCGAACTGCCAACGAGTAGTTCCCGCAAGACCTGAAAATTGTTGCAGTCTTCCGGGGTTTCTCGGATGCTGAACGGCACGGAAACCGAGGTGGGCCCACGCAAAATGTCGCTGCAAGACCCCTTTACGGATCTTAAAATCGAACGGCAGGACAGCGGGTTTTACAAGGGCTACAACCTGCCGATTGCGTTGGTCAGCAAGATCGCGGTCTCGTTGCTGGTGCTATGGGCGTTGGTCTGGCCGCTGAATGCGAATGACACGCTGAGATCGTGGAAATCCGGGCTGCTGAGCGAGTTTAACGTCTTCTACAACCTCTCGGTCGCGTTGTTTGCCTTCTTTCTGTTTGTGGTTGCTCTCCTTCCTGCCACCGGGCGTATGCGGTTGGGGGGTGATGATGAGCGGCCCGAATTCACCAACTTCTCATGGTTTTCGATGATGTTCGGGGCCGGGCTGGGCGTAGGGCTGATGGTATATGCCACGGCGGAACCGCTGGGCCTGTGGGAATCAAATCCGCTTACCATGTCTGGTGAGGTCGCCCCGAAAAGCGCCGAGGCGATTCAGGGTGCCTATCGCTATACCTTTCTGCATACAGGGTTCCACGCTTGGGCAATCTACGTGGTGACAGGGTTGAGCCTGGCCTACTACGCCTATACTCGCGACATGCCTCTGACGATCAGAACGGCGCTGACGCCGCTGCTGGGCGAGTATTCCAACGGGGTTGCGGGCCACGTGATCGACATATTGGGTGTGGTGGCGACCATCCTCGGGGTGGCGGTGACCATCGGGTACGGAGTGTCGCAGCTTGTCGACGGCGCCTTCCTGATCACCAGTGCGCAGTGGTTGATGGAAGGGGTCATGAAACCCTCGACCGCTGGTCTGATTGCGGCGCTGGCGTTAGTCATGATGATGTCGACCCTTTCGGCGGTGTCCGGCGTGGGGCGAGGGGTGAAGTACCTTTCGAACCTCAATCTGATCCTGTCACTGATTCTTCTGGCGGTGTTCATTTTCTTTGGCTCGTTTTCTTTTGCGATCAGGATCTATGGGCAGGCATTGGTGGACTATATCGTCAATTTTATACCGCTCAGCCTTCAGGCCCATTCCCCGATGTCCCAATCCGAGTATGCCGCAGCCCTGCCACCTGAAGCCGCCCCCTTCGTGGCCGAGCTATTTCCCGGCGCTACTGATGCCTGGGACACGCGTGACAGCTTTTTGGCAGGGTTAAGCGGGGACGTGGCCGACCTGCCTGACACGACAAAGCAGGCCGCCTATGATGCAGGTACACCGGGGCGGCTGTTCGGCTGGCAATCGGGCTGGACGACCTTCTATTGGGCGTGGTGGATTGCTTTTTCCCCTTTTGTCGGTCTGTTTCTGGCCCGCATCTCGCGTGGGCGCACAGTGCGCGAATTCATCCTTGGTGCAGTGGTTGCACCGTCTTTGGTTTGTTTTGCCTGGATGACCATTCTGGGCGGCTCGGCCATTGATCTGGAACTGAACGGAGACGCCGATGGCGCCATTCTCGCGGCCTCGACCACAGCGACGCTGTTTGTGACGCTCAGCGAGATGATCTCGGGACATCTGCTGGTAATCATCAGTTTTATGTGCGTGGTGCTGACCATGACCTTTCTGGTCACGTCAGCGGATTCCGGCATCCTGGTGATGAACACGATTATGTCCGGCGGGGCCGAAAAAACCGGGGTCATGCACCGTGTTTTGTGGGGCGGATTGCTGACGCTGGTGATTGGAACCCTGCTGATGGCCGGGGGCGGTGGGCTTGAGGCATTGACCAATTCCATGATCATTGGTGCGCTGCCTTTTAGCGTGGTCTTGTTGCTGATGTGTGTCTCGCTTGCCAAGGCGATGATCAATGATCTGCGGCGTGCGCGCCACGAAGAAAACGAGACTGAAACCTAATCTTATCTGAGCGTGACCTTCAGGGGCGCATCAGATTGGATCGACTAGCACCGTCGAGAACACTGACTGATCCTAAGAATGATCTGCGCCTATTTGGTCGAGAAACAGATCGAAAAAGCAGCGCCGTCATGCGTCGGTAGTAACGAGATATCCGCACCATGTGCCCGCAGTGTATTGCGCACGATGGACAGCCCCATACCAGTCCCGCCCTGATCGCGTTTGGTGGTAAAGAACGGATCAAATACCCGCGCTGCATTGCCGGAGGAAATTCCTGGCCCATCATCGCTAAGCCGCAGGATCACTTCGGTATCGTCTCCTGTCGCCGACAGGGTCACAACCTGCGCGCCATGTTCTTGCGCGTTGCCGAGCAATTGGCGCAAAACGACCAGCAAGCCATTGGAACCAATCGGGATAATTAGATTACCGCCGTCAAAACGCATTTCGAGAGTGGGAAAATCGCGGCACAATGCGTCTTGCACGGCGTTCAGACAGGTCACCCCCTCATGACGAGACTCGCGCGCGCGGGCTACCTGACGCATGGCGTCGATCTGCTGTTCCATCTGCACGCCCGCGCCGGCAATCTGGTCCACTAGCCTCAGGTTTTCAGCCGATAGCGTGTCATCATCGCGCAGTAATTCCGTCGCTACCCTAAGTGTTGCAACAGGCGTCTTCAGCTCATGCGTGACATGGTCCGAGAAACTGCGGATAGTGGTTTCACGGTTGCGCAGGGTTTCGGCCATGTCGATGACGCGCTGGGCGGTGGTGCCAAGCTCCTGAGTGCCAAAACGTGAGGGCGGCGAGAGGGGATCGGCGGGGTGCCGAACAACCTGCGTGGCAAAACGTTCCAGCGCAAAGATCGGTCGCAGCAATAGCCGCACCAACAACCAGCCTAGAACAGCCGTGGCCGCCGTGATGATCACCGCCAGCAAAACGGCGGCATTGCGATAGCCCAGTTCCGGTCCCAGATACCGAAACGCAACCAGCCCGGTCAGGGACAACAGCAATGTGCCGCATAGGGCGCCGCCCAGCACGAAGGCAAGGCTGGGGCGCCACTTGCGCCTCATGCCGCGGTGTCCTGAATGCGGATGCCGACACCATGCACAGTTTCGATCACCCCAGTGCAACCGGCCTGCGCCAGCTTACCCCGCAAGTTGCGTAGATGGCTGTCCAGAGTACGGTCCGAGACTTGCGACAACGCCCCCCAGACCGCCTGTATCAGCTGCGCGCGGGTGTGTACCTGACTGGGACGTTCGACCAGAGTGGCCAGCAAAGTGAACTCGGTCGCGGTCAGCGATATGGCGTTTCCGTCCAACCTGCAGACATGCGCGCCTGGGTCCAGCGTGATCCGCCCATGGGTCAAGGTTGGGCTGGATCGCGACCCGGATGCACGTTTCAGGATCGCGCGCACCCGCGCCACCAGCTCACGCGGGCTGAAGGGTTTGGTGACATAGTCATCCGCGCCCATTTCCAGGCCCAGTATCCGGTCAATCTCATCATCGCGCGCGGTCAGGAACAGGATCGGAACCTCGGATCGGGCGCGGATGCGGCGGCAGACCTCGAACCCGTCCATCTCGGGCAGGCCAATATCCAGGACGATCAGATCCGGTGCTTCGCGGGCGGCGTGGGTCACGGCCATCTGGCCATCGCTGGCGGCGATCACCTGAAAGCCGGCGCGTTCCAACGCCAGACCAGCCAGATCGCGCAGGCGGGGATCATCGTCAACCAACAGGATTTTCATTGCGCCTCGCCTTTGGGGTTCGCTGTAAGATAGCCATTCACGCGTGCAGTGCGAAAGTCCCATTCGCGCCAGTTCGGATGGGTTGGGGCAGGATGCACACAGCTTTGCGCCCAGTCGGGAATGTGCATGATCGGCTGTTTGGCAATCTGGGTAGAAATTGCCTTGGAGGCCGAGTGCCCCAAGGCACACAGATAGATCCAGTCGGTCCGGGTCGCAGTATCCGAATCTGCAGCACGCGACAATGTATCCGCCGCAATCAGCGCAGCGAAATTTATGAACGCACAGATATAGAGGGTTCCCACGCTCAACATAGTGACCCGCAGCATCAACCAGACAGACGAACGCCCCCTTTGCACCTGCCAGGCCACCATGGCCAACCCAATTGCCACCAATCCCATCCAGATCAGCGCGTAGATCCGTAGGTAAGTCAGGCCAAACGCGTCGATATACAAGTCCAACCGGAACGCTGCGGACAAGGTCAGCAAAACGTTCTGTGCCAGCCATACAAGCAACAAGGGTTTCAACGCTGGGCTTTGCCCAAGAAAGGGGCGCGCTGCCAGTGCGAAGGCCCCGGCCAGCAAGGCCGTCATCAGCAGGGGGTAAGCGCCGCGATGGGCATATGTGGCGTGGCTCATACCTTCGGGCAGGGCGGCGGCGCCGAACAGGATCGAGATGTCCATGATGCTCTGCGCCGCCAGCATGAGGTTGAACAGGACCAAAGCCCTGAAAACCGATCCGGCATTCAATAGGCGTGACATGTTCCAGCTTAGGGTGGGGGCTGCCATAGGCGCATCCGGCGCGGGGGCTGTCAGGAACGGCCAGATCAACAAGGCCAGCCCGCCCCAGAACGCGATCCGGCGGATCAGCACAAACAGGTCGAAATCGACCTTAAGCACTCGGACCAAAGCATGTTCCAACACCGGATTAGCACTGATCAGCAACGCCCCAAGCACGAAGAAGCCACCCAACGGAAAGGCCCAGTTGCGGATGAATACATGAACTATTGAACGGCCGGTTTCGCCATGTGCTACCGGTTTACGGCGCCATCCCCGAACGTGCGCTGCGCATTCCTTCAGCCCGGCAGTCGGAACCCTTTTGATCAGGCGCAAGACTCCACCGGCCAGCCAGGGAAAGAGCTTGCGGTATTTGACCTCTGGTGGGATTTGCAACAACACGATCGCGCTGAGCAGCCCCGCGATCAGGAAGGTCACCGACAAAAGCTGGACATGTTCTATCAAGGGCAGGGTGGCCAGCATCAACACAACTGCGGGCGCCAGTAGTTTTGAGCGGGTGGGCTTGTTCACCCAGACGGCAGCAAAGATGCACCAAGCGAAAAGTGCCAGTGAGAGCCTGGGTTTGTGGCCCCAGAACAGTAGATCGCCCAGCAGAACAAGCAGGATCAGTGCAGTAATCCGCGGAAACCTTCGGACGCCGTCCAGAACGTTTCCCGGGGTCGCAGGCGGGGGCGTTGGGTCAACCGACGTGCCACTTTCACTGGCCAGCCACCAGCCATCATGGGCAAGTGAGCGGGGCACCCCCCGGATTATAAGTTCATTGGGCATATCAGCCTCCTGCTTGAGTTTCCTCAAGATTGCAGGGGCAGATCGCAGAACCTTTGCAGCAGTTGTGCAGAATTCGTGCAGATTGGCCCGGACTTACGGGCCCGGCAAGGGGTGTCTGGCAGGTTAGTGCAGCGCGCCGTGATCCCTAAGTTCTCCGGCAAATCGGCAGCTGCGAACGGCCTCGGGCGTGGTGGAATACTGCGCCCTGAAAGCCCGCCCCAGGGCAGAAGCTGATGAAAACCCGGTTGCTGTTGAAATCTCAAGCTGTGGCATGTCGGTATAGCGCAGCAAGCTGTAGGCGCGCTCAAGCCGCAGCTCGCGATAGGTGGTCAACAATTTGACACCGGTCTTGTTCAGAAACCGCCGCTGCAATTGACGGGTCGAGGCCCCAAGCGCCTGCGACAGGTCCGAAATTTTCAGCGGGTCTTCGACATTGTTCAGCATCTTTTCGATCACCTGCCGGACCATCGGATCAGCCCCGGACCGTTGGATCAGGCGGTTGGCCAACTGGCTTGCACAGCCGCGTTTTGGTTCGGTCAGGCCAATGTAGCCGCGTAGACTTTCGGCTAGATGTTCACCGTGGTCCAATGCTACGAATTCCGCCAGCAGGCGCAGGGCGCTCAGTTTGGTCGCGGCACTGTGTACCCGCCCATCGGGTGATTTGTGCGTGGGTTTATGACAGTCGGCAAGCCCGATCTCCTGCGCTGCGGCCGAGAAATTCGGATGAATGGCGGCGCGGGGCTCATCAGTCCTCGCGCTGTGCGCCAGCAGCAGAGCAGCCCCCCCGACCAGAATGGAGCGTGACGCCAGATTCAGTATCTGCGCAACGCGGGTCTTGTCCTGTTTGGCGCAGTGCCAGGGTTTGTGAATGTCGCCCCAAAAAATCGCAGTGCGACCCGCCCAATACAGGGGGTCGCCAGTAAAGGCTTCGGATGTATTCCGAATGGTGACGGCATAGGTGTGATCTTCGACAAGATCATTCAGAGCATGAAAAAACTCGGTAACCATTTCGGCCGCACCTTCGGCCTCGGGATCGTTTAGAAAAACGTCGATACTTCGCAGCCGTTCAGAGGCCGTTCGGGCCAACTGTACGTGGTTGTTGCCGAGGACATAGTGTTTCATTTCTCCTCCCCCTGCCTGATTTGGCTGCGTTGTTTTGGTCGGTGTACCCCCCCCGCCTTTTGGCGGGGGGTGTGATTTATTCTGCGGCTTCTTCGTATGCGTCCATTGGTGGGCATGTGCAGACGAGGTTTCGGTCGCCATATGCGTTGTCGACGCGGTTGACGGG
>NZ_JBQFSR010000009.1:0-168736 GCF_056538105.1 Ruegeria sp. BH6
TCCTGCTGGGCCGCCAGGTTGGCATCCCGAAGATGGTCGTGTTCATGAACAAAGTTGACCAGGTTGACGACGAAGAGCTGCTGGAACTGGTGGAAATGGAAATCCGCGAGCTGCTGTCTTCGTATGACTACCCCGGCGACGATATTCCAATCATCGCAGGTTCGGCTCTGGCCGCGATGGAAGGCAACAACCCGGAAATCGGCGAAGAGAAAATCAAGGAACTGATGGCGGCTGTTGATGACTACATCGACACCCCTGAGCGTGCTGTTGACCAGCCGTTCCTGATGCCGATCGAAGACGTGTTCTCGATCTCGGGCCGCGGTACCGTTGTTACGGGGCGTGTTGAGCGTGGCGTGATCAATGTTGGCGACGAGATCGAAATCGTCGGCATCCGCGACACCAGCAAAACCACCTGTACCGGTGTTGAAATGTTCCGCAAGCTGCTGGACCGCGGTGAAGCGGGCGACAACATCGGCGCTCTGCTGCGTGGTGTTGACCGTGAAGGCGTTGAGCGTGGTCAGGTTCTGTGTAAGCCGGGTTCGGTTACACCGCACACCAAGTTCGAAGCCGAAGCCTATATCCTGACCAAGGAAGAAGGCGGTCGTCACACTCCGTTCTTCGCGAACTACCGTCCGCAGTTCTATTTCCGTACAACGGACGTGACCGGTACCGTGACCCTGGCCGAAGGCACCGAGATGGTCATGCCCGGCGACAACGTGTCGTTCGAGGTTGAGCTGATCGCCCCGATCGCGATGGAAAACGGCCTGCGTTTCGCCATCCGCGAAGGCGGCCGCACCGTCGGCGCCGGCGTTGTGTCGAAAATCATCGAGTAAGGCGCTTAAGCCAATACTCAAAGAAAGGGCGTCCCTTGGGGCGCCCTTTTTGCTTGGATACCGGTTCCAAGGCACGCAAAATTGTGCTGCTTGTGTAAGATAGCTCCGCAAGCAATATTTGAACCTATATGGAAAACTATCTTTTTCTATCTTTCATTCTTCTCGGGACGGGCATTGCTATTGTCCCGGTCGCCGTATGGCTTGGTCTTGGGTCGGTTCTGGGTTTCCTGATTGCCGGAATGCTGCTTGGCCCTGTCTTGTCGGTGCTGAGTGTTGATGTCGGCAGTCTTGAGCGGTTTGCCGAATTTGGCGTTGTCATGATGCTGTTTCTGATTGGTCTGGAACTGGCGCCAAAGAAACTTTGGGATTTGCGTAAAAGGCTTTTGGGGTTGGGCGGTTTGCAACTGGTTTGTACCTCTCTTGCCGTAATGGGGTTGGCGATGGCGCTTGGGCAGCCGTGGCAGTCGGCCTTGACCATCGGGTTGATATTTTCACTGTCGTCCACGGCTATCGTGTTGCAAACACTGCATGAAAAAGGGCTGCTGATGGGAGCCGGAGGGCAATCCAGCTTTTCGGTTCTGTTGATGCAGGACATTGTGGTGATCCCAATTCTGGCGCTTCTGCCGTTGCTCGTGGTGCCGGAGCTTGCCGCGATGGGGGGCGGGGCCGTCAGTCACGGGCCCACGACAAGCACCGGGCTTTCACTGAATCTTGTGCAAGGCATGCCGGGATGGCTCAGGGCGCTTGTCACACTTGGTTCGATCATTCTGGTGATTGTTGGCGGTGCTTATCTGACCGGGCCAGTGTTCCGATATGTCGAATCCGCTAAATTGCCTGAGCTGTTCACAGCCATGGCCCTGACCCTTGTGGTCGGTGTGGCCGTGTTGATGATGGCCGTTGGTCTGACACCGGCTCTGGGAGCGTTCATCGCCGGGGTGGTGTTGGCCAATAGCGAATATCGCAATGCGCTGGAAAAAGAGATCACTCCGTTCAAGGGGCTGTTTCTTGGGTTGTTTTTTGTCAGCGTAGGAGCCTCGGTGAACTTCAGGTTGATGGTCGATAATGTAGGTCTGGTCGTCTCGCTGACCTTTGGGGTGATGGCTATAAAGGCGGTGATCCTCTTTGCTCTGGGCCGATTGTTCGGCGTGTCCGGTGCAAATAATTGGCTGTTTGCGCTGGGAATGGCACAGGCCGGAGAGTTCGGGTTTGTGTTGCTGTCCTTCTCGGTCGCAACCCATGTGCTGAGTGCCGATCTGGCGAACACCTTGATCATTGTCGTTGCCTTGTCGATGGTGCTGACGCCGTTGTTTTTTTTGTTTTACGACAAGGTCATTGTGCCACGATATGCGCTAAAAGAACCAGCGGAGAGCTAGAGTTTAGTTGCAGCGACGAAGCGACGGAATATTGAAGCTGTTGAAGCACTGCTAGTGAGTGTGGGTGGTGTGGTCGCACAAACTACGGGGCGAGCCTAGATCATGTTTTTGAAAATACTAACATTCCTCGGATTTGTGCTGACAAGCGTAACCGCATTGCAAGCGGAAGAAGACATTCTTGTGCATTTGAACACCCGCACCTTCTATGCAGGTGAGGACTTTTGGGGGCGAGACTCAGACGCAAAGTTTCTTCCAATCAATAGGCTTGATTGGCTGGACGAGTTGCTGAAGGAAGTGCCTATTCTGGACAGAACTGTGATCCATATTAAGCAACTAAATCAGGATTCGAATTTTCTTATGTCGCCGACTGGTCCCGGTGGATGGTATACTAATCCAGAGCCGGTGCCAGAGCACTTGAGGCTACCGGGATATACAGTGAATACGGGCGAGGGCAGCGGATTCAGGCTTTTGCATCTCACGCCAAATTCTTCGCCAATACAGTATTCCCTGGGATGTAGTGCAGAGAGAGACTCAGAGACTTACGAGTCATGCGGGTTGCGGGCACGTTATCCGCTTGATCCTCGGGTCATTGTGCTAACCCGCATCTACAATCCCCCGTCGATGGATCAATTGGACGCGTTCTTCAAAGAAATCGCTGAGCTTACAGTCGGTATTGCGCTATGTTTGGATGTTACAGATCAGAATGAAAAAAACGCACAACAATCAGTGCGTGAATACTTGACCGAGGAGGCTGAAATTCGCTGTGCAGACGGGTTAACGTCTTAAGCTTAAGCCGGGTTTCAGGCGCTGGATTGCGGTGTTGAACTCAAGAGTGCGAAACATACAGCCCTCTAGCCAACTTCCCCCTTGCCAAACCCCACCAACCCCTGTAGATCGCGCGAGTTCTCAATAAGAACATCAAGGCGGGGTGATTCCCGCCTTTTGGGTTCGATGAGGGTTGGCGATGCGCGCTTGTCCTCCTCTCAACCTCAACGCCTGGTAAAAGGCTGTTATTATGCAAAGCCAAAATATCCGTATTCGGCTGAAGGCATTTGACTATCGCGTTCTGGATGCCAGCACGCAAGAGATCGTCAACACTGCCAAGCGGACCGGCGCGAACGTGCGTGGCCCGATCCCGCTGCCGAACAAGATTGAGAAGTTCACGGTTCTCCGTGGCCCTCACGTCGACAAGAAATCCCGCGACCAGTTCGAGATCCGTACGCACAAGCGTCTGCTCGACATCGTTGATCCGACCCCCCAGACCGTTGACGCGCTGATGAAGCTCGACCTCGCTGCTGGTGTGGACGTCGAGATCAAGCTGCAGTCGTAAGATCGGAGGGTATAGATTATGCGCTCTGGTATTATCGCAAAAAAAGTTGGCATGACCCGCCTGTTCATGGAAGACGGCAAGCAGATCCCTGTGACCGTTCTTCACCTGGACAACCTGCAGGTCGTTGCACAGCGTACCGCTGACAAAGACGGCTACACCGCCGTTCAGCTGGGTGCCGGTGCTGCCAAGGCAAAACGCACCTCGAAGGCCATGCGCGGTCACTACGCCGCTGCCAAGGTCGAGCCCAAGCGTAAGCTGGCCGAGTTCCGCGTCTCCGAAGATGGCCTGATCGAAGTGGGCGCCGAGATTTCGGCAGAACACTTCCTGGAAGGTCAGAAAGTTGACGTTTCGGGTACCTCGATCGGTAAAGGCTTTGCCGGTGCAATGAAGCGCCACAACTTCGGTGGTCTGCGCGCCTCGCACGGTGTTTCGATCAGCCACCGTTCGCACGGTTCGACCGGTCAGTGTCAGGACCCGGGCAAGGTGTTCAAAGGCAAGAAGATGGCCGGTCACATGGGTGCTGCCCGTGTTACCACCCAGAACCTGGAAGTCGTCAAAACCGACGCCGACCGTGGTCTGGTCTTCATCAAAGGCGCCGTTCCCGGACCGAAATCGGGCTGGGTCACCGTCAAGGACGCCGTCAAGAAGAAAGCACCGGAAGGCCTGCCTTTCCCGGCTGCTGTTAAATCGGCTGCAACCGAAGCACCTGCGGAAGAAGCACCCGCGGAAGGTGGTGAAGCATGAAACTTGATGTAATCAATCTGGACGGCGGCAAAGCCGGCAACATCGAGCTGGATGCAGACCTGTTCGGCCTGGAGCCGCGCGCGGACATCCTGCACCGTGTGGTCCGTTGGCAGCGCAACAACGCGCAGGCCGGCACCCACAAGGTGAAGACCCGCTCGGAAACCAGCTACTCGACCAAGAAGATCTATCGCCAGAAGGGCACCGGTGGCGCTCGTCACGGTGACCGCAACGCGCCGATCTTCCGCAAGGGTGGTATCTACAAAGGCCCGACCCCTCGTTCGCACGGCCACGACCTGCCGAAGAAGTTCCGCAAGCTTGGCCTGCGCCACGCTCTGTCGGCCAAAGCCAAGGCAGGTGAACTGGTTGTGATCGAGAACGCCGAAGCCGAAGGCAAGACCGCCGCTCTGGCCAAACAGGTTGCAAACCTGGGCTGGAAACGCGCTCTGGTCATCGACGGCGCGACCGTGAACGAAGGTTTCCTGAAGGCGTCGCGCAACATCGAAGGTCTGGATATCCTGCCGTCGATGGGTGCAAACGTTTATGACATCCTCAAGCGTGACACCCTGGTGCTCACCAAAGCGGCTGTCGAAGCACTGGAGGCTCGTCTGAAATGAGCGCGAAGGCAGAACACTACGACGTGATCCGCAAGCCGATCATCACCGAAAAGTCGACCATGGCGTCCGAGAACGGCGCGATTGTCTTTGAAGTGGCGATCGACAGCAACAAACCGCAGATCAAAGAAGCGGTTGAATCGCTGTTTGGTGTCAAGGTGAAGGCGGTGAACACCACCATCACCAAAGGCAAGGTCAAGCGGTTCCGTGGCCAGTTGGGCAAGCGGAAAGACGTCAAAAAAGCATATGTAACCCTGGAAGAGGGTAACACCATCGACGTGTCGACCGGTCTCTGATCCGGTTACACCAAGCGGTGAGAACGTGATCAGGCTTCGCCCCCGAATGGTGGGCGGAGCCTTTTTACGTTTGGGTCAGGAAGCTGCCATGTCCAGGGCAGGAACGGGTGTCTGACGGCAAGCCGTTAGCGTTTTGTTACCGGCGTTCTTTCGCCGCTAATCCGTGACAGGGGAGCGGACTGCGTTATCTTCAGTAGTGAACGGGGCAAAAGGTTGAAGATCATTCTGTTGATTGGGCGGTGACTATGGGGTGGTACGCCCAAGCGTTTTGACTGATGGCCGAATGCTTCGGAAATTATAGGTACGGTCAAATGAACAAACGTGGAGGAAACAAATCAATCTCTGTAAATTCGGACCGTTTTGCGCGCAGGCAGGGGTCCGTTACCCAGCGCTTGCTGGGGCTTTTTATGGGGTCAGTGGGCTCTGCCGATGACGCGGTTTCAGGGTCCCAAACCGAAGCCAAACGCAATCAGTTACTGGGGCAGATGCGGGCTTTCAGCGCCGAGCCATACTTTCAGATCGCTGATGAAAATATCGGGCTTTTGTCCGTATTCGATGATCTGAAATATGACAGGGCGGATGTCGACATGGTTTCTCCGGCGATGCGGAGACATGTTTTCGGCAAGCTTGGGCCGCTGGGGTTTCGTCAGATCTCGGGCACGGTACTAGAACATCCGCAGGCTGATATGCGCGTGTACATCCCCAAGTTCCACGCACTTGGGGCGTCGCCCTTCGATATCATCCGCTATACCGACAAACGGCCGCAGGATTTTTGCCTGCTAACGCCGACCCAGGTGGCCTGTCAGTTTATCGACCATTACGAGTTGGATGACGCAGTGCAGAGGGTCGAAGCGCTGATTGTGAAGCATCCGATCAACCTGCTCAAGCTGGCGGATTATCTTGAGGGGAAACCCAGGCACCGCGCTTTTCGCGAGGTGTTGGGCCATATCAAACTAAAGCAGCGCATTGCGGTTGAATCTGAACCGCTGTGTCGCAGGCGGTCATTGGGGTGATCGTCGATCTGGGTCTTTGATGTTTCGTTCAATCCGCCTGACGTCCTGCGGACGCAAGGAACGCCTGCCAACCCTCGGCACCGCCAAGGGCGCGCATCTTTTCATGCAGCAGCGGTCCGTAGATTTTCCACATACGTTTACGCAGCTCTTTGCCCTTGTCTGTAATCTGCAGCATTTTACCGCGCCTGTCTCCGGCATAAGATACGAATTCGATTAGCCCCTCAGAAACCATCCGTCTGCTGAGATGAGACAGGTTCGACTGCTCAAAAATGGTGTCTTGAGCAAGTTCAAAAGGGCGCAGCCTTCCTCCGTGCCGCTCAAGCGACCAAAGCAGGTCATACCATTTCAGAGGCGGCAGGCCCGCATCTTTCAAGGCTGCACTGATTTCTGATTGGATAAGCCGGGTTGTCCGGTTCATGGCCACCCAGATGTCTGTTTCCAATGGGGTTGGCAGATCGTTCTTCACAACTTTGTGTTTGCTCCAAATCTTATTGCTGTTGGCTGCAAATTCAACTAGATGAAAATTCATCTAAAAACCAGCCCCATTGCAGATGAAAGGAACATCACGATGACTTTCAAATCTATGATCGCAGCCGTTGCCGTAGCTGTCGCCGTCACCCCGGCCTTTGCGCAGACTTACAAAACCGACCAGGGGCATACTGAGGTGCGCTTTGGCTGGAGCCATGCAGGCGTGTCCAACCAGCATGCCGAGTTCACCAAGGCCGAAGGCGTGCTGGACCTGAACGCGGATGATGTCGAGGCATCGACCCTGAACGTGACAATTGACACAAACAGCCTGTCGTCGGGCTTTGGCCCGCTGGACGACCACCTGAAGTCGGCGGATTTCTTTGAGGTCGAAACCTACCCCGAGATCACCTTTGTCAGCACCGGGATCGCGCGGACCGGAGACACCACGGCGGATGTGACCGGTGACCTGACCATCCACGGCGTGACCAAACCCGTGACCTTGAAGGCGACTCTGACCCATCAGGGCGAGCACCCGCTGGGCAGCGCCATCGAATATTACGCGGGCGATTGGGTGGCATTCACGGCAGAGGGCGAGATTGACCACATGGAGTTCGGTGTGGGGCCCTTCTCGACCGGGCCGATCAGCATCATAATTGCAACCGAGATGAAGGCGGACGGCTAATATTACGGTCGACCGAGCCGTTGGGCTGGCGTCAAAAAACACATATGTACGTGGAACGGATGACGCCATCGGCGATTTCACTTGCCAAGATCTGACCCGGCATCGGACAATCGAACAAGGCCTCCGTGACTTCGGAGGCCTTTTTTGAGCGGCAGCACCATAAATTGAACGCCAAACGTCGCGATTGGTCCAGAATCAGGTTGCTATGTCGGTGTGGTCGTCTATCCGGTGTGCTGAAAGAAAAAGATATGGCAGGCACATGACGGAAACCAATCTATCGACCTCGGCAAAGCCGGATGTGACCGCCGCGCGTGACTGGGTGACGACGCTTGCCAAATATCGCGAACCGAACCAGTTGCGCAGTTGGTTCGAGCTTGGCGTCAGCATCATCCCATTCATCGCATTGTGGGCAGTGTCGTGGATGTTCCTGTCCGTCAGCTATTGGCTTGCTTTTGCAGTCTCAGTCCTCAACGCGGCATTCCTGTTGCGCCTGTTTGCCATTCAGCACGATTGCGGGCACGGGGCTTTCTTCACGAACCGAACGGTCAGTGACTGGGTCGGGCGGGTGATCGGAGTGCTGACTCTGACGCCCTATGATGTCTGGCGCCGTACGCATTCCACGCACCACAATTCTTCGGGCAATCTGGACAAGCGGGGGATGGGTGACATCCACACGCTGACGGTGGCCGAATACCGTGCGATGACGTCGATGAACCGATTTTGGTATCGGGTGTATCGGCACCCGATTACCCTGTTTGGCTTTGGTCCCGGGTATCTGTTCCTGTTTCAGAACCGGCTGCCGCTTGGCCTGACGGGTATTCCGAAATTCTGGGTCAGCGCAATGGTCACAAATCTGGCCATTCTGATCGTGTTAGGGGCCATCTACTATTTTGGCGGCATGATGCCGATGTTGCTGATTTTCCTGCCCTCGACCCTGATTGCCGCTGCGGCCGGTGTCTGGTTGTTCTACGTACAACACCAATTCGAAGAAACGCAATGGGACCCCGATAAGGATTGGCAACTGCACGAGGCTGCCCTGCACGGAAGCTCTCATTACATCCTGCCGTCGGTATTGCAGTGGTTCAGCGCCAATATCGGCATCCACCATGTGCACCACCTCTACAGCCGCATTCCGTTCTACCGCCTGACCGAAGTGCTGCGCGATCATGATGAGCTGGCAAACAGCAACCAGATGACCATCCGAGAGAGCCTCGCCAATGCGCGCCTGCATCTGTGGGATGAGAAGAGCCGTCGTTTGCTGTCCTTCGCTGAAGCCCGCGCGCTTTATGGGTGAGGGGTAGGTTCTGCGGCCAGCTGAGCCGACGGGAAGACGTCAAAAAGCATATTTGATCCTGGAAGAGGGTAACACCATCGACGTGTCCACCGGTCTCTGATCGGATCCGTCTTTGGAAGAGAGATAAAGGCCTCTGCGAGAGCGGGGGTTTTTTTGTGCAAAGAAGTTGTAGAATCTAGCGTTGCGCGATATCAGTTAGCGTTCAAAAGAAGTTCTTTCGCGTCCGAAAAATAATATAAAAAACAAAATCTTATAAACCAACTAACGCACCTAAACGCAAACTGATGAGTTTTTCATGCTTGCCGGTGTTTGACTTGAGTGACAGATCTGATTCAAGATGTTAATATTGTTGCATATTATTTGCAGTTCAAGAATAGTGCATTTTTCGCGTTAGCGTGGCTTGCATAGGCGTTAATTAGGCTTGACGCGACTGTCGTCGCATGGCAAGAACGAAGCCCGAACATCATAAAGGAGCGAAGCATGTCTTCGGATAACGCAAGTTTTGCATTTTCGTTTGCAGACGGAACTCTAAAGATTGAAGGTTCTGAGCTGTTCGTGTCTCAGCAAGTGGAAATCTTTCGTGAGAAAATCATGGAGTCCCTGTCGGGCCTCGATCAGCCTGCAATTGCATTGCCTCAAATTACCGGGCCGCAAACAACGGCTGGCACTAACGAGGTTTTTGAAGGTGGTGCGCCGTTCCAGTCTGACAACTCTGTTGCCGCACCCAGTACAGGTAATCCTTATCCTCGGGTATTGGATGTATTGGGAGACAAGTTGAAGGTAACGACTTCCGTAAAAGGAAAGAACACGGCAGAGCGCGCCGTCAACCTGATCTTGATCTACTTGTGGGGGAAGGAGCGCCTCCTTGATCAGCCGACTGCAGAGTACAGAGAGCTTCGTGAAATTTGCGAAGAGCACGCTTGTTTGGATTCGAGCAATTTCTCTTCAACTCTGACGTCGAAGAAGAACCTGATTTTGGTGGATGGAAGTAAGGGCTCATCGTCCAAGATTTGTAAACTTACCTATCCCGGTAGAGAGGCGGCCGAGGAAGTTCTGGCTCAGTTGAACGACACCGGAAAATGAGCGCTGTGCTATTTGATACTCTTGAGCAGTCGTCGGACACCGATCTGGCGACTGCTATTACTCGATCTTACGGTGAAATGGAGGAGGCCGTTGCTCTTGCCCAGTGGAAAATGGCTGGCGTTGCTGCAGGCCATTTCGTTGAGGCAGTTCGCCGATTTCTCGAGTTAAGAGTTTTTGGGTCATACACGCCAATTTCTAAATCCCTTTCAGGTTTCAATACCCAAACCTTGGCAAAGCTGGAGAGCGGTTCGGGGGACGACAGCTATCGTTTCCATATTCCGCGCGCTCTGTTTGCTCTATACGGAATGCGGAATAAGAAGGGTTACGGACACCTGTCGCTGGAGCTGGCGAGCAAGGTTGACGTCGAGTTCATGGCTGGCACTTGCCGATGGGTCTTGGCGGAATTGGTGCGGATCAATTCTGGAGCCTCAATTGAAGAAACGGACCGGCTTGTTTCTCAAATGACCGAACGCAGAACGCCACTGATTTGGGTCGCCGGGGATGCACATCGCATTTTAGAGACTGACCTGAGTTTGAAGGATTCCAGCCTTTTATTACTTTACCATAAGCGAATGATGAGCGTGGATGATTTGGCCCGCGCGACAGAAGCAAAGCTTGGTTACCTTAAACGGACTCTGCGAAAATTGCATGCAGAGAGATTGATTGAACTAAACGAAGACACGCTTCAGTGTCAGATTTCACCTTCCGGCTCGAGGGTCGCCGAGGGGCTGCTACGTAAGCACATGCAATGAGTGGTCATAGGGGGCAGTCGTCTAGGGGCTCTAAATCCATCGAACCCTATAGACACCCACACCCAACCCTGTTACATGCACCCAATCTTGCGGCCTCGGATTCGTTCCGGGGCCTCTGATATTTGTAACCGGGGACCTTCGGGGCCCTATACCCTTGGCACCTACGGGGGCCTATCACATAGCAGGGAAACCCCCTGCACTTGCTAAACGGAAGACAGAAAGCATGGCACTTAAGTCGTACAAGCCGACGACGCCGGGCCAGCGCGGGCTGGTGCTGATCGACCGTTCGGAGCTTTGGAAAGGACGTCCCGTCAAGTCTCTCACTGAGGGTTTGACCAAATCGGGCGGCCGGAACAACACCGGACGGATCACTTCACGCCGCCGCGGCGGTGGCGCAAAGCGTCTCTACCGGATCGTTGACTTCAAACGGAATAAATTTGATGTCGCGGCAACCGTCGAACGGATCGAATATGACCCGAACCGGACCGCATTCATCGCACTGGTAAAATACGAAGACGGCGAGCAGGCATATATCCTGGCTCCGCAGCGTCTGGCTGTTGGTGATAGAGTCGTGGCATCCGCCAAGGCCGACATCAAGCCGGGCAACGCAATGCCGTTCTCGGGCATGCCCATCGGTACCATCGTCCACAACATCGAGATGAAGCCTGGTAAAGGCGGTCAGATCGCGCGTGCGGCCGGTACATACGCTCAGTTCGTTGGTCGCGATGGCGGCTACGCTCAGATCCGTCTGAGCTCGGGCGAGCTGCGCATGGTCCGTCAGGAATGCATGGCCACCGTCGGTGCCGTGTCCAACCCCGACAACAGCAACCAAAACCTCGGTAAAGCCGGTCGTATGCGTCACAAGGGCGTTCGTCCGTCGGTTCGTGGTGTTGCAATGAACCCGATCGATCACCCGCACGGTGGTGGTGAAGGTCGTACCTCGGGTGGCCGTACGCCGGTTACTCCGTGGGGTAAGGACACCAAGGGTAAGCGTACCCGCAACAAGAACAAAGCGTCCCAGAAGCTGATCATCCGCTCGCGGCACGCCAAGAAGAAGGGACGTTAATCTATGTCTCGCTCTGTTTGGAAGGGTCCTTTCGTCGATGCTTACGTGCTGAAAAAAGCCGAAGCAGCGCGCGAGTCGGGCCGCAACGAAGTCATCAAAATCTGGTCGCGTCGTTCCACCATTCTGCCCCAGTTCGTGGGTCTGACCTTTGGTGTGTACAACGGCCAGAAGCATATCCCGGTAAACGTCTCGGAAGACATGATCGGTCAGAAGTTCGGTGAATACTCGCCGACTCGCACCTATTACGGTCACGCCGCAGACAAAAAAGCGAAGCGGAAGTAAGTCATGGGCAAGGAAAAGAACCCCCGCCGCGTGGCTGAAAACGAAGCAATGGCGAAAACGCGCATGCTTCGCACCAGCCCGCAGAAACTGAACCTGGTTGCGCAAATGATCCGCGGCAAGAAAGTTGAGAAGGCCCTGACCGACCTGACTTTCTCGAACAAGCGTGTCGCGCAGGACGTCAAGAAGTGCCTGCAGTCCGCAATCGCGAATGCCGAAAACAACCACAACCTGGACGTCGACGAGCTGATCGTTGCCGAAGCATGGGTTGGCAAGAACCTGGTCATGAAGCGTGGTCGTCCGCGTGCCCGTGGCCGTTTCGGCAAGATCATGAAGCCGTTCTCGGAGATCACCATCAAGGTGCGTCAAGTTGAGGAGCAAGCCTAATGGGTCATAAAGTAAATCCGATCGGCATGCGCCTGCAGGTCAACCGCACCTGGGACAGCCGCTGGTACGCCGACACCAAGGACTACGGTGATCTTCTGCTGGAAGACCTCAAGATCCGTGAGTTCATCAACAAAGAGTGCAAGCAGGCCGGTGTTGCCCGTGTGATCATCGAACGTCCGCACAAGAAGTGCCGCGTTACGATCCACACTGCACGTCCCGGTGTCATCATCGGCAAGAAAGGTGCAGACATCGAAGTTCTGCGCAAAAAGCTTGCTCGTATGACCGACAGCGAACTGCACCTGAACATCGTCGAAGTGCGCAAGCCCGAGCTTGACGCGCAGCTGGTTGCCGAGTCCATCGCTCAGCAGCTGGAGCGCCGCGTCTCGTTCCGCCGCGCGATGAAGCGGTCGGTTCAGAACGCCATGCGCATGGGCGCCCTGGGTATCCGGGTGAACGTCGCTGGCCGTCTGGGCGGTGCCGAAATCGCACGGACCGAGTGGTACCGCGAAGGCCGCGTGCCTCTGCACACCCTGCGTGCCGACATCGATTACGCACATGCCGAAGCGATGACGCCCTACGGGATCATCGGGATCAAGGTCTGGATCTTCAAAGGTGAGATCATGGAGCACGATCCGCAGGCACGTGACCGTAAAGCACAGGAACTCCAGGACGGCCCTGCACCTCGTGGTGCTGGTGGCGGTCGTCGCTAAGGAGGGAAAGATATGCTTCAACCAAAGCGTACTAAATTCCGCAAGATGCACAAAGGCCGGATCAAGGGTCTCGCCAAGGGCGGCTCTGATCTGAACTTTGGCACCTACGGCCTGAAAGCTCTTGAGCCTGAGCGTGTAACTGCACGCCAGATCGAAGCTGCACGTCGTGCCATGACGCGTCACATGAAGCGTCAGGGTCGTGTCTGGATCCGCATCTTCCCCGACACTCCGGTCACTGCAAAGCCGATCGAAGTTCGTATGGGTAAAGGTAAAGGTTCGGTCGACCGCTGGGCATGCAAAGTCAAGCCTGGCCGCGTGATGTTCGAGATCGACGGCGTCAATGACGACATCGCCCGCGAGGCCCTGCGCCTGGCCGCGATGAAGCTGCCGATCAAGACTCGCGTCGTGGTTCGCGAAGACTGGTAAGCGATTGGGGGGCTACCCCGTTCGCTAAAAGATTGACCCCCGTCGGGATACCGGCGGGGGTTTTGCGTTCTCGGTGTCAGACGCAGGTTATGGGACTTAAACCATCAATGGCCACATGCCGGTCTACAGACTCGTGACTGGCAATCGGCAGACAGGCGTGGCTAAAGTCGGACGAACCCTCTCTGCCATCGAGTAGGATACTGATGCCAAGTTTTATCCTCCGCCACTTCGTTCTGTTGTTTCTGATGGCCGTTGGTGCCGTGGTCGCCCCCGCAAAAACCTGGGCCGCGTCGCCCGAGGTGAACCTAGGGTATTTCAACAAGCTTGCGATGAACGGATATGACGTCATGACTTATTGGCAAGGCGGTGATCCGCAAAAGGGCGATCCTGAAATCACGGCTCAGCACAATGGCGCCACCTGGGTGTTTCAGAGTGAAGAAAACCGTCAGGCTTTTCTGTCTGACCCGGCGAAGTATGCTCCTCAATATGGCGGATATTGCGCTTATGCGGCCAGCCAGAATGCGGTGGCCGATGTCGACCCGTTCGCATGGCGCATCTGGGACGAAAAACTGTATCTGAATTACAGCCCGCAGGTGCGGCGCATCTGGGCCAGCGATATTGATGCCAATATTGAAAAAGCAAACGAGTTCTGGCCCGATTTGCTGAAGAAATAGGGCGTGTCTGGATTCGCATCTTCCAAGATACTCCGGTCACTGCAAAGCCGGTCAAAGTACGTATGGGTAGAGTTTCAGTCGATCGCTGGGCATGCAAGCTCAAGTCGGATCACTATAAAGCTGCCGATCAAGACCTGTGTTTAGCTTCCCTAAGGCTGGTAAGAGACTGGGGACCACTCGTTCGTGACAAGATTGCCCCTGTCAGGACACCGGCAGGGGGTATTGTGTTAGTCTTTTGCGACCCATCCCACTGATGAGTGAAAAAAGTCGACCTTTGCCCATAGCCCCCATAATCTGCCCAGAGTGAATGGGAGGGTTGTATGTTTCAGCTACGCAAGAAGGTTTTTGTCAAAGAGGTCATAACCACCGACCAGTTTGGGCAACCATGCGCTCCAGTCTGCAGAGTTGCAGCTTTGGCTGTCATACAAAACCCGCTGGCCGGTAAATTCTCGGAAGACTTGTCCGAGCTGTTTGAAATTGGAGGAATGCTTGGGGCAGACCTAGCGTCCGAGGCCGTTTCTCAACTCGACCGAGCGCCGATTTCCTACGGTAAAGCAGCGATTGTGGGTGCGAATGGCGATCTCGAACAAGGTGGCGCATTGATCCATCCGAAACTCGGCGCTCCAATGCGCGCATCAGCAAGTGGAGGTGAAGCCGTCATCCCGTCGAATGCCAAACTTGGGGCACCGGGATGTGCGATTGATCTGCCCCTCGGACACAAGGACAATCCGTGGTCCTTTGACCATTTCGATACCATGACGCTGAGCATTCCCGACGCGCCGAAACCGGATGAGGTTGTCATGTGTCTGGCCTACGCGGATGGCGGGCGTCCGATCCCGCGCTGCGGCTCGGGGCCAATCAAAAACTAAGGGTTGGCTGGGGCTGGCCTTGGATCAGAGCTTGGGCTATGCCCAGCCTATGGCCCAGATTGAATCACTCTTCGTTACCCGTCTTTATCGCGCAGCTTTGTCCGAGTTTGGTCCCAAGATCGACCCAGAAGAGCTGGAAAACTCTTGCCTTGTTATCGCCGAGGATGATGAGGCCGGGCAGGAATGGTGTGAGGAGAACGGCTATCCTGGTTACACCAGCTATGCCTCGCTGACCGATCTGCCGTGGCGGTTCCCGATCTTTGCCGATTTGGTCAAGGCTCTGGATAAACACGTGGCGGCCTTTGCCAAGGATTTGGAGTTTGATCTGGGCGAGGGCGAGGGCGAGCTGAAGCTGGAGGACCTGTGGATTAACATCCTGCCCGAGGGCGGGATGCACTCCAGCCACCTGCACCCGCACAGTGTGATTTCGGGCACCACTTATGTGGCGATGCCAGAAGGGGCCAGCGCGTTGAAGCTGGAAGATCCCCGATCGGGCCGCATGATGGCGGCACCTACACGTTTAAAAGATGGACGGCGGGACTTGCAGCCGTTCATCTATATGAAACCGCAGGTGGGCGATGTCCTGCTGTGGGAAAGCTGGCTGCGCCACGAGGTGCCGATGAACATGGCCGAGGAAGAGCGGATTAGTGTTAGCTTTAACTACAAGTGGGAATGAGCCCCGGTTCCCCGTACGGGAATTGGAACACCAGAGCAATTGCGCGGCGAACAGGCGGTGTTCCTGCCAATCACATTTCACCTCGCGTTGTCGAAAAACCTTGCAATATGAGCGGCCATGAACCATGTGGGGCACGCTTACGTTTTTCTTTTTCGACCACTGTCTCCTGAATTTTGGCGTTCAGTCTCTCGATCCAGACCGACCACGCCGCGCTGTCGCAATCCCGCGGACAGCAATTTAATAGGAGAATACGGATATGGCCAATGGCACCGTAAAATGGTTCAACGCAACTAAAGGTTTTGGCTTCATCGCACCGGAGACCGGTGGCAAAGACGTGTTTGTGCACATCTCGGCTGTTGAGCGCTCGGGTCTGACTGGCCTGGCCGACGACCAGAAAGTAACATTCGACATCGAGCCCGGCCGTGACGGTCGTGAGGCAGCTGTGAACATCGCTCTGGCGTAAGTCACTCAGACTTAGACAGTTGAAGACGCGGTCTCGTGCAAACGAGGCCGCGTTTTGCGTTTCCAACCAAAATACAAAAAATTCTGGATAGTGTTACGAAACTTCTCCGGATGAATTCGTCAAACTCAATGTGAGAAAACCTGAAGCCAACTCATATACAATCCTGTATGTTCCATGGATCACAGAGGTATCCAGTATGAAAGAAACTGAACGGGTGGTTCGCCAATTCCATGAAAGTTGGGGGATGCGGGATCCTGATCGCGGGGCCGAGGTGATTGCCGAAGATTGTCAGTTCGAAGATGTTGCTCGTGAGGAAAAGCAACTTGGCAAGCTGGCCTATAAAGAGGATTACGAGCGTTGGCGAAAGGCATTCCCGGATGGAGAATGCATCGTGGATAATGTGATCGTCAGCGAGTGCGGTGAATGGGCGATCGTAGAGTTCCACAATACCGGAACCCACACTGGTGTTCTGCATTCAAGCCTCGGTGATTTCGAACCAACCGGAAAGCGATACGAAGTTCGCTATTGCTCAGTAATGCGGGTAATAGGTGGTATGGTTGTTGAAGGACGAGACTATTATGACAGCGCCACTATCGTACGACATCTAGGCTTGGTGAAGTAAGCAGCGACTAGCCTGTTAGTGAAGGCAGAGGATTCCTAAACTTTCCCTTGCTACCTACCCGCTAACCCCCTATAGAGCGGCATCTTGCGTTCCCCCGGCTGAGTCGGGGGATTCGTATGTCTATCATTCATCCACCAGGTCAAAGGTGACCCTGACACGGGGCCTTCTGGTGTTTTGAGCAAAGGAAAAAGGCGATGAACGCCCAAGAACTGCGTGACAAGACCCCGGACCAGCTCCGCGAGGAACTGGCCAACCTGAAGAAAGAAAGCTTTAACCTGCGCTTTCAACAGGCAACCGGTCAGCTGGAAAACACTGCCGGCATCAAAGCGGCCCGCCGCAATGCTGCCCGCGTCAAAACCATTCTGAACGAAAAGGCCGCTGCTGCGGCATCGGAGGAGTAATCCTATGCCCAAGCGTATCCTGTCTGGCACCGTAACCAGCGACGCCAACGAACAGACCGTAACCGTTTCCGTCGAGCGCCGCTTTACGCATCCGGTTCTGAAGAAAACCATCCGTAAGTCCAAGAAATACCGGGCTCACGATGAAAAGAACGCCTTCAAGGTCGGCGACTCTGTACGCATCATCGAATGCGCGCCGAAATCGAAGACGAAACGTTGGGAAGTTCTGGAGGCGTAAGCTTCCGGGATTTTTCCATTTGTCGAAACCCTGGGGGATCTAACGAGACCAGCCCCCACAGGTCGGGAGAAACCACATGATCCAGATGCAGACCAATCTGGATGTCGCTGACAACTCCGGCGCACGCCGAGTTCAGTGCATCAAGGTCCTGGGTGGTTCCAAGCGTAAATACGCCTCCGTCGGCGACATCATTGTCGTCTCGGTGAAGGAAGCCATCCCACGCGGCCGCGTAAAGAAAGGTGACGTTCGTAAGGCCGTCGTCGTACGCACCGCTAAAGAAGTCCGTCGCGAAGACGGCACCGCGATCCGTTTCGATCGCAACGCCGCCGTCATCCTGAACAACAACAACGAGCCCGTAGGTACCCGTATCTTTGGCCCCGTTGTTCGCGAACTGCGTGGCAAGAACTTCATGAAAATCATCTCGCTGGCTCCGGAGGTGCTGTAATCATGGCTGCTAAACTCCGCAAAGGCGACAAGGTCGTCGTGCTGGCCGGCAAGGACAAGGGCAAAGAGGGAACGATTACCTCGGTTGACCCGAAAGCCGGTAAAGCTGTTGTCGACGGCATCAACATCGCCATCCGCCACACCCGCCAGACCCAGAACAGCCAAGGCGGCCGTTTGCCCCAAGCAAACCCGATCGAGCTGTCGAACCTGGCACTGCTGGACGCAAACGGCAAAGCCACCCGCGTTGGCTTCCGTATGGAAGGTGACAAGAAGGTTCGCTTCGCCAAGACCACAGGGGACGTGATCGATGCTTGATAACGCAACCTATACTCCGCGCCTGAAGGCTCAGTACGCTGAAACCATCCGCCCCGCTCTGAAAGAAGAGTTCGGTTACAAGAACGACATGCAGCTGCCCAAGCTGGAAAAAATCGTTCTGAACATCGGCTGTGGTGCAGAAGCTGTCAAAGATTCCAAGAAGGCCAAAGCGGCTGTCGAGGATCTGACTGCGATTGCCGGTCAGCAGGCCGTTGCAACCAAGGCGAAAAAGTCGATCGCGGGTTTCCGCGTCCGTGAAGACATGCCGCTGGGTGCGAAAGTGACCCTGCGCGGTGACCGGATGTACGAATTCCTGGATCGTCTGATCACCATCGCGATGCCGCGCGTTCGTGACTTCCGCGGTGTTAAGCCGTCTTTCGATGGTCAGGGCAACTTTGCCATGGGCATGAAAGAGCACATCGTGTTCCCCGAAATCGACTTCGACAAAGTCGACGAAGTCTGGGGCATGGACATCGTAATTGCCACCACAGCGAAAACCGACGCTGAAGCAAAGGCACTGTTGAAAGCATTCAACATGCCCTTCAACGCATAGGCGCCGGGAGGATTAAGACATGGCTAAAAAAGCAATGATCGAACGCGAAAAGAAGCGCGAACGCCTGGTGGCCAAATATGCCGCAAAGCGTGCCGAGCTGAAAGAAATCGCGAATGACGAGAGCAAGCCGATGGAAGAGCGTTTCAAAGCGCGTCTGAAACTGGCGAAACTGCCGCGCAACAGCTCGGCTACTCGTTTGCACAACCGCTGTCAGCTGACCGGTCGTCCTCATGCTTACTACCGTAAGCTGAAGGTCAGCCGTATTGCGCTGCGCGAGCTGGGTTCTGCTGGTCAGATCCCCGGCATGGTGAAATCGAGCTGGTAAGGGAGACATAGATATGAATGATCCTATCGGCGATATGCTCACCCGTATCCGCAACGCGCAAATGCGCGGCAAGTCCACCGTTTCCACCCCGGCTTCCAAGCTGCGCGGTTGGGTTCTGGACGTGCTGGCGGACGAAGGTTATATCCGTGGCTACGAAGCGACGACCGGTGAAAACGGTCATCCGGCCATCGAAATCAGCCTGAAATACTACGAAGGCACCCCTGTCATTCGCGAGCTGAAGCGGGTCTCGAAGCCCGGTCGCCGCGTATACATGGGCGTCAATGACATCCCACAGGTCCGTCAGGGTCTGGGCGTGTCGATTGTCAGCACTCCGAAAGGTGTGATGTCGGACGCAAACGCTCGCTCCAACAATGTTGGCGGCGAAGTGCTCTGCACCGTCTTCTAAGGAGGTCTGTCAATGTCTCGTATTGGTAAAAAACCGGTCGAGCTGCCCAGCGGCGTTACCGCCACTGTGTCCGGCCAGACCATCGAAGTGAAAGGTCCGAAAGGCACCCGCAGCTTCACCGCAACCGATGACGTAACGCTGTCGGTCGAAGACAATGTTGTGCAAATCAACCCCCGTGGCATGTCCAAGCGTGCCCGCCAGCAGTGGGGCATGAGCCGCACCATGGTTGCCAACCTGGTAACCGGTGTGACCCAGGGCTTCAAAAAAGAGCTGGAGATCCAGGGTGTTGGTTACCGGGCTCAGATGCAGGGCAACACCCTGAAGCTGAACCTGGGCTACAGCCACGACGTTGATTTCACCGCTCCGGAAGGTGTCACCATCACCGCGCCGAAGCAGACCGAGATCGTTGTGGAAGGTATCGACCAGCAGCAGGTGGGCGAAGTCGCGGCCAAAATCCGCGAATGGCGCCGTCCCGAGCCGTACAAAGGCAAGGGCATCCGCTATAAGGGCGAGTTCATCTTCCGCAAAGAAGGCAAGAAGAAGTAAGGACGCAAACCATGGCAAACAGCAAAAGAACCCTGTTTCTGAAGCGCCGCCTGCGCGTTCGGAACAAACTTCGCAAGGTCAACGCGGGTCGTCCGCGTCTGTCCGTACACCGTTCGAACAAGAACATCTCTGTTCAGCTGATCGACGACGTGCGTGGCGTGACCCTGGCCTCGGCCTCGACCCTGGAAAAAGATCTGGGTGTCGTTGGCAAGAACAACGTCGAAGCGGCCACCAAAGTGGGCGCGGCCATCGCCGAGCGTGCCAAGAAGGCAGGCGTCGAAGAGGCCTATTTCGATCGTGGCGGCTTCCTGTTCCACGGCAAAGTGAAGGCTCTGGCCGACGCTGCGCGTGAAGGCGGCCTGAAGATCTAAGACTTGCGGGCAGCCTTGCGGCTGCCCCGATGATCCGGGGGCCTCGGCAACAGTCGGGGCTCACTTGGATTGAACAAACGGCGCCGATTGCGCCATGTGAGAGAAGGGATGCCAAAATGGCAGAACGTGAAAACCGCCGGGGCCGTGGTCGTGACCGCGACGAAGCACCGGAATTCGCCGATCGTCTGGTTGCGATCAACCGTGTGTCGAAAACCGTAAAAGGTGGTAAGCGCTTTGGCTTCGCCGCTCTGGTGGTTGTCGGCGATCAGAAAGGTCGCGTCGGCTTTGGCAAAGGTAAAGCGAAAGAAGTACCTGAAGCCATCCGTAAGGCGACCGAGCAAGCCAAGCGTCAGATGATCCGCGTGCAACTGCGCGAAGGTCGGACCCTGCACCACGACATCGAAGGCCGTCACGGCGCCGGTAAAGTGGTAATGCGCACCGCACCTGAAGGTACTGGTATCATCGCCGGTGGTCCGATGCGTGCCGTGTTCGAAATGCTGGGCGTCAAGGACGTTGTGTCCAAGTCGCTGGGCTCGCAGAACCCGTACAACATGATCCGCGCCACCATCAACGGCCTGCAGAAAGAGCAGAGCCCGCGTTCGGTTGCACAGCGTCGTGGCAAAAAGGTTGCTGACATCCTGCCCAAGCGGGACGAAGCACCGGCAGCTGCAGAAGCAGAAGCATAAGGAGAGCGACCCATGGCAAAAACCATCGTCGTCAAGCAGATCGGTTCCCCGATCCGTCGCCCCGCCGAACAGCGCGCAACCCTGATCGGTCTGGGCCTGAACAAGATGCACAAGACCCGTGAGCTGGAGGATACTCCTTCGGTCCGCGGCATGGTCAACAAGATCCCGCATCTGGTTGAGATCATCGAAGAACGCGGCTAAGCGCGACATCTTCGAAAAGTTAGAAACGCCTCCGATATTTCGGGGGCGTTTTATCATTTAAGGGTTATGACGGTCTCTTAGTTTAATCGATATGGTGTCAGTTCAATCTGAACGCATTTTTTCTATTATACGGCGCATATAGTCCATGAAGCGTGCCTGTTCAGTTTCACTCAACACCTGTAGGGCTTCGGCATTTACGCTTTGAGCAGACTCATAGGCGCTGTTTCGAATTGCTGTGGCCTTCTCAGTTAACCAAATCAGTTGGGCTCTGGCGTCAGCGGGGTTCTTTGTTCTTTTGATCAAGCCGTCGCGTTCCATTCGGTTGAGCGTGTTCGCCAGGGTCGCTTGTTCGACATCTATTTTGCCCAGCAATTCTTTTTGCGTCACGCCGTCTTTGAGCCAAAGCTGCAGTAAAATTGGAAATTGCCCAACAACGATCCCCAAGGGCGCAATGCGCTGCTGCAATTCCTTCGCAAACAACCGCGCCATGTGATTGACCAGGTATCCGGCCGAGTTTTCTTTTTCAAAGTTCATGTTCAAGATTTACACTTGCATAGCAAGCTATGCAATATTATATAGCTTGCTATGGAAAAGAATTGAGAGGAATCGAAATGGCTCGTATTAAAGAGTTGGACAATATCGTCACGCTGGCAGATCAGATGCAGACCGAAGAAGGTCCGGTAGTGCTGATCAACCTGTTCACAGTGGACGCCAAAGACAAAGAGGCGCTGCTGAAGGCCTGGGCGCATGATGCAGATTTCATGAAATCTCAGCCAGGATATATTTCTACCCAGCTCCATCAGGGCATCGGTGGCAGTTCGACCTTTGTGAACTACGCGATCTGGCAGGACGTCCAAACTTTCCGCCACGCATTTACCAATCCCGAATTTCAGCGACGGATCGCGGACTATCCAGATAGTGCTGTGGCGCGGCCACATCTTGTTCGAAAGCTCGCAGTTGAAAACCACTGCGTCGCCTGATGCGATAACCGGAGTAGCAACATGTTAAGAACCATCCACCCCATCGCCGGAGTATTAGGTTTTCTTACAATCCTCGTTTTTTGGACATCCACCTTGTACAGCGAGTTATTTGCAACCCTTGCGACCGTCGCCGCGGTAAAATCCATGATCGTCAGCGGACTGTTTATTCTGGTGCCAGCAATGGTGATTGTCGGTGCATCCGGCATGTCTCTTGGGCGTCGCCGCAAAGATGTCCAGGCGCTCGCCAAGAAGAAACGGATGCCGATCATAGCGATGAACGGACTTCTTATCCTTGTTCCCGCCGCCATCTACCTTAGCGCAAAAGCAAACGCAGGATCATTCGACACCAGCTTTTATATTGTGCAAGTCGTTGAACTGATCGCTGGCGCCACCAATCTGACGTTGATGGGGCTTAGTATTCGGGATGGCCGGGCGATGACCGCCCGCAGAAGAAGTGCGCGAAAGCAGAGAAGCCAGTAAAGGTCCCAATTAAGCACAGCGCCCCGCATAGCTATTCAACGCACGCATAGCGGCTAGACCGAAATCTTCGTTGTTAGCGATACCGAACACTCCTATCTGAACCCTGTCCAAACAAGGAACACACAAGAAAACATCGGGGAATACGCCCCGATCAGGAAAGGAATTCAGATATGGCTTATACAGCAACAACCACTCACGGCATCACCGTTTTTGCTCGCATCGCTGACTTTGCAGCAAAGGTAAAAGAGGCTTACGCCCTGCGCTCAGAATTCAATCGCACCTATTCGGAACTACAAAGCCTGACCGACCGCGAACTGAACGATATCGGTGTGCGCCGCTGCGATATCAAAGACATTGCGCATGATCACGTTTACTGCTCGTAACACAGCAAACTGATCCACGAATTCAGGGGCGCCGTTTGGCGCCTCTTTTTTGTTTGAGAGTCTATCGCGTCACAGCGCTGAAGTTTTTTGACCGGGCGCATTGCGAGGACGCCGCATATAAGGCACACGCCAGAAAAGCGACTTTTATGCTCGGTTCAATTTGGCGGAAAGACTTAGTATGGCGCGTGAATATCAGATTGGAATGCTGTGGGTCGAAGGCCCCCTGAGTTTCCTGGAACAGCTCTGCATCAAGTCTTACCTGGACGCAGGACAAAGTGTGCGCCTCTATACTTATGACAACGTTACAAACATCCCCGAAGGGGTCGAGCACCGCGATGCTCGTGAGGTACTGCCCGATTCCGAGTTTGTGACTCATGGCCGAACCGGAAGCCCGGCACCTCATTCGGACAAGTTCCGGTATCGACTGCTGGCGCAAGAAGCGGATTTGATCTGGGCAGATACCGATGCTTACTGTCTGAAGCCTTTCTCGACACCCAACGGCCATTACTATGGGCGGCTCGAAGGTGAGGTGGCCACAGGCGTGCTCGCTCTACCTCAGGATAGTGATACACTGGGCAAATTGATTGAGCTAACCAATGATCCCCATTTCATTCCGCCGTGGTTGCCTCCGAGGCACAGAAAGCCGCTGGAAGAATCGCTGCAGAACGGAGCGCCGGTAAACGTCCCTGAGGTGTTCTGGGGGGTGTGGGGGCCACGGGCGTTTACCTGGGCACTGAAGCAGACGGGTGAGATCAAATATGCGCTGCCCGAGCACGTTTTCTATCCGCTGAACTTCACGCGCCGCCGTGCCCTGGCCAGGCCGAATGCTAGAATCGACCACTACATGAAAGAGGATACGGTTTCGATCCATCTATACGGTCGACGGATGCGAGCGATCATGCGGACCAAATATGGCGGCAGACCCGATCCGAACAGTCTGGTGGGCAAACTGGTCGAGAAGCACGGTATCGACCCACTTGCAGCCCCCATCCGGCCGCATAAAGGGTCCGCTGAAAAGGCGGGTGGACCCGAGGATTAGCGCGGTACGCTTCCGCGGGCTTGCCAAGAGGGGTCAACGGGCCTATACGCCTGCGGTGGCCTTGCGCCATACGAATCAAAACCAAGAAATGCCGTGGTTGGCCCATCACGCTTCGGGGGCCACATCCGGCTAAGGAGAAGCGATATGAAACTGCACGAATTGCGCGACAATCCTGGCGCCACACCGAAACGCACCCGCGTTGGCCGTGGTCCCGGTTCCGGCAAAGGTAAAATGGGTGGCCGTGGTATCAAAGGCCAGAAATCCCGTTCGGGTGTGGCCATCAATGGCTATGAAGGCGGCCAGATGCCGTTGTACCAGCGCCTGCCCAAGCGTGGCTTCAACAAGCCGAACCGCAAGGAATTCGCCGTTATCAACCTGGGTTTGATCCAGAAATTCGTCGACGCCGGCAAGCTGGACGCCAAAGCTGCGATCACCGAGGACGCGCTGGTTGCGTCCGGTCTGGTTCGTCGCAAGCTGGACGGCATCCGCGTTCTGGCCAAGGGCGAAATCAGCGCCAAGTTGAACCTGGAGGTCACGGGTGCTTCGAAAGCTGCCGTTGAGGCAGTCGAAAAAGCGGGCGGTTCACTGACGGTCACAAAAGCTGCTGCGGCAGAGTAAGCGCTTGTGAGCGGGCAAAGACCCGCTTACATAGTCCTCAGAGTTTTCCCAGACGCCGCCCGAGCCGGAAAACGGTTCCGGGCGGTGTTTTCATAAGAGAGACCGATTTATGGTATCAGCAGCAGAACAAATGGCAGCCAACACAAGCTGGTCTGCCCTTGGCAAAGCCACCGATCTGCGCAACCGCATCCTGTTTACGCTGGGTTTGTTGATCGTTTATCGCCTGGGCACCTTTATTCCGGTGCCGGGGATCGACGGGCAGGCCCTGCGCGAATTCATGGAGCAGGCGGGGCAGGGCATCGGCGGCATGGTTTCGATGTTTACTGGCGGGGCGCTGGGGCGGATGGGTATCTTTGCCCTCGGCATCATGCCCTACATTTCAGCCTCGATCATTGTGCAGCTGCTGACATCTATGGTTCCCGCGCTCGAACAACTCAAGAAAGAGGGTGAGCAGGGACGCAAGAAAATCAACCAGTATACCCGTTTCGGAACCGTGGCTCTGGCCACCGTTCAGGCCTATGGTCTGGCCGTATCGCTGGAATCGGGTGATCTGGCGACCGATCCGGGTATGTTCTTCCGGATGTCGACCATGATTACGCTGGTTGGCGGCACAATGTTCCTGATGTGGCTGGGTGAGCAGATCACCGCACGTGGCATCGGTAACGGTATCTCTCTGATCATCTTCGTCGGTATCATTGCCGAGGTTCCGGCCGCATTGGCGCAGTTCTTTGCCAGCGGACGCAGCGGTGCGATCAGCCCTGCAGTGATCGTGGGTGTGATCGTGATGGTTATCGCCGTGATCACCTTTGTGGTGTTCATGGAGCGGGCCTTGCGCAAGATCCACATCCAATATCCGCGCCGTCAGGCCGGTATGAAGATCTATGAAGGTGGTTCCAGCCACCTGCCGGTCAAAGTGAACCCGGCGGGCGTTATCCCGGCGATCTTTGCAAGCTCGCTGCTTCTGTTGCCGGTGACGATCTCGACCTTCTCGTCGGGTGCGACCAATGGGCCGGTGATGTCGTGGCTGCTGGCCAACTTTGGCCCCGGACAGCCGTTGTACCTGCTGTTTTTCGCCTCGATGATCGTGTTCTTTGCCTATTTCTATACGTTCAACGTGTCGTTCAAACCGGACGATGTGGCGGACAACCTGAAAAAGCAGAACGGTTTTGTGCCGGGTATCCGTCCGGGCAAGAAAACCGCCGAGTATCTGGAATACGTGGTCAACCGCGTGCTGGTTCTGGGTTCGGCCTATCTGGCGGCGGTCTGTCTGCTACCTGAAATCCTTCGGGGCCAGTTTGCCATCCCGTTCTATTTCGGAGGCACCTCGGTTCTGATTATCGTCTCTGTGACCATGGACACGATCCAACAGGTTCAGAGCCACCTGCTTGCGCACCAATACGAAGGGCTGATTGAAAAGTCCCAACTGCGCGGCAAAGGTAAGAAACGCGGCAGGAAGGGACCCTCTCGTCGATGAACATCATTCTTCTTGGCCCCCCGGGGGCCGGTAAAGGGACGCAGGCGCGCCACCTGGTCGAAACACGCGGCATGGTTCAGTTAAGCACTGGCGACATGCTGCGCGAGGCCAAGACCTCGGGCACCGAGATGGGGCAGAAGGTTGCGGCGATCATGGATGCGGGCAAGCTGGTCACTGATGAGATCGTGATCGGCCTGATCGAAGAGAAGCTGACCACCGAAACAGGCGCCGGTTTCATTTTTGACGGCTTCCCCCGTACGCTGGCGCAGGCCGATGCGCTGGCGGCGTTGCTGACCAAGCTGGGTCAGTCGTTGCACACAGTGATCGAGATGCGCGTCGATGATGATGCGCTGGTGGGTCGTATCACGGCGCGTTCGACCTGTGGCGGGTGTGGTGAGGTTTATAACGACATCACCAAACCGATTCCGGCAGACGGCAAGTGCACCAATTGCGGTAAGGAAAATGACTTCCAGCGTCGTGCAGATGACAACGAAGACAGCCTGCGTACGCGCCTGATGGAATATTACAAGAAGACCTCGCCGCTGATCGGCTATTACTACGCCAAGGGCGATCTACGCCCCGTGAACGGACTGGCGGATATCAAGGAAGTCACCGCGTCGATTGAGGCGATCCTTGGCTGATATCAATATGGGCTTGACGGCGTTGCCAAAAGCCCATATCGACCCCCATCCCTAAAGGGAATCAAGACCGCATGCGGGATTCGTCCCAATTGCCCCGACCACCTCGAATAATGCTGAACCCTCTGGCCTCACTGCCACGGTAAAGCGTTGTGAAAAAAGGTTCTGGAGTTACGGAACCGCAACGAAAAGGAAAGTGACACGTGGCACGTATTGCCGGCGTAAACATCCCGACTGCAAAGCGGGTACCTATCGCCCTCACATATATCACCGGTATCGGAAACACCTCGGCCAAAGCGATCTGCGAAGCCGTAGGTATCGACGCGACCCGTCGCGTTAACGAACTGTCCGACGCCGAAGTTCTGGCCATCCGCGAGCACATCGACGCCAACTTCACCGTCGAAGGTGACCTGCGCCGTGAAGTTCAGATGAACGTCAAACGCTTGATGGACCTGGGCTGCTATCGCGGTCTGCGTCACCGCCGCAACCTGCCGGTTCGCGGTCAGCGTACCCACACCAATGCTCGTACCCGCAAAGGCCCCGCAAAGGCCATCGCTGGTAAGAAGAAATAAGGGAGGGTCTGACTGATGGCACGTGATAAGACTCGCGTTAAGCGCAAAGAGCGTAAGAACATCGCATCGGGCGTCGCCCATGTGAATTCGACCTTCAACAACACCAAGATCTTGATCTCGGACGTACAGGGCAACGCCATCTCGTGGTCGTCTGCCGGTACTATGGGCTTCAAGGGATCGCGGAAATCGACACCCTACGCCGCTCAGATGGCTGCAGAAGACGCAGGCAAGAAGGCGCAGGAACATGGCGTCAAGACGCTGGAAGTCGAAGTTCAGGGCCCCGGTTCGGGTCGTGAATCGGCTCTGCGCGCGCTGGCTGCTGTGGGCTTCAACATCACGTCGATCCGTGACGTGACTCCGATCGCTCACAACGGCTGCCGTCCGCCGAAGCGTCGTCGCGTCTAAGCGATTTTGAATTGAGCTGGGGCTGTGTTTTTTGCACGGCCCCAGCACGTCATTTTGAACCTCGGGCGTCTGCACCTTGTTGGTCATGGGGCGCGGACAGGAATGGAGGGATTACATGATCCATAAGAATTGGGCTGAATTGATCAAGCCGACCCAGCTGGATGGCAAGCCGGGCAACGATCCTGCGCGCCAGGCAACTCTGGTTGCCGAACCGCTGGAGCGTGGCTTTGGTCTGACTTTGGGCAATGCGCTGCGCCGCGTTCTGATGAGCTCGCTGCAAGGCGCGGCCATCACCAGCGTCCAGATCGACAACGTCCTGCACGAGTTCTCCTCGGTCGCAGGCGTTCGTGAAGACGTCACCGACATCATCCTGAACCTCAAGCAGGTTGCCCTGCGCATGGAAGTCGAAGGCCCCAAACGCCTGTCGATTAATGCCAAAGGCCCCGCCGTTGTCACCGCTGGTGACATCAGCGAAAGCGCTGGTATCGAGGTTCTGAACCGCGATCACGTCATCTGCCACCTGGACGATGGCGCTGACCTGTTCATGGAACTGACCGTCAACACCGGCAAAGGCTACGTCTCGGCTGAAAAGAACAAGCCGGAAGACGCACCTATCGGCCTGATCCCGATCGATGCGATCTATTCGCCGGTCAAAAAGGTTGCCTATGACGTTCAGCCGACCCGTGAAGGTCAGGTTCTGGACTATGACAAGCTGACCCTGAAGATCGAAACAGATGGCTCGATTACACCGGAAGACGCGCTGGCCTTTGCCGCTCGTATCCTGCAGGACCAGCTGTCGATCTTCGTCAACTTCGACGAGCCGGAATCGGCTGGCCGCCAGGACGAGGACGATGGTCTGGAGTTCAACCCGCTGCTGCTGAAGAAAGTAGATGAGTTGGAGCTGTCTGTCCGTTCGGCAAACTGCCTGAAGAACGACAACATCGTTTACATCGGCGACCTGATCCAGAAGACCGAAGCCGAGATGCTGCGCACCCCGAACTTCGGCCGCAAGTCGCTGAACGAGATCAAAGAAGTGCTGTCCGGCATGGGTCTGCACCTCGGCATGGATGTCGAGGACTGGCCGCCCGACAACATCGAAGATCTGGCGAAGAAATTCGAAGACGCGTTCTAAACGCGTCTTCTCCAATGCCCGGCCCGAAAATGGGTTGCCGGGGACAACAAGGGCACTTCCGCCCCAAGGAGAGCCGGTGACACGCATCGCCGGCCAGACAAAGCAAAACGCGAAAGAAGGAACTAGAAAATGCGTCACGCACGTGGTTACCGCCGCCTGAACCGTACACATGAGCACCGTAAGGCGCTGTTTGCGAACATGGCTGGCTCGCTCATCGAGCATGAGCAGATCAAAACGACTCTGCCGAAGGCAAAAGAACTGCGCCCGATCGTTGAAAAACTGATCACCCTGGGCAAGCGCGGAGACCTGCACGCCCGCCGCCAGGCCGCATCGCAGCTGAAAGAAGACCAATACGTCGCAAAGCTGTTCGAAGTTCTGGGCCCCCGCTATGCCGAGCGTCAGGGCGGTTATGTCCGCATTCTGAAAGCTGGCTTCCGCTATGGCGATATGGCCCCGATGGCGATCATCGAATTCGTGGATCGCGACGTCGACGCCAAAGGTGCGGCCGACAAGGCCCGCGTTGCCGCCGAAGAGGCTGCAGACGAATAATAAGAAAGCCCGGCTTTCTGAATTTTGACCCCCGTGTCTCCGGACGCGGGGGTTTTTTGATTCCGCGGACCAGGCGGCCAACTGGTCCTCCTGTTGCCAGAATCGCAATCTTGGGTGATCCTTTAAGAAATTAAAGGATCGCAATATGTTTAGGTATCTGATTTTTGTGCTCGGTATTGGCGCATCAACCGCGCTTTATGCTCAGGAAACATCCAATGATCCCGCGGCCGAAGAAACGTCAACTGATCAATCCGATCTGTTGACAGATGCCGAGCTGCAAACATTGGTTGCACCGGTCGCTCTTTATCCAGACACGTTGCTTATCCAGATATTTGTCGCCGCTACCCAGCCGTTGGAAATTGTGAAGGCCGAGCGTTTTTTGCTGGACAACGCCGACCGTGACCCCGCTGAGTTGGAGCCGGAAATCGATGCCATGGGCTGGGATCCTTCGGTTAGTGTCCTTGCTACGGCGTTTCCCGAAGTTGTCGGGCAGATGGCCACCCATATTGACTGGACCGAAACCATGGGCACCGCGATGCTGGCCCAGTCCGACGATGTGATGGACGCTGTTCAGGTGATGCGGGACCAGGCGATCGACAGTGGCGCATTAGTTTCAGGCCCTGAACAAACAGTTGAAGTGGCCGAAGACGAAACAGTAGTCATCACGCCCACAAACACCGAGACGGTATATGTGCCGCAATACAACCCCGAAACAGTTTATACCGGTCCATCGACAGGGGATGTGGTTGGTGCGGCGTTACTGACCTTTGGCACGGTCGCACTAATTGACGAAATTTTTGACGACGATGATGATTGGTACGACTATTGGGGCTGTCGGAATTGTGGCGGATGGAATGGTCAACCCATCATCAGGAACCCCGATATCGACATTGATGTCGACCGCAACGTCAATATCGACAGGGACATTGATCTTGGGGACCGGACGGATATCGGATGGCAACCTGATCCTGACCGCAAAAAACAGGCACAGGATAAAATCTCGAACCACAAAAGGCCCGAAAGTGGCCGTGGCGATTTGCCAGTGAAACGTCCCGAAGGACGCACAGATGAGTTGCGCGCGAAACTGAGCCGTGAATCTGGCGCTGCCGATATCAGTCGGGATGGCGCTTCGCGTGAGCGGGCAGCAGCGGTTGCCGCCGGAGCGGGCGCAGGAGCCGTCGCTGGCGGTGCGCTTGCCAACCGGGACGGTGGAAAAAAAGACCTGCCACAGGTGAACCGGGGCAATGTCGACCGGGATAAGGCCGCAGCCAAGCAGCAAGCCGTCGAGCGTACCAAGCAAAGACCGGAGACTGCGAAAAAGCCTGTCCAACAAAGACCCCAAGCTGCCAAGAAGCCTCAGGCCAAGAAAGCGGCTCAGCGCAAGCCACAGGCCTCCAAGGGGCAGGCGATGAAGAAAAAGGCGTCAGGGAAAAGAACCCACAGCGCGTCCAATCGCGGCCATGCCGCCAAAGGCAAGCGGAGACGGTAAGATGCGTAATTCGGTGTTTTCCATTTTTTTTCTTACCGCAACTGCGGGTGCGGCACTTTCAGATGGGGCTCAGTTCGACACGCCGCAAACTGCCCTTGATGCCTTTGTTGATGCCCTGAGGGCGGATGACCAAGGCAAGTTGCTGGAGATTTTTGGGCCCGAGGCGGAAGACCTGATCGGGACAGGTGATCCTGTCGAGGATCAGGAAAGGCGGCAGGAAGTACTTGCCATGTACGCCGAGGGTTACCGATTTCAACCCGACGAGGACGGCGTCGTTCTTTTGTTGGGTGAAGACAGCTGGCCATTCCCGATCCCCATTTCACGAGGCGAAGACGGCTGGCAATTCGATCTCGAAGCCGGCATCGAGGAACTTTCGGCGCGCGAGATTGGCTTGAACGAACTGGACGTGATCGAACTGCTTGAGGCTTACGTCGATCTTCAGGCTGCGTTCAGGCTGGTCGATCACAATGGTGATGGCGTTATGGAATTTGCTCAGACGATTATTGCGGATCCAGGCGTCAGAAACGGGTTGTTCTGGCCCGAAGAAGACAGCTTTGTCGGTGCAGCACTGGCCCGCGCTGCCGCTTCGGGTTGGAGTGATGGCGAGGTTGATTACGAGGCCGAGCCCTTCCTGGGGTATTACTATACTATCCTACAAGAGCAGGGTCCAAATGCACCGGGTGGCGCTTATTCCTATTATGTCGGTGATAGGTTTGTCGCCGGGCACGCCCTGTTGGCAGTTCCGGCCGAATATGGTGAAACCGGTATCCATTCATTCCTTGTGGGCGAAAACGGAATTGTTTTCGAGGCGGACTTTGGCCCCGAAACACTGGAAATAACTGCGGATTTTACGTCCTACGATCCCGGTCAGGATTGGTCGCCGGTCGAATGATGCGTGCGCCACCTGTTTGCAGGCGGACAGTACAGGTCTATCGTCTAACTAACGTCATTTCCGGCTATTTTACGGCAATGTAAAACCATCTTTCCCGCGTTATCCTGAAAAATATGTGTGGAGTACAGATGATGACGGAAATATCTGAGATCCCAAGTGAATTCACAGGACCTTCCGCTTGGACCGGACAACAGATGAGCGCTCGCGAGCATGAATGGATTGTCGACCTGTCGCCCGAGGACATCGCCGATCTTGAACAAGCTGCCCGTCACTATCTGAGCTTGGGGCGCGACATCGGGGAAATTTCAAGAGCGGATTTTCCGTTACAACGGTTTGATGGCCATCTGCAACATCTGCGCGACAAATTGATCAATGGGATCGGATTCGAGGTAATCCGGGGCCTTCCGGTGCAATCGTACACGCAAGAGATGGCAGCGGCTATTTTCTGCGGGGCGGGGGCACATCTGGGGTCTGCCCGCTCACAGAACGCTCAGGGCCACATTCTAGGGCATGTCCGTGACATTGGCGCGGATGCCAATGACCCGAACACGCGGATTTACCAGACCCACGAGCGGCAGACCTTTCACACGGACAGCGCCGATATCGTCGGGCTGCTATGTTTGCGTGACGCCAAAGAGGGCGGGGATTCACTGTTGGTCAGTGCCGAAACCATCTATAATCGAATGCGTGCCGAGTGCCCCGACCTGCTGCAGCGTTTGTTCGACCCCATCGCGACCGATCGCCGTGGCGAAGTGCCGGAAGGCATGCAGCCATTCATGACGATCCCTCCATTTTGTTGGCACGACGGCAAGCTCACCGTGTTCTACCAGCGCCAGTATATCGATAGCGCGCAAAGGTTTCCTGATGCCATGCGCCTGACACCGGACCACGTCGCGGCTTTGGACAGGTTTGATGCGTTAGCAAATGATCCAGAAATGTACCTGACCATGCGGCTGCAGCCCGGAGACATGCAGTTCGTCTATAATCATTCCCAGCTGCACGACCGGACAGGGTTCACCGACTGGCCGAATCCGGACGAGCGGCGTCATCTGTTCCGGCTTTGGTTATCCCCCGAGGGAGACCGCGAATTGCCTGAGGTGTTCAAGCAGCGCTACGGAACCATTGATGTTGGCAATCGCGGCGGGATCATTACCAAGGGTACGCGGTTGAACGCTCCTCTTAACTGACTGTCACCGGAAGCTTGCATTACGTTTCGCGCGGGCGCATATCCAACGCAACTCTGCAAGTTGAGGTCTATATGTTCCGCGCGACACTTATCGCTCTTTCCTTCGCATGCGCCTCGGTTGCCACTGCGGACACCCGCGTGCCGCAATCACAAGCCGAGATATCGTTGGGTTTCGCCCCGGTGGTCAAAGAGGCCTCACCGGCGGTCGTCAACATCTATGCTAAGATCGTGCGGCAGGGGCGGGCCAACCCGTTTTTCTCGGACCCGTTCTTTCGGGATTTCTTTGGCGGCGGCTCGGCCGAGCCGCGCCCGCGAGTGCAGAACTCGCTGGGGTCCGGCGTAATCCTTTCGCAGGATGGTTACGTCGTTTCGAACTACCATGTGGTTGGTACTGCTACGGAAATTCGCGTGGTGACGACGGATCGGCGGGAGTATTCGGCCCAGGTGGTACTGGGTGACAAGGAAAGCGATATCGCCATTTTGCGCCTGCAAGAGGCTGACGATCTGCCGTTCCTGGAACTGCGCGATTCCGATCAAGTCGCGGTGGGGGAACTGGCGCTGGCCATCGGCAACCCGTTCGGGGTGGGACAGACCGTGTCGTCGGGCATCATCTCAGGGCTGGCCCGGACCGGGGCTGCGACCGGCAACGCGCGCGGTTATTTCATCCAGACGGATGCGGCGATCAATCCGGGAAATTCGGGCGGTGCGCTGATTGACGTGAACGGGGACCTGATCGGGATAAATACGGCCATTCTGACCCGCTCGGGCGGATCAAACGGCATTGGATTTGCGATCCCGGCCAATTTGGTGGCCGAGTTCCTGCGGCAAGCGCAGGAGGGTAATGACCATTTCGTCAGCCCTTGGGCGGGAATGGCAGGTCAGCATATGAGCGCTGATATCGCCGAGTCGCTGGGTCTGGTGATCCCGTTGGGCGTGGTAATCTCTGACCTGCACCCCCTTAGCCCGCTTGCCGATGCAGGTCTGCGTGTCGGTGACGTGGTAACCCACGTAGACGGGGATGAAGTGAACTCTCCGGCCGAGATGAAGTTTCGCATGTCGGTGGCGGGCGTCGGCGGCACCTCGGTCTTGACCCGGTTGCGCGGCGAAGAAAGCTCGGATCTGGAAGTAGCTCTTGTCCGAGCGCCCGAGACCCCGCCAGCCGACGAGACCACGCTGGATGACCAGACGGTCATGCCTGGGTTGACGGTCTCACGCGTTAATCCGGCGGTCATCACGCGGCTGGGGCTGGTGCTGTCGCAAACCGGCGTTGTTGTGGTGGACGCAGACCGATACGGAGGGCGGTCTGGGCTGCGTGTGGGTGATGTGGTTAATGGCATCAACGGCGCGCAGATCGACCACCCGCAAGACATAGTCGATGCGCTGACCGATCCGGGGCGCAGGTTGAATTTTGACATCCTGCGCGGTGGCCGTTCGGTTTCCCTGCGGTTCCGGTTGTAACGCGTGAGCGATCTTTTCGACACCGGGGCCGCCGCGCCCGCACCGCCTGCGCATCGGCCGCTGGCGGATCGGTTGCGCCCGCAAACACTTGCTGAGGTGATTGGGCAGGAACAGGTTCTGGGCCCAGATGCGCCGCTGGGGGTCATGCTAGCCTCGGGCAGCTTATCCAGTCTGGTGTTCTGGGGGCCGCCGGGGGTGGGAAAAACAACCATCGCGCGGCTGCTGGCGCAGGAAACCGATCTGCATTTCGTTCAGATCAGCGCAATTTTCACTGGCGTGCCGGACCTCAAGAAAGTGTTCGAAGCCGCCAAGATCCGCCGCCAGAACGGGCAGGGCACGCTGCTGTTCGTGGATGAGATTCACCGTTTCAACAAAGCCCAGCAGGACGGGTTCCTGCCCCATATGGAGGATGGGACGATCCTGCTGGTTGGGGCCACGACCGAAAACCCGTCCTTTGAGCTGAACGCTGCTGTGCTCAGCCGGGCGCAGGTGCTGGTGCTGGAACGGCTCAGTCTGACTGATCTGGAACGGTTGACCCAAAGGGCGGAAAAAGAGCTGGACCGCGCATTGCCGCTGACTGGGCTTGCCCGTGAGGCGTTGCAGGAAATGGCCGATGGTGACGGGCGTGCGCTGTTGAACCTGATCGAGCAGATCGCGGCGTGGAAGGTCGATGCGCCGCTGGACCCGGATGCGCTGTCGACCCGGTTGATGCGGCGTGCAGCAAAATACGACAAATCGGGGGATGAGCATTACAACCTGATCTCAGCTTTGCACAAATCGGTCCGCGGGTCAGATCCGGACGCTGCCCTTTATTGGTTCGCGCGGATGCTGACGGGGGGCGAAGACCCGCGATACTTGGCGCGGCGGATCACCCGGATGGCGGTTGAGGATATCGGTCTGGCCGACCCGCAGGCACAGGCGATCTGCGTGCAGTCATGGCAGACCTATGAACGGCTGGGCAGCCCCGAGGGGGAACTGGCCTTGGCACAGGCGCTGGTCTACCTGGCCCTGGCCCCCAAATCGAACGGCGCTTACGTCGGTTACAAGGCGGCGATGCGGCTGGCCAAGCAATCGGGCAGCGAACCACCTCCCAAGCATATCCTGAATGCGCCGACCTCGTTGATGAAGGATCAGGGCTATGGCGCGGGCTATGCCTATGACCACGATGCCGAAGATGGCTTTTCGGGTCAGAACTATTTCCCTGACGGTATGGACCGGCCTGAACTGTATCAGCCGGTCGAACGTGGGTTCGAACGCGAGTTGAAAAAGCGGCTGGATTATTTTGCCAAGCTGCGGGCCCAGCGCAACGGGTAAGGTCGGCTTGACTCTTGCGGTGCAGCAGGCCACAGACGCGCATGTTTTCTAGGACACGTACAGACAGGCTTAGCGCGCGGACACGTCGCGCGACGCAGGGGATATCGGCATGAGCGGCGTACAGATGATCACCGTGGCAGAAGGTGACGGCGACCAGCGGTTGGACCGGTGGCTGCGCCGCCTGTTTCCCCATGTCAGCCAGGGGCGCATCGAAAAGATGTGCCGCAAGGGCGAGCTGCGGGTTGAAGGCGGGCGGGTGAAAGCCTCGACCCGGCTTGAGGCCGGTCAGGTCGTTCGTGTACCGCCTTTGCCCGATGCCGATCACAAACCTGCCGAGGTCAAACATCGTATTTCGGATGCCGACGCCAAGATGATCCAGTCCTGCGTCATCTATCGCGATGATCACGTTCTGGCGCTGAACAAACCCCAAGGCCTGCCGGTGCAGGGCGGCAGTGGCCAGACGCGCCACGTTGACAGCCTGTCCGAGGCGCTGCGGTTTGGATATGATGAAAACCCCCGCCTTGTGCATCGGTTGGATAAGGACACCTCGGGCGTGTTGCTGATGGCGCGCACGCGCGAGGCGGCTAAAGGGCTGACCGCCGCCTTCCGTCACCGCGATACGCGCAAGATTTATTGGGCGCTGGTCGCCGGGGTGCCGACGCCGTATCTGGGTGAGATCAAAACCGGGCTGGTCAAAGCCGCGGGCCACGGCAAGCACGGTGAGGGTGAAAAGATGATCCCCGTGCATCTGGGCGAAATCAATGACACGCCGGGCGCGAAACGGGCGCACACGCTCTATGCCACGCTTTACCGGGTGGCTGGACGCGCTGCATGGGTGGCGATGGAGCCGATCACGGGCCGCACGCATCAGCTGCGCGCGCATATGGCCGCAATTGGGCATCCCATCATCGGCGATGGCAAATACGGCGGCTCAGGTCAGGAAAACCTTGGTGACGGGTGGGGCGCGCAACTGGGCGGTATCATCAGCAAGAAATTGCATCTGCACGCACGGCAGGCTTCGTTCCAGCATCCCACCACGCGCAAGACCATCACCATTACTGCGCCATTGCCGGATCACATGAAACACAGCTGGGACACCTTTGGTTGGACCGAGGATCTGGCCGCCGATGATCCCTTCGAGGAACTGCAATGAGCGCACCGCTGCGTTTGGTGCTGTTCGATGTGGATGGCACCCTTGTCGATAGCCAGGGCAGCATCGTCGCGGCGATGACCGCCAGTTTTGGGACGCTGTCCCTGCCGGTGCCTGACCGCAACGCAATTCTGTCCATTGTTGGTCTGTCCCTGCCCAACGCGATGGCACAACTGGCGCCAGAACATTCGGACAGCGATCAGCAGCGCCTGGTCGAGGGTTATAAACAAGCCTATCACGCGCACCGTCTTGAAAAGGGCGCTGCAAGCTCTCCTCTCTATCCTGGCGCGCGGGATGCCATTGAGGCGCTGCACGCAGTGCCTGAAGTATTGTTGGGTGTGGCCACCGGTAAGTCCCAGCGCGGGCTGGACGCACTGATCGAGGCGCATGGGCTGGAGCGGTATTTCGTGACCCGGCAGGTTGCGGATCACCACCCGTCGAAACCGCACCCTTCGATGATCGACACCGCGCGCAGTGAAACCGGGGTGGACGCGGCCAACACGGTCATGATTGGCGACACAAGATTCGACATGGACATGGCCCGCGCCGCCGGGGTGACGGGCATCGGTGTCAGTTGGGGCTATCACGACCGGTCCGCTCTGGACGGTGCGACCTGTGTAATTGAAACCTTTAACCAGCTGCCGCAAGCGCTGGACGATATCTGGACCTGACAACATGAGCGATTGGAAACCCAAGCGATTTTGGACCGAAAGTGCCGTGGTCGATGCCGAAGGGGGATTCACTGTCGAATTGGACGGACGCCGGGTGAAAACTCCGGCTAAGGCAGCCTTGATCCTGCCCACACATGCTATGGCCGAACAGGTTGCCGCTGAATGGGACGCGCAGGAAAAAGAGATCGACCCGCGAGTCATGCCATTCACACGATCGGCCAACGCTGCCATCGACAAGGTCCACCATCAACACGCCGAGGTTGCGGACATGTTGGCCGACTATGGGGATTCGGATTTGCTGTGCTACCGCGCGGCGCACCCGCAAGAGTTGCAAAAACGTCAGGCCGAGCAATGGGACCCGGCCCTGGACTGGGCGGCCGAGGTGCTATCTGCGCGGCTGTTGCCCGTGGCTGGTGTGTTGCATCAGCCGCAATCGGAAACGGCTTTGAACACCCTAAAGCTGCGTGTTCATCAGCTTAACGATTTTCAACTGGCCGCATTCCATGATCTTGTCAGCTTGTCAGGCTCGCTTGTCCTTGGTTTTGCGACTGCTCTGAACTGGCGCAATGTTGAAGAAATCTGGCAAATGTCCAGGCTGGATGAAATTTGGCAGATTGAGCAATGGGGCCACGACGATGAGGCATTTGACGTAGCGGAAACCAAAAAGGCGGCCTTTTTGCACGCAAAAAGATTTTTTGACCTCTCGATTTGATCCCTTACAGCCTGATTTTCCAACGTGGAACGAGTCATCTTTGAATTGACTCATCGTTTTCCCTGATCCGGGCCTTGACGTTTGTTTATGAATACGCCCAAACTCGTGCCCACTAAAGGGGAGACACCTTTGGGGAAACCTTTCTGGTGCCAAAGGTGCCGGACAGAGCCGTCTCTGGATAGGGACGGGAAATCAGGAAGAGGTAAAAATGAAAAAATCCGTAATCTTGGGCGTGGCAACCATCGCCGGCCTGGCTGCTGGTGCAGCTGCGGCGGGGACTGCTGATGATGTCAAGGCACGCGGCAAACTGAACTGTGGTGTGGCAAGCGGTGTACCCGGTTTTGCCAGCCCGGACGCCAATGGCGAATGGCAGGGCTTTGACGTGGCCGTGTGCCGCGCAGTCGCAGCCGCCGTTCTGGACGATCCAACCGCCGTAGAATTCATTCCGACCACCGGTAAGACACGCTTTACCGCGCTGGCCTCGGGCGAGATCGACATGCTGGCCCGTAACACCACTTGGACCTTCAGCCGCGACGTCGACCTGAAGTTCGAATTCGTCGGCATCAACTACTATGATGGTCAGGGTTTCATGGTTCCCAAGGCTCTGGGCGTCAGCTCGGCCAAGGAACTGGACGGCGCGACCGTCTGCATCCAGACCGGTACCACTACCGAGCTCAACCTGGCGGATTTCTTCCGCATCAACAACATGAGCTACGAGCCGGTTCCGATCGAAACCAACGCCGAAGCGCAGCAGCAGTATCTGGCTGGTGCCTGTGACGTCTATACCACCGACGCATCTGGCCTGGCGGCAACTCGTGCCACCTTTGAAAACGCTGGTGATCACGTGATCCTGCCCGAAATCATCTCGAAAGAGCCGCTGGGCCCGCTGGTCCGTCATGGCGATCACGAATGGGGCGATGTGGTCCGCTGGACCCTCAACGCACTGATCGCGGCGGAAGAGCTGGGTGTAACCTCGGCCAACATCGACGAGATGTCCAGCGGTGCCACCGACAACCCAGAGGTAAACCGCCTGTTGGGTACCGAAGGTACGCTGGGTGAGATGCTGGGTCTGGACGCGAACTGGGCACAGCGCGCGATCAAAGTCGGCGGCAACTATGGCGAAGTGTTTGCCAAGAACATCGGTGAAGAAACTCCGATCGGTCTGGCACGCGGCCTGAACGCTCAGTGGACTGATGGCGGTCTGCTTTACGCACCGCCCTTCCGCTAAAAACCACGGAAAAGGGCGCGGGGCAACCTGCGCCCTTTTTCCTTCCATAAGAAACACGCCCGGAACGATCTGAGCAGAAGCAAACTCTGCCATAAACCGGGATGCACGGGGAAAAACATAGGTCATGACGACACTCACTGACCCGCCGAAGGAGCACTTCCGGCTGTCCATGCTCCTTTACGATACGCGGTACCGATCTGCGACCATTCAGGTCATAGCGATGATCGGTTTCATGCTTCTGGCAGCCTGGATTATCAACAACACCATTCAGAACCTCGAAACACTTGGCAGAACAGTCGGGTTCGATTTTTTTGCCGAACCGGCCAGCTATGACATCAACCAGCGTCTGCTGGAATACGACTCGCGCGATACCCATCTGCGTGCGGCATTAATAGGCTTGCTGAACACGCTGGTTGTCGCAGTTCTGGGCTGTATCACGGCAACGATCATCGGCGTCATGGTTGGTGTTCTGCGCCTGTCGAACAACTGGCTGGTCGCCCGGATCATGACTGTCTACGTGGAAATGTTCCGCAACGTGCCAGTGCTGCTGTGGATCGTGTTCGCCATGGCGATCCTGATCGAAAGCCTACCGGCACCGCGCGCCTTCCGGGGTGAAAACCCAGAAGCCACGATGGATCTGTTCGGCACGGTCGCGGTGACCAATCGCGGCGTATATGTGCCTGAATTCCTGTTCTCGCGCGGGTTGGGAGATATTCACCTGTTCGGCACGTCGAGCCTGCGCTTTGATGTATCGCTGGACCTGATCGCCTTCCTGATCGTGATGGGTGGCAGTATCTTTGCCATGCGCAAAGTGTCGGCTTGGGCCAATGCGACGCAGGAAAAGACGGGTGATCGTCCGACCATCTGGCACATCCAGTTGGGTCTGTTGTTCGTGCCGTCGGCTATCCTGCTGGGCGCGCTGGGCTTCCATCTGGGCTTTCCCGAACTGAAAGGCTTTAACTTTACTGGCGGTACCCATCTACGAAACTCGCTGATTGCCCTTTGGCTGGCCCTGTCGTTGTACACCGCGGCCTTTATCGCCGAGATCGTGCGCGCTGGTATTTTGGCCATCTCGAAAGGCCAGACCGAGGCCGCATCCGCACTGGGCCTACGCCCGGGTCGAACCATGCGTCTGGTGATCCTGCCGCAGGCCCTGCGGGTGATTATCCCGCCGATGATCTCGAACTATCTGAACCTGACCAAGAACTCGTCACTGGCGATTGCGGTTGGGTATATGGATATCACCGGCACCCTTGGTGGCATCACCATGAACCAGACCGGTCGCGAACTGGAATGCGTTCTTCTGCTGATGCTGGTCTATCTGGCCATCTCGCTAAGCATTTCGGCGGTGATGAACTGGTACAACAACCGTGTCAAACTGGTGGAGCGGTAATATGAGTGATGTTTCATTTGTCCGCACGGAAATGTTGCCGGAACAGGCACCACCCGCATCCGAGGTGGGCGTACTGGGCTGGATCAGGCATAATCTGTTCTCAAGCTGGCTCAACGCCATCCTGACCTTGGCCTCGCTGTACTTAATCTACTATGTGCTGTCCAACATTCTGTCATGGACGTTCGAATCCGTATGGAATGCCAATTCCCTTTCGGAATGTCGTGAGATCATGATGGCGACATGGGGTGATACTCATGGCCATGCCTGCTGGGGTGTTATCAAGGACCGGTGGCTGCAATTGCTGTACGGGTTCTATCCGCCTTATCCGGCACATCCGGACGCAACATGGTCTAACCCGCCCGAAACCGGTGGCTGGCCCGCCTATTTCCGGCCGAATCTGACCTTCATTCTGTTGCTTGTGTCAATTGCACCGGTCCTGTTCACCAAAGCACCGCGGAAGCTGCTGTTCGTTACGGCGGCCTATCCGTTCCTGCTGCCTTGGCTGATGTGGGGTGGAAGCATTTGGGGGCCGCTGATGGTCGCTGCTGGGTTCGCCATTGGGTACTTTGTATACAAGCTGGCGCTACCCGCCGCAGGTTCCTTGACGGCGCTGATTCTGGCGATTGTATTGCCGATACTCTGGTGGTTGTTTGCCTCTGGTCCGGTTGCTGTTGCGATTGATTCAGTGATCCCCATTGGTATCGAACCGGTCGAAAGCCGCGACTTTGGTGGCTTTATGCTGGCAATCTTGTTGGGTGTTGTAGCCATTGGTGTCTCGCTGCCAATTGGCATCGTTCTGGCGCTGGGTCGGCAGTCCGATCTGATGATCGTCAAATACCTGTGCGTAGGCTTTATCGAGTTCATTCGCGGCGTGCCGCTGATCACCTTGCTGTTCGTGGCCTCGCTGCTTTTGAACCTGTTCCTGCCGCCGGGAACCAATTTTGACATCATCCTGCGAGTCATGATCATGATGACCTTATTCTCGGCCGCCTATATGGCCGAGGTGATCCGGGGTGGTCTGGCAGCCTTGCCGCGCGGTCAGTACGAAGGGGCCGACAGTCTGGGACTTAACTACTGGCAGGCCCAACGGCTGATCATCATGCCGCAAGCGCTGAAAATCTCGATCCCGGGCATCGTGAGCACCTTTATCGGCATTTTCAAGGATACCACGCTGGTCTCGATCATCGGTCTTTTCGACGTGATCGGCCTGACCAACGGCATCCGCGCCGATACCGCCTGGAACGGCGTCTACTGGGAACTGTTCGCCTTTATCGGCGTTCTGTTCTTCGTCGTCTGCTTCTCCATGTCCCGTTATTCCATGTATCTGGAGCGCAAGCTTCAGACTGGCCACCGCTAAGGAGTTCAACACATGTCTGAACTTGCAATTGAACGCGAAATCGACCGCTCCAAGATGCAGGTGAGCGACGAGGTCGCCATCGAAATCACCAACATGAACAAGTGGTACGGGGCCTTCCACGTGCTGCGCGACATCAATCTGACCGTCAATCAAGGCGAGCGGATCGTGATCGCGGGGCCATCGGGGTCGGGCAAGTCCACCCTGATCCGCTGCCTGAACGCGCTGGAAGAACACCAGCAGGGCAAGATCGTTGTGGACGGGACCGAGCTGTCGAATGACCTTAAAAACATCGACAAGATCCGGTCCGAGGTTGGAATGGTGTTCCAGCACTTTAACCTGTTCCCGCATCTGACCATTCTGGAAAACTGCACGCTGGCCCCGATCTGGGTGCGCAAAACGCCGAAGAAAGAGGCCGAAGAGCGTGCGATGCATTTCCTGGAAAAGGTGAAGATCCCTGAACAGGCCGACAAATACCCCGGTCAGCTTTCGGGCGGTCAGCAGCAGCGTGTGGCGATTGCCCGCTCGCTCTGCATGATGCCGCGGATCATGTTGTTCGATGAACCGACATCGGCGCTGGACCCTGAGATGATCAAAGAGGTGCTCGACACCATGATCGAGCTGGCCGAGGAAGGCATGACCATGCTGTGCGTGACGCACGAGATGGGCTTTGCCCGTCAGGTCGCCAACCGTGTGATCTTTATGGATGCCGGTCAGATTGTGGAACAGAACGAACCGGAAGAGTTCTTCAACAACCCACAAAGCGAACGGACCAAGCTGTTCCTCAGCCAGATTCTGGGCCACTGATCCCAGCGAAACGGACGAAAAGGCGGGGTTTTGCCCCGCCTTTTTTCATTCCAGCAGCTCCCGTGGAATGACAAACCCCTGCACGGTGCCGCTGTGCCATCGGACATGCGCCCAGTCGTCGATATCAAACCGGATCACGGTGGTGGCGCAGGTCGGGTAGTCGTGGAACCGGGCGTGGTCCGGTGCCTCCCGGACAATGCGGCTGGCAAAGATACCGATCCCGGGGTTGTGGCCCAGCATCAGCACTGTGGGTTCTGTCGCCCCTGACAATTCGGTCAGAATGTCTTCGGACTCCGCGTGATAAAGCGCGCGGTGAAACGTGATCTTGTCCGCCTGCAGCCCCATACGGTCCCAGGTTTCACGGGTGCGGGTCGATGTTGAACTTAGCACCTCATCTGGCAGCCAGCCGTTTACGCGCAGCCAACCGGCTATCGCCGGGGCGGATTTGCGTCCGCGTTTGTTCAAAGGGCGATCATGATCCGAAGGATTCAAGTCATTCCAACTGGATTTCGCGTGGCGAGTCAGGATCAGGGTGCGGCTCATGACGGGTGAAAGGCTTTCATGTGATGGGCAGATTGCTCAGCTTCGCGCCCTGCACCCTCGCTGAGGGGGCAGGACAGCCGCGCCAGACACCCACCTGTCATGCAGGTCTGCCCTGCCGCGGTGGACAGATGAGCGTGACAGGCCCCGACATCATAGAAATTCTGACTGTTCAGCGCGCCGACGGGGCAGGTTTGGGTACAGGGGGCCGGGCAGTTGATGCAAGGAGAGGAGCCGGGAACCTCGGGGATAATGAACTCTTCGGTAAAATGCAGCGCCCCACGGTATGAGATCATCATGCCGACCGTATCATGCACCAGCGCGCCCACCGGGCTGCTGAAGGTACGCCCGGATTTCAGGGCCCAGTCGATGAAGGGTGCGTAGGGCGGGCCGCCGAAGGGAAAATGTGCCTCGGCCCCCAGATCGCGGGCCAACTGCCCAACCACGCGCGTTGACCACCGATCAACCGGGTGGTCACCTGGCCATTCGGGCGCGGATTTCAGCGTGGGCCAGAATGATTTTCCCGCGCCCAACAGGATCAGCGTGCCGCTATCCAATTGTTTGGCGTCGACCCGGTGTGGGTGCAGGGCGCCCATCACGATCAGACCCGCTTGCAGCACCGCATGTTCCACGCGGTCATAGAAGGTTGTCGAGGAGGTCGGGGGACGTCCGGTCATGTCTCCTCCGTTGGGTAATTAGTCGGGCCGGATAAGCGAGCCTGCGCCGTGTTCGGTGAACAGCTCCAACAGCACCGCATTGGGCGCACGCCCATCCAGAATGACCACGGCCCTTACGCCGCTGTGCAAGGCATCCAGAGCCGTTTCGGTCTTGGGGATCATCCCGCCCGCAATGGTGCCGTCCATGGTCATTTCGCGTATCTGACCGGCTTTCAGCTCGGTCACAACCTCGCCGCCCGCGTTCTTAACGCCCGAAACATCCGTCAGCAGCAGCAGCCGGTCCGCCTTGAGCGCCGAAGCAATGGCCCCGGCAGCAGTGTCGCCATTGATGTTGAAGGTCTCGCCGTTCTTACCTGCGCCCAGAGGCGCGATCACGGGGATCACATCATGGGCGAACAGGTTATGCAAAATCGCCGGATCCATCTGCGACGGAGAGCCGACAAACCCAAGTGACGGATCGGCCTGATCGCAGATCATCAGGTTGGCATCCTTGCCCGACAGGCCCACCGCCTTGCCGCCCTGACCATTGATTGCCTGCACGATGCGTTTGTTTACCAGGCCGGACAGCACCATCTCGACCACTTCGACGGTGGCTTTGTCGGTCACACGTTTGCCGTTCACGAACTCCGACTGGATGTTCAGCTGATCCAGCATCGCGTTGATCATCGGCCCGCCGCCATGCACGACCACCGGGTTGACCCCGACCTGACGCATCAGAACGACGTCGCGGGCAAAGCTTTCCATCGCTTCGTCGCTGCCCATGGCGTGGCCGCCCAGCTTGATGACGACGATTGCACCGTCATAGCGTTGCAGATACGGCAATGCGCTGTTCAAAGTGGCGGCGGTGGCGATCCAGTCCCGGTTCATGTCTCGTGTCTTCATATCTTGGTCCTCTTCCTCACGTGTTAGGCGTTTTGGCGGCATAAGCCAAGATCGCTGTTGTGAGTGCAGTCGCCACTGTTAGTGTGCCTGCATGCCCTGAAACAGGAGACACATCCAATGGAGCAAAAAACTCTTATTCTGACGGGTGCTAGCCGGGGCATTGGGTTCGCAACGGTTCGTCGGTTCCATGCCGAAGGTTGGCGGGTTATCACGTGCTCGCGCTCTCCTGTGCCGGATGATTGTCCGTGGGAAGGAAAAGAAAATCATTTGCAGCTGGATCTGAGCGATCCTGCCGAAACGATCAATTCAGTTGGTGTCCTGCAAGAAATGGTCGGAGGCAAGCTACACGCCCTCGTCAACAACGCGGGGGTGTCGCCGAAGGGCCCAGAAGGAGAGCGATTGAATACGCTGGACACCGACCTCATGACTTGGGGGCAGGTGTTCCACGTCAATTTCTTTGCTTCCGTTGTTCTGGCGCGCGGCTTGAAAGAGGAATTGGCCGCAGCCCGTGGATCAGTCGTTAACGTGACATCCATTGCAGGCGCGCGCGTACATCCGTTTGCAGGCGCGGCCTACGCTACATCCAAGGCGGCGCTGGCAGCGCTGACGCGGGAAATGGCACATGACTTCGGCCCAGTGGGCGTGCGGGTGAACGCAATCGCACCTGGTGAGGTTGAAACCGGAATCCTCAGCCCCGGTACCAATAAAATAGTGGAAAAGCTGCCACTTGGACGGTTAGGGCAGCCTGAAGAAGTCGCAGCGGCGATCTATTTCCTGTGTTCTCAGGAAAGCTCATACATCTCGGGGGCGGAAATCGAGGTGAATGGGGCACAGCACGTATAGGACATTGGCGGACGCTGCCAAACCCAGACAGCGGAAACATCGGGATCGATCGGGCCGCACCGATGCGATGCGGCCCGGATTTGTCAGCTCAGGGCTTTTTTCATCACCGGGATATTGCTGATCAGCAGCAAGTCAAAGACCAGCACCGCCAGCAATGTCAGACCCACCAGCGGGAAGGCCATCGCGGTGAACAGACCGATCACAACAGCCCCTTTCCACAGCGGCATTTCCGCAGGCATTGGCGGCGCGGCCAGTCGCCCCGCACTCTGTGGCCGCCGTTTCAGCCACATCACCACGCCCGAGACGCAAGCAAAGATGACCGACAGGCAGAACACGACGTTCAGGATAAAGTTCCACGTCCCCATCAGCCCCATGTGAAACGGAATGCCAACAGCCATGGACTTCCCCATCAGCGAATAATCCTGATACCGCACATCGGCCAAGATCTTGCCGGTATACTGATCCACATGAACGGTGCGGTCGTTTACTGGATCGGTCGAGTCGCTGCTCATGCTGTCGCGGTTCAGGGTCCAGACGCCATCCTCGCCGTTGGGATACGCGACGCGGAAGCGTCCTGACATGTCCAGCGCCACTCCCAACGCCACCAAGGCATCGATATCCACCGGCGCGCCTTGCGGTACGCCATCAATCCCGGCCTCAGAACCCGAGGCGGGCATCGGCGTTTGCTCTAGCGCCCAGGGAACGTCGTTTTGGTGCCCGTGGTTCATGCTGGCGTGGATATCGTCCGAGAGGGGCACGTTGTCCCATTTCTCGGCGGGGAAGCTACTCCAGGGTTGTACGATCATTCCACCCCAGACACCGGCCCAGGAGAGGCCCGAGATCAGAAAGACAACCAGCAGCCCGGACATCCAGAACCCGATCACGGCATGTAGGGATTTCCACAAAGCACGGCCTCGCACACGCAGGTTGGGGACAAATGCAGCCATGACGTTGCCGCGTGGCCACCACATGTAAAGACCGGTGAAGACCATCAGCAGGCTCAGACCGGCAGCGATTTCAATGATGCGATCCCCGGTTGTCCCGATCAGCAGGGTCGAGTGAATATTGTCCGCCAGATCGTACCAGCCCGCGCGACGATCCCAGATTTGCAGGACCTCTCCGGCATAGGGGTCGACGGCAACAAGGCGTTGGCCTGCCTCGGTTTTGATACGAAACACGGTGGCCAGATCGGCGGCTTTCGGGCCAATCCATTCGACGACTGTGCCGGGGAGTTCGGTTAGCGCGACCTCGGCCTGTTGCGATATTGGCAGGGCGGTTCCCTGAACTTCGACCGCAATTTTTTCGCCATCGCGACCGTCATATTGGGTGATGAGCATCATCATCAACCCGGTGATGGCCAGAATGATCAGGAAGGGGATAACGAAAATCCCCGCATAGAAATGCCACCGCCAGGCGGCGAAGTAGAACTTTTGCGCAGCAATGTTTTGCGCCGGGGTGTCCCCCAGGGTTTGGCTATCAAATGCCATAGTGTTCTCCGGATTCGAAAATTGCCCCGCGCAGCGTATGCGCGGGCTCTCAGATGTTGAGGTGAATCAGGAGAAGACGGGAGGCGCCCGCGCGTCATAACGGGCATAGAACCCGGCGCTGCGATGGGTAAAGTCGTGGTGGACCCAGCGCGGCTGGATCGTTGCCTCGAAAGGCATGGTGTCCCCGACAGTGGTCAGGGCGACATCAGCGGTCAGCCCCGCGAAGGGGCACATCGCGCGCTCGTCGGTGTCGTCGTGTATGGGATCGTCCGGGTTCAGATCGACCCATTGCTCGACCGTGCCTTCGCCGGTGCAGAGAACCAGCAACACCTTGCCGTCATTGCCCATTGTGGGCATCCAGCCCTGCGGAATCACACCGTTCAGCAACAGCGCCAGTGTGGTCAACAGGGCAAAGAGACGAAGCGGCAGAGTCATTCCAGATGCGCGATGATCGAGCGCAAGGTCGGAATGCCATCGCCTTTTTCGGACGAGGTCAGCACGATTTCAGGAAAGGCCGCAGGATGTTTCGACAATGCGCCGCGCACTTGTTCCAGCACCTTTTCGCGTTCTTTGGCTTTGACTTTGTCTGCCTTGGTCAGAACGCATTGAAAAGTCACAGCGCTGGTGTCCAGCAGCTTCATGATCTCGGCATCCACCGGCTTTACCCCATGGCGCGCGTCGATCAGGACAAAGGCCCGGCGCAAGGTCTGACGACCGCTCAGGTACTGTTTCAGCAACCGCTGCCATTTTTCCACCACCTTCACCGGCGCATTGGCGTAGCCATAACCGGGCAAGTCGACCAGATATAGTTCGGGGCCTTGAGTGAAGAAGTTGATTTCTTGCGTGCGGCCCGGAGTGTTCGACGCGCGCGCCAGTCCCTTGGTGCCCGTCAGCGCGTTGATCAGGCTGGATTTGCCCACATTGGAACGGCCGGCAAAGCAAACCTCAAGCCGATCCGGCGCAGGTAGGCCATCCATGGCGACCACGCCCTTGACGAATTCAGACTCGCCCGCAAACAATTTGCGTCCGCGCTCCAACGCGAATTCATCGGGGTTTTCGGCTAAAGGAAACGGGAGGGGGCTCATAACAATTCTACCTTATCGCCAACCGAGATTGCGCCGCCTTCAAGAACTTCGGCGTAGACGCCGAAATCCTGGTGACCCCAGGTTTCAAGTGCGCCCAATGTATCGGTATCGCGTACACCTGTGTCAGGGTTGGCTGTGGTTGCCAAACAGCGGGTGATGCGCTCGCGTACGCGAAGCACGGCCTCGCCGATCTGAACCTCACGACCCAGCCAGTCGAATTCTTCCCACAAGGGCAGGCCGTCGAACCAGATGTTGCCTCGCCAGCGGCGCACCGACAAATCTTGGCCCAGCTTTTGTCCGACCGCACGATGCGATGCCAGGTTGCATAGGCTGATCGACGGGAAATCACTGTCGGTCATCCCGCGCCCTGGAACCCGAATGATCCGTGCCGAGGCCGCGCGGTTTGCGGGCGTTAGGGGCCGGACCCAATCCAGAAACGCCTGTTGCTCACTGTCTGGGGCAAAGGTCAGGTCCGGGCGATCCGGGTGGGACAACGTCAGTGTGTCGCCGTTTGATTGCGTTGAAATCGCCATCAACTGTGGTGCTTTTGCGCCGCGACTGAAGTTGGCGCAAGGGACCCATTTTGAACCATCCGCTTTGGATGCCTCATGTGCAACCGCCCAAACGCGATCCCCGGGCATGGTCTGCCCGGGGGTCACATTTACGGTTTCGACGGCTTCGCGACCATGGCTTTTGATCGGATGCCGCCAAAGCTGGGTCACTTCAGCTGTCATTTATCATCCGTTTTCGGCGTGCGCTTAAAGCTGGACTTAATGTTGCCGAACACATCCGGCTTAAAGCCTTGGCTGCGCATGATCAGGTACTGCTGGGTGAACGTGATCGTGTTGTTCGCGATCCAGTAGACAACGAGACCACTCGCAAAGCTGCCCAGCATGAACATGAAGACCCACGGCATCCAGGCAAAGATCATCGCCTGCGTCGGATCGGTTGGCGCCGGGTTCAGCTTTTGCTGCAGCCACATCGAGATACCCAGCAACAGCGGCAGGATACCAATAAAGATCAGCGCCATGATCGTGTCGGGCTGCGGACCGGCAAACGGCAGCAGTCCAAACAGGTTCATGATCGAGGTCGGGTCCGGCGCGCTGAGATCCCGGAACGGGCCAAACCACGGCGCTTGACGCAGTTCAATGGTGACGAAGATCACTTTGTACAGCGAGAAGAAGATCGGGATTTGCATCAGGATCGGCAGACAGCCTGCGGCGGGGTTCACCTTTTCCTTCTTGTACAGCTCCATCATGCCTTGCTGCATCTTCTGACGATCATCGCCTGCTGCCTCTTTCAGGGCTTCCATCTGCGGCTGAAGCTCTTTCATCTTTGCCATCGAGACGTAGGACTTATACGCCAACGGGAACAGGATCGCCTTGATGATCAGGGTCAGGCCGATGATCGACCACCCCATATTGCCGATCAACGCGTTGATATTGTGCAGCAGCCAGAAGATCGGTTTGGTCAGGAAAAAGAACCAGCCCCAGTCGATGCTGTCGATGAATTTCTGTACGCCTTCCGACTGATATTCGCGGATGGTTTCCCATTCCTTAGCACCTGCGAACAGCTGTGTGGTGACCTCTTCGGTAGCGCCGGGGGCGACCGTCAGGGTCGGCAGCACTGTTTCGGTTTGGTATATCTTGCGGCGTTCGTCGTATTTTGCTGCGGCCTTGAACGGTGTTCCCGGTTCCGGGATCAGTGTGGTCATCCAATAGTGATCAGTAAATCCGATCCAACCGTCTTCTTTGACCTGATAGACCTCGGCTTGCGCGCGTTCGTTCGGGTCGATATCAAAATCGCGGACATCGCCATAGTCAATCTCGGCCAACGTGCCGTCGGCCATGCCGATCACGCCTTCATGCAGGATGAAAAAGTTCTTCAGACCGGGCAGATCGCCATCCTCGCCAATGCCGTGGCGGGCCAGGATGCCATAGGGGGCCATGCCAACCTCGGCCTGGGTATTGTTTTCGACCGACTGGGTGACCGTAAACATATAGTTTTCGTCCACCGAGATCATGCGGCGGAAGGTCAGACCTTTGTCGTTTTCCCATTTCAGTGTGACCGGAGCGTCGACGTCCAGCGTTTCGCCGCTTTCGACCGTCCACAACGTGTTCGGGCCGGGCACATCCGCGCCTGCCACACCGGTTCCCGGCGCCCAGCCATACAGGGCATAGTAAGCCGAGTCCGAGCCAACCGGAGACAGCAATTCGACAATTGGCGCCCCTTCTTCAATCGAGACCTTGTAGTCCTTCAGGAACAGCTCATCGATCCGTCCGCCCGACAGCGACAGACTGCCCTTCAGCCGGGGGGTGTCGATTTCAACCCGTGGGGCTTGCTCCTCGGGCAGGGTTTCTTCTGCGGCCGCCGTCGCCTCACCCACAGTACCTGCGGCGCTGGGCGTCTGAACCTCATTACCCTCGGCGGTTGCAATCTCAACCTCGTCTGGAGTGAGTGTCTGCTCCGGCGGGGGAAACAGCACGAACCAAACAAGGATCACGATAAAGCTGAGCACGGTTGCAAGGATGAGATTCTTGTTCTGATCGTCCATCGGGGACAGCCACCTTAAGCAGTGAAACACACCCGGTGGGTTCAACAGAGTGCAAGCCCAAAGGTCAAGCGGATTCGCCCGTCATTTCCTTTTGGATCGCGTTTCTGTGGCGTAAATCAGCGATTACGGTCCTGTTTTGCGCCTGATCTTCGGCATTCCGTTGACCTTGTTCTGATGTGCCGCGATCCAATTCAGCGTCTTTTCAAAGGGCATTGGCTTGCCAATTCCGAACCCTTGAACATGATCGCACCCCAATTGCGCCATCAAAGCATGTTCGCCTTGGGTCTCAACCCCTTCGGCCAGCGTTTCGACATTCAGCCGCTCGGCCATCGTCAGTATTGCGCTGACCAGTTGTTGCTGGCTGGCGTCGCGATCTGCCTTGGCGACGAAAGAGCGGTCAATTTTGATCCGCGAAACATCAAAGCGCTTGATCGAAGCAATAGATGCGTGGCCGGTGCCGAAATCGTCTAGATCGATGCAGCACCCCAACTTGGCCATGCTGGTCACGTTGCGGGTTATCACATCGTCGGGGCGGCGCGAGAACACGGTTTCCAGAACTTCCACCGCCAACCTGTCCGGTGTCAAATCATTCTGGTCCAACTCCCATTTCAGGCGGTCGATCAACGCTGGATCGCGGAGTTCTTCAGATGAGAAATTCACGCCGATCCGGGGAACCACGACCGATGCGCGATCCCAATCGCGCATCGCGGCGAAAGCATGGTGCCGCATCGCCTGACCGAATTTCTCCATCAACTCGGCCTGCTCAGCGAACGGCAAGAATACCTGTGGACTTAGTACACCCTTTTGCGGGTGTTCCCAGCGGGCCAGAGCCTCGAAACCCGTAACGCGACCTGTGTCGGTTGAGATTTGTGGCTGGAACCAAGGGCGTATCTCACCATTGTCGAGCGCGTCTTCAAATTCTTTGCGAAGATTGGCGCGAATGCGTGAGCGACGCTGTGTTTCGCTGGAAAACGCGCGAATGGTCGACGGCCCGTTCCGCTGCGCCTCGCCCAAGGCGGCTTTTGCGGCGGCGACCCAATCCTCGTACTGATCCTTAGGGCCGCTGCTCAGCAGGCTGAATCCGATTGAACAGGAAACGTAGACACCAGCACCGTTGAGCGTAAAGGGTTCTTCAACGACAGCCTGAATGCGCCCCGTCATCTGAATGCAGGCCTCCAGATCCAATTGGTGGGATGGATGCAGGCCGATTGCGATTTTGTTAGGTTCCAGGCGGGTCGCGATATCCTGTGTTCGGATAACAGAAAGAATGCGGCTGCCAAATTGATTAGTCAGATGATTTGCCGCCGAATTGCCGTGAAGATCGAGAAAGTCGGAATAATCATCCAGGGCGATTAGAAGGCAAGCCGAATCCGCACCATCGGTTACTGCCTTTTTGAACATGCCTTCCAGCTCGTTGTAAAAGCTGTCTACCGCCATCATGCCACCAGGCGGGTTGCGCCGCTGAAGCTGCCTGTTGGCGCGGGCGTCAAAGGTGGCCGCGCCTGCGAATATCAAGGGTAAAACGAGGGCGGCAACCACCAACGCCCGTTCCCCGCCAATCCAGAACGCCGCCAAACTGATGGCGGGCACAAAGGCCAGCGCGGCAGGGCCACTCAGAACAGAAGCAAGAGCATCAAGAACGCGTTCGAATTTGATATGTTTCCACATCGGATTTCTGGGCCTCTACGTTTGGCAAAGCACGTATTGGGCAACCGTAGAAAACCAATCTGAGTCAGACGTTAACGCAGCTGAGGAATCTCGTCCGAATTTTCGTCTTTTTTGCCAGTGTTTAGCGCAAGGTTGGCGAAATCGAACAGTTTTGAGTCCAACAGATGCGACGGTCGCGCATTGGTCAGTGCCCGAAACATCACTTGGCGTCGACCGGGACTGTTTCTTTCCCACTGATCCAGAATCTGTTTCACCTGCTGACGCTGCAAGCCGTCCTGGCTGCCGCATAAATCGCAGGGGATGATCGGATAGTTCATCGAGGTGGCGAATTTCTCGCAATCGGTCTCGGCCACGTGTGCCAGTGGGCGGAACACGAACAGATCGCCTTCTTCGTTCACCAGTTTCGGTGGCATCGTGGCCAGACGCCCGCCGTGGAAGAGGTTCATGAAGAACGTTTCCAGAATGTCGTCCCGATGATGGCCCAGAACCACGGCTGAGCAACCTTCTTCGCGGGCGATCCGGTACAGGTTGCCCCGGCGCAGGCGTGAACACAGGGCGCAAAACGTACGGCCCTGCGGAACCTTATTTACAACGATGGAATAGGTGTCTTGATATTCAATGCGGTGAGGCACGCCCATGCGTTCCAGAAACTCGGGCAGGACCGTGGCGGGAAAACCAGGCTGACCCTGATCCAGATTACAGGCCAACAGATCGACCGGCAGCAACCCGCGCCACTTTAGTTCATAGAGAACCGCAAGCAGGGTATAGCTGTCCTTGCCGCCCGACAGGCAGACCAGCCAACGGGGCGGTTTGCCGTCCTTGTCATGGGCGGACGGGTCCACCATTCCGTAATGCTCAATGGCTTCACGGGTCTGGCGTACGATGCGTTTGCGCAGCTTCTTGAACTCGGTGGTCGAGGGCGCGCCAGCAAAGAGCGGGTGGATATCGTCAGTTTCGTCAAACATGCGCCGTGGTTACAGTCGATATGGCAAGCGAGCAAGCGTGATAAGCCGGATTGTAGATTTTGGGGCATTGTTGACCTGTGATAAAAGGGCGGCATTTATCGAGGAGATTATTATGGACTATGCCTTTGTTGCCCGCGGCAAAAGCGGAAACGGCTTTTCTAACGAGCCTGCAGCCAGCCATTTTCTGGAAATTCCGGAAAGCGCGGATGATATGATGCTGTCGCACAAGATCACAAAGCGAGAATGGCGCGACAAGGTCATATTGGCCGCTCAGGGCGGTACGACGAACCCTTATACCGAGGGTGACATCGTGTTCTACGTGCATGGGTTCAATAACTCTCAGGCGGAAGTTCTTTTGCGGCATCGCAAAATCAAAGCAGGTCTAAAAGAACACGGCTTCAAAGGCGTTGTTGTCAGCTTTGACTGGCCCAGTGCGGATTCGGCCTTGAATTACCTGGAGGACCGGATGGATGCTAAGCAATCGGCCTTCCGGCTGGTGAGGGACGGCGTCGCGATGTTTTCGGAGATGCAGCGACCAGAGTGTCGGATCGACTTGCACATACTTGCACATTCGATGGGCAGCTATGTGGTGCGCGAGGCATTTGATGATGCCGATGACCGAGCCCGAATTGCCAGCAAAAGCTGGTCAGTCAGCCAGGTCATGTTGGTGGCTGGAGATCTGTCTGTCAAATCGCTTGATCCGGAGAGCTCCAAGTCTTCATCGCTTTATCGTCACTGCGTACGACTGACGAATTACTACAATACAATGGATGACGTACTGTCGATATCTGCGGTCAAACGGATCGGGGTTGCACCAAGGGTTGGGCGGAATGGTATGAACAGGCCGCTGCATAGCAAGGCCGCCAACGTGTATTGCGCGGCGCGCTTTAAACAAGGCGGTTTTGACGGCGGTATCAATTCCGGACACACGTTTTATTTTGATGACCCGGTATTTCTTGAAGACGTGTTCCACACCATTTCTGGCAAGTTGGACCGCGAGGAAATCCCGACCCGTACACACACGACGCAGGGCAACCTTGCTTTAAGGCCGAGTTGAGACCGCTATTCTTTGATACACGTCTGCTCTAGTCTTTTGGTTTCTGCTCTGGAACCGGGTCATACCCGTCACCACCCCAAGGATGGCAGCGCCCGATCCGCCGGGCGGTCAACCACGCGCCTTTGATGGCGCCGTGCTTTTCCAATGCTTCCAGCGCATAGGCCGAACAAGTGGGTTGATAGCGGCAATTGAAACCAACCCAGGGGCTGAACACCAGCCGATAAGCCCGAATGGGCAGGGCAAGGATATGAGACAGCAGAGTCATTTCCGCGCGCTGTGAATTTTGCGCAGGGCATAGCGCAGATCATCCAGCAAAGCTTCATACGGGCGCGCGGCAGTGACCTCGGCGCGGCCGATCAGCACGTAGTCCCAACCATTCTGACCCTGTGCAGGCAGAACCGCGCGGGCAGCTTCGCGCAGGCGCCGCTTGGCGCGGTTGCGCGCCACCGCATTCCCAACCTTCTTGGAACAGGTGAACCCGACGCGAATCCCCGTAGCTTCATCCGCAGCACGTTTGCGCGCCTGCACCATCATGGACGAGGTGCCCTGCCTGCGCGCGCGGGCGGCTTTCAGGAAATCGGATCGTTTCTTGAGAACAGTCAATGTCTCAGGCACGCAAACGGACGCCGCCGGGGGCTTGACCCTCGGCTGGTTCTTACCATCCTCAGGGGCCTCCGGCGGCGTCATGTTCATAACCTGATCGGTGAGCGGTTTATGCGCTCAGCGATTTGCGGCCGCGTGCGCGACGTGCGTTCAGGATCTTGCGGCCGGCCTTGGTGGCCATGCGCGCGCGGAAACCGTGGCGGCGTTTGCGAACCAGGTTCGAAGGCTGATAGGTGCGTTTCATCGCTCCGTCTCCAATCTATGCGGTGGGGTGCGGCGCGGATTCGCCTGGCCCTAGTGTTCGAAGCCCGTCCTCTACTGGGTAGCGGTGGGTAAGTCAAACCCCTAGGTGGGGGTTTTGACGCCTTTTGCAACAATTCTGGTACGGCGTCACGCAAAAGGTTTCAAAATAGCGGTTTTATGGCCTCAAACCCTCACATTACCCGTCATTTGCATCAACGCCGCGTGAGGTCCCTGTTGCATGGGTCCCGCGCGGCGCATGTTGGGGGCAGAATGAAACGCACCAAACCGGACAACTTGATGAGCGAAACCACCCAAACCCCGCGCAGAGGGCTTGCGCGACACGTACCTTTGCTGGCGATTCTCGCCGTGGCTGCGGTGGGGTTCTTTACGTTGGGCGATTATCTGACGTTCGAGACGTTGCGTGACAACCGCGAAGCCCTTTTGGCGTGGCGGGATGCGAATTATTGGTCCATGGCGGGTGCTTTTGTGGCGATCTACATCGTCATCGTCGCCTTTTCGCTGCCCGGCGCGGCTGTGGCGTCCATGACCGGAGGGTTTCTGTTCGGCCTTTTTGCCGGAACCGTTTTTAACGTCTTTGCAGCTACCATCGGTGCATCGGCGATCTTTCTGGCCGCGCGTTGGGGGCTGGGTGAATCCCTGACCGCACGGCTGGAGGCTTCGGAAGGCACCGTGAAAAAGCTCAAGGACGGCCTGCGCGAGAACGAAATCTCGGTGCTGTTCCTGCTGCGTCTTGTGCCAGTTGTGCCGTTTTTCGTCGCCAATCTGGTGCCAGCGCTGGTGGGAGTGAAATTCCGCAATTTTCTGATCACCACGGCGCTGGGCATCATTCCGGGCGGCATCGTGTACACTTGGATCGGTGTCGGTTTGGGTGGCGTGTTCGACCGCGGTGAGACGCCGGATGTCTCGTTGCTGTGGGAACCCTTCGTTATCGGCCCCATCCTGGGCTTGTGCGTGCTGGCCGCGTTGCCGATAGTTATCAAAGCCCTACGCGGCAAAAAGGACACCTGAACTCATGCAAGAACTGAAGACGGATATCCTGGTGATCGGGGCCGGGTCGGGTGGTTTGTCCGTTGCTGCCGGGGCTAGTCAGATGGGGGCCGACGTCATCTTGCTGGAAGGTCACAAGATGGGTGGTGACTGCCTGAATTTTGGCTGTGTACCTTCCAAGGCGCTGATCGCCAGCGGCAAGACAGCTTATGGGCAGGCCCATGCCGCTGCCATGGGTGTGGCAGACGTGATGCCGCAAGTGGATTATGCGGCTGCCAAGGATCACGTCCGTGACGTGATATCCCAGATCGAACCGATGGACAGCCAGGAACGCTTTGAAGGCTTCGGAGTCAAAGTGATACGCGAATTCGGCAGCTTTGTTTCCCCCACGCAGGTGCAGGCGGGCGATCACTTGATCACTGCGCGACGGGTGGTGATTGCCACCGGCTCGTCGCCTTTGGTGCCGCCGATCCCGGGTTTGGATCAGGTGCCATATTACACCAACGAAACCATATTCGAGCTGCGCGAAAAACCCGAGCATCTGCTGATCATTGGTGGTGGCCCTATCGGGCTTGAGATGGCACAGGCCCATATCCGTCTTGGTTGCGAGGTGACCGTGATCGAAGGCATGCAGGCGCTGGGCAAGGATGACCCTGACGCGGCGGCTGTTGTGTTGGACACTTTGCGCGCCGAAGGTGTAGCCCTGCATGAACAGGCGATGGTTGCCCAAATCAGGGACAATAACGGGCTGGTCGATGTCGTGACCGAGAATGGCGATATCTACACTGGCTCGCATCTGCTGATCGCCGCCGGGCGCAAAGCCAATACCGACCGCCTTAATCTGGAAGCCGCCGGGATCGAACCAACCCGTACCGGGATTAAGGTGGACGCCTCGCTGCGCACCACGAACCGCAAGGTCTATGCCATCGGCGACGTGGCGGGCGGGCTGCAATTCACCCATGTGGCCGGGTATCATGCCGGGATCATCATCCGCTCGGCCTTGTTTGGCCTGCCATCCAAGGCAAAATCGACACATATCCCCTGGGCCACCTATACGGACCCGGAGCTGGCGCAGGTCGGCCTGACCGAGGCGCAAGCCCGCGACCAGCATGGCGACAGGGTCGAGATCGCGCGCTTTGACTATCACCATAACGACCGCGCCATAACCGAACGCAAGACGAAAGGCTTCATTAAGGTCATGGTCGTAAAAGGCCGTCCCGTGGGCGCCACAATCGTGGGTCATCAGGCGGGCGAATTGATCAACTTGTGGTCGCTGGCGCTCGCCAATAATCTGAAGATGGGGCAGATCGCTGCGATGATTTCGCCCTATCCGACGATCGGAGAGCTTAACAAACGCGTGGCAGGTGCCTATTTCACGCCAAGGCTGTTTGAGAATCAAATGGTTAAACGAGTGGTCGGGTTCGTCCAACGCTGGATACCCTAACCGGAAAAGGAGCGTATAGTGAACTCGCTGTCGGGCCGATTTCTGATCCTGACGACGGTCTTCGTAATGTTGGCCGAGATTTTGATTTTTGTCCCCTCGATTGCCCGGTTTCGCGAAGACTTCCTGTTGAACCGGTTAGAGCGTGCGCAGATCGCTTCGCTGGCCTTGTTGGCCGATGACATGCTGGCCGAGGATCTTGAGGCCGAATTGCTGGTCAATGCAGGCGTGTATAATGTGGTGCTGCGGCGCGATGAAATTCGACAGCTGATGCTGTCCTCGCCCATTCCCGAAAAGATCGCCAATACCTATGATCTGCGCGATGCCGGGCCGTGGATTTTAATCCGGGACGCCATGTCGCGCCTGTTCACACCTGAAAACGAAGTCATTCGCGTGATTGGTGAGCCGGTCAAAGATGCAGGTCTTCTGATCGAGGTCACGACAGACAGCAAGCCGCTGAGAATGGCGATGACCGATTATGGTCTGCGTATTCTGGGCCTGTCCTTTGTCATTTCAATTATCACCGCTTTTTTCCTGTTCCTTGCCGTGCGCGTTGTTCTGGTGAAGCCGATCAAGGGCGTCGTGGGGTACATGCAGCGCTATGCAAGCGCCCCTGAAGATGCCCGCGGGATCATCTCGCCCAATTCCAAAGTGACCGAGTTGCGCGAAGCTGAAGAGGCGCTGCAGCAGTTACAGACCGAACTGACGCAAGCTTTGAAACAGCGCGAACGACTGGCGCAGCTGGGTGGTGCTGTGGCCAAGGTCAGTCATGACCTGCGCAACATCCTGACGTCGGCGCAGCTGTTCACTGATCGGATCGAGGCCAGCGATGATCCGCTGGTGCGGCGCATGGCGCCGAAGCTGGTCAACTCGATCACGCGGGCTGTGTCCCTGTGTGAAAACACGCTGGCGTTTGGTCGGGCGGAAGAGCCGGCACCGACCTTGACAATGGTGCCTTTGCGCGACGTGGCCGAGGATGTTGTGGCAAGTGAAAAGCTCGCCATTGCTGATGCCTGTGTCGAGATTGTGAACGAGGTTCCGAAAGACCTCGTGGCGCGCGCAGATCCCGAACAGATTTTCCGCGTGATGATGAACCTGGTGCGCAACGCGCGTCAGGCGTTGGTGGCGTCCGGAAAACCGGGCCGAATAACGATTGCCGGCTGCGTACACGACAATGACTGGTGCGTAGAGATCAGGGATAACGGCCCTGGTTTGCCGCCGCGAGCGCGCGAAAACCTGTTCACTCCGTTTCAAGGCGGGGTGCGCAAAGGAGGCTCGGGCCTTGGGCTTGCCATCTCGCAAGAATTGGTGCGTGGACATGGTGGCGACTTGGTTCTAACCCAGACCGGACCGGAGGGAACCACCTTTGAAATCAGGCTGCCGCAGGGCGACGTGACTTTTTAAAAGTTTTTTGAAGAATCGGCTTGCACGTCCTCTGACGTGGGTCTACATACCGCCTCACCAACGCGGACCGATAGCTCAGCTGGATAGAGTACTTGACTACGAATCAAGGGGTCGGGGGTTCGAATCCTCCTCGGTCCGCCATTGGTTTCCTGTGTCAGGCGACACATAGTTCTGCCACCAGCGACAGAACCTTTCCATTTTCGCCTCACATCCTTCATCCAGCACCTAGACCGGTTTCAATGATCCTGACTTCTCCATTGGGAAATTCAGGGCTGATTTGCAGATCAGACGCCGAAGGCGCCTGTTCCTGCTGATCTGCCACGTGGCGAACGCGGATGGGGGCGAGGCAATGCTATTCGACAATAGTGGTGCGGCCCGCAGGCGTAGCCGAGGACACGGTGTTGTCTAATAGGGTTGCCCGAGGGGGAAGGCAGCGCCTTACCCCTGATGGCCAGGGGCGTTTGGCTTGTCCAAATCCCGCTGCCCCAAAACAGGTGCAGCTGTTGAACGTCACACGAACCTGACCCAACCGTCATAGTTGGACCAGAAAAGCAGTGAATGTTCGACATCAGAAGGCGCCCCCAAAGTTGGACATCAGTTGAATTTGATCTGACTTCCCTTTCGGAAAATCAGAGCTGATTTGCAGATCAGACGCCGAAGGCGCCTGTTCCTTCTGATCTGCCACGTGGCGAACGCGGAAGGGTGCGAGGCAATGCTATTCGACAAGGGCGGTGCGGCACGCAACCTAGTTTCGTGTCACTGCGTATCTTGCTTGGTCATTTTTTCTTTGTCTTCGACAGAAACAACCGTTTTCATGTTACTTCTGAGGGTGGATATTGGCGCAGTTGCAGCCAATTTACACTTTGTCCGCGAATCAGCCTTTAGTACTCGTTCCACTGAACGGCCATCACTCAACCAGAGATCGCTTCACATAAAACCGCTTTAAGGATGTTCGCGGTTTGTTATGGTGGTGAAAACAACCCTTGGTTGCGGAAGCTTGGCGTTCTCATCCTTGTTTAAACGGCTGCCTGATGAAGCGGGTTCGGATGTTGAATCATAAACTTACGGAATTCGTTTGGTAAGCACAGTAATTATACTTGCCTTTCAGGTCCCGTGCCGCTGATTCAGGTGATGGAGATAGGCGGCAACAACAGCGAGCTACATAGCCTCCAGCGTATGTGAAAGACCGTTTCGGATGTGATCTACCAACAGCTTCTTAGCGGTGCCCGCGTCTCTGGCCAATGCGGCATCGAACATGCCCTTATGCTCCTTGACGGCCTCTTCGCCGCGATAGGTCAGCACGAGCATCTGATACCGCAGATACTTGTCGTAGATGATCGAGTGCAGAGACAGAAGGTTCTTGGAGTTGCAGGCCGCGATCATCGCTTGATGAAACTCCCAATCATATCGTTTCCAGGTTTCTTTCTCGGACTCGTCGCCCTTGAGAAGCTGCTGTTCCATCAGGTGCAATTTGTGGTGCGCGGCAACGAGGTTGCCTTCCCAGTCCGTGTCGCCATTCGCAATGGACAACTCCAACGCGTGGCATTCCAGCAGGACACGCAACTCTGATATCTCGGTCAGGTCCTCGCGGGAAACAGGTGTAACCAGGAACCCCCGTTGTTCCGGGGCTTCGACAAACCCGTCGCTGGCAAGCCTGTTCAGGGTTTCACGAAGTGTCGAAAGGCTTGCTGAGTAGCGCTCTTTCAATGCGTCCAGCTTCAGTTTGGAGCCGGGTTGCAACTCTCCGAAGATGATATCCCGCTTGATGCGCTGATAGGTGCTTGCACCTATCGTAGACGGCTGTTTCGCCATGCGTTTCACCCGATATTTTTAGATTCCTCCTTCAAATACCACTTTATAGAGTTATCAGCAATCCAATGTGATGTATGGTAGAAATAAAAATATCATACATTATTGTGGAATCGCAAAAACCCCAATACGGTCGAGTTCAAGTTGGGCAAAGCAGCTCAGTCATAAACATTGGTTTCGGAGTTTCCGAACCCTCTGGAAGGAAGCAAAGTGTCAATGAACTTTCGCATTGCCATTGTCGGCATTGGCCTTGTTGGACGCCGCCACGCAGACGCGATCCGCGCGTTGCGTCATGTCGATCTTGTTGCGGTTGTTGATCCCAGTGACGAAGGGCGCACCTACGCTGCGGAGCATGGCGTTGCGTGTTACGAGACCCTCGAGGATATGTTTGCAAATCAGACGCCGGACGGAGCTGTGCTCGCGACGCCCACGACGCTTCACGTCGAACAAGGGCTCACATGTGTTCGGCATGGTTGTCCCGTACTCGTCGAAAAACCGATCGCCGTGGAAGCCTCCGCTGCACTGGAGCTTGTCCAAGAAGCGGAGAAGGCCAATGTGCCACTGATGGTCGGACATCATCGTCGGCACAATCCTTTGATCAAGTCAGCGAAGGAAGCCATTGTCGATGGGAAGATTGGAGATGTGCGCGCTGTCCATGCGAATTGCTGGTTTTACAAGCCCGATGAATATTTTGACGCCGCACCCTGGCGTAAGAAGCCCGGAGCGGGGCCCATCTCGGTCAATCTTGTCCATGATGTCGATCTTCTGCGGTACCTGGCCGGAGAGGTCGTGACCGTACAGGCGCAGTCGGCTACCTCGCAACGCGGCTATGACAACGAAGATGTCGCCGGAGCGCTATTGACGTTTGAAAGCGGAGCGATTGGGACCATTAGCGTATCCGACAGCATTGTTGCTCCGTGGAGCTGGGAGATGACGTCTCAGGAATATCCAATCTATCCGTCGACCACTGAGAGTAGCTACATGATCGGTGGCTCTCATGGGTCGTTGTCTGTCCCCGATCTAAGACTATGGACCTACCAGGGTGAGGAAAGGGATTGGTGGATTCCAATTTCGTCAACCGCGCTGAAGAAGGGTTCCTCTGACCCACTGGTCAATCAACTCGGGCACTTTGTTGACGTTGCTCGGCACGAAGCAGATCCGATTGTGTCCGGATGGGAAGGCTTCAGAACACTTCAAGTCATTGAAGCCATTCAGAATTCCTGCAGAACTGGCGAGACTGTCAAGATAAGAAACCTTCAGGAAATGCAACAACAGAAATTGCAGGTAATGAAAAATATCTGATATTTTGCAAAAAATCTTGCAAAAAGTCCAAAATAGGTCAAAACTCAGAATCGGAAAAATGCATCATGATGTCTCAGGGAGGAGCAAAGTGATTACCAAACTTACCCGCCGGGCTGCTGTGTCAGCCCTGGTTGCAACCGGTGTTCTGTTTAGCGCAACAAGTGGTGCGCTGGCGGAAGACAAAGTGCAACTTCGCCTCGCAACATCAGGATCGGAGACCGACCAGCGTTCGGTTGCCATGGCCGAGGTTTTCGCGCCCATGGTCGCCGATTTCGCAAGTTATGAGCCCAGCTATAACGGCACGATCTTCGCGCAAGGCACTGAGCTGGACGCTATCAGTCGCGGCAATCTGGAGATGTCGATCACCTCGGCGCAGGAGCTGGCACAGTTCTTCCCCGAGTTTTCGATCTTTACCGCAGGCTATGTCCACCAGGACGCCGCGCATCAGGTGGCTGTCTTCAACGATCCCTTGATGGATGCCTTCAAGCAAAAGGCCGAAGAAGAACTGGGCGTCAAACTGCTGTCGGTCATGTATCTGGGCCGTCGTCAGGTGAACCTGCGTCAGCCCAAGGATGAGTTGACGGTCACAACTCCGGCCGATCTGGACGGCGTGAACCTGCGGATGCCGGGCACCGATGCGTGGCAGTTCCTTGGCAAAGCGCTGGGTGCCGCACCGACACCAATGGCCTTCTCCGAGGTTTATACCGCGCTGTCGACCGGTGCCGTTGACGGTCAGGACAACCCATTGCCGACTGTGGTTGATGCCAAGTTCTACGAAGTGACCAATCAGATCGTCCTGACATCGCATCTGGTCGACCTGAATTATATCGCCATCGGCAAAGAGGTTTGGGACGGGCTGACACCGGAACAGCAAGCAAAGGTTCAGGAGGCTGCAGACGCAGCGGCTGAATCGGGGCGCCAGAAGCAGCTTCAGAAAGAAGAGGACCTTGTCAGCTTCCTGAAAGAGCAGGGCATGGAGGTCTATGAACCCGACCTCGCGGCGTTCCGCGATCAGGTACAGACCATGTATCTGGAAAGCGAGTTCGCCGGATCATGGCCGGATGGCGTTCTGGAGCAGATCAACGCTCTGGGCAACTAAGTTCATCTACACAAGGGAGGGAGAACCACAATGAAAGGCTTCATAAAGGGGTTCTCCCGATTGACCGAAGCGATTGCCGGCGGGATGCTGGCGGCAATCTTCCTGATCTTCCTTCTGCAAATTCTATTGCGCTATTTCTTCACCCCTGCCGGATGGACGCTAGAACTGATCGGCATCCTCTGGGTCTGGGTGATCTTTTTCAGCTGCGCTTTCATCGTGCGCGAGCGGGATCACGTAAAGTTCGACATCATCTACCTTTCGGTACCGATGCGGGTGCGCCAGGTATTTGCGATGCTGGCGGCCGCGGCAATCGTGGTCGGGATGCTCTATAGTTTCCTACCGACTTGGGACTACATCGACTGGATGAAAATCCGCAAGACCGCGACGGTACGCAATCCCTTTTCGGGTGAGAAGATACCGCTGCGCACCGTTTTCTCGATCTATGCCGTGTTCATGCTGGTCGTAGCGGCGCGGTATGCATGGCTGTTTTTTGACATTATGCGCAACGGCCCACCAAAAACCGAACTTGAAATGGTCGTGGGATACAACGTGGTCGACGAACATCCCCGTGTTGATGTGGAAGACGACGAGGACGCAAGCAAATGAGTTTTGAACTTCTTTCCTGCCTGCTCACACTCTTTGTTCTGGCAGGCATCGGGACTCCTATCGGGTATTCCATCCTGCTGGCGTCACTTATGTATCTGGGTGTCGCCGGTCTGGACGTTGCACTGGCGGGTGAAAAAATCCTGCAGGGTTTCTACAAAAGCACGATCCTGCTTGCCGTGCCTTTGTTCATCGTCGCCGCGAATATCATGAATGCTGGGTCGATCACCGATCGCCTGCTTAATTTTTGCGTCGCGGCGGTCGGGCGTTTCAAGGGCGGCCTCGGGCATGTCAACGTTGTGGCGTCGTTGATTTTCTCCGGCATGTCCGGTTCGGCTGTCGCGGATGCTGCAGGGATCGGCAAGATAATCATTGAAATGATGACCAAGGATGGCCGCTACAGCCGAGGTTATGCAGCCGCAATCACGGCGGCTTCGGCGACGATCGGCCCGATTATTCCGCCTTCGATCCCGATGGTTCTGTATGCGCTGGTCTCAAAGGCCTCTATCGGGTCGCTGTTCCTTGCTGGCATTCTGCCGGGCCTGATCATGGGTGTCGTTCTTATGGCGATGAACTACTATCTGGCTGGAAAGCGGAACTTTGCATTGGAAGAACCTGTTCCGTTGCGCGAGTTGCCGGCTAAAACCGCCAACGCGTTCCCGGCACTGCTGATGCCCGCAATTCTGCTGTACGGCATATATGGCGGCGTCACTACTCCGACAGAGGCCGCCGCAGTTGCTGCATTCTACGCCCTGCTACTGGCAGCGCTGTTCTACCGCGCACTGACCTTCCGTGGTCTTTATCAAGTGTTCGTCGACAGCGCGCGCTCTTCCGCCGCCGTCGGAGTGGTCATTGGTGGCGCGTTCATTCTGAACTTCATCGTCATTCAGGAACAGATTCCACAGTCAATCTCGGCCTTGCTGGAGGGTTCGGATGTCAGCCCGATTGTGTTCCTGATCCTCGTCAACCTGCTAATCCTCGCACTAGGGTGCGTATTGGACGCAACGACGATCATTCTGGTGATTGTGCCCTTGTTCATTCCCACCTGCGAAGCGCTTGGGATTGATCTGGTGCATTTCGGAGTGCTGGTCGTCGTGAACTCGATGATCGGTCTGATCACGCCGCCCTATGGCATTCTACTCTTTGTGATCAACGCCGTGACGGACATTCCGCTGCGTGAAATCATCTCGGAAATCTGGGCCTTTCTGGCTGTGCTCATCTTCGCCCTGATGATCATGATGCTGATGCCTGATCTGGTTCTGTGGTTGCCGCGTATGTTTGGATATCAGGGATAATGTGCCTTTCGGTTTCGACAACGTCGATCCCCGGTGATCTGGCTGAAAAGCTGAGTGCTATCGCTGACGCGGGATTCGGGGGTGTCGAACTACACGAACCGGATTTGACCGCTTTTGATGGGCCGCCATCGCAAATCCGGAATATTGCATCAGACCTCGGCCTGAAGATTTGCCTGCTACAACCCTTCCATAACCTCGAAGGTCAATCCGGCAGCGGTCGGCAGCGCGCTTTTGATCGGCTAAAGCGCAAACTCGACCTGATGAGCGAGTTGGGAACAGAATTACTGCTAATCGGGTCTGCTTACGAGGTCGATGCCGCTGCAACCGAAGAACAGGTAATCGCGGACCTTGGCGAGGCGGCCAAGATCGCGAAAGAGATGGGGTTGCGTCTGGCCTATATGGGCTTGCCATGGTCGGATCTTGTTCACTCGGATGAGCAGGCGTTAGGCGTCGTTGAAGCCATCGACAGCCCTCATTTGGGGTTGGCCTTGAACTCATTCTTCTCGCTTGCCGACGGGTCCAAACCCGCCCGCCTTCGGGACATTCCCGGAGAGCGGCTGTTCCATGTGCAACTGTCCGATGCACCCCGGCTTGAGATGGATATACGTCGGCTCAAACGGCACTTTGGGCTTCTGCCAGGGCTCGGATCGCTGAACCTTGCAGGTTTCGTGCGGGTGTTGTCCCGCGCCGGGTACAAGGGGCCTTGGTCTATTGCGCGCGTCAACGAAGCAGCTCCTCAACCCGGTGGCCGAACATTGGCCCGAGACAGCTATAGGTCGCTGGTGAACCTCTTGGACGAGGTGTCGCGGACCGAGCCCGGAACGAACTTTGGTATCCCGAAATTGCCTGAACGCGTTTACGCCTCAGGCTTGGAATTCGTTGAGTTTACAGCCGACGAAACGAGTGGGACCCAATTGGCAGACATGCTGTCAGCAATGTGTTTTCGAATGGAGCGAAAGCACGTCAGCAAGTCCGTCGAGCTGTGGCGGCAGGGGGCTATCAACATCGTAGTGAATACCGAAAAGGACGGTTTTGCCCAATCGGCGTTCCTAGGCCACGGCCCCTCGGTTTGTGACATGGGGTTGCGTGTCAAAGATGCGGATCAGACGGTCCAGCGTGCGACCGCGTTGGGCGCTCCGAATTTCTTGCAGCCGGTGGGAACAGGAGAGCTGGATATTCCGGCCATCCGTGGTGTCGGCGGCAATGTCGTCCATTTCATTGATGAGAAATCCGATCTGCATCGGGTTTGGGATATCGAATTTGAGCCGGTAGCGAAAACCAAAGCGACCCAGCCCGCCGGTTTGCGCCGTATCGACCATCTGGCACAGACGATGAGCCACGATGAAATGCAAAGCTGGCTACTGTATTACATCTCGACTTTTGAGATGGAGAAGTCGCCTATCGTGAATGTGGCCGACCCGTCCGGCGTCGTGCAAAGCCAGGCCATCGAAAGCCCCGAAGGCGAAGTGCGCCTGAACCTGAACGGGGCAGTTGGTCGCCGAACTCTGGCGGCTTCGTTCCTTGAAGATGGCTTTGGGGCTGGTGTTCAGCACATCGCCTTCCAGTCTGACGATATATTTGAAACTTCAGACCAATTGCTCAACTCCGGCTTTCCCAGCCTGTCCATCCCAGAAAACTACTACGCTGATCTGCAAGCGACTTTCGGATTGGATGACGATTTGATCGCCCAACTGCGCCGAGGCAACATTCTCTACGATCGGGCAGCAGGTGCCGAGTATTTTCAAATATACAGCCGCCCCATCTTTAATGGCTTCTTCTTCGAAATTGTTGAACGCCGCCTGGGCTATGCCGGTTATGGCGCGCGTAACGCACCAATTCGCCTCGCCGCGCAAAGCAAAATCCAGACCGTGAAAGAGGTGCAAACTCAATGACCGTGCTGGATGAAAACATGACAATGGATGAGCGCGCCGTTCGCCAATGGTGGCGCACATCCATCGTCGACATGAAACCCGGAAAGATCGCTTTTCGTGGCAATGCCATAGAGGACCTGATCGGGAACGTATCTTTCCCGCAAATGATCTGGCTGATGGTACGGGGCGGTTTGCCCAGCGATGCGCAAGCGCGCCTGTTCGAGGCTGCTTTGATCGCAGGCGTGGATCACGGACCACAGGCTCCCTCGATCGCGGCTGCGCGTATGGCTGCCACCTGCGGGGTGGGTCTCAATAATGCGATGGCGACTGCGGTGAACATGCTGGGCGACGTGCATGGTGGGGCAGGAGAGCAGTGTGCAGGGCTGTACTATGATATCGCGGCTCGCATGGATGGCGAAGCATCGTTGACCGACGCTGTGAGAGATGGTCTGGACAGCTGGCGCGAGACCTACGGCAAGATTGTCTCGGGCTTTGGTCACAGGTTCCACAAACCCGTCGACCCGCGCGCACCTCGGCTGATGCAACTAGTTCGAAATGCGGCAAAGGAAGGCACAGTTTCAGGCCGGTTTGCCGACATTGGCGAAGAGGTTCAGGCCGAACTTGCCCGTCAACGCGGAGGTCGACTGATTGCCATGAATATTGATGGCGCGACAGCTGTGATCTTCTGTGAGCTTGGCTTTCCTGCGCCCTTGTCGCGAGGGCTGTTCTGCCTGTCCCGCTCGGTCGGAATACTCGCCCACGCTTGGGAGCAGATGGGGCAGGGCGGTCGGAACAAAGGACCGATGCCCCCGAATTACTTACCCCTCTACGAAGACAGGAATGATGACACGTGAGACATCGAAATCCTTCCGGGTCGGCCTTATCGGCTGTGGTCGTATCAGCGATATCTATCTAAAAACACTATCCAAATATTCGAGCGTCGAGGTCGTAGCTTGTGCAAGCCTTGATCCTTTGGAAAGTCGCGCCAAAGCGGATCAATACGGTGTCGCCAAGGCCTGCACGCCAGATGAAGTGTTTGACGATCCGACGATCGACTGCGTTCTGAATCTGACAATTCCGGCGGCGCATGCGGAAATCAGTTTACGCGCGTTAGAGGCGGGCAAACACGTCTATTCCGAGAAGCCACTGGTTATGAATCGAACGGATGGTAAGGCGATCCTGCACATGGCCTCTGAAAAGGGGTTACTGGTCGGCTGCGCACCCGACACGTTTCTGGGCGGTCGCTGGCAGACCGTTCGGCGCTTGATCGACGAGGGTGCTATTGGCAAACCGACAGGGGTTTTTGCCCATGTCGGGACCCACGGGACGGAGCGCCACCATCCCAACCCGGATTTCTACTACCAGGCCGGTGGCGGGCCCTTGCTGGACCTTGGCCCATACTACCTGACCGCGATGATCTGCTGTCTTGGACCAATTGATGGGGTCGCTGGAATGGCACGGCGGACCTTTGAGCAGCGTATGATCGAAAACGGCCCGCGCAACGGCGAATGGATGGATGTCGAGGTCGACACGCACTCCCTGAGCCTGATGCAGTTCTCATCCGGAGCTATAGGGTCGATGACCATGAGCTTCGACATTTGGGACAGCGAAACCCCACGGTTCGAAATCTATGGTGAAAACGGAACCATCAGCATCCCTGACCCTGACCCGGTTCATGGTGCCAATGTCTTTCAGGGGGATGTCTGGTTGAAGACGCGAGACACCTCGCGCTGGTCTTATCAGCCCCGTCCAGCCGGTCGCGAAGACTGGCAGGTTGTCGAAAACAAACATGGGTTCAATGAAGACAGCCGCGGGCTCGGCCTTTTGGATCTGGCCCTGGCGGCACAAGAAGGACGCCAACCCCGTGCAAGTGGAGCGCTTGCCTACCACGTTTTCGAGGTCATGGACGCGATCGAACGGGCGCCGAAATTTGGCGCCTATCAGACGATAGAAAGCCGTTGCGAGTCACCCGAGCCTCTACCGGTCGATTTCCTAATGAATGAGAGGAAGGAGTTGGCGCATGCCGATTGAGACACTCGACTTTGCCCAGCCATTCTTTTGCGTCCAGCACATCACCGGTGAAGATAGTATGTCTATCGAGGGTCGTGCAATTGTTCTTAACCTTGGGCGACTGGATCTCTCGATCGAGGATCAGGCCGTTGCACCGCTTTCGTCCGTTATCGTGCAAGACAGCACGCTCAACGGCGTGGAACGTGCAGTCATTGTCCACGGTTTCGACGCCCATGCCGATGACAACGAGTTGTTTGCATGGGTGAAAGATACATGGCCATCTGCTTTCGATATCCGCCAAGAGGAGCGTCTGCGTGGTGTCAGCCACTACATGTCGCCGAAGGTCTTCGTGGGTAACGTTGGACTGACCATGTACCACTCGGGCTCGGTGCCGCTGAATGTCGGATTGCACAAGGATCATCCGTTCTGCCCGGTACCGGGGTTTCGCGAAGTGCATACGCAAATCGTAGGCTTTGGCAAAATGCAGCAATGCCGCGAACGGGACGTTGAAACCCTTTACCTCGAAGAATTCATGGCCCCCGGCACGACGCACAAGCCGATGTATGACGCTGAAGGCAACTATCCCTGGCATCAGTACGAGACGATTACGCCCAGCATCTTCATGGCGGTGGAAATGCTGCCAGAAGGCGTACGGGCCCCGGAAATGGAGGTTCAGAATGGCTGAGAGACTTTTACCCGAAAACCTGAATTTTGACGGTCCTTTTCCCCAGCTGTTTCGCCGTTTGCGGCTGGGCGTTGTTGGCGGAGGACGGATCTCTGTCACGCAAGCAACGGCTGCGCGGATGACCGACCGGTGGGAGGTCGTCGCAGGGGCGCTCAGTTCAGATGCCGCTCGCAGCAAGGCGCGTGGGGCTGAATGGTTCTTGCCGGCCGACCGGTGCTATGCGTCGTTCGAGGCGATGGCACAGGCCGAGGCGGCGCGCCCGGATGGCGTAGATGCCGTCATGATCACGACCCCAAACCACGTTCATTTCGGCGCGGCCAAAGCGTTTCTGGAGGCGGGCATTGACGTGCTGTGCGACAAACCCCTGACCAACGAAGTCGCCGAGGCCGAGGGGCTTGAGGAGATCACCGCTCGCACGGGGCAGGTCTTTGCCGTCGGCTATGCGATGTCGTGTTTCCCAGTGATCCGGCAGGCCAAACAAATTGTCGCCGAAGGAGGCATCGGCAAAATCAACCAAATCCATGTTGAGTTTATGCAAGATTGGATGACGCCCGAAGATGTGGCAGATGCGCCCCATGTCAAATGGCGGCTGGACCCCAAGATTTCAGGTCCGACCAGTTGTGTCGGCGATATCGGCACCCATGCCGCGCATCTGGCCAGTTTTGTCTCGGGCCTGCCTTTGACTGATCTGCGGGCCGAGTTCCATGTCTGCGGCGCGCCAAAGCCTTTGGAAGACACGGTATTCATGTTCACCCGCTATCAAAACGAGGTTCCGGGAACCCTGATGGCGACGCGCCTTGCCCCTGGAAATCGGGGTGGATTGCGGTTGCGGGTCTTTGGGAGCGAAGGAGGTTTCGAGTGGGACCTGGAGAACTCGGAACAGCTGAAGTTCAATCGGTTCGGTGAGCCGGATCGTACCATCAGCCGAGGTCACGGGCATGGCATTGGCCCCGGCGCTGAACGCCTGATCCGTACGGCGCGCGGCTTCCCCGAAGGGATTATCGAAGCATGGGCCAACCTGTATACTGAATTTGCCATGGCAGTGGCCGCGCGCCGGGACGGTGTCACAGTTCCAGCCGATTGGCTTACTTATCCCAGTGTCGATCAAGGCGCAGACGGCGTCCGATTTATTGCTGCCTCTGTACGCTCTCACCAGTCCGGAGGCGACTGGGTCACTATCTAAAGCATTGCCAAACGAAGGTTAAACACGCCCGGGGTATTGCCCGGGCGTTTTCATTTCCTGCCCAACATTAAAAGTTGATATTTTTAAAAATATCAGATATTTTTTACTACGTGTGATGAAATTGAGATTCGCAGACACGTGGAGCTGTCGTTCATGGCGAAACCCGAAGAGGCTGGCGCAAGCCCCTCTCTCTATTCCTTGGCGCATCTGACGCTGATTGGCTGTACGCCGCCCGAGTTGGTCTATATCGCCGCGCGGGCCGGTTACGATGCCGTCAGCCCACGCTTCATTCCGATGCATGTGCCCGGTGAATTCACTCAATCACCGATTGACAGGGCGCAGGTTCAGGCCACCAAAACTGCTCTTTCCACGACCGGCTTGAAAGTCCTCGATGTCGAGCTTGCGCGCATCACCGAAGATGTCGACCCGCGCAATTTTGAACCGTCGCTGGAGATCGGCGGGGAACTGGGCGCCAAACGCATGATCATGAGCGCGTGGACCAACACCCGCGATGATCGTGACTTCCTGATCGAGGTCTATTCTGAAACCTGCGAACTGGCGGCGCCCTATGGGCTGACGGTGGACTTGGAGTTTCCAAGCTTCTCGCGCTTGCGCACTTTGGACGAGGCGCTGGATATCGTCCGTGCCGCAGATCAACCGAATGGCGGTATTCTGGTCGATACGCTTTACCTGCATCTCAGCCGTGTGGATCTCGGAGAGCTCTTGCACGTCCCCTCGGACCTGTTCCACTTCCTGCATATCTCCGACTGCCTGCCCGGCATCGCCGATACGCGCGAGGGCATGATCCAGTTGGCCCGTGATGCAAGGTTGTACCCTGGCGAAGGCTGGATCGATTTCACCGGCATCATTGAACGGATGCCGCCCGTCGACTATTCCATTGAATTGCCCAACCAAAGCCGCGCTGCCGAGTTGGGATATGAAGAACACGCGCGTCGCTGTCTCAGCCACGCCAAGCGAACATTCGGCGAGGCGCGGTCACAGCGTCGTATGCCCGATGCAGCAATTCCAAAACACCAAGAGGATCATCATGGGCAAAGAGCTCACTGAAAACGACCGCAACATGGCGGGTGATATGCTGGCACGTGCCCGCGCTGCAATGGCCGAGATTGAGGATTGGGATCAGAACAGGCTGGACCGCCTGTCTCAGGCCATCGCGTGGTATGCGGGGAATGAGAAAACCTTCACGCGCCTGGCCCAGCAAGGCGTGGACGAAAGCGGTATCGGAGATCGTGAAGGGCGCCCTGCGAAGCGGTTTAAAATCCACATGGTACTACGTGATGTCCTGCGCACCCCATCGACTGGTATTGTCGAAGTCGACGAAGAGAAGGGTCTCGTGAAATATGCCAAGCCTGCCGGTGTGATTGCATCGCTGATCCCGATGACCAACCCGGCGATGACACCTCCAGTGACCGGTGTTTCCGCCGCAAATGCCCGGAATGCGGTCATCTTCAGCCCGCACCCACGAACCGCCCATACAACCTTCGAGATGGTTGAGGTCATGCGCGCGGCCTGCCGTGCCGCCGGTGCCCCCGAGGATCTGTTTCAATCGATCCGCAAGCCTTCGATCCCGTTGACGCAACACCTCATGGAGATCTGCGATCTGACGCTGGCGACCGGCGGTAAGCCGATGGTCAAAGCGGCCTATAGTTCGGGGCGTCCGGCCTATGGCGTCGGCGCGGGTAACTCGTCCATCGTCATCGATGAAACCGCAGATTTGGACATCGCCGCTCAGAACACTCGTATTTCTAAGACCTCTGACTTTGGATCAGGCTGCTCGGCCGACGGCAACATAATCATCCAGCGCTCGGTTTATAACGAGATGATCAAAGCACTGGAGGCCGAAGGCGGGTACCTGTGTTCGAATGATGAGAAGGCCATGCTCGAAGCGGCGATGTGGGACGAAAAGGGCAACCGTACATTCCCGACCATCGCCTGTCCGCCTCAGCAAACGGCCAAAGTCGCCGGCTTTAGCATCCCAGAAGATCGCAAGTTTCTGATGGTTGAAAATCAGGGGCAAATCGGGCCGCAGCACAAGTTCTCCAAGGAAAAACTGACCACGCTGATGGCGCTTTATCACTTCGACACGTTCGATGACGCGCTGGAAACGGTCAGCCGGATTTACAATACCGGAGGTAAGGGCCATTCCTGTGGGATTTATAGCCATAATGACGATCACATTGACCGGTTGGCGCGTCTGGCTCCGGTCAGCCGCATGATGGTGCGACAGCCACAATCCAAGGCCAACGCAGGTGCCTGGACCAATGGGATGCCCATGACCAGCAGCCTGGGTTGCGGCATCTGGGGCGGCAACATCACCAATGAAAACGTCACCATGAAACACATGATGAACTACACCTGGGTCAGCCGTCCGATCCCCGAGGATCGCCCCTCGGAGCCGGACCTGTTCGGTGAGTTCTTCGGGCAGGAGGTCGCGTGATGGACGGAGCGAAACTGGACGGAAAAACCGTAGCTGAACACATTGTCGACTTCCTCGAACGCCGTGAGGTGAAGCATGTGTTCGGCCTATGCGGCCATACCAATATCGCGGTTTTAGCTGCATTGGCGGAAAGCCCAATTGATTTTGTAACGGTGCGTCATGAACAAATCGCCAGCCACGCGGCGGACGCATATGCCCGCGTGACGGGCAAGGCCTCGGTGGTGTTGTCCCATCTCTCTCCGGGGCTGACCAATTGCGCCACCGGGGTCGCCAACGCCGCACTGGACTGTGTCCCGATGGTTGTGATCGCAGGCGACATTCCCACGCATTACTACGGCAAGCATCCGCATCAGGAAGTGAACCTGCACGCGGATGCGGCCCAGTGGGAGATCTACCGCCCCTTTGTTAAACGTGCATGGCGAGTAGATCGGGCAGACCTGATGGCCGAGATTTTGGAAAAGGCATTCCATCTGGCAGAAAGCGGCCAACCCGGACCGGTTCTGGTCAATGTGCCCATGGACATTTTTTCAGAGGTGATCCCATCGGACAGCTTTGATCGTATCCGCGACAACACCCGCGCGCTCAAGAAACCGTCTATAGATGATGAAACCGCGCGTGAAATCATTGAGGCTCTGGCACAGGCCGAAAACCCGGTCGCCTATGTCGGCGGTGGTATCCTGCTGGCGCAAGCCAGCGAAGAGTTGCGCGAATTCGTTGAACATATGGGCCTGCCAGTCGCGCATTCCCTGATGGGTAAAGGTGCGTTGCGGGACGACCATCCGCTTGTGCTGGGCATGACTGGTTTTTGGGGCACCGAGCTGGTTAATCAGACCTGCCTGAATGCCGACTACATTTTTGCCGTTGGGACCCGTTTCAAGGAGGCTGATTGCTCCAGCTGGTATCCCGGCTACACGTTCAACATTCCCGGCTCCAAGGTTATTCATATCGACATCGAACCGCAGGAGATCGGGCGGAACTATCCGACCGAGATCGGCGTAATCGCGGACGCCAAGGCCGCGCTTCGTGTGCTTATTCGGGTGGCCTGCGAGATGTATCCAGAGGGTTTCAGACGCCCCGCGTTGGAAAAAAAGATCGCTGGCTTCCGAACAAACTTCAAAACGCGCAATGTGGAAATGGCAACTTCATCTGCGTTTCCGATGATGCCCGAGCGCATTCTTGCAGATACCCGAAAAGCGCTGCCTGAAGATGCCATCATCACGACGGACGTTGGGTGGAACAAAAACGGTGTCGGACAACAGTTCGATATCCTGACCCCTGGCTCAATCCTGACCCCGGGTGGTTTTGCCACGATGGGTTTTGGCCCTCCGGGTGCGATCGGCGCGAAACTGGCGGCACCTGATCGTGTGGTGATCAGCCTGGTTGGCGATGGTGGTTTCGGTCAGAACCCGTCAATGCTGGCAACGGCCGTTGAACTTGATCTGGGCATCATCTGGCTGGTGATGAACAACAACGCTTTCGGAACTATCGCCGGCCTTCAAAAAGCGCATTACGGTCTGACCTATGGAACCACTTTCCCCGGATCAGCCGCCGCACCCGCAAACGGACCGGGCTATGCCGACATTGCGAGAGCCTACGGCGCGGAAGGGCACAGACTCAGCGCTGCCGACGAACTGTTGCCCGCACTGGAAACGGCAATCGCCAGTGGCAAGCCAACCGTGCTCGATGTGCCAATGATCAACAACCCGACACCAACGACCGGACATTGGAACATCCTCGACATCTATTCGCCAGACAGGGATGTTTCGCACGTTGCAACCTAAAGAAATTTAGAGTGTGCGATCCGCCTATGCATACGGCTTTTGCCTGTATCGGTTAAACAGAAGGGCAATTGCCGCTGTGCGATGGTTTTAGCTTGATGGAAAACCTTTGAGTCGCAAATGGCAAGACTCGTGCGTCGTGCTTTTTAAGGCAAATTAGAAATCAAAGATTTAGATGTCGCCGAATGGCAAAACTATGTGTCGCCTGACATCTTTGTTGAACGTCACCCGAACCTGCCCCAACTGTCATAGTTGGACCAGAAAAGCGGTGAACGTTCGACATCAGAAGGCACCCCCAGCGTTGGACATCAGTTGAACTTGACCTAGGCGCCATCAACTAACACGCCGCTGCTATTTCAGACTCCAGCAGACAGTTTCGTTTGATCTGACTTCCCGTTTGGAAAATCAGGCCTGATTTGCAGGTCGACAGCGAAGCTACCTGTTCGGGCTAATCTGCCACGTGGCGAACACAGGAGGGGCGAGGCAACGCTATTCGATAGGGGGGGTGCGGCCCGCAGGCAAAGCCGAGGACACGGCCCTGTCTAAAAGGGTTGCCTGAGGGGGAGGGCGGTGCCCTCACCCTGACGGCCAGGGGCGTTTGACTTGTCTAAATCCCGCTGGTCCACGAAAGGAAAGTGAGGGGAAGAAGGCCCGCCGCCATTAGCGATTGTATAATTCTGCCAAACTGCAAAAAACAATAGGGCCACATAGCTGCCGTTCAGAGACGTTCGCGGTTTGTTGTTCCGGAGTGTTCATCTGGAGGTTGGGTGCGCTTCGGTTTTTGGCAGATAGCCGTGCTGCCTTCCAAGATTTCTGCCTTATGCCCACAATCAGATTTTAAGTTAAGCTGACCCAAGCCGCATTCCTTGAAGAGCTTTGCACGCATGCGGCCACAAATTTAACACCATTGAGTCCGTCATGAACCGTTGGATAAACAACCGACCCGTCAGGTGAAATCCCATTTCGGAAGGCTTGGATTGCCTCTGCGGCCTCTCCATAGATATTCGCGAACCCCTCAAGATATCCCTCTGGATGTCCCGGAGGAACTCTACTCAACCGATTGGCTGCGTCACCAGCACCAGCACCATTTCGGGTGATCAAACGCTTGGGTTCGTTGTATGGCGTAAACCAAAGATAATTGGGATCTTCCTGAGACCACTCAAACCCGCCTTTTTCGCCATAGACGCGTAAACGAAGTGCGTTTTCATTGCCGGGGGCCACCTGAGACGACCACAGCATACCGCGCGCTCCACCTTCGAAACGAAGCAACACGTGCGCGTTGTCATCGACTTTGCGCCCCGGCACAAAGGCCTGCAAGTCCGCCGCCAAGCTTTCCGCCTTCAGCCCGGTTACAAAGCAAGCGAGGTTGTAAGCATGAGTCCCGATGTCACCGGTTGATCCACCCGCGCCCGAGCGTTCGGGATCGGTTCGCCACTCAGCCTGTTTGAAATCCTGCTGCTCGGTCAGCCAGTCCTGGGGGTATTCAACCTGAACCACGCGGATCTTGCCAATTTCTCCGTTAGCAACCATTTCACGTGCCTGCCGGACCATTGGATAGCCCGTATAGTTATGGGTCAGTATGAATAGGGCATTCGCGCTTTCCGCTGCTTTGACCAGCTTTTTTGCATCGGCAAGGGTCGAGGTGAGTGGCTTGTCACAAATTACGTGAATACCGCGTTTCAGGAACTCGCGCGCGGATGCATAGTGGACGTGATTTGGCGTGACAATTGAGACCGCCTCAATTCCGGATTTCAGTCGGGCTTCCCTTATCGCCATTTGTTTGAAGTCTTCATAGACCCGTTCGAGCCCCAACGCCTGACCACTTTCAAGAGATTTCTCTGGCGTCGAAGACAAAGCACCGGCAACCAATTCAAACTTGTCGTCCAGTCGCGCCGCTATTCGATGAACGCCGCCTATGAAGGCGTCGTTCCCGCCGCCAACCATGCCAAGTCGAATGCGGCCTGAGGTTTCTTCATTGCGTCCTGTGACCATCATTCAATCCCCAGCATTTTACGATTGGCTGCTTCGTCTGCGCCACCATCAGCGAAATCATCAAAGGCTTTCTCGGTAACACGGATAATGTGATCTGACACAAACTTAGCACCTTCACGCGCTCCATCCTCGGGGTGTTTGAGGCAGCATTCCCATTCGACAACTGCCCAACCATCAAAGTCATTCGCCGCCATTTTTGAAAAGACCGCCCCGAAATCCACCTGGCCATCACCAAGCGACCGGAAGCGCCCGGCACGATCGACCCAGCTTTGATACCCGGAATAAACACCCTGCCGGCCGGTCGGGTTAAACTCGGCATCTTTGACATGGAACATCCGGATCCGATCTTTGTAGATGTCGATATTGTCCAGATAGTCGAGGCATTGCAGCACGTAGTGCGACGGGTCGAACAACATGCAAGCGCGTGGGTGATTGCCTGTCCGTTCAAGAAACATCTCGTACGTCACGCCGTCGTGGAGGTCCTCACCTGGGTGAATTTCGTAACAGACGTCAACGCCGCAGTCCTCGGCGTGATCCAGTATTGGCACCCAACGACGAGCAAGCTCCTCGAATGCCGTTTCGATCAAGCCAGCAGGGCGCTGCGGCCAAGGATAGACATAGGGCCATGCCAATGCGCCTGAGAATGTCGCATGCGCTGTAATACCCAAGTTTTTCGAAGCAGATAGCGCTTTTTTAACTTGGTCTACCGCCCATTCTTGCCGGGCTTTCGGGTTTCCTCTGACGCTTTCGGCTGCAAAACCATCAAACGCGCTGTCATAGGCCGGGTGAACGGCCACAAGTTGGCCCTGAAGGTGGGTTGAAAGTTCAGTGATTTCGACGCCATTTTCCTTGGCTTTGCCTTTAAAGTCATCGCAATAACTGGCGCTGGATGCGGCTTGTTCCAGGTCGAACAACCGGCCATCCCAACTAGGAACCTGAACGCCCTTGTATCCACAGTCAGCCGCCCATTTAGTGATCGCGTCCCACGAATTGAACGGCGCTTCGTCCCCCGCGAATTGCGCAAGAAATAAAGCTGGACCTTTGATTGTTTTCATAAAATTTCCTCCCCAAAACCTGAGCCTCTATGGCGGTAAATTTTCCTTTAGATAGATGTCGATACGGATACGTTCCTGTGCTTTGTTGAACGGAACCTTGTCCGAAGTTGCGCGTAATAGACGGACGGCAGAACGAACAATGTGCCCGGTATCTTGCGAGATTAAGGCGTCAAATGTGCCAAGCCTAAGCGCCTCACGACTGAGCGGAGTAAGCTCATGAGCTATGATCACTAGATCTTTGCTGAGTTTGTTCTCTGAAAGAAATTGAATCAGGCCCGCATTGCCCGCTGCTGACGAGTATATTCCAACCAGATCCGGATAGGTTTCAAAGATTTCGGGCATCATCCCGTAAATCAGATCCGGGTCATCCCGGCCCTCGACAGACGCTACGACTTCCAGGTTCGGAAATTCCTCAGCCACAACTAGGTCAAAGCCTTGACGACGCTCTAGGTGGTCACGCGCCAAACGGGATCCTGTAAGGACCAAGACCTTGCCTTCGCGATGGACAAATCTTCCCATCAGCTGAGCGGCGGTTCGTCCTGCCGAAACGTTATCAATTCCGACAAAGTGGTCTCGCTCAGAACTTGGCAAGTCAGACACCAAGGCAACAACCGGAACGCCTTTGTCCCTGAGCCTTTTTACAGCGTCGCGGACAGAAGGCGTTTCGGGCCCGAAAACGGCGACTCCGTCAACGTCCAAACTTTCGACAGCATCTAAAATGTTGACGATATCTTGCGGCTCGAACGGAGCGACGTTCTTTACTGCAATGCGCGTCCGTTGGATAAATTGGTCACGTGTTTGTTCAGCGATCTGACTGCTTATTGCCTCCACAAACTCGTTGTCCGTGTCTGGTAAAACAAAGAGGAAATTGTAGACGCGGTTTCGCGCTAGGTTGGCTGCGGCGGTGTCGCGCACATACCCCAGCTGATCAATCGCCTTCTGTACTTTCTGTACAGTCACTGCTCGCACGCCGGGGCGCCTGTTCAAGACCCGATCAACGGTCGCCAGGCTAACACCCGCCACGCGAGCGATGTCATTAACGGTTGGCTTTTTCACCAATTCTAGTTTTTGTTTTTGATCTTCCACGTGTTCTTCAGCCCTCAATCTCCCGTGCTAAGCCTTCAAACAACAAAGCAACAGCTTCAGCGCCGGGATCGTTATGTCCAACTAGGTTTTCTTCGGGAACATAGGCCGCGCGGCCCGCCTTCGCACGACGAATACTTGCGGTGTTGTTCGCGCCTTCGCGGGCAGCCTCGGCTGCATGCGTCAGACCAGATGGTAGTGCGGCAAGTGCTGGTGCCAGGGCGTCAATCATTGTCCTATCACCGACCTTGGCACCCCCAACCTGACTGACGCGATTCAGTCCTTCGACCAGAGACTTCGGTACCGAAGCCCCGCTCGCACAGGCATCGCCAGCTGCGTTGAAGAAAATTGCGAGTATCACGCCGGAAGAACCACCCATTGTCTGGCTTAACTCATTGCCTAGTGCCGGAAATAGTTGCGTCAGATCAGCAAGCGGCATGCGGTCAAGGCTACCTTGCAAAGCTCTTGCGGCAGTGGCGAGTGTGCTTCCCGTATCGCCATCTCCGGATTTCGCGTCCAGCTCGTTCAGGTTCTTCTCTGCGTTGATGAGCAGTTCAGACAACCGGGTGATCGTTTCCCTTGTGGAGGGATTGTTCGAAGGAATTGGATCGATTGGAGTCAAACCATCAGGCAAAGGCGCTACTTTTATCGAGTCGATGGAATTGACGCCGGGCCAAGCCGCCAGGTCAACAGGCGCTTTAAGCGCCGATAAATCGTCCTGATCTACCGGCAGAATAGAAACAGAAAACCCGTGCATATCCAGCGATGTCATCATTGGGGCCGGGCCAATGATATGGTGGGCAATACCAGTTTCGGCCAGCGCATGCGTGAGGACAGCCATTTCCAGCGGCGTTGTAGAACCCAGGTTGTTGACCAACGCCACACAATCCCCGGACCCCACCCGTTGTTTCAGCTTCTCCACAACTGTGGACATAGCCGATACAGCATTTGAGAATTCGACTTGCTGTACACCGGGCTCGCCATGGATACCCAAGCCAAGCTCTGCTTTCCCGGGGGCGATCCTGTCTTCTTTCGGAGATCCCGGAACGGTACAGGTGTCCAGGCTCATACCGATGCTGACGACCTTGGCTATGGTGCGTCTTGCTGCGGCGGTGACGGTGTCCAGATCAGCACCACTTTCTGCAAGCGCTCCGGCTATTTTGTGCACGAACAACGTACCTGCCACGCCACGTGGTTGCGGAAGGTCGGGCAGGGCGATGTCATCATCAACGACGACCATCTCTACCTTGCGACCCAATGCACGGGCGCGTTCAGCCGCTAGTCCAAAGTTCAGCCGGTCACCGGTGTAATTCTTGACGATCAGCAGGCACCCAGCTTCACCCGTGACCGCAAGAATGCCCGCCAAAACCGCTTCGACTGATGGGGATGCAAAGACTTCCCCGCAGACCGCGGCCGTAAGCATACCAGCACCAACAAAGCCCGCATGGGCGGGTTCGTGGCCAGACCCTCCACCAGAAACCAAGGCGACTTTCGACTTGTCCCAATCCGACCGGTAGACAACCTTGATATGCGGGTATCCGTCCAATCGGGTAAGTTGCCCTCCGGAGGAGGCTAGAAGACCATCAATGGCCTCTGTCACCAGGGTTTCTTTTGTGTTGAGGAACTGGGCCATGCTTTTGCTCCTTAATTCACTCGCGCGCCGGACGCGTCAAAATACAATGGGTTGTGTGGGCGGATTTTTATTAATTTTCCAGATGGATAGTCCTGATGGACATCAATCAAGGTCACAACCGGGTGACCGTTTAAGTCCAGGTGCAACCGCGTTTGATCCCCAAGATGTTCAGCGCGTATCACACGCGCTTCACTGCCTTCGCCTTCAATGATGTTTTCCGGGCGCAGGCCAATCTGCGGGCCTTTGTGATCGCCTCCGAACAACTCGGACGGCAAGATGTTGATCCGAGGCAGACCCAACCGGCTGGCTACGTAAACACTGCCCGGGTTTTCATAAATGTCCCGGGGTGTTCCGTACTGCACCAACCGGCCGTTTTCCAAAACCCCGATATGCGTCGCCATTGTCATGGCTTCGACCTGATCATGGGTCACGTACAGCAAAGTCGATCCCAGATCTGCGTGAATTCTCTTCAGTTCTACCCGCAAATCCGCCCGTAGCTTGGCGTCCAGAGAGCTGAGCGGTTCGTCCATCAGAAATATCTGGGGGTCGCGCACAAGCGCCCGTCCAATTGAAACGCGCTGCATTTCACCGCCAGACAATTCAGTGGCTTTGTTGTCCATTTTGTGCGGGATCTGGAGGATCTCAGCGACTTCGTTTACCTTCCTCGTGATCTCATCCTCTGGTGTTTTCAGGATCGGCGACCGCAGAGGGAAAGACAGGTTTTCCCGCACTGTCATATGCGGGTACAGCGAGTATTGCTGGAAGACCATTGCTACATCGCGCTGAGCGGGAGTGTCTATTCCAACGTCACGCCCGGCGATGCGCACTGTTCCTGAGTCCAGTTTCTCAAGCCCTGAAATCAATCTCAGTGTCGTTGTTTTTCCCGCGCCAGTCGGACCCAACAACACCACAAAGGCACCGTTGGGGATCGTCATTGAGATATCATCCACCGCTGTGACGTTGCCGAATGACTTCGAGATGTTCTCCAAAACGACTTCAGCCATTGCTTAGTACCTCGTCGTTCAGAGCGGACCTCAACGCGCGCCCGGTAGATTTTTCAAACAAAGTTACTGCGGGGGAGCGGAACTCCAATCCCACTGTCTCACCGGGACCGACAACTTCGCGTGCATCAATCCGGGCTTTCAGTTCTCCATTCGGGCTTTGCAGCGTCACGATCTGAGTGGTTCCCAGATATTCCGCTGCCAGAACCTTGGCCCGGTAGGCGCTCGCATCCGATAGAAAAACATGTTCGGGACGGACACCAAAAACCAATTCACCTTCCGCCCCTTCCATCAATCTCGGTACGGCTTCGTCATGGCCGTTCAGTCGAACCGTTTCCGAGCCGGGTTCGACCTTTCCCTGAAACGGCAGGAAGTTCATCGAAGGAGACCCGATAAAATCCGCCACAAACATCGTCGCCGGTTTGTCGTAGATTTCCTGAGGTGTGCCGAATTGCTCGATCACAGCATTATTCATCACCACGATCTTGTCGCCCATTTGCATGGCTTCCAGCTGATCATGCGTGACGTACACAGTGGTCGCCCCCATGCGATCATGAAGCGCACGCAACTCTTCGGCCATGTGTTCCCGAAACTCGGCATCCAAGGCACCAAGGGGTTCGTCCATCATGAACGCTTTGGGTTCGCGAACAATCGCGCGCCCCAGCGCCACGCGTTGCCTGTCGCCACCTGAAAGTCCACCAACCGGGCTATCGAGGATGTCGTTGATCCCCAGAATTCCCGCGACTTCCTCTACTTTGGCTTTGACAGCAGCACGCGGCATGCCCTGCGATATCAGGGGGTAGCTGATATTCTTGCGCACGTTCATGTGGGGATACAGCGCGAACATCTGGAACACGAAGGCAATGTCCCGTTCTGATGGCGGCCGCTGGCTGATCTCTTCACCGTCCAGATAGATTTCACCCGACGTTGGAAGCTCCAACCCTGCAATCATCCGCAGTGTCGTCGTCTTTCCGCAGCCAGATGGCCCGAGCAGCATGAAAAACTCACCATCCTCAATCGTGAACGAGCTTTCGCGGACAGCCGTGAAGTCGCCGAACATCTTCTTTACGTTTTTGACTACGATCTGGGCCATTTCTACTCCGGGAAATGGCTGACGATGATGAACATGACGGTTCCGATCAGCGTGACGATGAAAGAGTAGGTGAAGGCCCAAAGGACAAAGGGCTGCATCAGCATAAAGACACCCAGTGCGATAAGGATGGTTGCGACCATCTCCCATGGGCCGCGGCGGAGCCGCATCAATCCGGTTAGAAAGTCGCTCATTTGCGCACGGCTCCGAATGTGATCCCACGCAGCAAATGTTTGCGCATCAGGATGGTGAAAATCATGACGGGGATGAGGAAGATCGTTGCACCGGCCGCCACGGCAGGCCAGTCCAGACCGCCGATACCGATAATGGTCGGGATGAACGGTGGTGCAGTCTGTGCGTTCGCGGATGTCAGCAGCACGGCAAACGCGTACTCATTCCAGGCGAAGATCAGGCAAAAGATAGCTGTTGAGGCTATGCCGGTCGCGGCTTGCGGCAGAACCACTTTGTAGAATGCCTGAAACCTCGTGTAGCCATCTATGAGGGCGGCCTCTTCGTACTCTCTTGGGATTTCGTCGATGAAACCCTTCAGCAACCAGACCGCCAGGGAAATATTCACACCCGTATACAGCAGGATCATTCCCAGATGCGTGTCGCTCAGCCCAAGGTTTCTGAACATCAGGAAGATTGGGATGGCAACAGCGACCGGGGGCATCATCCTTGTACTGAGGATGAAGAACAGCAGGTCGTCCTTTAATGGGACTTTGAACCTGCTGAACGCGTAGGCGGCCAGCGTGCCAAGAAAGATACTCAAGAACGTCGAGCCGAATCCGATGATAACTGAATTCATAAAGCGTTCACCGAATTTGGATGGTCCGACAATCACCATGTCGTATTGGCGCACGATCTCATCGGCCCAGTTCTGCGGTGGGTTCGCTTCCAGAAATTCCTGCGTCTGCCGCGTGCGTGTGGTGAAGAGATTGACGTAGCCTTCAAGCGTTGGGTCAAAGACAACCTTGGGCGGGTAGCTGATCGCATCGGCTGGAGACTTGAAGCCAGTTAGCAAAATCCAAACCAGCGGGATCATCGTGATCAGCGCGTAAGTAATGACCAAGAAGCCTGCGATCCACTTGGACCGGTTCGAAGGTTCAGTGACGGAAAAACTACTCATCTCTGTTTCACCTTGTTCAGGGCTTTGACGTAGATCGACGCAAGGCCGAACACGGTGACGAAAAGGATGATCGCATAGGCCGAGGCATAGCCCGTACGCCACTTTTCAAAAGCCTCCCGCTTGAGATTGATTGAAGTGAGTTCCGTAACAGAACCGGGCCCTCCACCGGTTAGCTGAACCACTAGGTCGAACATCTTGAAGTTCTCGATCCCTCTAAACAGCACGGCCAGCATCAGGAACGGCAACACCATCGGGATGGTGATCGTAAAGAACTGCCGCAGCTTGCTGGCTCGGTCGATCTCAGCTGCCTCGTAGATGTAGTCGGGAATGCTGCGCAGACCGGCCAGACAGATTAGCATCACGAAGGGTGTCCACATCCAGGTGTCGACAATCACGATCGCCCACGGGGCCAACGTGACCGATCCCAGCATTTCAAAGCTCGATGGGTCCTTGCCGGTAAACCAGGACACGATGTAGTTAAACAGGCCGATTTGAGGTTGATACAGGAACTTCCAGAAGTTCCCGACGACTGCAGGAGACAGCATCATCGGCAGCACGATAATCGTGGTCCAAAGATCGTTGCCCTTAAATTTCTTGTTGATCAACCATGCTAGAGTAAACCCGATCAGGACCTGGAAAAAAATTGTCCAGAACAGGAAATGCGCCGTCGCCTGCATATTCAGCCAAGTGTCCGAGTCTGTCAGGATGCGCTCGTAATTCCTGAGCCCGACATCTTTGACTTCACGCCCGATCCGGTTGGCCTTGTAGTTGGTAAAGCTCAGTTGGATGGTCCAGATCAAAGGAAAGATGTTGATCGCCAGCAATAGAAAAATCGTTGGTGAGATGAATATCCAGGCGATCGCGCGGTCGGATAACCCTCGGATTTTTCGCGCAACTCGCTCGGGCGTTGCCTGCGCAACGCGATCTACGGTCCTGTCAGACATCTCTTTGCCAGTTCTTTTTGGTTTCGGACTCACGGGTGAAGGTGGAGCGGGATTGCACCCGCTCCTAGCTGCCTCCAGACTACAGCTTGCCTTCGTCTTCGAAGACTTCCGTCCAATCTTCGATCAGAAGATCTAGCGCTTCTTGAGCTGTGCCTTGGTCGGCAACCACGTAGTCGTGGATGCGCTTCTGCATTGCCAGCAGCAGTTCCGCATAGGCGGGCTCTTGCCAGAAATCCTGAACTCCAGCCATTGCTTCCAGAAAGTCACCGGCAAACGGTTGGCTGTCTACGAAACCAGGATCTTCCAGCACCGAGTTATGTGCCGAATAGCCTCCAAGTTCCCACCATTTGGCCTGAACTTCCGGCTGTGCAAACCACTTAATGTACTCAAGTGCGGCGTCCTGTTTGTCAGAGTAGCTGACGACAGAAATACCTTGTCCGCCGAGTGTCGAGCCTGGCTGATTTTGTGGTGGGTTCACGAAGAAGTCGATCTTGTCACCGCCTGTATTGGGATCGGCATATAGACCAGGGAAGAACGCAAACCAGTTCATAGCCATAGCGACCTGACCGGACTTAAATGCATCCAAGCTCTCACCCATGTAGGAGTTGGTATATCCAGGAGGCGTCGCCGTTTTGTAGAATTCTTTATAGAACTCGAGCGCCTCAACCGCTTCCGGTGAGTTTACGGCGCCTTCCATGTCATATGAGCCCGGGGTGTTTTCGTATTTGAAGCCCCAAGGATACAGTGCTCCGGTCACACCCATGGTGATCCCTTCCGAGCCGCGCTCGGTAAAGATTGCTGCCCCATAGACGGTCTTGCCGTCGATCTCACGACCTTGGAAGAACTGCGCGATCTGCAACAACTCTTTCTGAGACTGCGGTTCACGTAGGTCCTGACCAGTCGCCTCTTTGTATGCAGCTTGAATTTCGGGGTTTTCGAACCAGTCCTTGCGATAGAACCAGCCATTCGCATCGCCCATCGCAGGCAGTGCGTAGTAATTTGGTGTGCCCTTAGGCCAAGTCGAATAAGCATAGACCGTGGCCGGCGCGAAATCGTCCATGCTGATGCCTTCAGCATCGAAGAATTCGTTCAGTTGGACATAGTGGCCGTTTTCGGCGCCGCCGCCGATCCATTGGCTGTCACCAATCAGCAGGTCGCAGAGCTTACCCCCAGAGTTCAGTTCATTCAGCATCCGGTCCGCAAAATTTGGCCAGGGAACAAATTCGAAGTTCATCGAGTGGCCGGATTCTGCTTCGAATTCTTTTGATAGCTCAACAAGCGCGTTGGCCGGGTCCCATGCAGCCCAACAGAGTGTCAGATCTTCAGCATTTGCCTTGGTAGAAAGAGTAGTAGCGGCAAAGACTATTGCGCTGGCCGAGGCCAGTTTTGTGTAAGTCATCCATTCCTCCCTTTTTTGCGCCGTCAATCGAGGATGTGCGAATCGCGGCATACATCCAAGGCTATTTGAGGTACGCACCTCAAGTCCAGATAATTTTGAGGTTCGTACCTCAAGAGGCCAGCAGAGATCGCAAATTTTGTCTCTTAGCTAATGATTCCTAGAGAAATTGTTCTTTGAACTTGATGCGCATGTATTTTTGGCAGCGAGGTATTGAATGGTCATATCGACTTAAATGGGCGCAGCCGTCATGCGGCCAACAGGTTCAGCGAACCCGCTTCTGAAGCGTTCAAAGATTATTTGGTCGATACCTTTGAGAATTCGAGATAGCGTCAAACAGCGCGGACAACTCGGGACCGTGCATAACTCTTTTTGGTTAGGTGTTGACGTATGAGCAATCTCTCCATCGTCCGATTGAACCGCTACCCTATAAAAGGCTTGAGTTCCGAGCCTATGCGAACTGTGACGCTGCGAGCAGGAGAGGGCATTCCGGGCGATCGCCTGTTCGGATTTGCTCGCTACAACTCCGGTTTCGACATTCAGAACCCAATGCCTCTGCCGAAAGATCGTTTTGTCGTATTGTTGAACGAGGCTGCACTGGCAGGCATTCAGACCGGTTTTGAAATTGAATCTCAGGCACTTGAGATCAATGCGAACGGAAAGACACGACGCTTTGATATGCGAGAGTCTGAAGATCGGGAGAAGGCGGCAGAGTTCCTTTCTTCAGAGATCGACTTAAAAGATCCAGAGCTGCCAAAGTTTGTTTCTTCTACTCCTCATAGGTTTACAGATGTATCTGTCGTATCGCCGCAAATGATGAACGCGATATCCGTTTTGAATCTGGCCTCTGTGAAAAAGTTGGGCGAACAACTGAACGCAGAAATTCACCCGGCGCGCTTCCGAGCGAATATTGAGATAGACGGATTACCTTCGTTTGCTGAGCTGGATGCAGTTGGATCAGTTTTAAGATTTGGCGATGTCGAGTTGAAGATACTCTCACGTACGAAAAGGTGTGCAGCAACTGAAGTGAACCCGAAAACGGCCGAGCGCGACTTGAAAGTACCCTACCTTATTCGGAAATTGATGGGCCATATGGATATGGGCGTCTATGTCGAAGTGGTTAGTGGTGGAACGCTAACGGTCGGTCAAACCGGGGAAATACTCGCTTAAACCTTGCCTCCTGCCAAAGTGGCTTTTCTAAGAGGTTTGAGCCATGTTCGGTCAGACGATTAAACTCAACTCTTGCTCTGACTTTCTTTTGGCTATCCGGGGTATCGAAGGACGTCGCGTTCGAGCGTTCTGATCCAGAAACGATTGGAAGGCACTCCTTTGACGGAGCCTTGACAAGATCTCTGTTTCAAATAATTTTAGTCATTAAAATATTTAGACAGGTGGTGCTCAATGTATCTGGGCTTAGATTTGGGAACGTCAGGTCTCCGCGGGATTCTGGTAGATGACTCAGGACACGTTGTCGGTGATGCCGAAGTCAGCATTTCCACCTCGACGCCCAAGCCTGGTTGGTCTGAGCAGGATCCTTTGGATTGGACCAACGCTTGCGACGAGGTTGTTGGGAAGCTTCGCGTCGGCAACCAGCAAGCATTCTCAAAATTGCGAGGTATTGGCCTAAGCGGACACATGCACGGCGCTACACTACTGGATTCTGATGGCGAAATATTGAGGCCCTGTATTCTTTGGAACGATACACGGTCAGCTGATGAGGCGAGGATACTGGATCAATCGCCAGAGATGCGCGCAATATCGGGAAACATCGTGTTCCCCGGGTTTACGGCGCCGAAACTCGAGTGGTTGCGCAGCCATGAGCCGGATGTGTTTTCAAAGGTAGACAAGGTACTGCTGCCGAAAGATTATTTGCGGTTTTGGCTTACTGGCGAATATATCTCAGACATGTCTGACAGCGCAGGAACATCCTGGCTGAACGTTGACACTCGGCAGTGGTCCGAAAGGGCGCTGGCCATAGGTCACATGCGTGTCGAGCAGATGCCAAGCTTGGTCGAAGGCAGTGATCCGGGTGGAGAGTTGAAGGTCCGTTTGAGGCAGGAGTGGGGGCTTTCGAATCCGGTTGTCGTGGCTGGAGGTGCTGGCGACAATGCTGCCGCTGCCTGCGGGATCGGGAGCATCAACGACGGCACCGGTTTTGTCTCACTCGGAACGTCTGGCGTGTTGCTTGTTGCGCGGGAAGCCTATGCTCCTGATCCGGAAACAGCCGTACACTGTTTTTGTCATGCGGTTCCTGATCGGTGGATACAAATGGGTGTCATGCTTTCAGCAACGAACAGCATGAACTGGCTTGCTCGCAATCTAGGCGAACCCGTGGAAAGACTTGCTGCAGCTATGCCAGGAGAATTAAATGGACCTTCTGCGATCACCTTCCTGCCATATCTGTCAGGAGAACGGACGCCGCATAACAATAGCCATATTCGAGGCGCGTTTTTGGGCGTGGACATCTCGTCGGAACCCGCTGAGTTGACCCAGTCCGTAATGGAGGGTGTTTCTTTCGGAATGAGAGATTGCCTGGAAGCACTGAAGAGCACCGGAACCCAGCCAAATAGCCTTATGGCAGTTGGAGGAGGTGCGCGATCTCGGTTCTGGCTGGAAACCTTGGCTACTGTTTTGCAAGTTCCGCTGGAATTGCCAAAAGGCAGCGAATTCGGTGCCGCAATGGGCGCTGCACGACTCGCGATATGTGCTGCCAACGGCGCTGAACCGGCGCAAGTCATGACGCCGCCGGAAAATCAGGAACGCATTGAACCACGCGGCGATCTGATTGACGCCTACGAAAACGAATACCGGAGATACAAGCAATTCTATCAGGCGCTTGCGCCGCTGGCAGTAAGATGAAACCAGAAACGGGTAAAGCCTCTGGGATTGAAGCTGCTAGTATCACGGACGGGGATATGCGTGTTTCGGTCCTGAACTATGGGGCTATTACGCAGGGTTGGTGGTACAAGGACGTCCCGCTCATCCTTGGGTTCGAGGAACCAAATGAGTATCTCGCCGATACGCGTTACCTGGGCGCAATTGTTGGGCGCGTTGCCAACCGGATCAGAGGCGCGACGTTTGAATTGGATGGTGCCAGTTTTGAACTGATCGCCAATGAGGGCAAAAACACCCTGCATGGCGGCGACGATGGGCTGTCTAAACAGTTCTGGGAATTCGAACTGATTGCACAGAATGAGGCCCTGTTGAGTTACGTTTCTCGCGATGGGGAGGGCGGCTTTCCAGGGGAAATCAGGTTCGAGGTCAGGATCTGCCTACAGGGTTCACGCTTGGTCTATTCAGTAGCTGCACAACCTGACCGGCCGACGCCGATAAGCATTGCGCAACACAACTACTACACTTTGGGTGCCGTAGAAGGCGTAGACCAGCATACGCTTAAACTAACTTCAAATCGGTATCTTGAAATCGACGATCAGGGTATTCCGTCGGGCAGAGTGCTTGCGACCAACGAAAACGGGTTGGATTTTTCAACGCCTAATATGATTGGAAGTGTGCCTGATGGGATTGATCACTATTTCTGCTTTGATCATGATCGCGGCCCAAAGGCTCCGGTGGCGGAACTCACTTCACCCTCTGGCCTTGCGTTGACAGTCTACTCTGACCAGCCCGGAGCACAGGTTTATTCGGGCTATGAGCTGAAAAAACCGCGGCGCACTTCGCGTGGTGTGTGTATCGAGCCATCGGGTTATCCCAACGCACCGAATATCTCTTCGTTTCCCTCAACAATCTATACTCCGGAGAACCCGTATCGGCAGGAACTTATTCTAGAAGTTTCTAAGGAATGACATGAGAGCAGTTTCGCTATTCTTGATTATAGGCTCAACAATCTCAATGGTGGACGGTGCGCGTGCCCAATCGCTTGGTCCTTTGCCAGAGTTCCTCGATCCTGACTTTGTAAGTGCTGAGCTGGGGCGTTTGCTGTTCTATGACCCGATTTTGTCTGGCAACAAGAATATCAGCTGCGCGACCTGTCATCATCCCAGGCTTGGCACGTCCGACGGTGTTTCCCTTGGTATAGGGGAAGGGGGAATTGGGTTGGGTCCAGAGCGGACATTGGACCCAGAGAATACCCCGGAACAACGTATTCCTCGAAACTCACCGGGGCTTTGGAACCTTGGAGCCACTGAGTTCACGACGTTTTTTCATGATGGGCGACTAGAGGTAGACACAACGCAACCTGATGGTATCAGAACCCCGTTGGGTACTCATATGCGGTCTGGTTTCAAGTCCGCGCTGGCCGCACAGGCGATGTTCCCGGTTTTGTCTCCAGACGAAATGGCGGGTCACTATTCTGAGAATGACGTGAGCAAAGCGGTTCGCCTCGGATTTCTGACACAGCAAGGCGGTGCGTGGGATCTGATTGCAGAACGTGTTGCGGCCATTCCAGAGTACAAGCAGAGGTTTGAGGACTTAGCGCCGGATGATGAAATTACGTTCACGGCAATTGCCAACGTAATCGCGGACTTTATCGCGTTCGAGTGGCGCGCGGATAACAGCCTCTTCGATCGCGCGATGCGAGGTGAGGCTGAATTGCCAGAAGAGGCCGAAGTTGGCATGGGCCTGTTCTACGGAAAAGCTGGCTGCAGCAACTGCCATTCGGGCTGGTTTCAGACGGATCACAAGTTTCATTCGATGGCACTGCCGCAGATCGGTCCGGGAAAGGCGGCGCGATTTGAAAACCATGTCAGGGACGACGGGCGTCTTCGCGTGACCGGTGATCCCGGCGACGCGTTTGCTTTCCGCACGCCATCTTTGCGCAACGTGACTCTGACAGCTCCTTACGGACACAACGGAGCCTACGCTGAACTTGAGGATATAGTACGCCATCATCTGGACCCGGTGGCGTCCTTGCGAAACTACTCGATCGAGATGGCCACCTTGCCGGACTTCCCCGGCTCTGACGACCAAAGGGCAATGTCGGATAATCAGCACTTGGGTGCGATTGCCCAAAGCAACAGCTTGTCGAAAGTAAGCCTGACGGATCAGGAAATCGACGCTCTTCTCAGATTTCTGGCAAGCCTTGAAGACCCGGTAGAGCGGCTAGGTGTGCCCGACCAAGTTCCAAGTGGGTTACCGGTTGAAAAGTAATCAGCGGTGAAGACGTATGATTTGGTTGGGCTGATAGTCCAACCACTCGTCTTTCGAACCATCCGGCCAGATCATACGAACCTGCACCTGGTCCTCACTCCCAAGCCCAAAATGCTGAAACCCAGCGATGCCACCAGCGTGACCGCCGCCGATTGTTAGCTCGCGGGTCTGAACACCCAGCGAGGTTTTGATTTCAACAAATCCACCAATCGCTGCGTGATTGGATTGATCCTGAGTGACATCCAGCAATAGCCAGTTGCCACCTTGAGAAGTGTTCTGGCTGACTTCTAGCTCAGAACCTCGGTTGACGACCACCAGATCCAGCTTCCCATCGTTGTTCAGGTCAGCAATCGCCGCGCCACGAGACTTAGCCATCGAGGCAGCACCGGCATCTGCTGCAGCTTCAATAAACTGTCCGTCGGAGTTCTGTAGTAGTAGGTTATTGGGGTCGTTCAGAGCTGCATCGGGCATCTGTTCTACGTTTCCCTTGGCCACGAATATATCGTCCCGGCCGTCGTTGTTGACGTCGCCAAACTGTGCGTGCCACCCGGTGGATGGCCTTCCGTCTCCACCGATATGCGGTCTATGAGCGGTCGTACCCTTTTCGTAAGTTGCATCGAGCCAGGTCGGGCCGTTTGTCACTGGGTCAAAAATCTGGAGTTTCTGGTCACCCATCGAGGTCAGATAAACTTCGGGAAATCCGTCTCCTGTAAGGTCGCGAGAGGCGATCCCCATTCCCCAGATCGAATATGGAAGCCAGCCTTCGTCTTCCGAGTATTGCCGAGGCTCGGGTTCCATCGCCCATAACTGCTCGTGACCGCCGCGAACATAGTAGTGACGGTCGTTGCTGACGCGAAGATCAGCACGGCCAGTTCGGGCCCAGTCCGAAAATAAAATAGAAAGTGAGCAGTAGCCGGGCTCAAGATGCAATGGCTCGTGATACAAGTCGCCTTCTGGGCGGTACAAAAGGGTTGGCCCGCAGGATTCAAAAGGACCTTCGGGATCAAATCGATCAACATAAGTGCCAAACGCCAAGGTCGGTAAAGTTTGCCCGCTTTCCCATGTTGCTGAGAAACCTGTGGTCCAGTGATCCTCGGACTGAAACCCGAGTTCAGTGAAAGGGCTGAATTGGCAGTCGGTATCGCCCCGAAGAAGCAGGTCTGGGCCAACACGCAAAATCGCCAAATCCACTATGCCGTCGCTATCAACGTCGAGAGGGTAGGCGCCGGTCACACCGGCCAGCGAAAGATCTTCAGGCGTCTTTGCCTGAAATGCTATCTGTTCCTTTGAGGTATTGATGAACAGTTGAGACCGGTTGGAACCGCCAGCCAAAAAGAGTTCTGGCAGCGAGTCCCCATTGCAATCGAAAACGGCCACACCACCGCCGACAAAATGCTCCCACCCGCCATCATAGACATGTTTTGGTACATCCACATTTGTAAACTGGGGAATAACAGTGTCCGCATTCGCAAATGTGCCCAAAGTCGCAAATATTGCAAACTCAAGACGCATTCGCCGTCAGCTCCTTGACCTTGAGAATTGAGATTTGTTCAATTCCATAGGCTGCCGCCCCCTTGGCCCACATCATGTCACCCCAGTGATGAACTTTGATCTGGGGCAAAGGTGCATCGACATTCACAACGCCGTTTTGAATGCGGGTCATAACTTCGTTGGAACACAAATGCTCAAAGCTCATTTGTGCCCCCGAGACGATAATGCACTCTGGGTCATACAAGTTGATCAGGTTGGAAATCCCGAGGCCAAACATCTGACCTGCGCGGGCAAGCACTGATGAAGCTCTGTCGTCACCTGAGTTGGCGCGGTCATGTATGTCGGAAACGGTTTCCATGTCGTTGGTATGACCGGTGACTGTCATCTCACGGATCAAAGCATAGTCGCCCACATAGGCTTCTAGACATCCGCGTTGACCGCATTGGCAAAGGGCTCCGTCAAGTTGAACTTTGGTGTGCCCAAACTCAGCGCCGCAGCCTCGTTCTCCACGGTATAGTTTGCCATCCAATACGATGCCAAGGCCAACACCGTGTTCGATCGTAACAACGAGGAAGTTCTTTAAACCCTTACCCAAGCCAAAAAGCTGTTCGGCCTTGGCGACAAGATTGGCGTCGTTGTCGACGAATACGGGGCAGGGCAGCTCATTTGAAAGCAAGTGGCTGAAATCAATATTTCTCTCAGCAATCGAGGATGACCAGTGGACAAAATTCTTGTTTGCATCGACCAGTCCAGCCACCCCGATAGAAACACCTGCCAAATGAGCGACAGTACGATCGATCTGACTGCAGGTTTCTTCAAGAGCTTCGCGGATCGCCGAAACAAATACTTGCGGCGACATTCTGGCGTGATCCAGAGCATATTTATGGGATGCGACTTCGTTACCTTCAAAGTCGACCAAGATAACGGAGATTACTTGCCGAGCCACCTTGAGGCCGGCCACAAGGTGCATCTGGCCGTCCAATTGCAGCAATACTCTGGGTCTGCCTCTCTTCCCCGACTTTGACTGTGCTTGGCTTTCAGTCTCCTTCACCAGCCCGGCCGAGATGAGATCAGCCGTGGCGGCGGTGACAGTCGCAGGGCTGGTTTGCAAGGCGGATGCAATATCGATCCGCGAGACGGACCCCTTGGCTCTGATGTGCTCCAATACCCGTAAGCGGGTCGTATTTCTTTGTTCCAAAGAAACCGGAGAGGCTTTGCTTTTCAGCATCTTGTCCTCGCGAATCTTGCTGTTGATCCAATCTATTTGAATTTGGGTGCGTCTTGTAGAGTAAATATTTTACCGACTGAAATAAATATGGTATTCAAATTTGTGAGAGCCGCGAATCGAAATGCGATGGCTCGGCAAATGGGAGGAAATCATGAAGAGAATTCTCAGCTTTTCGGCTGTGGCCACTTTGTTGGCTTCGACCGCATTCGCAGAGCCAGTGGTCGGCGTAAGCTGGTCGAACTTTCAGGAAGAGCGTTGGAAAACAGACGAAGCGGCCATCAAATCGGCGCTTGAAGCAGGGGGTGCCGAGTACATCTCGGCAGACGCGCAGTCGTCTTCCGCAAAGCAGCTTTCGGACATTGAAAGCCTGATCGCCCAGGGTGTAGACGCGCTTATTATTCTGGCCCAGGACGCGCAGGCAATCGGACCGGCTGTTCAGGCTGCGGCGGACGAAGGTATTCCAGTCATTGCCTATGATCGCCTGATTGAGGACGACCGTGCGTTCTATCTGACCTTTGACAATGTGGAAGTCGGCAGAATGCAGGCCCGGGCTGTTTTTGAAGCCATGCCCAAGGGCAACTACGTGATGATCAAAGGCTCTCCTACTGATCCGAACGCAGATTTCCTGCGCGGTGGTCAGCAAGAGATCATCGGAGCAGCCGTCGACGGCGGTGACATCGTAATCGTTGGTGAGGCCTATACGGATGGCTGGTTGCCGGCGAACGCGCAGCGAAACATGGAGCAGATCCTGACCGCTAATGAGAACAACGTGGATGCGGTTGTTGCGTCAAATGACGGTACTGCAGGCGGTGTTGTTGCTGCGCTGACCGCACAGGGCATGGAAGGCATTCCGGTTTCCGGTCAGGACGGCGACCACGCAGCATTGAACCGTGTCGCACTGGGAACGCAGACGGTTTCGGTTTGGAAGGATGCTCGCGAACTTGGAAAGGCCGCTGGCGAAATCGCTGTCGCATTGAGCGGTGGGACAAGCCCTGCTGATGTCGAAGGCGCAGTTAGCTGGACATCACCGGGTGGGACCGAGATGAACTCGGTTTTCCTAGCGCCTGTTCCAATCACTAAGGACAACTTGTCCGTGGTTGTTGATGCCGGATGGATCCCGCTGGAAGATCTTTGCCAAGGCGTTGAAAACGGACCTGCCCCTTGTAACTAAACCACTCAGCCCTGGGCCTCTTAGTCTGGGCCTGGGGCAAATGCTGAATATGAAAGATCGGAAATGACCGAAACTTCGTCTCAGCCGATACCTGAAAAAGCGAAACCCAGCCTGTTCCAGCAGCTGGAACTGGACATGCGACTTTTGGGAATGATCGGCGCGTTTGTCATCCTGTGCATCGGATTCAACATCTTCACAGATGGAAGGTTCCTGACGCCGCGCAATCTATTCAACCTGTCCATTCAGACAGTTTCGGTTGCCATTATGGCATGTGGGATGGTGTTCATTATCGTCACGCGACACATCGACTTGTCGGTTGGCGCGCTATTGGCAACAACCTCGGCTGTGATGGCAATGACGCAAACCGAGCTTTTGCCGCAAATACTTGGGATGGGTTTGAACAACCCGGCAACCTGGGCGATCACAATCGTTGTCGGGTTATTTGTCGGCACTCTGATTGGTGCGTTTCATGGCTGGATGGTTGGTTATCTGACGATACCAGCGTTCATCGTTACGCTTGGTGGATTTCTGGTTTGGCGAAACGTGGCGTGGTATTTGACCAGCGGCCAGACGATTGGTCCTCTGGATAGTACATTCCTGATGTTTGGCGGCACCAACGGAACATTGGGAACGACGACAAGCTGGCTGTTCGGCTTGTTTGCTAGCGCAATCGCGATCTGGGCTTTGTGGAGTGGTCGCCGGGCAAAAGCGTCACATGGTTTCCCGGTAAAACCTGTTTGGGCCGAGGCCGCTCTGGCCGGGATAATCGCAATTGCTATCCTTGGGTACGTTTACATCGTAAACAGCTACGCCATTCCGACGCGCCGGCTGCAACGTATGTTCGAAGCGCGCGGAGAGACAATGCCAGAGGGGCTGGTCGTCGGATACGGCATACCGATTTCCGTCCTTATACTAATCATAGTCGCGGTTACCCTGACGATCGTGGCACGGAAAACCCGGTTTGGTCGGTACATCTTTGCAACTGGCGGCAACCCGGATGCGGCAGAGCTTTCGGGTATCAACACTCGGCTGCTGACCGTGAAAATCTTTGCTTTGATGGGTTTCTTGTGCGCCGTTTCCGCGGTGGTCGCCTCGGCCCGCTTGGCAAACCATTCGAACGACATTGGTACACTCGACGAACTTCGGGTCATCGCCGCTGCAGTGATCGGAGGAACCGCATTGTCGGGCGGCATCGGTACCATCTATGGCGCGATCCTTGGTGCATTGATCATGCAGGCGCTGCAATCGGGCATGGCAATGGTTGGCGTTGACGCGCCGTTTCAGAACATCGTCGTCGGCAGCGTCCTCGTGTTGGCCGTCTATATCGACATCGTCTACCGCAAGCGACTGGGGGCCAAGTGATGCAAGCTCAGGATACTCAGAAAAAACCTTCCGGCACTGGGCGCGGTTCAGGCGCGCCGCCATTGGTCGAGATGCGCGATATTTCGATTTCCTTCGGTGGGATCAAGGCCGTCGACCATGTGTCGGTCGATCTCTATCCGGGTGAAGTCGTTGGCCTGCTTGGCCATAACGGGGCCGGGAAGTCCACTCTGATCAAGGTTCTGTCCGGCGCCTATCAGATGGATCACGGTGAGATTCTGATTGATGGCAAGCCAGTCGAGATTGGCAATCCCCGTGACGCCCGGGCGAATAACATCGAAACGATATATCAGACGCTCGCCTTGGCCGACAATCTGGACGCGACATCGAATCTGTTCCTGGGGCGCGAGATGACGACGCCTTTTGGTTTGGTCAACGACGCAGCCATGGAGGCCGAGTGCCGAAAGATCATGGCTCAGCTCAACCCGAACTTTCAGAAGTTCAATGACCCGGTCTCCGCCTTGTCGGGCGGGCAAAGACAATCAGTGGCGATCGCTCGGGCTGTCTACTTCAACGCACGTATTCTGATCATGGATGAGCCGACAGCAGCGCTCGGGCCGCATGAAACTCAGATGGTGGCGGATCTGATCCACCAGCTAAAGGCGCAAGGCATCGGGATATTTCTGATCGATCACGACGTGCATGCCGTCATGGAACTGTGCGACCGCGCCTCGGTCATGAAGAACGGAAAACTGGTTGGGACGGTCGATATCGCAGACGTAACTGATGACGATCTATTGTCGATGATCATTCTCGGCAAGCAGCCAGCACAAAAAGCAGAGTAGGGGGCAGAAATGCCAAGTGGATTTTTTGAAGGGATCGAGAAGGTCCAGTTTGAAGGCGTGGACAGCAAGAACCCGTTGGCCTTTCGTCACTACGACCCGGATGAAATCATCATGGGCAAGCGTATGGAGGACCATCTGCGGTTTGCGGTGGCCTGGTGGCATTCATTCGCGTGGGAGGGTGGAGACCCCTTTGGTGGACCTACGTTCGAACGCCCATGGTATCCTCAGGACGATATGGGCCGGGCCCGCCAGAAGGCAGATATTGCATTCGAATTGTTTGAACTTTTGGGGCAGCCATTCTTTTGCTGGCACGACGCTGATATCCGGCCTGAACAGGGAAATTTTGCCGATAACCTGCGCACATTGGAAGAAATCACCGATTATATCGGTGAAAAGATGCAAGTTTCTGGCACCAAACTGCTTTGGGGTACGGCCAATATGTTCAGTCATCGTCGCTGGATGTCTGGCGCCAGTACCAATCCTGATCCCGACGTTTTTGCGTTCGCTGCAGCGACAGTGAAATCCTGTATGGATGCAACTCACAAACTAGGCGGTGAAAACTATGTTCTGTGGGGTGGTCGTGAGGGCTACGAAACCCTTCTGAACACGGACCTGAAAACTGAATTGGACCACATGGGCCGTTTTCTGAACATGGTCGTAGAGTACAAACATAAGATCGGGTTCAAAGGCACCATTCTTGTGGAGCCGAAACCTCAGGAGCCTTCCAAGCACCAATACGACTATGACGCAGCTACTTGCATCGGTTTTCTCAGGAAGTATGGGTTGGAGAACGAAGTGAAACTAAATCTTGAGCAGGGCCACGCGGTCCTTGCCGGGCATAGCTTTGAGCACGAAATTGCGGTTGCGGCTGCTGAAGGGATGCTGGGTTCGATTGATATGAACCGCAACGACTACCAATCCGGATGGGATACAGACCAGTTCCCGAACAATACACCGGAAGTTGCCCTAGCTTACTATTACATCCTGAAAGCTGGTGGTTTTACCACCGGCGGCACAAATTTCGACGCCAAAATTCGCCGGCAATCGATTGACGCTGTCGATCTGGCGGCGGCTCATATAGGCGGAATGGATATATGCGCACGTGGTTTGAAAGCAGCGGCTGCAATGATTGAAGATGGAGGTTTGGAAAACGCGCTTTCGCAACGCTACTCCGGTTGGAAGTCTCCCAAAGCGGAGTCCATGTTAGGCAGTAGTCTGGATGAAATTTCCGCTCGCGTTTTAAATGAAGGAATAAACCCAGAGCCGCAATCTGGACGCCAGGAAATACTAGAGAATTATGTGAATAGATTTGTCTAACTGCCAAGCTTGGGTGTTTTCCACTGCTGTCAAAAGTCAAGCCAAGCCGTCTTTGGTGCTGAGGGCACGAATGGAGGTTTTGTTCATAACCCGTCCATATAGACAAAACCCCTCCTTATTATGGTCGAATGGCCGCAATTCGTTTAGGGTCACAAATGCTCGACGTTTGGGTCGCAAATGAGTGACGTAAATGACCGATTTATTGAAGTTTTGACCGTCGATTGAGTCAATTATCAGTGGCGTTCCACATTTCTTGTTGAACGTCACACGAACCTGACCCAACCGTCATAGTTGGACCAGAAAAGCAGTGAATGTTCGACATCAGAAGGCGCCCCCCAAAGTTGGACATCAGTTGAATTTGATCTGACTTCCCTTTCGGAAAATCAGAGCTGATTTGCAGGTCAGACAGCGAAGCTGCCTGTTCCTGCTAATCTGCCACGTGGCGAACGCGGGAGGGGGCGAGGCAACGCTATTCGACAGGGGTGGTGCGGCCCGCAGGCGCAGCTGAGGACGAGGTCTTGTCTAATAGGGTTGCCCGAGGGGGAGGGTCGCGCCCTCACCCAGACGGCAAAGGGCGTTTGGTTTGTCCAAATCCCGCTGGCCCACGAAAGGAAATTGATGGGATGGAGGGCCCGCGGCCATTTGCGATTGAACCCTTTTGTCAAACTTTAAAAAGTAATAGTGGCCACCAAGCTTCCGTTCGCCGCGGCAGCAGCACTGCACCTCACGAGCGGCGGCTATATAGCATAAGCAGACTTTGCAAATCTGCAAAGCCCACCCTCAATCCACAGACGGCGTGATCCGGCTCCATCGCCGATTTTATCAACCCCGTGTGCTTTCAAAGCGGAATTATACGAATAGATTTTGACGCTCGTTTCTAGGCAATAGGCGAGATACGTTTCGTCAGTATCTTTTCAGCGTCTCCAGTATTATATTCCGTGTATTGACGTCGTTGTGGAAAATCCTGCCGGCGAGAAACTCGGACGGAAACTCAGGCCATGTCCTGCGCATTTCAGCGACGAGCCGTCGTGCTTCTTCTGAATTTCCCAACTGATCATACGCAACGGCTTGGAATAAGAGCGAAGGCGCACTGACTGGCGCTCCGGCAGCTGGCGCTCCCTGAAAGGCTTCAACAACACTTTCGTAGTTCCCGAGCATAAGTTGTGAAACGCCCCAGATGTTTCTCGCACCAAACCTCCCAGATCCTGATTTGGGTCTCTCCGGGTTGCTAACCTCGGCAGCAAGTTCCGGGGCGTTAGCCAAGATGGCGGTCATACCTGCAACGTCGAGAATATGGCCATCCTTCGGCGCCAGTTCGACGGACATTCTAGCGTATTTCAATGCCTCGTTTGGCTGGTTTTTGACAGCCAGCACCCAACCATTAGCGCCGTTTGCCCACGCATCAGAGGGGGACAATTCAAGCGCTTTTCCAGACATTTCCGAGGCTTGATTGAAGAGATCATCCCTTTGTGCTTCATCCGGCGACAACACTGCCAGGATCGCCAAGACCTGCGCTGATCCGGCATAGCCGTCGGAAAGAGCCGGGTCGAGTTCCCTAGCGTGCTGGAACATTCCCAGCGCTATTTGCTGACGCTTGATATCAAAAACGGGGAAAAACATGCCGCGGGCTTGATCCGCAAGGTTGACCGCCTGGAGTCGTGTCAATGATTGTTCACCAAGCGCCACACGTTCTGCTTGTTCGATGGATCGAGTTGTTGGCACAACCTCCCTGTTATCCTGGCTCATCCAGATGCCAAGCACAGCGACCAATGCAAGAACACCCAGTCCAGCATGCAGCAGTTGCCGCGAACGCCAACGGCCAACTGGATTGTCGCTCTTCAGTTCACTTGATGCGCGGTCTTCGATTGTAGGTTCGAATGAAAACCGCGGCTTGTATCCGCCGGGGTCAACAAAAATGCGAACTCCATTGCCGTCCCAGTGATCTTCGTAGAACTGATGCAAAAGACGACGCAGCCGCCTTGCCTCAACGCGAACCAGGTTTTGACCACCAGTACCATCTATGCGCCGCCCATAGACCTCAACAGCGATAGCTTTGCCTCTAATCTGAGTGCTTCGACCAGATAGAGATTCCTCGACTATATAGGTGAGAAATTGCGTGAGTCGTGGTGAAGCTTGAAACCCGTCGCTTGATACGATTCGACTCAGAGCTTCCCGGATGAGTTCCGGAGAAGGCTGTTCAACATGTTGATTTACTAGCAAATCGTTGGATTTGTTCAATGTCAACTCACCCCCAGCTCACGGTGACTCACTTGGCCTTTGCGGTCAACCGCACTCATCTTGATTTGAGAATGGATAGTGGGCGTCGGGATTTTTCCAGTGACGGTGGACCTGATTGAAGAAATTCCAGAACTTTCCGATGTGCTGTCGAGGCGCATGGAAACGGATGCGCTACTCGGCGAGGTCATCGAAGACCTGAAGAAAGCATCTGCGTTTTCGAAAGACGCATCGATCACGGCCTCAGAACGCGCCGAATGGGCCCACATCAAATCTGAACTCATCAATGAGCTTCGCCGCATGTTGAAGCGCAATATGTGAGACACTTCTAACTGAGGACCAATCCATGACCAAGGAAGACAATAGAAAAGGCCAAAACGACAAACAGGTTCAGGCGTCAGATCAAATTGAAGACCCGTCGCGACGGAGTGTTCTTAAGAGCTTGGCCACAGGAGCGGCTGCGACAGGGGCGGCTGGGTTAGCGGCAGGGAGTGCTGAGGCTCACCAAGGAGACGGCCCCTTGGGAGAAACACTCAAGAACCCATACGGTGGTCGGCCCGCAGGCGGCATCTCGTTGCCGGAGTACTTCCGTCCGACGAAGTACATGACTGGTTCAAATGCGAACTATTTTCCACTTAGTGAGGAGTTGGGGCCAGATGAGATGCGCATCTCATTCTGTGGCTCAACACCATATCCGCCGCGTGAAGATCAGGCGGGTACTTGCATCATGGTGGAGTTGGGGAATGGAAAACGGTTCTTCTTTGACTTTGGCTCCGGTTGTGTCCGCAACATCATTGCCATGCAAGTGCCGGGGCAACTGATCAACGATATCTTCATCTCTCATTTGCATGTCGACCACTACGCCGACATTCCTTATATCTATCCGTTCCGGGCCTGGTCTGGAGGGTATACACCATTGCGCATCCACGGTCCCTCTGGTCGGACGCCCGAACTCGGCACAGCCGGAATGGTTAAAGGTATGCAACAGATGCTCAAATGGCATCTTGAAGCTTTCGACGTGTTCCCAATTGGTGACGGCTATGAGATCGAGGTCAACGAGTTCGATTTCCGCCAAGAAGGTGGCATCGTTTATGACCAAGACGGTGTGACTGTTCGGTCCTGGCCGCGCAGTCATGCCAAGGACGGCGCAGTTGGTTATCGGCTCGATTGGAACGGTCTGAGCTTTGTATGGACCGGCGATGGACGCCCGGATGAGCTTTCACGGAAATACGGCGAAGGTGTTGATGTCTTTGTAACCGAAATGTCGGGACAGGATATTGGTCAGTTGATGACCTACAAATACGGTATCCCACAGGATCTCTTTAATTACACTATCGATACGCATCACACCTCCCACTATGCCGTGGGTAAGCTCTTTGCTGACACAAGGCCGCGTTTGGGAATGGTGACACACTATACCCAGGACGAAGACATCGACGCTGAAATGCTGGCTGGTATTCGCGCCCACTACGACGGCCTGTTCCAATGGGGCCTCGATGTAGCCGTTGTGAATGTGACCAAGGATGCAATCTGGTACAGGAAAGCTGCACTGCCCGGAAAATCCGGTACTGTGCCACCATTTCGTGAACTGGCTGCGGCAGCCGAGGCCGGGCGTATTGAGCTTCCGGATGAAATCACATTACCGAATCCGAGGCTCACCCGAGCAGATCAGCAAGACCAGAAGTACCGTGATATGGAGATCGATCCACGCGAATACTACCCAACTGACGTTTTCCGAGCACCCGGCGGGGACTGGCCGCAGGACTTTACCATCAAAGTTTCGGATGTAATCGGCTCGCGTGATGAAGACTGAGAGGAGATCGAACAATGATTGAATTTGGTTCGACTTCTGCGATCCCTGTGACGATCCTTACCGGCTTTCTAGGAGCCGGTAAAACAACGCTTCTAAACCGCATACTGACAGGCAATCACGGGTTGCGGGTTGCGGTTCTGGTAAATGACTTTGGATCTATCAATGTCGATGCAGACTTGGTGGTCGGCCTCGAAGATGACGTTATGAGCCTCGCGAATGGGTGCGTTTGCTGCTCGATACGAGATGACTTGATCGAAACGGTGGAAGCCGTTCTCGCCCGGCCCGAGAAACCGGAATACATCGTCCTTGAAGCAAGTGGAGTGTCGGACCCGTCTTCAATCGCGATGACATTTACCGATCAGAAGTTTCGGGACATGATCCGCTTGGACAGCCTTATGTGTCTGGTCGATGCGGAACAGCTTTTTGCTGCGCCGGAACAAATGGAGTTGAAGCTCCGTCAAATCGCGTTCTCAGATATGGTTATTTTGAACAAAGTCGATCTTGTCGACAGGGCCGCTGTTCAAAGGGTGCACGATTGGCTCGGGTCTCGCTTCCGTCGCTATCGTTTGGTCGAAGCTGTCAATGCGGACGTCCCACTGGATATACTTCTTTCAGTCGGTCGCTTTGCCGCCGAACAGCTACAAACAGAAATACCCGATCATCACGAACATGGACCGGATTGTGGTTGCCAAGCCTCTGATCACTCAGACAGCTTCTCAACAACCATGATGAAGGCTGAACGCCCGATAAGCTTATCTTCTCTCCGGAGCGCAATTCGAAAGCTTCCGGGCGATGTGTATCGCCTCAAGGGCTTTGTTTTTAGCGAGGAGGATCCAGATCATCGCATTCTCGTTCAGGTCGTTGGAAAACGTATGGACATCGCACGTGATGGCGCTTGGGGTGACCGCAAACCCGAAACAAGGCTTGTCGCAATAGGCGCACCGGGGGCCCTCTCCGAGGATGTGCTTTCGGATACGCTTATGGAGACAGTCTGAAAGCCATGTTCGATCAAGTATTTTGGCTATAAGTCAACCGTGCTGGATAATTTCATCCAGTTCGGCGGCGGCGGACTGTGAGTGGGCCATTGACGTCATTGCCAACCTGGCGATCTCAAGTGCAAGCTACCCATAAAAAAACGGCCTGCTAAGAGGAGACCGCCTATGAACCTTAGGTTGCTACGCTGCTCCATACTTGCCGGGATTGGTGCCCTTTCTGGTACTGCGTGGGCAGAATCCCAGGAAGAAGAACTAGCAAAGCTACTTGCTAACCCCGTGGCCGCTCTCATTAGTGTACCATTCCAGCTGAACCATGATCAGAATTTGGGTGCTGACAGAAATGGTTCGCATTGGATATTAAACGTACAACCGGTTGTTCCCTTTCATCTTGCGGATGATTGGAACCTCATATCCCGAACAATTCTTCCAATTGCCTCCATAGATGGTGGCCTGCCGGATTCTGGATCCGAGACTGGGCTAGGAGATACTGTTCAAAGCTTATTTCTTTCGCCCAAAAAACCAAGTGCGGGCGGTTGGATCTGGGGGGCTGGCCCCGTTTTTCTGCTGCCAACGTCGACAGATAACAGCTTAGGTCTCGGAGAGTGGGGTGCTGGAGTTACCGGCGTGGCACTCAAACAGCAGGGTCAGTGGACATATGGTGGCCTGACAAATCACATCTGGGACATTGATGGTGATACCGACATCAACCAGACGTTCTTACAGCCATTTATTTCCTAGACAAATTCGAACGCGTGGACGTTCACATTAAACACTGAGTCCACCTACAGCTGGGAAACCGATCAATGGTCTGTGCCAATCAACGGTGTTGTCACCAAAGTTACCCAACTCGGGGATCAACTTATCAGCGTAGGCGGGGGAGTACGCTACTGGGCCGACGGCCCAGATAGTGGACCTGACGGTTGGGGCGTAAGACTTGTAGCTACCTTGCTATTTCCCAAATAGTTGAGCCTTTCCTGAGAGAATACCGCTTACCGGATGCAGGAATTGCGCTGATGAAAGCGAACGGCGGTTTGCTCCGCATCTCGGAGGATGTAGAGCTCGTAATGAAGGTTCGGTTTGGGCTGCGACCGGTCATTGATGTAAAAAGTAGCGAAAGGCGGCAACGAGCCCAAAGTGCAAATTGCTGAACCGTGCATCAAGGCCGGCAATGCGCAGGAAGCGGACTTTACAAAGTTGAGTGTTCCACTCTCAACCGAACTATCAGACCCGTCGGCTGCGAGCTCGTTGTCATCTAAAACCGGTGAATTCTGGGCGGCGGTAGCTTTCGAGACCAACGACGGGGTAAATGCTCCAATAGCCCAAATGAACCGATCAGTTTGAAATCGGATTTGCAAACGAGGTGGCTATTGAAACCTACTTAGAAGACTACGCTACCAAAACGCGCCAGTGTCGGTCGAGAATACCTTCCCAACCGTCAGAATTCTTTAACCCGTTGGTTGTTTCACCCATCAGCGTCATTACCATCATACGACCGCGAATTTCAGCGTCTTGAGGCCCGAAACCGGCCTGTTCGAACAACCAGGCTGAAAACTCAAACCGCCGGTCCATAGCGCGCTGATAACTCAATGCAGCGTCCGCATCAGACTTCGCCCAGACCGCAATGGCCCCGTCTGGTCTGGAAGCGTCTTCGCGAATGACCTGTTGCATCAAGAGCCTGATCCGCTCTTTCGCGGGACCTTCAAACTTTATTGCATCCTCAATGATGTGCCCGGTCAAGGCTTCTTCCCAATAGGTTAAAACGGCGTCGAGTAAATCTTTTAAATTCTTGAAGTGCCAATAGAAACTTCCGCTCGTCAATCCCAACCTACGCGCAATAGCGACGACCTTTACGCCTTCTATTCCGCGCTCTCTCAAAACGTCCAGCGTCGCAAGCAACCAATCCTCGCGCGACGCTTTTTCCTTTTTTTCGATTACTGCCATTCCGCTTTCCATAGAGGTCTCTATTGACATAGAGAAGTCTATGGTACTACCGTAGAGATGTCTATGGTTGACTTGAGAATCACGCTTTTGTGACATGCTTAGCCACGTCTAAAGGGAGGGGGAACTATGAATAGATTACTCATTTCCACGACAAGTGCAGTTTTGGCGCTTGGGCTTGCGGTCAGTGGATCTGCGTTGGCGCAGAATATGCTTCCAAAAGGTCGAACGGCTGCTGCAATCGAAGACGGAACCTATCCGGCGTCCTATTTCCCAAACACTGAAATTCTCGGTGAAAGCGAGATGCGGATCACCGCATTGGGCACGGGGATGCCAAACCAAACAAAAGCGGCCGTTTCCATTTCGTTCCTAGTCGAGTTGGGCAACGGGGATACCTTTCTTTTCGACGTTGGCACCGGATCTACTGGCAACCTTTTTTCATTGCGGCCAGATTTCTCAAAGATCGATAAAGTCTTTTTCAGCCATCTGCATGTAGACCATGTCGGTGACTTCATGGGTCTTCACGTTGGAGGCTGGCTCTCTGGTCGCTACACCCCGCTTCGTATTTTCGGTCCGTCCGGATCGGAGGAAGAACTGGGCACCAAGGCATATGTAGACGGTATGTCGAAGGCTTATGCCTGGGACCTTGCGACCAGAAGCGGTGCTTTGCCGGATGAGGGTGCGAAACTTGATGTCACCGAGTTCGATTACATGCAGGAGAACGAGATCGTTTACCAAGAAAACGATGTCACCATTCGTTCCTGGCCGGCGATCCACAGCCTCGATGGCTCGGTCAGTTATTCCCTTGAATGGAACGGGCTAAAGTACGTCTTTGGCGGAGATACCTACCCGAATAAATGGTATGTCGAGTATGCCAAAGACGCAGACTTAGCGTCTCACGAAGCGTTTTTGCCGCCAGATGCGTTGGCACCCTACTTTGGATGGGACATGAAGCAGGCAACTTATGTCGCCACCCGCGTCCACACCGAACCCGCGGCTTTTGGCAAGGTCATGTCAACGGTCAAGCCTCGCATGGCACTGGGATACCATTCTGTTCTTTCACCAGAAAACTACCAGGCGATTTTGGAAGGCGTTCGTTCGACGTATGACGGGCCGCTGACGCTTGCGCGCGATCTTCAGGTAATCAATGTCACCAAGGATCAGATTGTTGTCCGGGAGGCCAGCGTAGATGACTATGCCCTGCCACCGGCAGTCGGCGACGAATATATCAAGGCGCCTCGCTCGAAGGAAAAAGAGCCATCTGACAAGGTGACTGCTGGCAAGTGGGAAGGATACACCCCGCCGCCGATGCCGGATCAATAACGACATCTTCGCTGCATCCGCGCGGCCAGATCACAGGTCGCGCGGGACAAAAAGGCAAATGTCTTCCCATGCGAATGACGGCTGCATCACAGACGCGTGTCGAGAGCTGTGGAACTCATTGCCCAGGCAAGTGATGGAACGAAAGCATTGCCAATGAACTTGTCACGGAACACAGTAAGCAAACCACCGGGCCGTGTCAGATACATGCTGGCACTTGTAACGGCATTGGTTTTGCCGATTGGGGCGCAAGGAGATGTGACGCCCTACAGCGGTGCGGAAGTCGCCGATAACATAGCCGTCTTACGAATTGAAGACGAAGGCATTCATCTGGATCTGGAAATATACCCTCGGGACTTAACGGCCTTCGCTGCGACTCTGTCATCTGGAGAATGGTTGGAACCACAGCCGGAATTGGTCACATATGACGTTGCATCCGACAAAGGCCTTGAAGATTTCTTGATAGTTCGGGGCGACGGAACTCCGTTGCCATTGCAATTCCTAACTGCGGAGCGACGCAAAAGGATCGACCGCGCATCTCCTCTTGCCGGAATGACCGATCCTATCACCGGCAGCAAAATTCCGGCACCTCCTAATGATCCTGAAGTAATCTACGTTAGAGCATTCTATGACTTTGAGGGCCTGAAACCCGAGAAGTTGATCATCCGCCCTCCGCTGGCCAAAGACGAAAACACTGCGGTATCGATTGGCTTCATGGTCTTTGATCGCGCTGTTCCGGTCACCCGGTTCAGTTTTCTGAACAAGGAGTCGCGATTTACGGTCAACTGGTCGGACCCCTGGTTCACCGCATTTGCCAACGCAAACCTCAACCGCTCAGCCCGAAGCGGGACGACATCCTACTTGTATGTCGCTCCGCGCGAACTCCGCCACGAGGTCCTGATCCGGTCTCGTGATCTTGCGCCCTGGATCGATCAAACCTTGGGTACCGGATCAAATCTGGATCCTGCGTTACAGTCACAGATTCTTGCGGATGCACTGAACGAATTCGCAATCAAGAACCCAGTCGCCATTGAGGGCGAACAGGTAATGCCTTCGAACGTGCGCGGTTCGTTCCTGACGCTCGGGGAACGCGGGTTTCAGGTTGTTGATGGCCCCTCAACGCTTAATGCTGATACGACGTTCATCGGCGTGATATTGTCTTATCCTATTTCAGCTTTACCAGCTGAGGCGTCTGTCACCTGGAGCATGTTCAACAATATGATCCGCGAGGTTCCTGTGACGCTGACGGATGTCGCCGGTCCATTCCTGGATTGGGCGACGCCTGAGAATGCCAAGATCACGTGGGAAAATCACCTGAAACGATATGCCGAGCCTGAGGTTTCTCGGGTGAAGGCTCAAGGTGTTGTGTTTGTGCCTCTGTGGACACTGTTTACCGTTGGCCTTTCAGCTCTGGTCGGCCTGATCGCCATACTAACTTCCCAGAAGCACCTGCGGGTCAGATTGGCCATGCTGTCAATCGGTTGTTTTCTTCTCGTTTTGGTATTTTGGAATTCACGATCCATCTCATTGATAAGCCCGACTTCTGATCAAGCTGCAGATCATGTCGCTGCGGATGCTTTTTCCCAGCTCATAGCTAACGTCTATGTTGCAGCCCTCGAAGTGTCGCCAGAAAAACGCAGCGAAGCGCTAGCCCCAATCGTTCTGAATGTTGACCTTGTTGAGGTGTCTGCAGAACTGGAAGCAAGCTTGGGGATCCGGGTACCCGGTGGTGGACTCGCGCAGATCGCTGAGGTCACGGATGTCGTCATAGTAGACGGTGGATTGAATAGATACGGAGCGTTTGAAGGCGTTGCGCAATGGCGGGTCGACGCGCGGGCGGGCCATTGGGGTCATGATCACCGTCGAAGGGTGGAATACCGCGCAAGGGTCGAGTTCCGACCTGAGCGAGGTAGCTGGAAACTTAGAGCAATCACTGTGTTGGAGGCGCGTGCACCGGATGTCTAAGCGGATAAGCAGAGCTTTGTTGGTTTTTGTCACGACCTGCCTGATAGTGTTCGCGGTTGCGAGCCACGCGCATTTTCTACTGAACCTGAACGTTCGGGTATTCCACGTTGAACACACCAGCGACGGGTTGCGTATCCATCTTCGACTGCCCATGCCTTACCTTGTCGCGGACAAAACGGGAGCAATTGGGGCAGATGGCCTTCCGTCCGCTGCTCCGTTTACGACAAATGCCCTTGAGCACGGCAATGTCGTGCATTTTGCCGACACCGCTCAACTGGATGCTGACCCGCTCGGGCTCGGTCGAATCGCTGAGGCCGGAACAATTGTCGAAGTGCAAGGTCAGCGCGTAGCAGGAAACGTGGAGTCTGTGGCAATCCATCGGGTGGGCGAAGAACCGGGATTTGCTACTCTGAACGAGGCCCAAAAAGCGGTGTTTGAGGGATCAACTATGTCGCTCGATCTGCCTGTATATGTTGGCGATGTCATCGTCGATGTCACCGTACGGTATGACCTGAAAACCACCCCGTCTACCTATGCGCTGTCAAACGCTCTGAACCCCGGATTGCCAGACCAGGAAATGACCGCGAACCTCATCCTCGACTACGGCTCCAGCGACCCTCTTGTCTTTCGAACGCGGGGTCTGATGGAAGATCCGGTTGAGATTTCAAGGTCGAGTTTCGCAGGAATCGTGACTTTCATTTGGGAGGGTGTGCGCCACATTCTCGAAGGCATCGATCATGTATTGTTTGTTGTTTGCCTTGTCATCGGCGCGCCTGAACTGCGGGCGCTACTCTGGCGTGTCACCGGGTTTACAGTTGGCCACAGCGTAACACTTTCGCTTGGCTTCTTTGGCTATGTTCCATCCGGTGCATGGTTTGTCCCTTTGGTAGAAACAGGGATTGCGCTCTCAATCATCTACGCAGCTGTTCTGGCCATAAAACGAGAAGATTCGGGGCCAAACACCAACAGAAAGGTTTTCGTAGTGACGGTCCTGATGGGACTGCTTCACGGCCTGGGCTTTAGTTTCGTGCTGCATGAAATCCTGCAAGTGACTTCGCCCAATATTTGGCAGAGCCTATTGGCATTCAACATCGGCGTGGAAGTTGGTCAAGTCGCAATCGTTCTGGTGACGTGGCCGCTCCTAAATTCGATTTCAAAATTTGGCTCAACTCCTGAGTTTACGCTCAGAGTTTCGATAGCTATCGGCTGCGGAGCTGTCGCGAGTTGGTGGACATTCGAGCGTGGGAAAAACTTTCTGGACTTACTTCCAATTTAGCCGGTTACGAACGACAGCTTTGGGCTGCGACCTGCCGACTGCGACTGCAGGAGACAGATAGCCTCGGGATGGCCGGTTTGGGCTCAATCTGCTTGTCCAAACTCGCCATAGAGAAAGTCGGTAACGAGACCAAAGCTACCTCTCAGGCTCCTTGCTGATCACGGTCGTCACAGTTCGAGTTGAGCGACTTTGAGTGAGAGCTATCGCTCCCAAAACCAGCGCGCAGGCCAGCGCCTGTGTACCCTTGATTACTTCACCGAATGCAAGAACGCTAACAGCAAACATCGTGGGTAGTTCAATACTTCCGACTACAGCAGTGCGCGCTGCCCCAATAATGGGCGAACAGATCGTGTAAATCAGTTGCGGAATTAGCGCCGTCACAAGGCCCAACCCGACAACTAGAACCCAGTCGTCCCCACTTTCTGGTAGAATTTCGCCGACCTCGGATGAAAGAATGAGAGGGGCAAGGCCAATGACCGACCCAAGCGAGACTGACGCCATTCTGGCTAAAGGCGCAATACGTGACAGGCGGTGCACGAGAACACATATGCCGAAGCCAAAACCGAAAGGTGCCGCTAATGAGACGAGAAGGATTGGAATTTGGTCCGGTGGCACAGATGCCGGAGAACCTGCGAATATCGCAGCAGCGACGATCAATCCAGCTGCAACAAAGCTGCGCCGCGTTGGTTGATCACCAAAAAGCGCCCATGCGATGGCAATCGTAAACACCGGATAGGTCATGTAGAGTACGCCAACCGTCGATGCAGGAAGAGTCTCAAGAGCAGTAACATAGCCGACCCAGCCAAGACCCATAACGGCGCCCGCAACCATACCCCAGACGATTTCTCGCCACTTTGAGTGATGCATTACAAGTGCGGGCGAAAGGACAACCGCTGCCAAGATGTACCGATAAAAGGCAACCGCATAGGGAGCGAGACCCTGATCGGTGAGCCCACGGCTAAAATAGGGTACAAGGCCAAAACAGATGGATGCAAAAAGCACACCAACGACCGCAAGGGCATAGGGTATGGCGTTCCGCTTGGCTGAGGTTAGTTGGTTCATTGCTGACAACTAACACGCTATGCTGCGGTTGACATCGTCAAGACAAATGAACAGCAACTTTGTACGCGTTCGCGACCTGCTGCATGAGCGAAAGACCGAGGTGTGATCAAGGTCTGGTAAGGGCTCATCGCAGGTCCGCAATCGTTCTGTGAGCTTAAAGATCTAGCGATCAGTCTTGTGGCGAACATGGCAAAGAGCAAATGCTGGCTTGGAAGTCCTGGATAAATACCTGGAGAATTTTAGAGAAAATCTGTGATGTCTTTCGCACTTCGATAACGGATTACTTGCTGGCGATCTTCTTGCAAATTCGGATGATGTCGTCTGCCTCATGTTGAGTAAGGCCAATTTGGGAAAAGACTTCAGATGATATCCCGCAGCTTTTTATCCAGATGCTGCGTCCTGTTTCAGTTAGAGTGACAATCTTCTGGCGCTCGTTCCCGTCCCGCGTCTCACGCCGTAACAGATCTTTTTCCTCAAGGCGCCGCAACAACGGCGTCATTGTCGCTCCGGATACGTCAAGCCGTTTTGCCAAAGTGGAAATGGAGACACCATCCTCTTCGGACAATGCCATCAAGACCAAATACTGGGTGTAAGTTAGTCCCTGGGCCTTCAGAAGTATCTGGTAAAGCTGCTCTATCTTGTGCGAGGCCGCGTAGACCGCAAAACACAACTGATTGTCTAGCCGAACATCTTCGTCGGTCTCAGGCTTTTTCGTCTTGGGCACGATGGCGACTTTCATTTTTGATTTCGGGCACCTTTTAGCATCTGAAGTTTTTACTTGCAAATAATTAGGAGGCTAAATATTAGCTAGCAAATAAATGAAAATGGAGGATGTAATGATCAGACGCAGCATTATAGCTATTGGCATTTCTGTGGTGGCGACACCTGCCGTCGCAGAAGGTGACTTTGACTTTGAGAAGGGTTTCGCTGCCTTCGAAGACTTGTTTGGTGTGACTGAAGGTAAACGCCGCAATCACACCAAAGGATTTTGCGTTGAGGGCACGCTTACACCCTTAGACGAGACGATTGAAACGTACTCCAACAGCACTTTGTTCACTAGTGAATCTTCGGTTATTGCTCGGGTGTCCCACAAGGGTGGTAAGGCGAATCCAGCAGACGACAAATACGGGCTACTTGGGCTATCGATGGAGATCACGACGCCGGATGATGACCTGCACGTGATTGCCATGAACACGGAACACTTCTTTCCGGTGCCGACGAGCAAAGCGTTCATCGAACTTTTGCGTTCCAAGGCTGCTGGAGCGGACGCAACCAAGGCGTTTGCAGCCGCTAATCCTACATTGAAGACCTACAGCGAGTATCATGGCGCGTTGGATAAATCGCTTCGACCCCATGAGGGTACAACCTACTACAGCGTGAATTCTTTCCTCCTTGTAAATGACGCGGGTCAAGAAACTGCGATGCGATTCTATTTCCGCCCATCGGGGCAGGAAGATATCGTTGTTGACACTCACCCCGACTTCTTCATTGAAAACATGCAGGCCAATATCGCCAACGGGGGTGTGTCCTGGGACATGGTTATCGTTCTGGCTAACGCTGATGACAATGTCGAAGATCCCTCTGTTCAGTGGACCGGCGATCACACAGAAATCGTTGCTGCGCGTTTCACAGCGAATGCTGCGATGACTGAGGCTGACGGGCAGTGTGACGAGATCAACTTTGACCCGCTGATCTTGAGTGAAGGCTTTGCGCCATCCAATGATCCCATGTTGCAAGCACGATCGTTGATCTACGCACATGGTGTGGGAAAACGGCTGTCTGAAAAAGAATAACTTCGAATCCACTGAATCAGCGGATCAATCGATTTCCTGTGATGCTCTGCGCTGCCGGAAATACGAATTCTCAATGAGCAAAATGCATGGGCAATAAAGCCATCTCAAAGAGGGTTTCCCGGCCTGCTCGATAACTGATCAAGGAGGACGTCATGTCACAGGCAGTAACACTGATCGACGCACTGAATGGAACGTTTGGCCGTCACAATGGCTATCGCGCGTCACACGCAAAGGGGTTTACAGCACAGGGGCGTTTCTGTCCTGCTGCGGAGGAGCCGAGAGTTCAAATCCCGATGTTGAACAATGAATGCAAGGTTACGGCGCGCTTCTCCGTTGGGGGTGGAAAACCGGGCATCAGTGACAAAAGCCCTACGGTGCGCGGGATTGGGCTGGAGATCGGAAAAGGATCAGAGTCTTGGGTTCTGACGTTAATTTCGAACCCGGTTTTCTTTGCCAACTCTGCTGCACAATTCCGGGCTTTTCTTGCCGCTCGTATTCCTGATCCGGACACCGGTGCCCCGGATCCGAAGTTGGTAGAAGTCTTTAATGAGGCAAACCCCAACACGGTGCCACACCAACAATATCTGAAGTCTGTTGTGCCGTGCCGTTGTTATTCGTCTGAACAATACCACTCTGGTCATGCTTATCGGTTTGATTGGAGTGGAAGGGAAATCTCTGCCCGAATTCTGCTGGAGCCGGAGGGTGGGCGTTTGGCATTGAGCAAGGAAGAGATGGAAACCCTCTCGGATGATTTCCTTCATGACAGGTTCCTCGAAAAGCTCTGCGATGGTCCCGCCCGTTGGTCGTTGAAGTTGGTGATCGCGAACACCGCTGACAATGTGTCTGATCCGACTGTGCCTTGGAGTGGGACACATACCATGGTTGATCTTGGGACAATTCAGGTTGAGCTACCTGATGATCGTTCTGAAAGCACCAAAAAGGTGTTCGACCCAACCCGGATGCCTGAAGGAGTTAGGGCACCCCTAGATGATGTTTTTTCCCTGCGAAGTGGAGCTTACGCGGAATCTGCGGCAAGACGATCCGTCTGAGAGGCGGGTTGAGTATCTGTGGGGTACCAGCGCCCCCTTTAATAGGTATTGACAATACCTATTAAAGGGGGCAGAAACCGGGTGCCCGAAATGGAGTAGATTCTGATGACCCCTGCGATGCTTGCCAAACCACAGATGTTTGAAATTTCCGCTGAGGAAATTGAGTTATTGGTTTGCCGGTTTTACACGCAGATAAGGGTGCATCCTGTATTGGGTCCCGTGTTCAATGAGGCCATTCAGGATTGGAAAGCGCACGAAGAAAAGATCGCATCGTTTTGGCGCGGCGCGATCCTGAGGGAGCCCGGGTATTCCGGAAATCCAATGCAGGCTCATCTGGCGAATTCAGACATCCTTCCCGAGCATTTTCCCTTGTGGCTCGATCTGTTTGGCGAAACGGCACATCAGGTTCTGCTGCCAGATACCGCTCAAGCTTTTACTCATTTGACCAACCGGATCGGTAAAGGTTTGACCTTTGGGATCGAGAACTTTCGTCGCGAGGTGGGTGCCCCGCCGGTGTTGTCATGACCATATCGGTATATTCAAAAGCGCAGGTCATTACCGAGCCGCCAATCCAAGTCGTGAAACGTTGGTTGCGAGCGGGATGGCGCGATTTCAGAGCGAACCTTGAGTATTCGATATGTTACGGCATTGCGCTTGTTCTGTTAGGATGGGCATGTGTCGCGGGTCTTTTGCTCAGCGGTCAAGGTTGGGTTCTGCTGCCACTTTTGGCTGGTGGCGTGCTTGTTGGTCCCATTGCAACCGTTGGTTTGTATTCGGTTGCGAGCGGTGACACTGGACCAGCTGTCGCGAAAGGACAGATTGCTTTGGTCGGCGCGATCCTCATGGTGTTTGCCCTGACTTGGATACGTGCCGCGACAGTCATGTTCGCCATTGTATATGGTCTGCGCCCGTTTTCTGGCTTCGCTGACACTCTGCTGCTGATGATCAGCACAGCTTCGGGCTGGGCTTTGTTAATCTCTGGATCTTTGATTGGCGGATTGTTTGCATCGTTGGGGTTCGCTGTCTCAGCCTTCTCGCTTCCGATGCTTGTAGACCGCAAGATCGATGGCTTCTCAGCCATGGCGCTGAGTTTTAATGCCACCACTCATAATTTTCGACTTTGCCTGTGTTGGGGAAGTGCGATTACCGCGCTGACTTTGTTGGGGATTTTAACGGGCCTGCTAGGGCTGGCCGTAGTTTTCCCTTTGCTGGGATATTCAACCTGGCATGCCTATGCAGAGCTTTTCCATGGAGACGCACAATGACAGAAGCCCTTCCAGAAGGCGTGGTGCACTATGCGACTTCGCAATTCACGCACGACACTCTGCCAGAAAAATTGCGCAAGGATCACAGCACGAAAGCCGGTGTCTGGGGCCAATTGGCAGTGCAATCCGGCCAGCTTTTGCTGCGTCGGGACAACAAAGATGACTTGGTGTTGGCTGCGGGTGATACGGCGGTCTTTGCGCCCCAGGAAACTCACTCTGTGAACCCCATAGGAGAGGTCGCATTGGAAGTGCGTTTCCACCGGCAGGAGCGGCCAGATGCTGAATAACAATACTGTCGAAAACGTTTTGGTCCTGTGTGCTCTTGCCATTGTTCTGATCGGCGGAGTGGCCATTCTTGGTTGGGGTGTACCTCTCGCCTATGTGCTGCATGGCTGGATGATCGCCATCTTCGGCGGTTGGGGGTTGATCTGGATGATCACCCGAATGAGTGAAGAAATCCGGGACATCCCGCTTGAGTATAATGACAAGGTCACGCGTTTCGGTGTCATAGCTGCTCTATTTTGGGCCTTGGTTGGTTTTACCGTCGGAGACATTCTAGCTTGGCAACTGGCCTTTCCGGCATTGAACGGGGATATTTTCTGGTCGAACTTTGGCCGGTTGCGTCCGGTACACACGTCTGCGGTCATTTTTGGATTTGGCGGCAATGCCCTAATCGCAACTTCGTTCTACGTGGTGCAGCGCACCTCGCGGGCAAGACTGGCCAGTGAATCGCTGCCTTGGATGGTCTTTTGGGGCTATAACCTTTTCATGGTCCTTGCGGCGACCGGCTACCCCTTGGGGATTACCCAATCCAAGGAATATGCGGAACCGGAATGGTACGCGGATCTTTTGTTGCTGGTTGTATGGGTAGGGTACCTCGCGCTTTACCTAAAGACCCTTTCGCGTCGGGCAGAGCCGCATATCTATGTGGCCAACTGGTACTATCTGGCTTTCATTGTCGTCATCGCGATGCTGCACACGGTGAACAACCTCTCGGTGCCCGTCTCCATCGCTTACCCCAAAAGCTACTCGCTTTTTTCGGGGACGCAGGATGCCATGACGCAGTGGTGGTATGGGCACAACGCGGTTGGTTTCCTGCTTACGGCAGGGTTCCTGGGGATGCTCTACTACTTTCTGCCCAAAGCGGTGAACCGGCCGATCTATTCATACCGCATGTCGATTGTGGGGTTCTGGGGGATCACATTTTTGTACCTTTGGGCCGGATCGCATCACCTGCATTATACAGCCCTGCCTGATTGGGTTCAGTACCTTGGCATGACCATGTCGATCATTTTGCTGGTTCCCAGCTGGGCCTCTGTGTTCAACGGCATCCTTACGATCAACGGGGCTTGGGATAAAGTCCGGACGGACCCGGCGGTCCGGTTCATGATGGTCGCAATTCTGTTCTATGGGCTGTCGACATTTGAAGGTTCGTTCATGGCGATCCGCCCGGTAAACTCGCTAAGCCACTATACCGACTGGACGGTTGGGCACGTTCATGCCGGCGCGTTGGGTTGGGTCGCCTTCATCACCTTTGGTGCCTTGTACAAACTGGTGCCCTGGATATGGAAGCGGGACGGCGTATATTCCTTGCGGCTGGAGGCCTGGCACTTCTGGCTCGCCCTGAGCGGAACGCTGATTTACGTCGGCGCGATGTGGAACAGCGGCATCACGCAATCGCTGATGTGGCAGACCTATGATGCGGACGGCGCTTTCCTCTATTCCTTCCTCGACAGTGTGATCGCGATGCATCCCTACTATGTCGCCCGCGCGATTGGGGGGCTGTTGTATCTGATCGGAGCCTGCATCGGTGCATACAATATTTACATGACTGTGAGTGGGCCGAAGAAGGCCCAAACCCGGGAAGCCGGACCATTGGTCCAGCTGCCAGCGGAGTAAGTCCCAATGAGCACTCAGCACCAAAAACTCGAACGCCATTCACTTGGGTTTGCAATGGCAATCCTGATGGTTGCATCGATCGGTGGAATTGTCGAAATCGCGCCGTTGTTCACGATCGAAAACACAGTGGAAAAGGTCGAAGGTATGCGGCCCTACACGCCGCTGGAACTTGCCGGGCGTGACATCTATGTCCGCGAGGGGTGCTATGCCTGCCACAGCCAGATGATCCGCACCCTGCGGTCGGACATCGAACGCTATGGACATTACAGTCTGGCTGCCGAAAGCATGTATGACCATCCGTTTCAATGGGGCTCGAAACGTACAGGGCCGGACTTGGCGCGCATTGGTGGCAAATACTCTGACGCATGGCATGTGGCGCATTTGGAGGCGCCGCGAGACCTCGTCGAGGGGTCAATCATGCCGGGATATGCGTATTTGTCCGAGACGCGTCTTGCGACTGGACATTTACCTGCCTCGCTGAAAGCCCTCAGCCGGGCTGGTGTGCCCTATACGGACACCCAGATCGAAAACGCCGAAACGGACGCCGCATGGCAGGCGGATGCTGAGCAGTACTTTGAAGGAGAGTTGCAGGCAAGTTACGGTGAAAACGTTCAGGTTCGGGATTATGACGGGCAACCGGGCAGGCTGACGGAAATGGATGCCCTTGTAGCCTATCTTCAGGTTCTTGGCACATTGGCCGATCTGGATTCGTTAAATCTTGAGGAGGTTCAGCGATGACACATGATACGGTTCTCGTTTTCTCCAAGACTTGGGGCGCAATCTACCTGCTGGCCGTCTTTTTAGCTGCAGCTGTTTGGACCTATTGGCCCTCGCGCCGGAAGGTTTACGACGATGCCGCCCAATCCCCACTCGATCGTGAGGAGGATCAGCCATGTCGATGAAGGAAAAGGATTCCGTTTCCGGCACCGATCTGACTGGCCACGAATGGGACGGTATCAAAGAGTTGGATACACCTGTTCCCTGGGCTGCCCGATGGGCGCTTTGGATCAGTATCATCATAGCAGCGCTGTATTGGGTGTTTTACCCATCTTTCCCGAGTGTGCGTGACTACGCGAAGGGGATGCTCGGCTATTCCTCGCGTGCAGAAGTTGCGACGGCACTTCAACAGGCGGATGCGAGTCGAGAAATGACATTCGCGCCTTTCGCGTCCGGGGATATAGAGAAGCTGGCCGCCGATCCGACGCTTGAGGCGCGATATGGCGCGTCTATTTCCAAGCTTTACGCCGACAACTGTGCGGCTTGTCACCGGAATGATCTGAAAGGGCAGATTGGCTTTCCCAACCTGGTGGACCGTCATTGGCTATGGTCAGGCACGCCGGAAGAGATAGAGGCGACCATTCGATATGGAATCAATGCGCAGCATGACGATACACGGATCGCACAGATGCTTGCCTTTGGTGCGGATGGCATGATCGAAAATCAACAGGTTGAGGAAGTCACAGAATTTGTCTTGTTCCTCTCTGGACAGCAGCATGATGCGACGGCGGCCGAAGCCGGTAAATTGGTTTTTGAAGAAAACTGCGCGGCCTGCCACGGAGATGACGGCCGCGGGGGCTACGAGATCGGCGCGCCAGATTTGGGCGATGAAAGTTGGATCTATGGGGGCGACCGGGACGCCATCTATCACAGCATCCATTTTGGCCGACGGGGGGTGATGCCGGCGTGGGACGGACGTTTGAGTGACGCTCAGATCCGAATGCTGACACTGTACTTACTCTGGAATGCAGAAGATGTACCAAGCTGAAGAGAATCCACGATTCCGAAGGGCAATGTATCTGATGATAATGGTCCTGTTGGCCGGCTACATCGGGTTCAAGGCATGGCACCTGTCGATGGCATTCGAGGCGTGGGAAGGGCAGGCGATTGAGGGTGCCGTGCCTGGTGCAGCCAAATGAAAATCGTGGTTTTATACGATTTCAATTTGCGTATTAATGATCTGAAGCCAGCGCATGACTAACTTCTAGCGCTCGGATCAGGTTTTTCATTCCGCGATTTCCTTCCAAAACATCCTGCAATGTCTTGCTGTCCAAGGCAGTAAAAAACGCCTCCTGAGCTTCAGTCAGGATTGGCAGCAACCCACAGGCAGGCGTCATCACACAACAGCCTCCGTCTTCTTTCATACACTCAACCAAAGGGGTGCCGCGTTCGGATTTTCGCAGCAGGCCGCCAATCGAGATCGCATTGGGAGGCAAGGCCATTCGCATTCCTCCGTTGCGTCCACGAACGGATTCTACGTAGCCCTCGTGTGTGAGCCACTGGGAGATCTTGGCCAGGTGATTGAAGGGCAAGTTTTGCATAGCCGCAATCTCGCGGGTCGACATCAACCCCTCTTCGTGGGTGGCAAGATGGATCAGGATGCGCAAGGCATAGTCGGAAAACTTGGTAATTTGCATAGTTATATCTCTCATAAAAAATAGGCTTTGAAAATGCCTATTTCATTGACATCTTTTTCTAGTCTTTATAATAGGTATTTAAAATGCTTAATAAAGGAGATGGCTCATGCAGCCTGTTGTACTTTTGATCTCGCTGATCCTGATGGCAGCGCTGTCACTTGTCTTCTGGAAGGCCGCGCGCGCCTCGAACGGGGCGGAAGCAGGACCCAATGCCAACTCGAAGCGTGCGGGCTTGATCTGGGCAATGACGATTGTTGGAGTAATCGTGGCAGTCGGTTCATTGCGACCATGGCCGCACGCTTTGGCCAGTACAGACGATGCCATCACCGTTTCCATCACCAGCGGGCAGTGGTGGTGGGATATCGACACAGTTGAGATCCCTGTTGGAACGCCCATCAATTTTAGCGCCACGACCGAAGATGTTACCCACGGATTGGGCATTTACACTTCAGACCTCCGCCTTCTGACGCAGGTCCAAGTGATCCCCGGTTACACAACCGAAGTTTCTTACACGTTCGATGAACCCGGCACTTACCAAGTCCTGTGCATGGAGTTCTGCGGGGTGGCGCATCAGGACATGGTCAACGAATTCGAAGTCGTCGCGGTGGAGGACTAAATGAGCGCTGTATCTGAACTTGTCGCGGAAAAATCAATCGTCACTGAACCGCAGGCTGGGGCAGTCAAGCTTACCATGATCCTCTCAGGCGCGGTCTTTGCTTTGATGATGGTCTTTGGTCTGATCATGCGTGCTGCGCAGGGCCAATGGATCGAAGTGGATCCGGCTTTGTTTTACCAGTTGCTGACGGCCCATGGCGCCGGAATGGTTGGTACAGCTGCACTGTCTGGCGCCGCAATCATGTGGTATTTTTGCGGGCGTCATATCGTTCTGACGGCTGGAATCTTTTGGGCTTTCCTTGCTTTGTTTCTGCTGGGCGTCGTCCTGATCTTAGGCTCGATCTTCATCGGCGGATATGGCGGCGCATGGACATTCCTGTTTCCCTTGCCCGCGATGTCAGGCGGAGCGTGGGAAGCCGGCGCGGCTGCTGCGTTCATGCTTGGATATGTTTCGATCGGCGTTGGCTTTCTGCTGTATTATCTGGAGCTCGGTCGTCAGATTCATGCCCGTTATGGCAGCCTTTTGCGCGCCATGGGCTGGAACCTGATCCTAGGGCGAGAGGACAAAAATCCTCCGCCGCCAACAATCATCGCGGCGGCGGCCGTGACTATTTTCAATTCGATCGGGATAATCCTAGGTGCCGCGGTGTTGGTGGCGAGCCTTGTCCACCTGCTGGTGCCGGGTTTTGAAGTAAACGCGCTGTTGGCCAAGAACCTGATCTATTTCTTTGGCCACGTTTTCATCAATGCCTCAATCTACATGGCCGTCACTGCGGTGTATGAAATCCTGCCGGAATACACCGGCAAACCGTGGAAATCGAACCGTCTGCTTGCGATTGCCTGGAATGCAGTTCTGATCTTCGTGATGGCTGTTTACTGGCACCATCTGCTTCAGGATGTGGTGATGCCACCCTGGATGCTGGTGGTCGGGCAACTGGTCTCATACTTCAGCGGCATTCCCCTCATCGCGGTCACGGCATTCTCTACGTTCCTCTATGTGCGAGGTTCGAAAATGACCTGGGATCTGACGTCCTCACTGCTGGTTCTGTCCGTGGCAGGCTGGTCGGTCGGCTCAATCCCCGCGTCAATCGACGGGATGATCAGTGTGAACAAAGTGATGCACAATACAATGTGGGTCCCGGGGCATTTCCACACCTACCTGCTGCTGGGCGAAGTGGCCATGGCCTTTGGGTTCATGGCCTGGCTGGTCCGAGGCAAAACCATCGCCCAGATGAGCGGGTTGGACCGGGTCGCTTTTGTGACCTACCTCGCAGGCGCCGCTGGGTTTGTGACGTTGTTTCTCTTCTCTGGTGCGGCTTCGATCCCGCGTCGCTGGGCAGTGCACTACGAAGAATGGCTGACCCACGACCGCATTGGCACCTTGTTCGGCGTGCTGGTCGTGTTGGGAACATTGCTCTTTGTTCTGCGCTTTGTGCTGCGTCTTGGGCGGAGTGACAGCTGATGATTGCGCGCGCTCTTCCCTCGGTTCTGGTCGCGAGCATCGGCTTGGGAACTCTCTGGCATGCCACAGATGGAGGGCAGGCTTTCACCAGCGAAGCCGCTCGGAGATTGGACGTGGTGCGCGCACCGCGTCCAGTTCCAGCCCTGCAACTGGAAGACATGTCAGGTCAGTTGATGCCCCTGTTACCGCAAGGGGAGGAGGTGGTTTTGGTCGAGTTCATCTACACCGTGTGCGGCGACATCTGCCAGATTGCAGGCGCAGACTTTGCCAAGATCCGAGATCAATTGGAACAGCGTGGAGAGCCCGTCCGGATGATATCGGTCAGTTTTGATCCTAAGCGAGACACGCCCGATCAGATGACGATTTACGGGGAAGCCCATGAGGCGGACGGCAAAATGTGGACCGTTGCGCGGCCGAGGCCAGAAGAGTTGCCGGCATTGTTGAAGCTTTTTGACGTGACTGTCATTCCCGATGAATGGGGCGGGTTTCAGCACAATGCCGCAATCCATGTGATTGACAGCGAGGGCCGCTTTTCGGCGGTGTATGACACCGATGCGATCGACGCTGTTCTGACCCATTTGGAGGAGCGCAGCTCATGAAGTTGCTTGGCTTGGCCTTCCTGGCCTCTGCCGAGGCCGTTGCACTTCGCTATGCGGTTGTTGAAAGTCCGATCCAGCATGTCCTGGTGCAGATGCCATTGTTGGTTCTAGCCGGGGTGTTGTTGGCTTGGAACAGGCAGGTCCGGCGTGAATGGGCTGTTCCGTTGCTACTTGTGGCCTTGACCGTATTTCTGTTCTGGATGCTGCCTAGAAACGTTGATTGGGCGCTGACGCCGACAGGGGAACTTACTAAATATCTGAGCTTGCCTTTGCTGTTGGGGGCACTGCTGAAGTTGTCCTGGCCCTGGCTGGGCCCGGTGCTTCGCGGATTTCTGAAGGCGAATGCGCTGTCGATGCTGGGTGTGCTGGGTTTTCTGTATACGCATGCGCCGGTCAGGATTTGCAACTCCTATCTGGTCTCGGCTCAGAAGGATCTGGGCATGGCCTTTCTCTACCTCGCTGCATGCTTGGCCTGTCTCTGGGCTATCCCGATCCTGTTTGGAAATCCAAGTGGCCAAAGGTCGAACGCGACCGGCTGCGCAAGCTGTGGAGTGTAATACGAAATGACCTATGCTGACACAGTCATTGGGTTCGCAGAACTGGCGCAAGAGAAAGGCGTCAACCTGCGTGCAGATCCAATTGCCTTTCTGATCCTCGCCTTAAAAGCCGGGGCGTTTGTTGGTGCCGGTATCTTGCTGATCCTTTCTGTTGGGCAGGGCGCGGATCCATCCATCCGTCCCATCGTCATGGGGGCCAGCTTCGGTATCGCCTTAACCCTTGTGGTTTTTGCAGGGGCCGAGCTGTTCACTGGTCACACCATGTACATGACGCACGGATTGCTGGCCAAAAGTATTGCTTGGTGGGATGTGCTGCGCTGCTGGTTGGTCAGTTGGGCAGGAAATCTGATCGGGGCCATATTGCTGGCGTTGCTGTTCGTCGCAGGCGGTGGTGGACTTATCTTAGGGGCAGGCGAAGAGGCTTTGCTTTATAAGGTGGCCATCAAGAAGATGCACGGCACCGAGTTGGAGCTGTTCGCCAAAGCGATCCTGTGCAATTGGCTGGTTTGTCTTGCCTTGTGGTGTTCGGCGCGCGCAAAAGACGACGTTACCAAATGCATCGTCATCTTCTGGTGTCTTTATGCATTTATTGCTGCGGGGTTTGAACACAGCGTTGCGAACATGACCGTGTTTTCACTGGCGCTGATCTCAGATCACCCCGACAGCATCACCCTGGCCGGAGCCGCCCACAATTTGACGTATGTCACCTTGGGCAACGCATTCGCCGGTGCCGGGATCATGGGCTACGGCTACTGGCGAGCGGCTTCTAAACCCACGGTTAAGGGCGCCGCAACACACGCGTCAACCAAACACCCTGTCTAGTGAGGACGCGATCATGAGCGTGACACAACCTGTCAAAATCTCTGTCTCAAAAAACCGACAGTCCCATGCCGAGCCTCTTTTTGAGGCCGCCCGCATTGCACTGATTGCGACTATCTCTGTTTGGATGGGCGCCGCAGTGAGCGGTAACTTGATAGCGGCTCCGGCCAAGTTCCAAGCCCCGTCATTGACATTGCCGGTCGCCTTGGACGTTGGGCGGATGCAATTCCTGTGGATTGGCGTATTCGAGGCGTTTTGCACGCTACTAATTGCAGTTCTTCTTCTGTCGTTCCGCCAGAAACCGTCGTTGTCATTAATTGTCGCGCTCTGCGTGTTCGGATTTCAAAGGCTTTGGCTCCTTCCTTTGCTGAACGCGCGGACGCTTTTGATCATCGCGGGTCAACCAGTCGAGGACAGTTCATTGCATCTGCTCTACGTCGCGTCTGAATTTCTGAAGATCGGTTTTCTTTTTTGGGCTGGCATTCGGGAAATGAGAAGCCTGTTCCGAAAAGCAAGACCGACTGCAGTTTCGGTCCAAACCTGAACTCTCAAATATCTGAAATCAAAAGGAAGGGATGATCTCATGCGAGGTATTCTTGTGGCTGTAACAATAGCGCTGGCGGGTGCTCAAAGCGTTGCCGCAGAAGGCGACGCGGCGGCAGGCGAAAAAGTTTTCAAAAAATGTGCCGCATGTCATGCAGTTGACGAAGGTAAGAAAAAAGTGGGCCCAACGATGTTTGGTGTTTGGGGCCGAGAAGCTGGCGCTGTTGATGGTTACAAATACTCAACAGCGATGGGGGAAGCCGGATTTGTTTGGGATGAAGAACGCTTATCCGGGTTCCTAGCGTCTCCCAAAAAGTACCTGCCGGGCACGAAGATGTCCTTTCCCGGAATAAAGAAACCGGAGCAAATCTCAGACCTGCTGGCTTATCTGGAATCCCTGCAGTGACAGACCAACGGCGTTTCTTTGATGGTGACTTGTACGCTTGCCCTCAAAGAAACGCTATATTGCCTTTTCCGTGGTTGGTCAGGCTCTAAGCTTTTCCGTTCAAATACCGCGCCATTTCCGGGGCAGCCATAAGGGTCTGAATGAAAGTCCCGAAATGTTCAAGCGATCCCGTGCGTGGGTCACTGTCGCGCCATGCCAGCCTGATAGAACGGCCAAACACCCCATCCGCAATGGGATGTGTTGTTGCTAGGCCGCCGAAACGGTCGGGGCCACTCACAGACAATGCCGGAAAAAGCGCGCAACCCTCTCCCAGCGCGACCATTTGCCGGAGCATCTCAAGACTGCTGGCAACTCTTTGTCCTGGTCGGTCAATCCGGTCGCAAAACGCAACGGTCTGATCCCGTAGACAGTGTTCTTGAGAAAGTAGAACGAGCTGTGAGGACAAAACCTTAGACCAGCGAACCTTTTCATTGGGTTTGAGATCCAGATCCTTGGGACAGGCAAAAACAAATGGTTCATGAAACAGCTCAAGCGCACTTAGTGCAGGCTGTTTCGGGTTAGTTGCGATCAGCGCAGCGTCCAGAGCCCGGTTGGTGAGCATCTCTTCAAGAACATGCGTGGGTTCTTCGAATAGTGACAGCCTTAACTTGGGATAAGCGGCTTTGAGTGACTTGAGGATGAGCGGCAATAAGTAAGGACCAAGGGTCGGAAGTACACCAAACTTCAAATCACCTTCCAGATTGTCACTCAGGTTCAGCGACAATTCCAACAGCTCACGGGCCTCGCTCAGAAGGATTTCTGCTTTTTGCAGGACTATCCGGCCATTTTGCGTCAAAGAGACATGCCTGCCCTGACGTTCGAAAATCGAAAATCCAAGTCGGGCCTCTAGTTTCAATACCTGTTGGCTGATTGCAGGTTGTGAAACCCCACAGATATCAGCCGCTCGGCCAAAATGACCTTCTTCGGCAATGCTTTGAATGTACTCAAGATCTCTGAGTGAAAGACCGGCAACCGAGGTTCTTCTTGCCATGCATCACCTCTGATTATCGATCGGATAATTTATATAAGTTGGAGTAATTTGGCGGTTTTCGGTTTTGTTCTGCCAATACCAACTCAGGAGATTGGCATGACCAGCAAACCGAAACTGACCACCGCATTTGGCGCGCCAGTGCCCGACAACCAAAACACTCTGACGGCGGGGCCGCGTGGTCCTGCGCTGCTTCAGGATGTCTGGTTTCTTGAGAAGATGGCTCATTTTGATCGCGAAGTGATCCCCGAACGCCGGATGCATGCCAAAGGGTCTGGCGCTTACGGTACGTTCACAGTGACCCACGACATCACACGCTATACACGTGCCAAATTGTTCTCTGATGTTGGCAAGATGACGGATCTCTTCCTGCGCTTTTCGACCGTTGCAGGAGAACGCGGTGCGGCGGACGCTGAACGGGACATTCGCGGCTTTGCAGTCAAGTTTTACACTGAGGAAGGAAACTGGGATCTGGTGGGCAATAACACTCCAGTGTTTTTCCTTCGCGACCCATTGAAGTTTCCCGATCTTAACCACGCGGTCAAACGCGATCCGCGGACCAACATGCGCAGTGCGGATAACAACTGGGACTTCTGGACCAGCCTTCCCGAAGCTTTGCTCCAGGTGACGATTGTTATGTCTGATCGCGGCATTCCCGCAACCTACCGGCACATGCACGGCTTTGGCAGCCACACATTCAGCTTTATCAATTCGGACAGCGAACGGTTCTGGGTCAAATTCCATTTCAAAACCCAGCAGGGGATCAAAAACCTTACCGACGAAGAAGCTGCGCAAATCATCTCTGGTGACCGTGAAAGCCATCAGCGTGATCTTTATGATGCTATCGAAGACGGTGATTTTCCCAAATGGACGCTCTACGTCCAAGTCATGCCAGAGAAGGATGCGGGTACATACCACCTCAACCCATTTGATCTGACCAAGGTTTGGCCGCATGGGGACTATCCGCTGATTGAGGTTGGCGAGCTGGAATTGAACCGCAACCCCGAGAACTACTTTGCCGAAGTGGAACAGGCGGCCTTTGCGCCTTCTACAATTGTACCTGGTATCAGCTTTTCGCCGGACAAAATGCTGCAAGGACGTCTGTTTTCCTATGGCGACACTCAGCGGTATCGGTTGGGTGTCAACCATTCCCAGATCCCGGTGAATGCGCCTCGTTGCCCGTATCATTCCTACCATCGTGATGGAGCGATGAGGGTCGATGGCAATGCCGGATCTCGGATTGGCTATGAACCCAATATGCATGGCGAATGGTCCGAGCAACCGGATTTCTCCGAACCACCTTTGTCCATCGAAGGTGCTGCGGATCATTGGAACCACCGCGAGGATGATGACTATTTCTCGCAACCCGGTGATTTGTTCCGCCTGATGACGCCGGAGCAGCAAAAAGTGTTGTTCGCAAACACTGCCCGCGCGATTGGCGCTGCAAGGAAGGAAATTCAGATCCGCCACATATCGAACTGTCTCAAGGCCGATCCTGGTTATGGTGCCGGTGTGGCAAGCGCGCTTGGTTTGAGCATCGAGTGTGTAGACCTGGCATAAAAACAATTGGCAAGTCCCCGATCTTTTGGGACTTGCCTGACGCTGTGGGTTGTTGGGTAGCGAGCACCGTTTGGTGTTTTTGGGCTTTTCGTCGCCGTGTAAGACAAAACTACGGTTTGGCGATGGCGCTTGGAAAAAACGATTTCCATATGTGGGCACCTTGGCCCGATCACACATTGCAGCTACCTGGTTTGCATTCGCTTTGATCAACAGTGACGGTGCCGCCTTTGGTCGACACGACCTCCTGTGTCAGAAGACTGCCAATCTCGGACCCCAATTGAAGTTCCGAAACCTGACCAAGGTGATGCGCAACGATCTGCCCCGCCTGATCTAATAGGACAAGGCTTGGTGTGCCGCGCATGCCAAAGCGAGACATCGTGTTTGGCAACGGTCCTGCGCCCTGTTTGTCCACGCCGACAGGGAACGTGATGCGATATTCATGCAGGAAAGCTTGCAAAGACACCGGTGTCATAGCGTTGTGATGCTCGAACACGGTGTGCAGGCCAATTACGGCTACCTTCTCTTCAGGAAACGTCCTCTGAATCGACTGCGCCAGGGGAATACCGTGCAGGACACATCCTGGGCACAACATTTGAAAGGCCTCAATGACGACAACCCGTCCTTTTAGGTTTTCTAGGGTTAGGGGCGTGTCTGTGTTGAACCATTCCGTGACGTCTAACTCTGGTGCTTGCATTTTCTTTGTCCTCAGTAGCAGGCAGCCGCCGTGGGTTCGGCGGCTGCGCAATCGAATGTTAGTGAATCTTGCCCGGCAGGCTCAGATCACCGGATGCGACGTCGAAGACATCTGTGACGCACAGCAAGGGAGCATGGATATTAGCGTTCACACGCAAGGCCGAAGTGACGCCATCGTAAGCGACACCTTCCAGTTCGACGTCGCTGGCGAAGCCTGCGTTCACCGAGATTTCAGGGCCGTCAAACAAAGGCGTAAACCCAGGGCTATCCAGAAGGATTGGAAACCCAGGCCATGTCGCAGGTAGCTTGGGTGTGGAACCTTCGGGGATGTCACGCACCGCAAGCGCGTCGGGTCCGCACGCTTCGGTCGGGGTCAACACAACCCAATGGCTGTGCCATTCGATGCCGTCGTTGGCCGGATCTCCGTCACCGTTCTCGTCAAAGAGCGGTGTGTCATCAAAATCTGGATGACTGGTTGCGGCCATTGCAAGGATGCCTGTGCCGCCTTCGAACCCAACGGCCGAAGGGTCCAAAGACGTAGGCCAGACATATGACCAGACGTCTGAACCACCGACCTCTCCAGTTGCCGCCGGAACCGAGGCACCAGCCGATCCATTCGTGGTCATGTGAAAAGTGACCGTGTTTCCATTGCGGTGCGCGTGCGCGGCCAGAATGTCAAAATCCGCGACTTTACTGGCGTCAGCAGAAGATATGATCGCGCCATCCTGATGAATGGCATGGTTCCCATCAGCAAGAGCTGTGCTGCCGATGAGCAGAGCCAAAGTAGAAGTGAGCGTTGAAAGTTTCATGGGTGCCTCCAATTAAAAGATAGCGAGTCGCTACTATAATGAGAAATACATTGCAACTATAATTTCGAGTCGCTACTAAAAGTGTTATGAACACAGATCATCGCATACGCACACTGATCAACCGTCTGGCCCGAATTGATGCTTCCGAAGGATGGGCGGGAGATCTGAACCCGACTCAGAGGATGGCGCTCGAGTACCTCGCTGAGGCGAACATGTTCTCGCGCTCGCCGTCGCATGTCGCAGAGTACATCGGTACAACCCGTGGAACGATGTCACAGACGCTCAAGGCTTTGGCACGCAAAGGCTATGTAGAAGAGCACCGCAAAGAACACGATCAGCGGTCGATATCCTACGAACTCACAAAAGAAGGGGCCGAGATCGTACGTCAGCCAAATCCTGTTGCTCAGGCAATTGGAGATATGCCCTTAGAAAACCAAGCCATGCTTGAGCAGGGTCTGATGCAAGGCCTCAGTCTGGCTTTGGCCGTAAATGGAGGCCGATCCTTCGGACAATGCAAATCCTGCGCCCATCATGATGTCACGACGGAAAACGGTTTTTGCAAATTGTTGGGTGTTTCATTGGAGCCCGGCGAAAAAGACAAGATCTGCATTGAGCACGAGGAAGCCAGATGAACCATCCTGAACTGTCGGCAAACATCGACGGCATTTTCCTTGGAACCATCAAAGATCGCTGGGAAGGCAAACCGTCTTCGGCCATTCAGAAAGATCGGGTGGACGGCCGGCAGGTTGTTACCTCGCTCGGTTTTGCAGGCGATGCGCAGGCGGATTTGACCGTACACGGTGGTAAAGACAAAGCCATCCATCATTATGCACTTGATCACTATTCAGCCTGGCAAGCAGAGGGCCTAATGGCACCCGGCACAATACCAGCGGCGTTTGGTGAGAACATTTCAACAACGGGGCTGACCGAGGAAAACCTCTGCATCGGGGACATCCTGTCACTCGGGACGGCTGTAGTTCAAATTAGCCAGGGGCGGCAGCCGTGCTGGAAACTTGGACTACATACCGGGCGCAAGGAAATGCCGTACCAGTTTCAGAAGACGGGCCGAACCGGATGGTACTATCGTGTACTCGAACCTGGCGAAGTTGGCGCCGGTGATCGGATCACCTTGTCTGAAAGGCCAAATCCCAATTGGTCTGTATTGGCTGTTACACGCGCACGGTTGACTCGTCGCATTCTGCCGGAAGATGCCGAGGCTTTGTCTCAGATGGAAGAACTTGCTGAGGGTTGGCGAAAAGCTTTCCACCGAATGGCTGAAGGCAATGCCAAGGAGGATACATCGGCAAGGCTTGGAGGCTCAGCGTAAGACACCCAACGCGGTTCTGTCGCGACGTAATTTCCTTGATCTTACTAACCTTCTCAATTCCATGACAGTCAAATCCCCGTTTGTCAGTCGCTGGGTGGGGCAGGTAAAAAATGAGACATCAACTCCAGCACCGATGAAATGCCATTAACCGCTTTGGGCCAGAAATGCTTGACGTTTGGGGCAAAATTGAATGACGTGATTTGAGCATTTCTTGAGGTTTTGACTGTCGATTGAGTCAAATATCACTGACGTTCCACATCTCCTGTTGAACGTCACACGAACCTGACCCAACCGTCACAGTTGGACCAGAAACTAGGTGAACGTTCGACATCAGAAGGCGCCCCCGACGTTGGACATCAGTTGAATTTGACCTTTGCGTTATCAACTAACACGCCGCCTCCATTTCATACTCCCGCAGACAGTTTGGTTTGATCTGACTTCCCTTTCGGAACATCAGAGCCGCTACTTTTTCCGGAAAGCAGTCGGTGTCATTCCGGTCTGGCCACGAAAAAAGCGAGTGAAGTGGGACTTGTCGGAATAACCGAGCATCAAACCAATCTCCGCAATTGTCATCTGGCCTTCTTTGAGGTGCTCCTTGGCGACATCGACACGCAGCCGTTTGACTTCGCGTGGGAGCGTTGTGCCTTGCCGCTGAAGCGCTTTCAAAAACCGTTCCGGCTGTATTCCCAGTAATCCCGCCATCGCCTCCGGCCCCAAATCGGTTTCATCCAGTTTGTCGCGTAATACAGATCGCAAAGCAGCTACCACTGTTACTTCTTCATCTTGTCGCTGTGAGGCGATGGGCTTGGCAGGGCCCTCAGAGACATGGTGCAAAAACAACCATTCCACAGGAAAACTAATTTGCATTCCGGGATCGGTCCCAAGGCCAACCTCGATCCCTTTGTAGTTGATAGGCAGACCGTTGATGTATCTGCTTTCCCATCGTACACGGGAAGAATCCCAGGCATCTCCGACGACGGTCTGAAATAGGCGTACATAGATTGCCGCACCAAATCCGGTCACCTGAATGGGTGGGACAGTAGGCTCTTGTTGCCTCTCGATACGATAAGTCGCTTTGTCCGCTTCAACGACAAGGCTGTGCCGCACAGAATTGGACTCCTGCGGTACAAGTCCGACGAAACGGGTAAAGAACTCGAACAGCGTCTCGGTCGATTGCAGGGCCTGAGCGAATGGAGGCCACTGATGCAAGTCAAACGTCTCTCCGACATTCAGGCCAAGATATCGATCCCCTGACACTTCTGAGAAGGAATTCAGCAATCCATAGACCAACTCAGAGTGAACGAACACGGATGGGTCAGACAACAGTTCGGCTTTCAAGCCGACCTGATCCAGTGCTGGTTGCGGATTGATCTTACGTTCGGTGAGATATTGCAGGAACGGAGCAGCTAAGGAGAGGCGAATAAAGCCTTCGCTATGCTCTTGAGAGGTGGAGTTGAAAGGCAAGCTCGTCACCCTCGTTTGGACTAGATTTACAATGTGGCCATTTTTGCAGTCACATTCGAACATCCTAATGCGAAACTGGCAACCGAGGCAAAGGTTTCCGGGCTACAGTTGGCAAAACATGAATATGAAGGGAGTGCTTATGTCCGGTCTACGAATGTCGCTTTGCTCGACGGCAATTGTCGCTGCAGGACTTTGTTTTTCAGCGTCCGCGCAGTCTCAGGATCAAGAAGAACTCCAGACGCTGTTTACTAACGTGCATATCTTCGATGGCGTGAATGAACAGCGTATCGAGAATGCCAGCGTATTGGTCGAGGGCAACCTGATTACGTCTGTATCAACTGAAGCGATTGACGCCCCTAATGCTACGGTTATTGACGGAGAAGGGAGAACACTGACCCCCGGCTTTATTGAAAATCATGCACACCTGATGCTGCCCGGACCCACGTTGCCCGCAATGGAAGCCAACAGCACTTGGGAAGACCTCGCGATTCACGGCACTCAAATGGCTGAGATGTACTTAATGCAAGGCTTTACCACTGTAAGAGATGCAGGTGGCGCTAATGGAGGTCTTCGTCGCGCAATCGACAGCGGGACCATTGCCGGGCCGCGTTTCTACCCTGCGGCTGCTTTTCTAAGTACACGTGGTGGCCATGCTGATTTCGCTAACTTTACGGCGCCTGTTGGCCAGTCTTCAAACTTCAGCCGTCTGAATATGGCCCAAGAAGTCGACAGTGTCTCCGAAATGTACAAGTTTGCTCGCAACAACTTCCGGATGGGAGCAACACAACTGAAGTACATGCAATCAGGCGGTGTAGTTTCAGCGTTTGACCCGTGGCAGTTGTTGGCTGGATCGACGGCAGAATTAGAAGCGGCCGTGCAGGTTGCAAACGAATACGAAAGCTACGTCATGGCCCATTCCTACCGCAAGGAAACGATCATGGCGGCACTGAATGCTGGTGTGCGATCAATTGAACACGGGTTCATGTTTGATTGTGAAATATCAGCGCTGATGGAAGAGAAAGGAGCCTACATCACAACCAATCTCACAGCATTTGATCCAAATCTCTTTGATATTCCTGCCATTCGAGATGTCCCAGCCAGCTTACGAAAGGCACAGTCCGCTACGCAGGCTTTTGGTGGCTACATAAAAAACATGAATGAGTGCCCAGCCAAAAGAGGTTTTCACACGGATTGCGTAGGTTCTGTGGCAGCCTGCAATATTCAAATTGCCTATGAAAAGCATCTCAATAATGAGTTCTTTGGCTCCCACGCTTCATTGGTCGCAATGACGTCCACCGGCGGTGAAATCGCCGCTTTGTCGGGGCCGTTTATGAACCCTTATCCCGAAGGCAAATTGGGCGTGATTGAGGAAGGGGCCTATGCAGACATTCTGCTCATTGACGGCAACCCGCTTGAAGACTTCTCGGTTGTTGGCACGGGTAATCAGTGGTTCGGTGCCGATCCGAGGCCTGAAAGCCCAGATACGATCCGCCTGATCATGAAGGACGGCGTCATCTACAAAAACACACTGGATTGACCTGCCTAAACAGCCGGAGAGTATTTATGCACTATTGGTTTCGCTCCTTAGTATTTGCAGGGTTGGTTTGGTGTGGTCATCCTGTCATGGCGACGCCAGGAACCGCGTTGGACTGGTCTGACCTGCCTGACCCGTCCGCGCAGGTCTTTGAAGACCCCTATCGAGATCTCAGCCCCGAACAGTTTGACGATGTTCTCTATGTCGTACGGCTGCGCGGCAGGCTACAGCAGGATAGTGGCAGTGAAGAAGAGAGGCAGAAATGGCAAGGGTTTCTGACCGAGACTGAGGATGCCTTGGCGGCTGATGGAATTGATGTCGACTGGCTACTCGATCAGCGAGAGGTTGTAACGGAACGTCGAAGAAAGGCTGGGACGAACGGAAATCTGCAATTCGACGGTCAAACAATCACACTGGCGGGCTTTGCCATTCCTGCTCCGAATGATCCAGACGGTCGGCCTGTTGCATATTTGGTACCAGAACGAGGGATGTGCAGTCACATGCCTCCACCTCCGCCCAACCAGATGATCCGTGTGCGGTTGAACGGGGGCTGGGCACCCAGCTATTTCCATGAACCCGTTCGGCTGACAGGCACGCTAACGATCGATCCGTCTGTTCAGAATATGATGGTTGTGGATGGCCAGATGCCCATGAGCGCGACTTTCCAGTTGGAAGCAGAAAGTGTCGAAACTCTGGAAACCAAGGCAGATAGGCTGGAATGGAAGCAGCGTGCCGCTGATCGCATCCGCGCGGCGGGCAATCGCAAGACCGGCGGGGCAAAGGCGTCTGAATGATAAGACTTCTGGTTGCCGCATTGAGCATTGCCTTCGCTGGCGCAGCGTCGGCTCAGGGACTATCCGGGCCATCTTCGGTCGAAGCTGATCTAGAGCCCGGAGATGGGCTAACCGACCCACAATATCGTTCCGATTTTCCGCGAAATATCGCACCGGGTTGGTTTCAATGGAAAGACCGATTGGCTGTGGGTGGGTTTCGCTTCAACATTGATTACTTGGCATTGGGCCAATCCACAAATGCTGATCTGGGAACCGGCGAAGCGGCCAGCGGAATTGCGCGTTTCTACGGTAGTTGGCAGGCAACTGAACGCGGCTCTCTGACATTCAAGATCGAAGATCGGCACAGCTACACCGATGTTGCCCCACAGTTTTTGGGGCTGGATGGCGGAGCCCTTTCAATCACGGGAACAGCCTTCAACGATAATGGTCTGCTGCTGACCAATCTGTTCTGGACTCAAAGGGCCGAGAACGGTTCGTGGACGCTGCAAGTTGGCCAGATTGATGTAACGGACTTTGTGGACATTTATGGATTGGTCAGCCCATACAGTGGTTTCCAAAACCTGTCTTTCAATACCAATCCGACTATTAACACACCCAATCAAGGCCTTGGCATTGCCGGTGGGGTAAAGCTGAGCGAAAACTTCTACGCTGTTGCCAGCGTCTCAGACGCAAACGCCGACCCGTCTGATCCAAACTTTGATGTGTTTAGCGACGGTAATCTCTTCAAATCACTCGAATTTGGTTACACCTCCGGCTTTGATCGCATCTACTTCGACAACATCCATTTGACCCTCTGGCATGCGGATGCGGCTGACGATGGCAGTCGAGCGGAAGATTACGGCGCTGCGTTCTCTGCCGCATGGTTTGTTGACAATAAGTGGATGCCGTTCTTTCGGGCTGGGGCCTCAAAGGGTACCGCAGCGCTTTATGACCGGTCCGTATCAGCAGGTCTGGGCTACTATGGTCGCAACACTGATTTGGCCGGGCTGGGCCTGAACTGGGCCGAGGCAAGAGGCATAGACGGTGACCAGTTCACGCTCGAAGCATTCTACCGGATTTCAATCTCGCCCGGACTGCAGATCACGCCATCACTGCAGTTCATTTCTGACCCGCTGCTGAACCCCACTCAGGATAGCATTACGCTGTTCGGTCTAAGAACCCGGATCGTTTTCTGAGGGGTTCGAATGCGGCGGTAAAAACAAAGCAGTTAATGAGGTAATGTCATGAAGACCATGTTGGCCGTAAGCGCTATCACGATCACTCTAGGTTGCGCACTACACGCGAGCGAGGAAAGCAAGACTTGGGATGCATCAGAAGAGGCGAAGCAATTCGTACAAGACACCATTGTCCTCGGCATGTTGGCCAGCCCCTACGGCACTGGTTGGACCGACTACGACCAGCTTCATACTTACTTCGGGCGCGCTCGGGACAACGGTATTACGGGACACGAGATGACGCTGGCTGCTGCGGATATGTCGTTTGAAACCCTGCTAGAGCAGCACTATCACTTTCGCTCAGCCATGGCGCAGCAACCGGAAAACTACCTGATCGTCAATGAAACCCGAGATATCGAAGCCGCCCATATACAAGGCAAGACGGCCGTCATCTGGAACAGCCAAACCGCCACAATCCTGAACGGCGATCTTAAGAAAATGGCATTGCTAAAGGATATGGGGATCAAAAGTATGATCTTGGCTTACAATGACATTTTCCGAACCGGATCGGGGCAGTTGGCGGCCTATAACGGACGCGACATTGGTCTGACACCTTGGGGGAAGTCGGTCATCGATGAAATGGTGCGGTTCGGTATCTTGCTCGACCTAAGCCACACGGGTTCAAAAACGGCCAACGACGCCATGGACTACATGGATGAAAACTATCCCGGCGTGCCATATGTCTATACGCATTCTGTCCCAGCTGGGCTTTATGCGAACGAACCCAATGCCACGACACGCGGTTGTTATCGGGCCATTCCCGACGACGAGGCGCTGCGTGCGGCCAAATCGGGCGGCTATATTTCTCCGACCTTCACCGAATGGATGATGGACGGTGTTTGGCCTCAGGATATCTCACCTGAACAAGCTGCTGATATGATCGACTACTATGTCCAACTTGTGGGGGTCGACCATGTTGGGATTGCAACGGACGACATGTTCTCGACTGAACTAGTCGTACAGTTCGCAACTGCAAACGCGAGCATGTACGACGACGGCGGCTACATGATCGATGCGTTCAACAAAGGGGCCACTGGCAACGGTGAACTGGCCAAAATCCTTGCGGCGATTACCGATGACCTTTGGGCGAAGGGTTATTCCAATGAGGACCTTGCGAAGATTTATGGCGGTAACAAGATGCGAGTTTATGCGCAAGTTTGGGAGGGCAAACCACCCGAACTTTTCCTGAAAGAGTACCCGGAGCGTCTGCGCCTAAGGCAAGAACTTCGTGATGGGTTCTATTCGCGTTAGAGACGTAAGACCTAGCAGCAAGATACTTGGCGCGTAGGCGAACAGCTCGATTGCTAGCTTGCAAAATAGAACCTCCACGGCTGTTCATGCTTCCAAATCACTCGAATGAAGGGATCCGCTGATCTGTACCTGTCGGACCATCGCGCGCAGAATAGCATCGGTGAATCTGGGACTCTGGTTGAGAGTTCTTATCGGGCAGCTTTCAGTAAATCAGCATTGTTCCTTCCGTAAATCCTCAACTCTGGTACAAATGCAATTATTCGAAGATGAGGGTGCAATGAATTCACTGACCAGAATAACACGAGGAATTGGCGTCGCTTTCAAGGACGGTAGAGTGAAAGGCATTCTTGCCTTCACAGTTGGAATGATTTTATGGGCCTCGGTCTTTTACCACTTTGTCGAAGGTTGGAGTTGGCTCGACTCAATCTACTTTTCTGTCGTGACAATTTCGACCGTGGGGTTTGGTGACTTCTCACCTGAAACTGCGGCAGGGAAGATCTTCACAATGGTATACATCATCGTGGGTCTCGGTGTCTTCGTGACCGCGGCGACGACAGTGGCAGATACAATCTTGTCCCAAGACGACACAAAAGCGGACAAGTAGATTATCCCAATTTGGCCAAATCGAGTTCACGCCCAGGCATTGGTTTGACTGGGCACCTCAAGCTGTGGCCCGGATTCATTCGACTCTTCAAGCTGATAGATGATCACCAAAATTCAAAAAAATATACATATTATGTTTTTTGAGTGTAACATTCGAAAAACACATGGAGGGATGGAATGGAAAAGACACAGGACGCAAAGATTGTCGATCTGGCAATACGATTGCTCTTTCTCGGACTATTCCTCTACAGCGCCCTAGTCATGGTGGCCCCGCTTGCGAGCGTGGTTATCTGGGCAACGATCCTCTGTGTGGCGCTTTACCCGGCATTTGACTGGCTTCAGTCCAAGCTGGGAGGGCGGAAAAAACTTGCCACGACGATCTTGGTTTTGTTGGGCCTTGTTCTGACCCTCGGGCCAGTCGCTACGGCGGTGTCTGGTGCCGCAGAACTTGGGTCTGAATTCGCGGAACAAGCTGACAAGGGTGAATTGAAAGTCCCACCTGCGCCCGAGGGTCTCAAGGAGTTGCCCTTGGTGGGAGACAAAATAGCCGATGTCTGGGGAATGTTTGAGCGCAATCTTGACGGCGCGCTTGCAAAATACGGCACGCAAATCCTTGAGATCACCAAATCGCTCTTCGGTAAGGTGCTGGGCATTGGAATCGGGCTGCTTGGCTTAGCTCTGTCCGTGTTGATTATGGGGGCATTGTTCAGCCCTGGGCCAAATTTGGTCCAAGGTCTTCAGCGCTTTGCCAACCGTGTCTTTGCACCGCGCGGTGGTGAATTCGTGACACTCGCGGGCGCAACGATCCGGAACGTTACAAAAGGCGTGATTGGCGTAGCAGCCATTCAGGCGGTTTTCGTTTGGATACTGTTGGCATTGTTTGGGATTTCTTCGGCCGCCACGTTGGCATTTATCTGCCTGATACTCTCGATTATCCAAATCGGGCCCGGATTGGTTCTTATACCGGTTATTATCTATGCATGGAGTTCCATGTCCGGTGGAACAGCTTTGATCTTCACCATATTGGCCGTTCCCGTCATGATAATGGACAGTTTCCTAAGACCCGTGTTCATTTCAAAAGGCCTTGAGACTCCCATGTTGGTCATCCTCATCGGTGTTCTCGGAGGTATGATGGCGTACGGTTTGATTGGCGTCTTTATGGGGCCGGTTCTCTTCGCTGTTTTTTATGAGCTATTCAAGGTTTGGATTGATACCTCGCCTGAAGCAGAAGGCACTGTTGAAGGTGCGGCGAAATGAGAAAGACGATATGGACAACCCTGGCTGTCATTCTGATTTTTCTTGTCTGGTATCTGGTCGCTGATCGAAAAACACCATTTACCGGGAACGCCAGAGTAAAAGCTGTGGCCACACAAATCGTGCCTCAGGTGACCGGAACGGTAACGGAAGTTCTGGTAGAAAACGGCCAAGTCGTTTCGGCAGGTGATGTTCTAGTTCGAATAGATTCCAGGCCCTACGAAATCGAGCGTTCAAAGGCGGAAGCTGATCTTGAAGCGGCGACCCAAGAGGTGGGTGCGTCTTCGGCAGAGGTAAGTGCAGCACAAGCCAAACTCGCAAGGGCGCAGAGTGATCTGGATACGATGCGCATTCAGACCGAACGTGTGTTTGCGCTCGAAAAGAAAGGGTTGATTGCCGTCTCAAAGGCTGATGATGCACGAGGGCAATTGGCAGAGTCTGAGGCAAACTTTGAGAACGCAAAAGCGGATCTGGAAAAAGCAAAACAAAGGCTTGGTGACGACGGGATTGAAAACCCGAAAATCCAGCGCGCGTTGGCGGCCTTGGCGGATGCAGAACTGAACCTTGAATGGACGGAACTGCGTGCTCCGGCGACAGGTGTCATCACTAATCTGCTGATAGCCCCCGGAACGTATGCGCGATCCGGCCAGGATCTGTTGACGTTTCTTGATGCAACGGACGTCTGGATCGAGGCGTATTTTACTGAGAACAACCTAGGAAGAGCTTCGATAGGGTCTCCGGTTGATGTAGTGTTGGACATGCATCCCGGTAAGATTGTTCCGGGCGTCATCGAGAGCTTTAGCGCGGCCGTTTCCTTAAGTGGCGGTGATGAGCCCGGGCAATTGGCGAGCCCGCCAAGTACCAAAGGTTTTTTGCGGGAGCCTGAAAGGTTCCCAGTCAGGATCGTTTTGCCGGGCTATGAAGCCGGAAGCACCGAAGATGATCTTCGCTTTCAGCTGAACGGGCAGGCCGATGTGATTATGTACCTCAGCGACAACTCGTTACTGAACTTCGTAGGCCGCACCTACATCCGCTTGGTCTCAATTCTGTCCTATGCGTACTGAGGATCAACGCTCTGTCGCCCGGCTTGCGGTTGGTGTTACCGGCGTCTTTTCCTTGGGCTTATTTCTTGGCTGGCCACTCGCCGTCGTTGGGGCGGTGTTCACCGCACTGTTTTTGCAGGCACCCGCTGCATTGCCTCTGGCAGCATTTGCTAAGCTGTTTGTCTTTTCGATTGGATTGATGTTCATTTCATTCTTGGTGTCGTCAATCTTCTCACCATATCCTCTTGTTTTTCTCATTCTGGTGGCCATTGGAATAATCCTGTCTTTCATGTGGTCGGTTTCCGGAGCCGGAGTTTTACCGGGCGTCATTGCCCTGATGGGTGCACTGATGATCCCGAACTTGGTTTTGCAATCACAGGATCTGGCCTTGGTGCTCGTGTATTGGATACCGTTGAACCTGCTGTTTGCAGGCTTTGTATCGACGCTGATGTTCGTGTTGATACCCGCTGAACCTCAAACGCCCGCTCAAAAGAAGGCCGCATCGTCGCCGAACTTCGACCCACATCGCCGAATCGTCAGGATGTCGCTTGTAACAGTGCCGTTTACCTTGGCTTTTTTTATCTCCGGCGCATCTGCATTACTGGTTCTGTTTTTTGTCGCCCTGCTGAGCCAGCAGCTTGCGGCAATGCCCGCTGCAGGCAAAACAGTTGCAAAAGCTATGCTGACAGCAAACCTTCTTGGGGCGGCAGTATCCATCATATGCTACGAAATAAACGTAATAGCTCCGGTTATTATAACCCCCATTCTGCTGTGTTTTTTCTTTTGCCTAACACTCGGAGCACTTGGAAAGTCAAAAGTACCGCTCGCCGCCGCCGCCGGTTCCGCTATTACAACAGCTCTGATTGTATATGGCGGTTCGGTTGCACCGTTTTCGGACGAGGCTGACGTCAAGAGCATCACTCGCGTATTGCAAGTTGCCAGCGCCGCTTTTTTTGTAATCATCGCATATGTCGTGGTAGATGAATTCTGGCCGGAAAAAGAGCGCCGGGCAATTCAATGAGGTTATCTGCGATGAGGCTTGGAACCGAAACCAGCAGAGATCCTCCAGCTGTATGCGCGCGCTGCACAAAACCACAATGACCGCCTTGGGTTCGAAACAGACGTTCTCCGCGCGCAGGATCAATGACTGCTATCCGGCGATTTAGTAATGGTTCGTTTGATCCGCAAAGGAGCTGACCACTCAACCAGAGATCGCTTCACATAACACCCCTTCGGCGACGTTCATGGTTCGTTACGGCACCACCAATCATCCAGTGCCTGTGAAAGCCTGCCGCTCAAGCCCCCTGTTGCCGATGACCGCAACGCGGGACGGAGCCGCCGTTCGCTGCAAACATCCCAAGTTCGGCTTTGTGCAATTGAAGTCAGCGCGGGGGCACCTTTTCGGTCAGGCCGGATGTTGTTTGATCTGTTGTCGAAGGTGGTCCAGAAATAGACCAACCCGGCGAGGTTGGAAGGCTTTTTCGGGGTGGACTGCAAACACTCCAACATCCGGGAACTGCCCTGTTAAATTGATTGGCTCAAGTTGGTCTGCTTGCACCAAATCTGTCGCCATGATTTCTGGAAGCAATCCGATCCCCATCCCACGCACCAGTGCTTCGCGATATGTATTGGTTTGGTTCATGACAAGTTTCCAGGGCAGGCGCAGCTTTTGCATCCCTTTACTTGTCACGAGCGGCCAACTGTCACCGAACCGTGAAGCACCAAAGACGAGGCAGCAATGTTGGTCTAGATCGGCAACCGTTGTGGGTGTTCCATATGCGCGTAGATAAGAGGGGGACGCGAACAAACCGAGGGATGTCTGAGCCAGCTTACTAACGATCAGACTGCTATCGTCCAGCTTGATCGCTAACCGAATGGCCAAATCCACCCTGGAGGTGATGAAGTCAGTCTGCTCATTTTCAAACACCAGATCAAACAACACCTCGGGATGAAGCGTCTGAAAGCTCTGCACCGCATCCAGCAAAAGTGGCGTACCGATCCCTTCCGGAGCAGCTACGCGAATTACTCCAGATAACAGCCCCCCTTCTTGTGCAACCACGTCCTGCTCAAGTGCATCCACTTGTTCCAGGGTGGCCTTGCACCCGTGATAGTAGCGAGTTCCGGCTTCGGTCACTTCCATCGAACGAGTTGTGCGGCTAATGAGGCGCAGATCAAGCATCGCTTCCAGATCGGCCACATGTCGCCCAATAATGGCCGGACTAACATTCAAATCTTCCGCGGCTGCGGCAAAGCTTCCCAGCTCGACCACGCGAGCAAACACGGTCATTTTCTTCAGCTTGTCCATTCAATACTTTTTGTATCTTTTGAATTGTCAATGACATCAATTATCTCATGTTAGGTCAAGAGTATGTTGTTTCCAACGCAAAAGGAGACACATGCCATGAAGCGCATTCTGACGGCCATCGCCGCCGCTACCACCTTTACAAGCGCGGCCATTGCAGCAGGTGATGAAACGACACCGGCCATGACCAAGCTGAAGGACGGCGTCTATCAGTTCTACATGGCGCATTATTCCAGCCTGGTGGTGATCACGGATGAAGGCGTTCTGGTTGTAGATCCCAATCACGAATTCCGGTCCGAGGCGATGCGCGCTGAAATTGCCAAGCTGACCGATCAACCCGTGGTCAAGGTTGTTTACTCGCACGATCACTTTGACCATTCGCGGGGCGGCCAGATTTTCAAGGACGAAGGTGCGGAGTTCATAGCCCATGAAGGGTGCGTTGAGTTGATGAGCCGCGATCTGGAAAACCGGGTGGTGCTGCCTGACGTGACCTATGCAGATGAGCATCGCATCGAACTGGGCGATAAGATCATCGACTTAAAGTACTTCGGGTCCAGCGACGGCCAGTGCCAGAGCGTGATCCACATGCCCGACGACAAGGTTTTAATGGGGGTGGATTGGCATCTTCCGCGTTTTCTGGTCTCGAACGCCCGTTTGAACACGCATGATTATGTGGGCGCTCTAAACACCCTGCGCCGTGTCAGCGCAGAGCTTGACTACGATACCGTGGTTTCAGGCCACCTGGAGCATTCATCGCCTGAGCTTCTCGCTGAAGAATTGGCCTTTGTCGAAGCCCTGTACGTTGCCGTTTGGGAGGGTCTACAAAACGGCAAATCGGTCGACGAACTTAAGGATACGGTCAAACTGCCTGGTTTCGAAGATTGGCTGTTCTACAAAGAAAACCTTCCAGCCCATGTTGAGCGGATGGCTTACGCCATTTGGCACGGCCACTGAACCTCTGACTGGGTTGCGGGGCAGCCCGGTCGTTCCCCACAAATGAAATCAGAATTGGACCTCAACATGTCTAAGAAAACAGAAGCGACCGCCAAAAAGACCGTTGTCAGCGGTTGGCGTGAAGGCCGCAAATATTTCATGGCGGATCAGGAGTACACGTCGGTTGTCGCAGGCAAAGACGATACGCAATCCGAGTATGTCTTTGGCTCAGGTGAAATAGCACCGGGCGGGTGCATTCCTGATCATTATCACAAATGGGAAGACCAGACCTTCCACATCCTTGAGGGCGACCTGGAAGTTAAAATCGGCGATGAAGTTTTTAAGGCCGGGCCTGGGGCCAGCATCCAATGCCCACGCGGCGTGTCCCACTACATGAAGAACGTCGGTGATACGACCGCAAAGATGATCAGCTACATCTTCCCCGGTGATTGGGCTGAGGAGTTTATGGCCGAAACCTCGCGCCAGAACGAGATCGGCGAAATAGATTTCGCCTTGATCGAAGAGCGCTTTGGCGTCGTCTACATCTGAACCGAAAGGAAAAACGCAATGAGACTCTTAACGCTTCTTGCCACGTTCCTCGCTTTGACCAATCTGAGTGCGGCTTTCGCTGCGGGCCCTCAAGTGACCACAAAACAACTGGCGGACAACGTCTCCCTACTGCTTAACCTACTAGCACTGAAGGTCTGGTATGTATGGGTTCGCGACTTGCTGAGCGAACAAGTAACCGAATTACGATCAACGCCCGGTCAGGGCTCATCTGCTTGTCCGAACTCGCCGCAGAGAAAGTCGTTAGTGAGCCCAAAGATACAGCGGCTATAGGCCGTAAGTTTGAGCTTTGGTTAGATCTCGCGCGTGCTTTCAATCATCCACTCAAGATATTCACCGTTGGCTTGGTCAACATTAATCGAGAGAATACTGGGCGTCTCATAAGGGTGCATCCTGCGGATCGCTTCAACGACTGCGCCAAAAAGTTCCTTTCGGGTCTTCAGCAGAAGTGGGACCTCCCGTGCGGTTACGATTTTTCCCTTCCAGAGATATTTACTGCTAGTCGCAGTGTAGCGGTTCGATGAGGAAACCAAACGCTCTTCAAGAAGCTTGTCCGCGATCTGGTCAGCGACTTTCTCGGATGGGCAGTTGACCCAAATTTTGACTATCATCTGCAATCTCACAAACGCCAAACCTAAGTTCATAGTCTAACATGGGACCATTTCGACGCCATTGTTACTCCTACAACGTATCACCGCCATCTGCGTACCACTCAGAGAATGACCGGTTTCCTTTGGCACGCGTTGTCACCGATTGGGCGGCAGGTCGATTGACCGGCGTGTCGCGTGATCCAGAAGTCGAAGGTTTGGCTGGTTTGCTGATCGATCAAGCTGAAGGCTTAGAAAGACAGGAGCGTGCATTTTCTGGCGACCTGCCGCTCTTGGATGCGGCTGCACGCTTGAAAATAGATGTGATATCGATCCGGCGGTTGCGGAATGGCGGCTTTCTAAATCAGGTCACGGTGCGAAACCCGGACACGCAGCACGACCGTTGCTATATAACTGCCCAAAGCCTGCAAGCGTTTCTGGCTCGTTTTGAAACACTGGGTCAAATGGCAGAGCAGTTTGAATTTGCCGCGATTCATCTGGCTCGGGCGTTGGACCGAAGAGAAATCGAGACGATCCCCTGTGAGGCTGGGTTCGTTCGCGCTTAGTGGACGCCGCCTGGAATACGACCGATACCTGGTGCTTTAATCCAGCAAAATGCAGCGTTAGCAAGGTATTAGGATTAGAATTTGACTAAAAGCAGATAACTAAAGCGTGTCATCCATTGCAGCTCAAAGAAGATTCTTTGTTCCTTCAATTCTCAGACTACACCCAACCATCACCCAAACATATTGATCCATCGGATCACCATCGGCGACAGGCAGATCAGCAGTAGAACGGGCATCATGCACATGGCCATTACGGCTGACATTTGAACTGGTAGCCGGTTGGCCTTTTCCTGAGCGCGCAGTTCGCGATCGATACGCATATCAGTGGCAAATCTGCGCAGTGAAGCTGAAATGCTGGTGCCGTATTGATTGGATTGAAGGAAGGCGTTCGCGAAAGAGCTGACCTCGTCAATGCCAACGCGTTCGGCCATGTCCATAAAGGCGGCCTGACGCTCTTTGCCAGCTTGCAGTTCCAGTTGGAGTATCGTGAACTCTTGCGAAATCTCCGGTGCCGCATGCGCCATCTCATTCGCCACTCGCACCATTGCGGCGTCAAATCCGAGCCCGGCCTCAATCGCCACCTGTAACAGGTCCAGCGCATTTGGAAGGCTGTGTTCGATGGCCTGGCGGCGCTTTTTTATACGGTGCCGCAGCCAGAGTGCTGGACCGTAGAAACCGGTCACCATCAAAGCGGTGACAATCTGCAATGCGTTCACCCAGGTGATGCTTTGCAATAGGCCAGCAATCCCAAGCTGAACCTGAGTTTCAAGCGGCAACGACAAAGCCACTACGAAAACGGCTGGAAGCACAAAACCCATCACCAAACGAAACAGATAAAATGATCGGACGGCATGTTTGCGCTGAATACCAGCCTGCTTAAGCATTCTGCCAATTCGGGAACGTTCGCGTTTCGACGAAGGCACAAATGCCTTAAGCAGTCCGTGCGGGTCGCTGTCATCCCCCTGTATGAGGTCAAAATCTGTTCCGTGCCCCCGAGAAATCGTTCCGACCCGCATCCGGTGCGCGACCGTGTCATCGGTTGCGGTCATGCCAGAGATTCCGAGGATTACAAAGAAAACACTTACGGCAATCCCACCCAGCACAATATACTGAAGGGGAAGGTCTTGGCCGTTTAGAACATTTTGAATAAATTCCATTTTTCCGCTCCCATTCAGAATTTGAATTTGACGAGCCGCTTCAGGATAAGTCCTTGAGCAATCGTCAGACCGACTATCGCGCTCGCGAAATATGGGAACAGCGGATCGTTTCGGACATCGCCGTAGAACGAAGGTGTGGACATCTCGATTGAGAAGTAGATGAACACTGGCAGGACCGTGAGAATTAGACTGCTAAGACGCCCTTCGGCAGAGATGGCCTTGATCTTTTTTTGCATGGTTTGCCGGTCACGGATGACCTGGGATAGAATGCTTAGGACACGGGCAAGGTTGCCGCCGGTGCCGTGCTGAATACCGATGCTGACGGCAAGATAGTTCGCATCCTCTGTTCCGACACGTTTTGCAAAATCCTGAAACGCCGTTGCAACGTCGTCGCCGTAGTTAATCTGGTCCTGAATTATGCCAAACTCACTACCTATCGGGTCCGGAAGATCTGTCGCCACGTTCCCGACAGTTACAGCCACGGGGTGCCCGACTTTCAGGCCACGGGCCATAAGGTCCAATGCATCCGGTAACTGTTTCGTCAGTTTTTTGGCCCGGGTATCCTTCATGGCGATCAGTGCCAGCAGCGGCAGAACGCCAGCCAGAAGGACGCTCAGAGCTGCGGCAATTTCCGGGGCAAGGAATCGCGATATTGCGACGAAGGCCGCCATGGCCAGACAGGTGGCTGCAAGGACCACCCAGATCGGGCTGATCGTCAGCCCGGCCTGGACAAGCAGACGACGAAAACGGGCGATCAAACTGGGTTTTTCGCCAGGAGCCGTCATCGCAGGGTCACGTAGCAATTGCAGAACCTGATCGGTTGAGGCGCCCCCCTGGATCAACTTCATGCGCCGATTTCTGGCCTCGCTGAGGGATTCCTTGCGCAGGAAAAGCTGCTGTAATCCTTCGTAAGCAAGCAGAATTCCAAGGAAAATCGAAATGTAGAACAGAATGTTCAGGGTGTTCGGTTGCAGGTCAATCATGACGACATAGCCCCACGAATAAACATGTTGGTGTCTACGTCGATCCCTGCGGCAACCAACTGATCGAAGCATTTTGGACGAATGCCGGTAGGCAAGAACTCTCCCAGTACCTGTCCGTCCTCCGACTTGCCGCGACGTTTGAAAACAAAGATGTCCTGCATCGTGATCGTGTCATCTTCCATGCCGGTAATCTCGGAAATGCTGACGACTCTGCGGGTGCCGTCGCTAAGGCGGCTGAGTTGGAGTACGATCTGTATGGCCGAAGCTATCTGCGACCGGATGGTTCTGATCGGCAAGTCAGCGCCAAGCATTGTCACCATCTGCTCGACCCGGCTTAGTGAATCACGCGCCGAGTTTGCGTGAACGGTGGTCATAGACCCGTCATGGCCCGTATTCATGGCTTGAAGCATGTCAAAACATTCTGATCCACGAACTTCTCCAACGATGATGCGGTCAGGCCGCATCCTCAGGGCATTGCGAACCAGATCACGTTGGGTGATTACACCTTGCCCTTCAGCATTTGGAGGGCGGGTTTCAAGACGTACAACATGGCTTTGCTGAAGCTGAAGTTCGGCAGCGTCTTCGATGGTAACGATACGCTGTTTGCCATCGATAAACGACGATACAGCGTTCAGCATGGTTGTTTTACCCGTGCCGGTACCGCCTGAGATGAGGATATTCAACCTCGCTTCGACAAGTGCCTCAAGGAGTTTGGCTGCCTGATCATTCATGCTGTTCTGATCAACAAGCTTTTTTATTGTCAGAGGGTTGCGGGAGAACTTGCGAATTGACAAAGCTGGTCCATCGACGGAACACGGCCGAATAATTGCGTTAACGCGGCTGCCGTCTTCCAAACGCGCATCAACCCAGGGCTGAGACTCATCGATACGCCGACCAACTTTGCTGACGATCTTGTCGATAATCCGTAGCAAGTGACGTTCATCGCGGAAGCGAACAGTAGAAGACTCCAGAAGACCAAAGCGTTCGACGTACACCTGATCAAAAGAGTTTACGAGAATATCGTTGATAGTCGGGTCTTCCAGCAACGGTTCCAATGGCCCCAGGCCCATGACTTCGTGGATAAGCTCATCAACCAGCGCAGTGAAAGCCTCAGACCGCATGTGCAGGTTTTCAGCCTCGATCAGGCCGGTTACCAAAGATGCGATCTGGCGTTTCAATTCCGATCGTTCAACCTTGTCGATTACTGAAAGATTGAGCCGGTCCAGAAGCTCACCATGCAAGCGGCTTTTGAGTTCCAGATGCGCCTGCAGGTCGACGTCCACTGGGTCAGGAGTCGCCTTGGATTTGGTGGGCATGTCAATGGGTCGATCCAGTGTCAGCACATTCGACTTGGAAGCAACCTTGCGTGATCTAAATTCGTTGAACACGTTGATCTCCTTTTACGCTTTCTTCGTTGCCACGGGCTGAGTTTCAGCCGAGACCGCAGCGGCCAGTTTTGCCAAGGCTTTTCCAAGGTCCGATTGCGGCTTCATGTCCACAATCGGCCGTCCAAGATCTACGGAATTTCTGGCAACTTTCGAATTGTCGGGAAGCCAGTGTTTCAGGCTTGTTTTCAATACCTTCTCGGCTTCGCGGACATGCGAAGGCTTGATCAAAGTGTTCCGCTCTCTGTTGACCACGAACTCCACCGGAAGGCCAACGTTTGCCTCGCGGTAGAAATCAATCAACCGCCGCGCCTGGCGTACGCAGGGGACAGTAGTATCGGTAACCAAAGCCAATTTGGTGGCCCGTTTGAAAATAGGTTCAACCCATTCAACAACGGCGCAGGGAAGGTCGATGATTATATAATCATAGCGCTGTTGCAGAAGGTCCAGCATCCCTTCGATCAGATCAGGCCGCATCGATTGCAGGGGCACCATCGGGGTAGGCGCGCACAGAACGTCAACGCCAAGCCCATGCTCTTGCAGGATCGAAGACAAAAGGTGATCATCAGGAATTTCAGAATTTTCAATTAGCTGAAGGAATCCGCCGTTGTCCTCGATGTCCAGAAAGACATTCGAGTTTCCGAACTGAAGGTCAAAATCCAAAAGGGCTACTCGGTTTTTTGCGGATTTCCTGAAGAAAGATCCCTTGCCGCCGACAAGCGAGCACGCAAGGTTGACAGCAACTGTTGAAGCCCCGATACCACCGCGTGCCTTTGCGACCGGTACAACCTTGCCCAACGCCGAAGAACCATCTGAAATAGTTGTTCGCGAAACCGCACGCGCATTTAGTTTTTCACTGACTGCGGCTTTCAAACCTTCGCCATCAATTGACAGCGGCAAAACCTCATCAATACCGATCTTGTATAATTCACGCGCCTTGGAGATCGACAGATCATTCTGAGTGAGCGCAACAAACAAGGTGTTATCGTCGCGGTGCGTCAGGACAGCCTCGATAGCGCGGAGCTCTCCTGTGTCATCAGGGTCGATTTCAAAGATCACCAGATCGTGCTTGTATGCAAGATCGAGGGCAGTTCCATTCAACATCTGAAACGATGCCCCGTTCCTGGTGACTTTATTTTCCTCATTTACGGGAAAGACATCCGCAACCATCTGCGCGATCTCTTCGTTTTCCGAAACAAGCATAATTGCCTGAGATTTCGGTGTGAAAACACTTTGATCTCTCATCCTGACTCTCCTAATGCAAGGTCTTCAGCAGGCAGCGAGACGCTGAAGTTTGAGTAACCGACTGTCGAAGATATTGTGCTGTTAGTTGCGCCCGCGGCATTTGCCAGCGCGGCCAACGGTGACACGAATTGAAAATCGTTAAGGTTCAATTCGACTGAGACCATGGGTGTATACGGGCCACCCAGGAAACCCAGATTGGGGTTGAAGTCATAATGAAACTGTAAGTTGTCTATTGTGGCATCCGGGGGCAAAAGCGGGCTAATCCGGGTCCAGATTTCCGAGGCCGTAGCATTGGTTGCGACACCCGAACACGGAGGGGTTTTAGGATCCGCACAAACCCCAGCCGAGGCACTGCAGGACGTACCAAATCTCGGTGACGAAGTAGATGTGCCTCGCTGATGCGTTGTGGGCACTCCGAGGCATGCAGGCGGTCGCACGATTGCAATGCGCGCAGCAAGTTGCGAGGCTTTTTGAGCATTCGCAACACTATAGGACATGCGGCCGAAATCCAGTAGAGCCATGAAGAGGAACAGAAACAGGGAAACGACAATGGCGAACTCGACAAGAACGCCGCCGCTTTGATCCTGAAGAACTTTCTGCCCTCGGCGAAGCAAGCGCGTGTGGATATGAAGCTGACCTTTCATTGTCCGAAAATCCGTGAAGTGTCAGAGACATCCGTCGTCACGGACGATAGTCCGCTGCCAAAGAGGGACAGGATGCTGCCCATCGGAAACTGGATAGTGATGTTTGCGCTGACCGTGCCTACTGGGGCTGGGTTGACCCTATAGGTTCCAGACACACAGGACAGGCTGGGTGTCACCGAATTGACCGTTATGCTGGGCGGGAACAGGCTGTTGGCATTTTTGTCGTCTTCGACGATGCCCTTCAAAGTAGTAGTGAGTCCCGCAACAGAGCCACCAGAGGTGCAGATATCTGCCGGAGTGACTCTGGACAGATAGCGACTAGCGTCGCGAACGCCTGCTATGACCGATTGGTATGACCACATCATACGTGCAGATTCCAACGTGACCGCCAGCAGCAACAGCATAAGTGGCATGACCAGGCCAAATTCCACAAGGATCGCGCCATCATCTTTTTTTACAAAGCGTTTGAGGGATTCTGCGAAGCGAGTTTTCATGATCCTGCGCCCCATCACCGATACAGTTGCACGAGGTCGCGAAAGATACCGCCGAACCCATTGCCGCCGCTGCCGACACCTGAAACGTCAGGGAAGCCGACAACTTCGCCATGGATGTCAAAGCTTGGTGGCGAGCCGCCATCATCCCCGACTGGTTCAGTCAGGAAGACAGCAACAAACTTTGTGACCGGAACGCCCGTGGTCGAGCCGCTGACTGGATTTTGAGCACAATCAATGCCTGCCGCGGTCACGACACGACGCGCCGGGTCAGTCGACATTTGGTTCGAACACATCGGACGCCCGGTTTCGGAAAGACCCGGATCCAGAATATCTGGCGCGTTGGGATTGGAAAGGGAGTTTCCGTACGCGATCTCTCTCAGGTACATTCCGTACCGCGTATTGGCAAAGACAGTATCCGATCCCGTTAGTGTAGGCAGGTGGTCAATGTTGCCAACCCCGTTGTTCGGAATACCGTCTGCAAGGTCGTAATTTTCATTGATGTATCCTTCGCGATCCCAGACCCCGTCTCCAAACCGGTTGTTGCCGCCACAGGTACCCGCAGCCATGCAAGTGTCGCGGCCAAGGGCCGTTGTATTAGGCGAGGCCTCTTCATTACCCTGAATGCAAGCACCGCCACCCTTCTTCTGGATGCCCTTGATCACGTTCGGGGCCGGCGCAAAGTCTGGATTGTTCTTTTCACCGTTGAGGACAGAGCGGTAGATATCAAAGCGGACATTGAACGCCGCATTGGTGATACCGACCTTCTGGCCCGGTTCCGTATCCAGACCATTGGTCAGCACGCATTGCGTGATCTGGCTTTGTGCCGCGATTAAGCAGGCTAGTTTGTTCCCGCCTTCATCCGCACATACACCAGAGGTATCTTCAAATGTCGCTAGGTCGATAAAACCAAAATTACCCGGCCCCCAGGCAGTTCCATTGCCACCGCTGCGCAGCAGGATTTGGTCGCCGACGGTTAGGGTATTTTCCCAGTTAGGCGGTAGACAGAACATCAAAGGTGAGATATCGCAGGCTGCTTTGGAGTAACCAGCGACAGCCTCGGCCGAAACGCTGGCCGATATGCCGCTTCCGCCAAGCATCCGGTCCAAAGCCGAAGCAAGGTTCATGCTAAGGGATTTGGGCGTTAGCACGACCTGAGCAAACTTGGCTTCTCTTGGGTTGGTCGTGACATCCGCGCCCAACGGCGTGAGGTCCGAAACCGGCAGGGCGGAATGAAACGAAAGCGTATAATCCGATGAACCCGAAAGCGTGGCGGACCCATTGGCAAACGTCTGGCTGTCACTGATCAAGTTGGCCGCTGCATTGGTTGCGCGGGTGATGGCGTCGGGTTGTCCGTCCAACTCACCAGCGGCTGCCAGGGCTACGTGGTCCGCGAAGGACTGAAGCTCTGCATGGGTCGAGTTCATTCGGCCTACATCCAGCGTGATCGCAAAGAACCCGAGAAATGCGACAAATGCTGTGCCCCAAAGGATGGCGACCGTGCCGCGTTCGTCCCTGGCAAAGAATGATATGTTGGCTTTCAAATGCATGGCGCAGACTTACTGTGCAGAGTTCTGGCTAACTTCGATCGAGCGGGCTTTTGGCTTGACCTCTGGGTTGACAGTTGTCGGGGTAGACGGGGCATCCGTCTGATTGCTGGATTCCGTCTGGGGGCCCGTCTCCGTTTCTGTCGCTTCGTCGGCTCCGCGGGAGTTCCTCTGGATCACGACAACTTCGGATTCCGTGCCGCGATTCAATCTAACTGTCGGTTGTGCATCGACTTTTTCAACCGGGCCTTCTTCTTGCAGAAGATCGCGCAGGCGAACCATTTCCATTGGCTCATCCTCGACACCGTCCAGCGTTCTAAGGGTAAGGCTCAGGGTGCCGGCCTTTTGGGCCAAAGCCAGGCGCTGACCTTGCTGAGGGGTCACTTCTACTGTGATTGTACGGGCAATTTCGGGCTGATCACTCAGTTCTTCGGATTGCTGATCGACGCCAATCACACGGATATTCTGCAAAATAGTAACGGCGCGCAAATCCATTTTCGCACCTTGTGTCAAAACGATGTCTACCCAATCACCCGGAGTGACAAATCCGCCGACCGCGGTAACGGCATCGACTTCGATTGCCATGGCGCGTGTGTTTTCCCCCAGCTTTTGGACCAGCGTGACCTTTTCGCCAAAATTCGAAACTTTCGAAAGAAGCATGACTTCACCGGGATAGAACCGCCCCTTAGCGCGACGCATCTGTTGGCGATTATCCGGAACAAGTACGCCTAACTCGGTGAAAACCCCGGCAGGTAGCGCTTCGCGTGGCCAGAGATGAGTTGTGACGTGATGACTTTCTATTGTTTGACCAAATGCGATTTCTGAGCGCGCAACGTAGATCTCAACGAGATCGGCGTTCGTCGTAGCACTGGGTGCAGTCGTGTTAAATTGGATGTAATCCTTCGCCAGGAACACAGAGCCTGAAGCAATCGCAATTCCGAATAATGTGGTAATAACTGGTCTGATACGCATCTCTGTCTCCAAAAGTTACGCTCAAAAATTTCGAAATGTCAGTGATTAGGTTTCGAAAATCCCGGCGGTGTATTCTGCGCCGCTACACGGATGGGACGGCGCAGAATGTTGTTGTGGTTTGCAAATCGCAAGGAACCAATGGTTCAGCAGGTTGCGCTACCCAGAGCTGCGCAAGCACCCGTTACGTTCGTGTTAGTGGTGGTTCCAAGATACGAGAACGCACCAACCGCAATTGACGCGACAACCAAAAGGGCAAGGCCATATTCAACAATTGCCGCGCCGCTTTCTTCTTTGACAAACTTCTTCATAAATTTGGTCATGTTTCCCCCGAAAGGTTAAATTGAAATCCACGCTACGTTTGTCGCAGCGCAAGCCAGGCATTTCGCATTGGCTCTGAAATAACGGTAGCGGTGATAAAAACTTCCGCCTTCCGCAAAAAATAGGAAAAATACACGTAATAGGTTATTCAATTACCATTGAAGCTTCTTAAGGGAGATTAAAATAAATACTGCATTAACAAGGCTTTAATCTTCAATCGAATCAGTCAGTCTGGAAACAATGCGGCGATTCGAAGTGCAACTGTGGCTGGAAAGCTCAATAATACTCGTCGCTAAATCTTTTCTTTGAGGCATCCAAGTGTCGGGAAATTATTTTTCGGTATCTAGGTTTTACGTTATAATTACAGATAGTTATGCAAATATTGGAAGCTGCTCTCTCTTTTTTTGCCCCATAGGCATGGTCTTAAAATCAGTTGCTGGGCCCATGAACCCCGAACAAGTTTGTAATTGCGGTGGGGCCGCGGCAGAAAGTTCTGCCTCGCAACGTTTGTTGTATTGGTTAGTAGGGTAATGAGTATCAGTTTCTCCAAGAGCGCCCAGGCGCAAAATAGTTTCAACTTTGTTATGGAATGGACGCATGCTTTAACGGGCAAAAACTCCATTCCACAGGTTTTATATAAGCTAATAAAGTTGGTTAATGCGGATGCCGCATTAATTGCACGTACACTTAAGGTGGAACGAAAAGTAAAATATATTGCCCGGTGTTGCAGCGAGGAAGGAAAGGTTTGGCCCTCTCAACCTCAAACTCTGGTGGAACGGGTTCTGGGTGAAAGTTTTCTGACGGCACGGGTGGGCTCAATTTGGACGTTGTCAGACGCGTTGGTTGCGGGCAACACAGCAACACTTCGTCAATTTGAGGGCAATTTAAAGGCGTTGGGCGAGGTGATCGTGGTTCCGCTTGATACAACCGGCGGGCATGTGGATCACATCGAGCTGCATTTCAGGCATGAACCTGCCCAATATGAGCTGGACCTACTAGCCATGTTGGCGCCGACACTGGCGTCAGGTTGGTGCAAGCGAACGCCTGGTTCAATCTCCTCGTATTTGGAGAAGGGTCGAAATCATAATCTGAAAGAAGTTTCGGATACCGAGCATGTTCCAATCCTGGGCCCTCAAAATCCAGCAGGGCTCAGCCGGTGCGAGTTTCGGGTTTGCGCTATGCTGAAGGAAGGAATGACAGTTAAAAAGGTTTCAGAAGCCCTGACTGTCTGCCCAACGACTGTTCGTTCGCACCTAAGTTCGGTATTTTCGAAGACGGGTGCCTCTAATCAAGTCGAACTGTTGCACTTGTTAAATCGAAAAATTCAAGCTGGCCGCAGGTCCAGAGACGCTGAAACAGCTAACTTCGGTTGACAGCGATGGAATGCCAGTTCTGCAACGTGCTCTTTAGCCATAAAACCGAGCAAGACACCCTTTGGACTGATCGACGGCTAAGCTATGGCACAAAGCCAAGCATGGTTGATGTTTTTCGAATAAAATTTAGAGCAATCCAAATTTAAAGTTTGGTTACAAGCGGCGAAGAGCAATTCAAAACATTGTTTACGCTCCGGCGACAACTTTAACCAAAGGTGAACAATGTGTTCTCGTGGTGTTCAACAGGCATCGCGCATACTCCTTCCACCGAGCCGAGACAGTTATGGGTACTTGGCTCCCTGGAAGGGGAACTGCATGATTAAGTCTGCCACTGAAAGCGCTATGGATCAGGTTCCTGTACACTTGGAACCACCACGTTCTACCGCGCGCAAACACTTGTCTAACAGCACGAAATCCAGAAGCGGGCGTTTCCCGCCTGTCGAAATTGCTCTGAAAGCTATCGCAAGGAATGAGCAGCTTGAAAGAGCAAGAAGGACGTCTGACCCTACATCTTGACGTCCGCAGTTTTCGCGGGAAACGTCCTACCCGGGAAAACACAAATGCAAAAGCCCGCTCCAATCCGAGCGGGCTTTTTTGCTGTCTTAAGCTAAGGTTCAGAATTAAGGTACTTTTTCTGGTTCATGTTAGACGAATGCAAGGCAAAAGCGTCGCCCGGAGTCTCGTTGGCAGAATACTTAGCCGTTGCTAACAAGTTCTTCCACTTGTTCTCCCTCAGGCGTCTGACCGTCATCGACCGGATCTGTATTGGCTTCATCCTCATCGTGATCGTCGTCATCATACTTGTCTTCGTCATACGAACTGCCAAGCGCGGTTTTGACGGCTTCCTCGTCAGGATTAGAGGCTCGTACAGCGTCGAGAACATTGTCCTGCTGTTGCGTTGCGATGGCGTCATCTTCTGAAAACCCGCCCTTGTGGTGATCCAAAAGGTTGTCTTCTGCCTGATGCACGGCTTCTGCGGCCGCCAACTGATCTTCCGTAGGTCGATCAATCGGATTACCATCTTCATCCGTGGTTAAGTCGTGCGCATCTTTAACGGCTTGCGCGTCTTCCAAAGCTTCAGGGTCAGTTGTCCCAGGGTTGGCTTCCTCATTGGCGAGGATATCCTCAGCTTCCTCCAATGACAGAGGGGCTTCGTCCAAGTAATCTAGCGCTGCGTTGATTTCTTTCACGTCTTTGGGGCTTAACGTGTTGTCTTCACCCATGATGTGATTGAATTCGGTGTCCGCAACGGCAAGGCCCGCTGCAAGGCTGACCGGTCCGGTACCTTTCTTATACTGACCGTTTGCAATATGCGCGAGCTTTGCTTTGGGGCTGGAGTTAATGGCGCCGTTTAGCTTGCCGAGATTGCGAGGTTCAAGTGCAAGCGTACTATCTTCCAGAATCGTTGCTTTTCTGCTTGGCGGGCGCAAGGACCGCTTGACCGAAGTAGTCTTTGTTTGTTTTGCGGTGGTTACTGGCTTGCTACCTTTGAACAGGCCACCAATTCCCTTCCTTTGCGTTTTTTTGGCAGTTTGCTTTTTATTACCGCCAAAAAAGCCTTTCAAAGAGAATTGACCTTTCTTAGAAGACCTCGAATTGACCCCTGCGGAGCCTTTTGACTTGTGACCAGATTTTCCGGCCGCTTTGCTTGCTCCGTTCGTGGATGCGGCTGACCCGTTACCCTTGTTTTTATCTTTGCCGCTACTCGCACTGTTGCCATGGCCTTTACCACCGCTGTTGCCCTTGTCGCCCCCATTTCCATTGCCGCCACCATTACCGTTGCCACCACCATTACCGTTGCCACCGCCGTTTCCTTTGCCTTGCTTGGCATAGGCGGCATCAGGGAACGTGAATGCGCCAACAATTGCCGTGGATCCCAGCAAGGCGATTGCGATTGCAGAGGCTTTCATTAGGCCGGTCGTATTGATCTTCATGACGGTCCTCGTTTGTTGAATGCGAATTTCCACACACGATGCAATGCGTAGAAACATGACAGCACGAGTGCGCGTGTCGGAATCGGGAACTAACTGACAAATTTAAGCCTATTATCGTTGAACCTGCGACGAACCGACTGTTCATCGCCAGTTCATCTTAAAATCTGTAGAATTGAGGCGTGATTACGCGATATTGAGTACTGAGGATGAGAAAGCTTTTTATCATCGCTTGTCTGTTCGCCTTTCTCCAGGTTGGGGAAGGGCATGCTGCTGTGCGCGAACTAAAGCAATCCGAATTGCGCAAAGTGACAACGACGGGCAGCACCATCAGGTTAAAGAGGGTTCTAAAAGGTGTTGAAAAAGTCTTTGGTGGAACGCCGGTCGATGCGCGCGCGTTCCAGACTGACAAGGTCTACTATCGGATCCTCGTAAAGAAACCCAATGGGAAGATCATAAGTGTTATTGTGAATGCTCAAACCGGTGTCGTTGTGCCCAATCGTTCTAATATCGGACGCCAGATTTCAAATGCAGCCAAGTCCACATCAGGCAATTCTGCCAAATCCAACTCACAAAGCCAGACCAGCAGTAAGGGCAATCAGAGCAACAATAGTGGCGGCAACGGTAACGGCAATTCCGGTGGCAACGGTAATGGCAACTCCGGTGGCAACGGCAACGGCAACTCTGGCGGCAACGGTAACGGCAACTCCGGTGGCAACGGTAACGGTAACTCCGGTGGCAACGGTAACGGCAACTCCGGCGGTAACGGTAACGGCAACTCCGGCGGCAACGGTAACGGCAACTCCGGTGGCAACGGTAACGGCAACTCCGGTGGCAACGGTAATGGTGGTGGCAAAAAATAGTGGTTAAAATTTCGGTCGCAGGCCTATAGATAAAAGTATGAGAGTATTACTCGCAGAAGACGAACCGCACCTTTGCGAACAGATCAAAAAGCTGCTGAATGCTGAAGGCCGCGTGGTCGATATTGTCCACAACGGAGTTGATGCCCAGCATCTGGGAACTACCGAACCATATGACATGATCATCCTCGATCTCGGGCTTCCGGAACGAGATGGCATCTCGGTTTTGCGCGACTGGCGCAGCGCGGGTATAAAAACTCCGGTTTTGATCCTGACGGCACGCGATGGTTGGAGCGAACGGGTCGACGGATTGGATGCCGGTGCAGATGATTACATGACCAAACCATTCCATTTGCCCGAGCTGGCCGCGCGTGTCCGAGCCATATTGCGCCGTCAGAGTGGGCAGCTGAATCCTGTTATCGAGATGGGCAATGTCGTTCTTGATACACGCAATGGGCGGGTGACTGTTGATGGCGTTCCGATCGACTTAACAGCCCAGGAGATTGCTGTTCTTACTTACCTGGCCCACAACGCCGGTCGCCTGATCCCCAGATCCGAACTTTCGGAACATATCTACGAATATAACGGTGACCGAGATTCGAATACCATTGCGGTTTTCATAAACCGGCTGCGCAACAAATTGGGACCTGACCTGATAACAACGGTCCGGGGTCGCGGATATATGATCGATTCAGTTTGATGTTGTCGCTGCGTCAACGGGCACTGCTTGGAGGGATTGCATCTGGGGCATTGTCCGTTGGCGTGGGCACACTGGCTGTTTTTTCGTTTATCGATGCCCGAATTTCAAACAGGTTCGACGCTACGCTTCGAGATCGCCACACCCAGCTTGTCGTTGGGTTGAGCGTTACGACACAAGACCCGGATGCCCTGCGTGATCTCATGTTTGATCCGGCATACAGCGCTCCATATTCCGGCAGATACTGGCAAGTTACCACCGGCAACGGCGAGGTTTACACGTCGGCGTCTTTGTTTGACGAAACAATCGCTGAACCACCTGACATCTCTGAAGATGCAACCCTTTGGAACACTTACGGCCCCGAGGGGGAAGCGTTGCGCAGCGCATACCAAAAAATTTCTTTCGAAGATGGAACTGTCTGGGGAATTAGTGTCGCGGAAAGCCAGGCGCAGTTGGTCAATGAAAGACGGGCGGCACAGCGCAGTCTTCTACCGGTGTTTGGGTTGGTTGGCTTGATTGGAGTTGCAAGTTCATTGATGCTGATGTCCGCTATCCTGGGTCCTCTTCGTAAATTGCGTGCGGATGTCGCCCATCGTTGGGACACGGATGACAATCTGACACCCACGGATTACCCGGACGAAGTGGCCCCTTTGGTCGATGATCTGAATCAGCTTTTGCATCGCAATCGGGACATTGTATCCGGCTCACGCAGGCAAGCCGCTGATCTGGCACATGCTCTGAAAACGCCAGCCACTATTCTGAGAAATGAACTACAGGCTATGTCACAGGCCGGTGTCGACACAGGTATCGCTGACGAAGCTTTAGATCGGATCGACTCTCAACTCGGTCGGTCACTCGCGCGAATCCGGGCTCTAAACACGGCTGAGTTGACCCATTCGCGTACGGATGTTTCACACTCAGTCGAACGTCTCGCACGGTTGTTTACTACGATCGCTGAAAGAGAGGATAAAATACTGGAAGTCAAAAGCGATCCTGAGCTTTGGGTGCGCATGGATACGCAGGATATCGAAGAGGTTCTGGGGAACTTACTGGATAACGCAGTCAAATGGTGTCGTGGCAAAGTAAAACTGACCGCAAAACGTCACGAAGACTGTGTCGAAATCTGTATCGAAGATGACGGCCCAGGTATCCCAGAGGACGCAATACGCGAAGCGCTACGCTCTGGTGGACGGCTTGACACTTCGGTAAGAGGCAGCGGGCTGGGGCTGGCAATCGCGGTTGATCTTCTCAATGCATACGGTGCGCACTTCGACCTGGGAAAATCTGCCGCGTTAGGAGGATTAAGTGGTCGGGTGGTTATCCCAACCAAGTCTTAAGCGGCGACGGCTGAGAGAATGAGTGGCACAATGCGTGGATTTCTGAGCAGCCTCATCTGACTGGTCCAGTTTGATTGTTAGTGCATTGTTGGCCTCTGACCCATTGGGATGATGGTTTCCGGGGCTGGTGGGCGATGTACACCGACTGCATCAATTGTGATGTTCGAGACTCAAAAACACCAATGTACGATTGATTTGGCCCTTATCTTTTTGGGCAACGCGAAAAAAGCCTTCTGAAGTGAAAAGTTCCCTCAGCACGTAACTATCAGGGTGGTTGACTGATCCGTCGTATTGCGTCCAAGTTCCCTCTTTGCAATGTGTTACTTCAGTCCAGAGGTCGTTAAACGCGCGAATGGCTTCAGAGTCCCGGAATGGAAACTCCCATCGGCATGAAACGCCTTGGACATTGTCTAGGCCGACAAACGTTTTGCACATCGCTCCATTCGGTGAGACGCCCGTGGTATTGTAGTTATCAAGCGCGGAAACCCGGTCACATTTGTCCGCGAAGCCAGTTGTTGGTGAAGTTGCGATGACAAGCTCCAGAAAACAAACGGCCACAACTTTGGCCGTTTGTTTGGCAGTCAAGTTTTCATTCGGCCGCATCCGGGACATTTTTACTGGGGTAAACACCTTTCACGCGTTCTTTAGTTGGATCAAAATGCGGGAACGGAACAATTTTTGCCTTAAGGCGCTTTTGCTGCCCATCCAGTTGACCGATCTCAATGTCGTGCCCCTCCAGCGCATGGGTTGATGCAACACGCCCAAGGGCGATGACCTTGCCTAAGATGGGTGACTTCATCGCGCTGGTGATTTCGCCGACCTGCGCTTTTCCGATACGTACACAATCGCCCGGAGAAGGCACTGTTCCACCTTCTATATCAAACCCGACCAGCTTGCGGTGAGGGTGAGCCTTGCGTTCCTCAATTGCGCTGCGCCCGATGAAATCATCGGTCTTAGACTTCAATGGGACGGTAAAACCGACCCCGGCCTCGAACGGATCGGTCTGGTCGTCAAATTCGGACCCGGCAAAGATCAAGCCGCCTTCGATCCGCAACATGTCGAGGGCGGCAAGACCAAGCGGGGCAATTCCATAATCCTGACCAACTTCCCATACACGGTCGAAAATCTCGACAGCATCATTGGGGTGGCAGAATATTTCATATCCCAACTCGCCGGAATATCCGGTTCGGGAAATCACGACCGAGGTTCCGCGCACATCCCCGACCCGGGCTACGGTAAGCCGGAACCAAGGCAATTCTTCAATTGTTGGCTGCTGGGGTGGCGTCCAGAATATCTGCGAGAGGATGTCGCGGCTGTGCCGCCCCTGTACCGCGATATTGTGCAACTGATCTGTAGAGTTTCGCACCCAGACATTCATATTGCGCTTGCGCGCCTGTTCCTGCAGCCACAATCCGCTGGTGTCGTTGCCGCCGATCCATCGGAAGTTGGTCTCTCCCAGCCGATAGACAGTGCCATCGTCGATCATGCCGCCATGTTCATAGCACATTGCCGTATAGACAACTTGACCAACGCTCAGCTTCTTCATGTTGCGGGTCACGCAAAGCTGCATCAGCTCTTCGGCATCCGGGCCAACAACCTCGTATTTGCGCAGTGGGCTCAGATCCATTACGGCGACTTTGTCCCGACAGGCCCAATATTCTGCGATCGCGCCATGATTGGTCATCGTATTGGGCAGCCAATACCCGTTGTATTCGACAAAATCACGGGTATGACGTGCAAAGCAGTCGTGAAATGCTGTTTTCTTGGTTTCTTCCACATCCGCCTCCGCAGATTTTCTGTAGCCGTAGGACCGTTTGAAATCTTCGGTCGCTCTGTAAGTTCGCACCTGAATGTCGGTTGGATTCCAGCCATTGGCCGGGTCAATGTCGCAGGGGCAGCCGGTACTGACGCAGACAAGATCTGTCAGCGCGCGCAGCAGCACGAAATCTCCGGGTCGCGACCACGGATCATCCATGCCGATGGCATTGTCATCGTCCAGCATCGTGTTGAAAAAGAAGTTGATCGCAGGCCAGCCTGCGCGGGGCCGGATGCCATACTGGTCCAGATCTTTGTTGATATTTTCCGAGCAATTGACATGGCCGGGATAGCCCAAGTCTTCATAATACCGAGCTGTGCAGGCCAGCCCGAACGTGTCGTGGCGGCCGCACGTATCCTGCACGATCTCGACCAGGGGTTCTTGATCCACCGACCAGTACTTTGAGAATATGCCTGGTTGCGGATACAAACTGCCCATCAGGCTGCGTGTCGTGGTGGGATCAATCTCGCGTTCGATCCCCTGATCCAGTGCACGTCGACTGAACGCCTGAAAGTCTGAACATTCGCGGCCCCTGACATCCACGATCTGAATGAACTCTCCGGCTTTGACCTCATAAGATTTGGCATTGCCAGGCTGAATGTTGATATCCTTGAGTGGGTCGGCCAGAGGATCGGGCGGGCCCACGTCGGGTTTTTCCAAACCAGGAGCGGCACGCTGAATGTACAGGATAATGTCGGTTGGCGGGTTGTTGTCTTCGGGCCGCATCGCTTCGCCGGGAGCGGAGACGATCAGAAGCCCGTCGCATTCCGCGACGAAATGCGCCATGTCGCCGGGCCGTGATCCATCTGAGAAAGCCCTGATAGCATCCCCGCGTCCGATATCGAAACCTGCAACATCTAACGCGCGTAGCACTTTCTTGCCCGAAGCCGAGCCATTCGCCAGAGTCGCAATCAGCCCCTCTGGTCGACCGTGCCCCTGCGCGCCAAGCATGGCAGCGTCCGAGCTTCGATCGGGGGCAAAGAACACCATCTCGGCGGGTTGCATCCCATCGCGATCCAGCAATGTGATCGTGTCGCCTTTGGACACCGAAACCGCCCGCGACCCTGCGCCAGGGACGGGATGACGTTCCGTTCCATGCGGTAGAATCGGAAGACCGGGGGCCAGAACCCCGCTACGTTCGTAAGGCACTTCGAAAACCGGTTTCACATTCATAATGCACCTTCCTGAATGGACTCGGTTGCACCGCGGTGCGTGACCACCAAAAGGCATCCCGCCTCGGTGCGCGAAAAATGGCTGGAACCGGCGGCCAAACTGACGAAGTCACCGCTGCGATAGCTGAAACCGTCGTCATCAGTCAGATTGCCTTCGAGGACAAAGAACTCTTCCGCACCGTGATGAATATGCGGATTCGAGCGCGTTCCCGGGGCCATCTTCATCAGATAACTCCCTTGCCCGGTGACTTCGTCAAAGCTGACATTCTTCCACCAGACCTGTTCGTCGAGCAGACCGTCCATGTGCATTCTAACAAAGCCGGTATCGTCGAACCGGGCGACAGTACGCATGTTTTGCTGTTGTGCCATCTTAATCGAGCCCCAGTCGCTTTTTACGCTGTTCCGCCCAGCTGCTGATCGCCGTGTCAAAGGTCAGCGCCATCAGCGACACGTTCAGGCCGAGGACAAAGTTTTTGCCCAACTCGGTTCCGGCCAGCGTTCGCTGAAGTTCTTGCCCAAGGTCCTGCGTGCCGATAAAGGCTGCGATGATGACCATGAAAAAGGCGAACATGATGGCCTGATTGAACCCGACCGCCATAGTTGGCAGAGCCAGTGGGAACTGTACCGACATCAGCTTTTGGCGACGGGTTGAGCCGGACATGTCGGCGGCTTCGGTCATTTCCGGCGGGACGCTGCTGAGGCCAATAATAGTGTACCGGATCAGCGGTACGGCGGCGAAGATCAGGATCGAGAAAACAACCGCCACGTCATTGACACCGAACAACATGATTGCAGGGATCAGATAGATAAAGCTGGGGAAGGTCTGCGCGGTGTCGCAGGCCAGAAGGATGCTTTTCGACCAGCGTTCGGACCGGGCAGCGATTACGCCCAGCGGTATTCCGATCAGTGTGGCCAGCGCAACAGCCGAGATAACTGTATACAGAGTGATCACTGACCGGTCCCACCAACCCGAGAATGCGACGATGGTAAAAAACACTGCCGCATAGATACCTGGGCGGCGTCCGCCGACCCAATAGGCAAAGGCAACGACTATTAGGATGAAGGCGGGGGTCGGGATCGCCAGCAGCGTGTCCCGGAACGGGATCAGAACCTTGACGTTCAGGAACCAGCGCAACCATTCAGTTGTTCCCTTGATGGCGTCGATCGCCAGGAACGACTTGATCACCACGTCAATTTCCTTGCCTTGGCTCAGGTGCTGTTTGCGGCCAACTTCAGCCAGGATCGGGAACAGCTGCGACAGCAGGATAAACCCGATGAACAGACCCAGTGCGACCAGCGAGATTTGATGCCGCTTCCACCAGGGCGTGTTGCGTTCAAAGTGAACTGGTTGCTTGACCACCCAGGCCTTGGAAATCCGGTCCAAAGTCACGGCCAAAAGGACGATAGTGATGCCAATCTCGAAGGATCGTCCGAGCTTGAAACTTCCCATCATCGCCAACAGTTTGGCGCCAAGACCCGGCATTCCGATAAAGGCGGTCAGAACGACCATTGCCAGACACAGCATGATCACCTGATTGACGCCAACCAGAATTTCGGTGCGCGCTGCCGGAATGTATACATGGCGCAGCATCTGCCAGCGAGTACAGCCGGACATCTGACCCGCTTCGATCACTTCGGGGCTAACCTTCTTGAGCCCCAGCGTTGTCATCAGGATCATCGGCGGGATCGCGAATGTAATCGTTGCGACGGCCCCGGCGGTTGGACCCACCTTGAAGAAAATCACCGCAGGCAGCAGGTAGGTAAAGAAGGGCAGGGTTTGCAATATGGACAGGATGGGCTTCAGGACCCGCTCGAACCAACCGTATTTCCATGCGGCAATACCCAAAGCCAGCCCCAGCAAGAACGCCAGGGGTGCTGCAACCACGATCACCGACATTGTTTGCATGGCGATCTTCCACTGGCCGATTGCTGCGGTCCAGATAAAGGTGCCCGCGCCCAAAGCGGCCAACTTCCATCCACCGACAGCATAACCCACAACCGCGGCAACGGCGGCAATCGCAGACCATGGGATCGGTCCCAGATAGGGCCAGCGACGCTTGCCTTCCAAAAGGTTGGCCGATGTATCCAGCAGGAATTCAAGCGGACCTTCCGCGATGAAGCGGGTGACGTATATCAGGCCCAGGTCATTCTGGATGAAGTTGAAGATCGCATCCAGAACTTGTGCGGTGGGCGGGATCGCCGCTTCGGGGATGCGGTTCAGCCATTCAGGCAGAATACCAGCGGCTTTGGCAAGGATCAGTGCAAACGCCACTACAAGCAGCGCGGTAAGTACCCGTGTACGTCCCCACGGCTTGTCCGATGTCTCCGTCAGATCAGTGGACAGCGTCGCCATTATTCGGCTCCGAGCAGAACATTCAGAGCGGTGTCGCGTTCCAGGACACCGGTGATAACGCCTTTGTCATCTGCAACCGGCAAAAGGATGCGGTTGTCATTGACCAGAACTCGCGCAAGTTCGTGGATCGTTGCGCCACCATTGATCGGAGCTCCTTCCAAGGCGTGCCCGTTGACCGGTTTCGCCAGCCCTTTCGCATGCACCACGCGGGCTTTGTCGATGTCCTCGGTAAATTTCGCCACATATTCAGTGGCAGGATTCATGACGATTTGATCGGGTGTGTCACACTGTTCAACCGCGCCATTGCGCATGATCGCGATCCGATCTGCCAAACGCAGCGCTTCGTCAAAATCATGAGTAATAAAGACGATGGTTTTACCCAGCATCTCTTGAAGCCGTAGGAATTCATCCTGCATTTCACGTCGGATCAAAGGGTCAAGGGCGGAGAACGGTTCATCCAGGAACCAAATATCCGGCTCAATCGCCAGGGACCGGGCGATGCCGACGCGTTGCTGTTGCCCGCCGCTGAGTTCGCGCGGGAAATATTCTTCACGACCCTCAAGGCCGACCAGCTTGATTACTTCCAATGCGCGTTCGCGTCGGTCATGGCGATCCTGACCGCGCATTTCCAGCGGGAAGGCCACGTTATCCAGAACCGTACGATGCGGCAGCAGACCGAAGGACTGGAACACCATGCCCATCTTGTTGCGTCGCAACTCAATCAGGTCGCGCTCGCTCAGGCTCATGATGTTCTGACCGTCAACCTCAATCGTGCCGCCGGTAATGTCATGAAGACGTGAAAAGCACCGTACCAGAGTAGACTTGCCTGATCCGGACAGCCCCATGATGACCAGCATTTCACCCCGGCCAACTTCAATTGAGACGTCTTTGACCCCAGCGATGTAACCGTCCGCACGTATCTCGTCGAAACTGCGACCCGCGGGCATAGATTTCAGATAGGTCTCAGGAGAGGCTCCAAACAGTTTCCAGACGTTTTTGGCTGAGATGACGGGCGCTGTGGCGGACATGGCTGCCTTCTTTCTTGTTAGGCGCGGCCTCGCTTAACCGAGATCAGCAAGGCCGCGCCAGTTTCGTCGCGAATGACCGGTTTATCAACTGCAGGCGCTGATCCAGGGGTCAACAACAGCGCGGTTAGCGTCCAGCCATTCGGCTGCTGCCTCTTCCGGTTCCAGCTCGTCTGTATCGACCAGCTTGGCCATTTCCGCGATTTGCGGGTTGGTGAACGAAATTTCAGTCAATACGCAGTAGGCAGCCGGCCACTTATCTTTCATGCCATCCCATGCGGCTTTTTTCAGGTAACCGCTGGCTGGGTTTCCGCAATCATACAACGCATCGGGATTCGGACCTTTGGATGGATCTTTGTCGCAACCATCTTCCCAGGCCGGAAATTCAACAAACTCACCGGGCCAGACAGCTTCGGCGAAGTTGGGTGTCCAGTTGAAGACCAGAACAGGTTTCTTATCCGCCTCTGCCGCTCCGATCTCGGCCCAAAGGGCTGCAGCCGAACCCGCATTGATAACCGTGAAATTCAAATCAAGCGCTTCGGCACGTTCCTTACCGTGCTTCAACCAGTCGACGGGTCCATCCAGATACCGGCCTTTGTCCCCGGTTTCCGCTGTTGCGAAAAGATGCGCGCAGTCGTTTAAAGCTTGCCAATCAGGCAGGCCGGGGCAGGATTCCTTAGTCCACATCGGATACCACCAATCCTCGCGCGTGACTGCATCATGATCGCCTGCATCATGCAGACCACCCTTTTCCAGCGCGGCGCGGAAGGATGCGCCAAATGCACCTTCCCAGACTTCCATCTCAAGTGTGACATCGCCCAAGCGTACCGACTCGTAGACCGCCTGACTGTCTGTTGTGACGTATTCGACGTTGTCACCGATCTCTTCGAGTAGTTGACCTGTAACGTAAGACATCACGATCTGACTGGACCAGTTGTGAATTGGAATGACGATCGGATCGCTGCTGTCTTCGGCGAACGCTCCGGTGCCCGCTACCGCTGCCAAGGTTGCAGCAGAAAATAGGTTTGTGAGTTTCATGTTTGCTCCCTGAGTGACGTACATTTCTTATCTGCGGACTCTTCCGGCCCCGAATTTTCTCATTCTGCCTAAGTTTTCACGAGACGCAGAACAGAAATTTGAGAGGCATTGCCTATAAATTCTTGAGGCAAATCTGACTTTTTACTATTTTAACAGTCAGTTGCCTGATCGGTTTCCAGTCGAAACGGGCAAATGTTTTTGATTGCGATCATCTTCAGATTGGGAAACCGCCTTCAGATGCCAAAGAAAGCGCCAATTACCGGGAAGGTCCTTCCACCGCTCGATTACCTTTTGGCATTTGAAGCGGCTGCGAAGGCGCAGAGTTTTGCGCAGGCCAGCAAGGTGCTCAACATTTCTGAAACGGCAATCAGCCGCAAGGTGCGACTGCTGGAGCAGCATTATGATGTTCCGCTGTTTGTCAGAGGTCATCGCTCGGTCTCTCTGACGCAACAAGGTGCGATTTTGTTGGCAACTGTGGAAAAGTCGCTGGACCTGATGCGGGATGTTAGCCGTGACATGCTGGCTAAACATCAGGCCAACACAGTCTCGATCTCTGCGACCAACTCGGTTGCGTCACTCTGGTTGATGCCACAGCTAAGAAAATTCAACAAATCTAATGATCGCATTCGTATTTCGTTGGTGTCTTCCGACAGTGATGCAGAGTGCCTTTCAGATTCGATGGATTTGACGATATTGCGCGGGGATGGGGAATGGCCTGGATATGATGCTCAGCTGTTATTTGGGGAAACTGTTTTCCCGGTCTGCAGCCCGGAGTATCTCAATAGTAATCCGACGGTGACAGATTTAACTGCTTTGCCAGAGTTGGATCTGATTGAGGTGACCAGTAGTCACGCGGAATGGATGACATGGCATACGTGGTTCAACGGCAATGATATTTCGACCTCATTGATGGAACGCGCTGTGGCCTTCAACACCTATCCTCTCTCTATACAAGCTGCAGTCGATGGATTGGGGGTCGCATTGGGTTGGGCCCATCTTGTCGACCCACTGCTTGAAAGCGGCGCGTTGGTCAGACCAATTCAGGACGTCTCGGTGCGAACACAGTCTGGGTATTATCTTCTTAAAAGCCCGACGCAAAAGGCATTCCCGGAATTACGCATCGTTGAGGATTGGTTGTTGGGGCTTAGCGCGGTGCGCAAACGTTACGCGTGATCCGTGACCCCATTGGGTAACAAATGCCCTTTAGTCATGTCCTCGTATTTCCAAGGTTGACCCAAGGGAAAAATTATTTACCGTAAAGAAAGTATTCGATTCCTCCCCGGTCGCAGATGCGGACGGGTTTGAGTTCGTTAAACCTACTTTGCACGGAGCCCAGCATCCAATGAGCTACAAATCCGACATCGAAATTGCCCGTGAGGCGAACAAGAAGCCGATTCAGGAAATCGGTGCGAAAATTGGCATCTCCAGTG